>CAZEAU010000004.1:0-113543 GCA_964510515.1 uncultured Actinomycetota bacterium | reverse complement strand
GGTGCGAACTGGGAAGATAGCGGAGCAGGCAAAGAACAAGACCTGACCCCATCTGAGCCTGACCTCACTTGGCCCGTTTTCTTGCTTCCTGTGGTATATTTGGTACGCTGAGGTATTGGGACAAGTGCTGCCGGAGGGGGAATTATGGACATCCAGAATCTTCTGCAATACATGGTGGACAAGCAGGCCTCCGACTTGCATATCAAGGCCGGGGGCCCCCCTTATTTCCGCATCGACGGTCACCTGGTCAAGCCCGATTTTCCCCGCCTCTCTCCTACCGATACGGTGGAGGCAGCCTATGCCCTGATGAACGAAAAACAGGCCAAGAGGTTCGCGGAACAGAGCGAGGTGGACTTCGCCTACAGCATCGCCGGGCTGGGCAGGTTTCGCGCCAATATCTTCAAGCAGAGGGGCACGGTGGGCATAGCCATCCGGCGCGTCCTCACCACCTCGGTGCCCTCCTTCGAGGAGCTGGGGCTGCCCCCGGTCCTGCGCCGGCTCTCCATGGAGCGGCGCGGCCTCATCCTCGTCACCGGCCCGGCGGGGTCCGGCAAGACCACGACCCTGGCGGCCATCATCGAACACATCAACACCACCGAACGGGTGAACATCATGACCGTCGAGGACCCCATCGAGGTCCTGCACGTGGACAAGAAGAGCATCATTCATCAGCGGGAGATCGGCACCGACACCGACGGCTACGAGGAGGCGTTGAAATACATCACCCGCCAGGATCCCGACGTCATCCTCATCGGCGAGATGAGGGACCCGGAGACGGTGACGGCGGCCATGAGCGTGGCCATGACCGGGCACCTCGTGCTCTCCACCTTCCACACCATCGACACCACGGAGACGGTCAACCGCATCATCGACTTTTTCCCTCCCCAGCAGCAGAAGCAGATACGCCTGACCTTGGCCAGCGTCCTCAGGGGCGTCGTCTCGCAGCGCCTCCTTCCCCTCAAGGACCACAGCGGTCGCGTTCCCGCGGTGGAGGTGCTGGTGATGACCGGGCGCATGGCGGAAGCCCTGGTCAACGAGGAGCCCACCAGCGAGATGAGGGGGATCATTGCCGAGGGGGAGTTCTACGGCATGCAGACCTTCGACCAGTCCCTGGTGGACTTGTACCGGTACGGGCTGGTGGACTTCAAGGTCGCGGTCTCGGCGTCCACGAGCCCGCATGACTTCAGCTTGGCGGTCAAGCAACTGGGTCTGGAGGTGGAAGAGGACCTGCTCTCCAGGTAGGCGGCCGCGGTCACGGCGCAAGAAGGCAGCCGATTCGCGGCGGATACTTGAGCCCGGCGGGCGTGTCCGCCATGGTCATAAGTCGCGGGAACACCGATGGCGTACGGCTAAGGAGGGAGCTGCATGGAAAAGATCTGGTTGGAGAACTACCCCGAAGGAGTGCCGAAAGAGATCGAGGTGCCCGACATCAGCCTGGGGCAGATGCTGGAGAGGTCGGCCGAGAGGTACCCCGACAACGTGGCCGTGACTTTCATCAACAACAAGATCACCTATGCACGGCTCAACCAGATGGCCAACCGCTTCGCGAACGTGCTCAAACAGCTTGGCGTGAGCAAGGGGGACCGCGTGGCCCTGCTCATGCCCAATACCCCCCAGATGGTCATCGCCTTCTACGGGGTGATGAAACTGGGGGCGGTGGCGGTGATGTTCAACCCCCTCTACTCCGCGCGGGAGATAGAGCATCAGCTGCGTGACTCGGGCGCCAAGGTGATGCTCGCCCTCAACCTCATGTGGCCCACGGTGAAGACGGCCCTGGAGAAGGCCAGGCCCGAGCACCTCATCATCACCCACGTCAAGGACTACCTCAAGTTCCCCCTCAACCTCCTCGAGCCCGTCAAGGCCAGGAAGGAAGGCACCTTCGTGGCCGTGGATATGGACGCCGCGGCGTACGGCCTGAAGGGGATGTACGGGCTAAAGGGGCTGATGGCCAAGGCGAGCGCGGAGAGGCCGGAGGTGGAGGTGGACCCCGCCGAGGACCTCGCCGTCCTGCAGTACACAGGGGGCACCACCGGGGTGCCCAAGGGGGCCATGCTCACCCACCGCAACCTGGTGGCCAACGTGCATCAGTGCCTGGCGTGGTTCCCGGACATCAGCCTGGGGGGGGAGAGCATACTCTGCACCCTGCCCTTCTTCCATTCCTACGGCATGACCGTGGACATGAACTTCGGCGTGCTCTCGGCGTCCGCACTGGTGCTCATACCCAACCCGCGCGACCTGCACATGGTTCTCACCGCCATCGTCAAGCACCGCCCCACCCTCTTCCCCGGCGTTCCCGCCATGTACATAGCGCTCATCAACCACCCCGAGGTGCAGAGCGGCAAGATGGACGTGACCTCCATCCGTGCCTGCCTCTCCGGCGCCGCTCCCCTGCCCGTGGAGGTGCAGCAGGAGTTCGAGAGGCTCACCGGAGGCAAGCTGGTGGAGGGATACGGGCTCTCGGAGTCCAGCCCGGTGACCCACGCCAACCCCCTGGAGGGAATACGCAAGGCGGGCAGCATCGGCATGCCGGTGCCCAATACCGAGGTCAAGATCGTGGACGTGGAGGACCGCACCAGGGAGCTCCCCCTCGGCGAGGTGGGGGAGATGGCGGTGAAGGGCCCCCAGGTCATGAAGGGCTACTGGGAGATGCCCGGAGAAACCGAGAACGTCTTGGACGCGGAAGGCTGGCTCTATACCGGTGATATCGCCCAGGCGGACGAGACGGGCTTCTTCTACATCGTGGACCGCAAGAAGGACATGATCATCGCCAGCGGTTACAATATCTACCCCCGCGACGTGGAGGAGGTTCTCTTCGAGCACCCCAAGGTGGAGGACGTGGCCGTGGCCGGGGTGCCCGACCCCAAGCGCGGCGAGACGGTGAAGGCCTACATCGTGCTCAAGGAGGGGATGACCGCCAGCGAGGAGGAGATCATCGCTTACTGCCGCGACAAGCTTTCCAGGTACAAGGTGCCCACGGCGGTGGAGTTCCGCAGCGAGCTGCCCAAGACCATGGTGGGCAAGGTGCTCAAGCGGGTGCTGCTCGAGGAGGACGAGAAGAAGCTCAGGGCGCAGGAGGAGAAGTAGGCAGCCCGGGGCCCCTGCCAGGGGCCCCGGGCTGCGCCCTGAGCTGACCCCACGCGGTCCGCGCCCTCCCGGCCTGCGCGCGAGAGGGTGGAGGAAGCGGGCTCTGCCCCGGGCTGCCTGGGCTCCTCGCCTCCGCGCTGCCCGCATGGCCGGTGCGCCTGCAGCGGCGGGAGTCGAGCATCTCTCCGTGCGAGGCGGTCTCCATGCCCAGAGGGCTGCCATTTTGCGCCGAGAGCGCGGGCATCTCCGCCGCCGGCGTTCCCACCTCGCCGTCACTGTTGCTATAATTGGTTGTCCGCTGCGAGAGGAGAGGGAGCGATGCCAATGAGGGTGCTGGTAACCGGGGGAGCGGGTTTCATCGGCTCCTACCTCTGCGAGCGGCTGGTGGCGGAGGGGCACGAGGTCACCTGCCTGGACAATTTGTGCACCGGGAACCTGGAGAACATCGCCGGCCTGCAGGACCATCCCCGCTTCCGTTTCGTCCTCGCCGACGCCACCGCCCCCATAAACCTGGAGGTCGAATGCGTGGCCCACCTGGCCAGCCCGGCCAGCCCCATCGATTACAGCCGGCTGGCGGTGGAGACCATGCTGGTGAACTCGCTGGGCACCCATCAAGCCCTGGAGGTGGCGCGCAAGAACGGAGCGCGCTTCCTTATGGCCTCGACCTCCGAGATATACGGCGACCCCATGGAGGTGCCGCAGGAGGAGGGGTATCACGGCAACGTCAACCCCGTGGGGCCGCGCGCCTGTTACGACGAAGCCAAGCGCTTCGCCGAGGCCATGACCTCGTCCTACCGGCGCATCTACGGCCTGCAGACGGTCATCCTGCGCATATTCAACACCTTCGGCCCGCGCATGCGGCGGGAGGACGGGAGGGTGGTGCCCAACTTCATACTCCAGGCCATCGCCGGTCAGCCGCTCACCGTTTACGGAGACGGCAGCCAGACCCGCAGCTTCTGTTACGTCGATGACCTCGTGGAGGGCATCTACCGCGCCCTCACCCTGGACGCCGCCGTGGGAGAGGTCATAAACCTCGGCAACGACGGCGAGATGACCATCGGCGAGCTCGCGGCCAGGGTGAAGGAGATAACCGGGTCCGCCTCCGGCATCACTTACCTGCCCCTGCCCGAGGACGACCCCAAGAGGCGCCGCCCCGACCTCGCCAGGGCCAGGTCCGTCCTGGGCTGGGAGCCCGAGGTGAGCCTCGCGGACGGCCTGAGGAGGGTGGTGGAGTGGTTCCAGGAGCATCCGGGCTAGGCGCGGGGCCGGCGACGCCGGGGCCTCAGGTGGCGCTTCCCGGCCTGCATGCGCGGCGAAGCGTCCATTCGCCCGAGCCTTCGTCGCGGCTCAGCAGGTAGAGGCCCCCGTCGTCCGTGCGGACGCGGAAGCAGGCCCTCCTTCCCGGCTCCGCCGCGTCCTCCTCGAACCAGCCGCTCTCTATCGCCATGACCGAGAGTTCCCGGCCGCAGAGGGTAAAGCTAAGCGGCCTCTCGTCGGCCTTGAAGCCGGAGTAGCACCTGACTTCCACGCGCTGGCCCGCGGCTTCGTGCGGCGTGGGTGGCGATAATCTTGAACCCATCTCAGCGCTCCTCGCGCTCCGGGCCCACGCCGGGCGCGAGCCTTTGGCGGGACATCGCCCGAGGGGGCAGCGGGCCCCGTGGAGCGGCTGCCGCGCGCAGGCGCTCCCCCGGCTTCATTCCCGGGAGCTGAGAGGGGGGGATTGCGCGAGCTTTTCCGAGCTCTCGAGGTCCTTGCCGTTCCCGAAGTCGGCCGTGGTCAGCAGCCCCGACGGATGGGCGGCGATGAAGCCCTCCACCATCTGGCGCGCGACCTCGTCGGAGTACTGCACCGGGGGCGATTTCATGAAATAGGCCGAGGGGCCGAGCAGCGCCCCCGACATCCCGCGGTCGATGGCCAGTTTGCAGCAGCGGACGGCGTCGATGACGATGCCGGCTGAGTTGGGGGAGTCCCAGACCTCCAGCTTGAACTCCACCGACATGGGCACGTCGCCGAACTCCCGCCCCTCGAGGCGGATATAGGCCCATTTGCGGTCGTCGAGCCACGCCACGTAGTCGCTGGGGCCTATGTGCACGTCGTCCTTGTCGATGCTGTGGCTGAGCTGGGAGACGACGGCGTCGGTCTTGGAGATCTTCTTCGATTCCAGGCGCTCGCGCTCGAGCATGTTCATGAAGTCCATGTTGCCGCCGATGTTGAGTTGGGAGGTGCGGTCGAGGAGCACGCCGCGGTCGTTGAAGAGCTTGGCCAGGACGCGATGCAGGATGGTCGCCCCCACCTGGGACTTGATGTCGTCACCGACGATGGGCAGCCCGTACTTGCGGAATTTGCCCTGCCATATCTCTTCCTTGGCCACGAAGACGGGGATGCAGTTGACGATCCCGCAGCCCGCCCTGAGGGCTTCCTCGACGTAGAAGTGGGTGGCGTTCTCGCTCCCCACGGGCAGGTAATTTATGAGCACGTCCACCTCGTGCCGGGCCAGCGTCTCGGCGACGTTCACCGGCGGGGAGGGGTCTTCCTCGATGGCCATGCGGTAATAGCGGCCCATGCCGTCCAGGGTGTGCCCCCGGTACACCGGGGCGTCCAGGGGGGGGGTGTCGCATATCTTGATGGTGTTGTTCCTGCTGCAGCGGACGGCCTCGCCGACGTCCTTCCCCACCTTGAGCGCATCGACGTCGAAAGCGCAGACGACGTCTATGTCCCGGATATGATAGGGGCCCACGCTCACGTGCATGAGCCCGGGTATGAGGTCGCCGTCCTCGGCGTCCCTGTAGTACTCGATGCCCTGCACGAGAGAGGAGGCGCAGTTGCCGGCACCCACCAGCGCGACTCGGATATTGCCCATCGGAAGACCTCCTGTAAAACCTTTATCCATTCCCCCGCGGAGCGGGAAGGCAGACGTATCGACTAAGCCTGCATAGGCGTCATGTTCTCTATGGAACCCTCATTTATGACCAGCTTCTCACCCCCCTTGTCCTCCGGGGCCGGAGCTCCCGCCCCTGCCCCGCCCTCCTGGATATGCTGCCTTTCTGTATCTATCATTTCCTGCAGCCAGACGATATCGCTCTTGAGCAGATCCTGGCGGTGGCGGAAGAGCCCCTGGCGGTAACTGTCGGAGTCCCTGTCCCGGCCCTTGACGGTGCCGCTCATCTCCGTGAGCCTCTCCTCGAGGTAGTGCCTCCTCCTCTCCAGCAGCCACAGCCTCATCTCGGGCTCCATGTACTGGAAGAAGGCCAGCCTGATGCTGAACTTGTCGGCGTCGGTTATCTCGGACTTCTTGCGCGTGTCCACGAGCAGCCTCTGGAACATCTCCTCGCCCTCGGCGGTGATGCGGTAGACGTTGCGGTTGCGGGTCTTGGCCTTCACGGTGTAGGCGCGCTCGACCGCGTCCTTGCCCTCGAGCCGCTTCAGCGCCGGGTAGAGGGACCCGTAGCTGATTTTCCACAGGTGGCCGAGAAGGAAAGACAGCCGCTTCTTGAGCTCGTAGCCGTACATCGGCTTCTCCTTGAGCGCCCCCAGAATGGCCATCTCCAGCACTTTGCTTCCTCCTGGTGCCCGCCTGTAATCTGTCGCGTGGGCGATGGTAATGATATCGCCTCGATATATCAACTCGATATATCTCCCCGATATACTAATGCGCGTGGTTGCGATACGCAAGCCCCAATATGTAGGGGGTTAAAAAACAGGCGTGGCAGATGATGTGGTGGCGCTGCGGGCAAAGACCTACAGCTGCCCAAAGCTGCGCATATAATCCTCGATATAGTTCCTGACCTCCGAGGCGGGCCGGAAGATGCCGAAATGTCCCTCGCAGAGGATGTCGGCCTCGAGCTCGAGCAGCCTGCGCATCGATTCTCCCCAGGCCTCTATGTCCGATGCGAAAGAGGCGTAGAAGGGACCGTGGATGTCCTGTCCGAAGAGGACCTTGAACATGCCGCAGTCGGCGAGCAGGGAGATGGAGCCCGGGGTGTGGCCGGGAGTATGTATCCAACGCAGGGAGGAAGCGCCGCCGCCGATGTCCCCCCCCTCCCCCCGCAGGTGGTGTTGGACCTCGGTGGGCTCGAGGTCGATGCCGTACCAGCTGGCCGCGGTCCGCCGGTTGTCCCCCTCCTCGATGGCCGCCGCATCCAGTTCGTGGATGGCCAGCGGGACGCCGTACTTCTCGGAGAGGAAGCGGGCGCCGCCGGCGTGGTCGATATGGCAGTGGGTCAGTATGATCATGTGGATGTCGCTGGGCGCGTACCCCAGGTGGCCGAGGTTGTAAAGCAGCCTGCGCGGCGCGGTCCCCGCGCCCGCGTCGATGAGCACGGGGCGGCCCATGTCCACCAGGTAGATGCAGCAGTCCTCCGGCGCGGTCATCTCCGGTCCTCCCACCTGGAACACTCCCTCGGTCACCTTGAAGGGCTTCAAATCCCCCGTCTCCTCTCCTGCTCCGGCGTTGCGTATAGGAGCATTATGAGGGCCAGGCGGCGAAAGAGCAAAAGCGCGTGCGCCGCGGCCCTCCGCCGCGCGGCCCGGGGCGCTCCCTCGCCGCGGCGGGAGCGGGCGCCGGCCCCGCCTCCCCCGCGTTTGCAAGCGGGCGCGGATGGCGGTAAAAAAGACCTGGCCGCGGGTTACGCTTATAATGGACAATGGACGTGGAAAGGAATGTGGACATGACGGTGATGCACAGAAAGATCGAGTTCGAGACGCAGGGCGATGCCCACATCGTGGAGATCACCGGCCAGGTCGGGGAGATGCTCGCGGACACCGGCCTGGGCGAAGGGCTGGTGAACATCTTCGTGCCCGGGGCCACGGGCGCGGTCACCACCCTCGAGCACGAGCCGGGCGTCTGCCACGATTTTCGCCAGCTCTTCGATTTCATCGCGCCGGTGGAGCGGGACTACCAGCATAACCGCCGCGGCGTGGACAGCAACGGCCACTCGCACGTGCGCGCGGGCCTGCTGGGGCCCTCCCTGACCGTGCCTTTCGAGCGGGGGAAGATGCTCCTGGGAAGGTGGCAGCAGGTGGTCTTCATCGACTTCGACGAGGTCCCCAGGTCGCGTTCCCTGGTCATCACCTTCGTCGGCGAGTAGAGGCCCGGAGCCCTGACGGTCATGCACGACTTCAAGTATCGGGACGGCGAACTCCACTGCGAGCAGGTGCCGCTGCGGCGCATAGCCGACGAGATGGGCACGCCCCTCTACGTGTACAGCCGGCATACCCTGCGCGACCATTACCGCAAGCTGGAGGAGGCCTTCTCCGGGCTCCCGCTCACGGTGTGCTATTCGGTCAAGGCCAACTCCAACCTCGCCGTCCTCTCCACCCTGGCCGCGCAGGGGGCGGGCGCGGACGTCGTCTCCGGCGGGGAGCTCTTTCGCGCCCTCAAGGCGGGGATCGCGCCGCGGAAGATAGTTTACGCCGGCATCGGCAAGACCGAGGAGGAGATGGCCTATGCCCTGCGCTCCGGCATCCTCATGTTCAACGTGGAGTCGCGCGCCGAGATGTCTGTGCTGGACGGCGTGGCCGCGGGGCTGGGGGTGCAGGCCCGGGTCGCGCTGAGGGTCAACCCCGACGTGGACGCAGACACCCACCCCTACATCGCCACCGGGCTTCGCCAGGCCAAGTTCGGTATAGATGTCGCGGAGGCACTGGCCGTGTGCGAGAGCGCCGCGTCGTTTCCCAACCTGCAGATCGTCGGGGTCCACCAGCATATAGGCTCGCAGATAACCAGCGTGGAGCCCTTCCGGGAGAGCCTGTCCATCATGGGGGAGCTGGTGAAGCGCCTGCAGTCCCGGGGCTTCGGCATCGCCTATATCAATATCGGGGGAGGTTTCGGCATACCCTACCGGCAGGAGGAAGTCCCCCACCCGCGGGACTACGCGCGGGCCCTGCAGCCCGTGCTGCGGGCGTCGGGGTGCAAGGTCATCCTGGAGACGGGACGCATGATAGTGGGCAATGCCGGCGTCCTGGCCACCCGGGTGCTCTACCGCAAGCGCACCGGGGAGAAGTCTTTCCTGGTCGTGGACGCGGCCATGAACGACCTCATCCGCCCCAGCCTCTACGGCTCCTATCACGAGATAATCCCGGTGAGGAGGGAGAGGCGCGAGGAGGAGACGGTGGACGTGGTGGGGCCGGTATGCGAGTCGGGAGACTTCCTGGCCAGGGAAAGGGCGCTCGAACGCGCGGAGCCGGGCGAATTGCTGGCGGTGATGAGCGCGGGGGCATACGCCTTCGCCATGTCCTCCAACTACAATTCCCGCCGCCGTGCCGCCGAGGTCATGGTGGACGGGAAGGACTTCAAAGTCGTGCGGGAGAGGGAGAGCTACGAGGACCTGGTGCGCGGAGAGAGGGCCTGGGGCTAGCCCGCCGCGGGCGTCACTTCTTCTCCCACTTCTCGAGGTAGGCGACCTGGGAGAGGGTGGACCCGGCCTCGATCTCCCCCCGCATGCGGTTCTCCTTCTCCAGCACGTCCATGGAGCGGTTGGCGACCTCCACCACCTTGTCCCTGGGGATGACCACCACCCCGTCGTCGTCTCCCACCAGCCAGTCGCCGGGGAAGATGCGCCTTCCTCCCGCCCTGATGGGGACGTTTATCTCGCCGAAGCCCTTGGGCTCGCCCGCGGTGGGGGTGATGATGCGGGCAAAGGCGGGGAAGCCGAGCGTGCGGATGTCCACGCTGTCCCGGATGGCCCCGTCTATGACCACGCCCGCCGCCTTCTTCTGTATGGCGCTGTGCGTCGCCAGCTCGCCCCACACCGCCGGCGCCACGCCGCCCACCTCGATGACGATGACGTCGCCCTCCTCGGCCAGGTCGATGGCCTCCACCGGCTTGGCCCAGTCGCCGGGGTAGGTGCGCACGGTGAGCGCGGGGCCGGCCATCCTCAGCCCGGGGCTGATGGGGAGTATGCCCTCCAGTTCGCCGGAGCGGTGCATGGCGTCGGATAAATTGGCGGTGGACACGCGTAGCAGCGTCTCCCTGACGCTGCCCAGCCCCACCCTCTTGTACAGCACCGTCTTCACCGCCTCGCCGCTGAGCATGGCCCGCTTTATCTCCTCCGCCGCCCGGCGGGCGTCCTTGCTCTTGATGATGGCGCCGCCGACGATGACGATGTCCGCCCCGCTCTCCACCGCCCTCGCCGCCGTCTCGGAGTTGATGCCGCCGGCCACGGCGATGGGGATATCCACGGCGTTGGCCACCACCTTCAACCTCTCGAAGGGGTCGCCGCCGCGCATCTGCATGTCGATGGCGGTGTGCACGGCTATGTAGTCCGCCCCCGCCGCCTCCGCGGCGCGCGCCCGGTCCACGGGGTCGCCGACCTCGATGAGGTCCACCACCACCTCCGCGCCGTAATTGTCCGCCGCCTCCACACATTCCTTGAGCGTGGAGTCGGAGGCGGCCCCGAGGACGTCGATGATGTCGGCGCCGGCCTTGGCCGCCGCCTCCACCTCGGCCCTCCCTGCGTCCATGGTCTTCATGTCGGCGACGATGACGTGGTGGGGAAAGCGGCGCCGCAACTCCCTCACCGCGTTCAGCCCCTCGCTCTTGATGAGAGGGGTGCCGGCCTCTATCCAGTCGACGCCGCCGGCCACCGCCTCCCCGGCGACCTGGAGGGCCCGCTCGAGGTCGAGGAAGTCCAGGGCCACCTGCAATACCGGTTCCTTTGGTTTCATAGCCGGATTATATCACCTGGCGCGGCCCCTCGGGGGGGCGCCCGGCGGCCGGACGGGGAGCGCGGCCGCACCCGCGCTTGTGGGCCATTCCGCCCCCATCGCCGGAGCGTCCCCCGGCGCTGGGGGCCGGCCGGGGAGCGCCCGCACGCTCCGGGTTTCCTGTTAGAATATCTTTGTTCATGACCGAAGCGAGGCCGGAGGAGGACATGGCGAAGGAAGACATGGTCATCCGTGTGGGGCAGATAGGATGCGGCACCGTGGGCTCGGGGGTCATCCGCATCCTGCGGGACAACGCGCAGGCCATATCCATGCGCACCGGGTGCGCCATCAGCACCAAGCGGGTCGCGGTCAAGGACCTGGGCGACCCCCGCTACGTGGAGGTGCCCGAGGGCATGCTTACCACCGACGCCGCCGCGCTGGTGCGCGACCCCGGGGTGGACATCGTGGTGGAGGTCATGGGGGGCCTGGAGCCCGCCCGCACCCTTATCCTGGAGGCCCTGGCGGCGGGCAAGCACGTGGTCACGGCCAACAAGGAGCTGATGAGCACCCACGGAGGAGAGATACTGGAGGCGGCGGAAAAGGCGGGGGTGGACATCGCTTACGAGGCCAGCGTGGGGGGGGGCATACCCATACTTCTGCCCCTCAAGCAGAGCCTGGCCGGCAACCTCATCTCCCAGATACTGGGCATCGTCAACGGCACCACCAATTACGTCCTCACCCGCATGAGCGAGGAAGGGCTGTCCTTCTCCCAGGCCATAGCCAAGGCGCAGTCGCTCGGCTATGCCGAGGCGGACCCCAGCGCCGACGTGGAGGGCCGGGACGCGGCGGCCAAGCTGGCCATCCTCGCCTCCATGGCCTTCAACTCCCGCGTGACCATCGCCGACGTTTACGCCGAGGGCATCAGCGGCATCACCCCGGAGGACATCGCCTTCGGGCGGGACATGGGCTACGCTATCAAGCTGCTCGCGGTGGCCAAGGACGAGGCGGAGGGGATCTCCGTGCGCGTGCACCCGACCATGATCCCCGCCGACCACCCCCTGGCCTCGGTGCGCGACGAGAACAACGCCATCTTCGTCTCCGGGGACGCCGTGGGGGAGCTGATGTTCTACGGCAAGGGCGCGGGCTCCCTCCCGGCCGCGAGCGCGGTGGTGGGGGACGTCGTCTCCATTGCCCGCAACATGCTCGACGGCGGGCGCCTCGTCGGCTGCACCTGTTTCCGCGCCAGGCCGGTGAAGGACATGGCGGACGTCGTCTGCCGCTACTTCATGATCTTCGACGTCCCCGACCGTCCCGGCGTGCTGGCGAGGATAGCGGGAGTGTTCGGGGACAACGGCGTGAGCATCAAGTCGGTCATTCAGCACGGCATGGGGGGCGAGGCGCGCATAGTCCTCATCACCCACGCGGTGCGCGAGGAGGGACTGCGCGCCACGGTGAAGGGGCTGGAGGAGACGGGCGCGGTGAACCGCATCGTCAGCGTGATCCGGGTGGAGGACCCGGAGCAGGAGGAGGCCTGAGCCTCCGCCGCCGCAGAGCAATGGAGGGCACATGGCGTCGAGCCGGGCATGGAGAGGGCTGATCGAGGCCTACCGGGAGTTCCTTCCCGTCGGCGCGAGCACGCCCGTGGTCACCCTCCTGGAGGGCAACACCCCCCTGGTGGAGGCGCGCCATATCGGCGCGCAGCTGGGGGCCCGGGTCTTTCTTAAATGCGAGGGGCTCAACCCCACCGGTTCCTTCAAGGACCGGGGCATGACCATGGCCCTCTCCCGGGCGGTGGAGGAGGGAGCCCGGGCGGTGATCTGCGCCTCCACCGGCAACACCAGCGCCTCCGCCGCGGCCTACGCGGCGCGCGCCGGCATCGACTGCGCCGTGCTCATACCCAGCGGGGCCATCGCCCTGGGCAAACTGGCGCAGGCCCTCATCCACGGCGCCAAGGTCGTCGCCGTGGAGGGAAATTTCGACCAGGCCCTGCGGCTGGTGCGCAAGATAAGCGAGGACCACCCCATCGTCCTCGTCAATTCCGTAAACCCCTTCCGCATCGAGGGGCAGAAGACGGGCGCTTTCGAGATCTGCGACGCGCTCGGGCGCGCCCCCGATTACCATTTCATACCGGTCGGAAATGCCGGGAACATCACCGCCTACTGGAAGGGATACCGCGAGTACCGCGAGGCGGGCAGGTGCCGTTCCCTGCCGCGCATGATGGGTTGGCAGGCCGAGGGCGCGGCCCCCATCGTAAGGGGGCACGTGGTGGAGGATCCGGAGACGCTGGCCACGGCCATCCGCATCGGAAACCCCGCCAGCTGGGAGCGAGCGGCGGCCGCGGCCGAGGAATCGCGGGGGCGCATCGACATGGTCTCCGACGAGGAGATCATCGACGCCTACCGCCTGCTCGCGGAGCGCGAGGGGGTGTTCGTGGAGCCGGCCTCGGCGGCCGCGGTAGCCGGCCTTTACAAGACCTTCCGGCGCGGGGAGCTGCCGCGCGGCGCCCTGGTGGTATGCGTACTCACCGGGCACGGCCTCAAGGACCCCGACCTCGCGGTCGCTTGCGTGCAGGAGCCCCGGGTGGTGCCGCCGCGCATGGAGGCCGTGCTGGAGGCCTTAGGGATGGCCTGAGGGGGCCGCGCGGGCCGATGCGCGCGCCCGGCCGGCCGGGAGAAGACTCGGGGCACGCCGCCCGCACCGCTCGGCGGGGGCGAGGGCGGGCGTGCGCCGGAGATGGAAGAGGCAGGATGAAATACGTGATCCTGGTCCCTGACGGGGCCGCCGATTTACCCTCCGCGGAGCACGGGGGTATGACACCCTTTGAGGCCGCGCACATCCCGAACATGGACTTCCTGGCCAGGGAAGGGGTGTGCGGGACCGCGATCACCGTTCCCGAGGGGATGGCGCCGGGCAGCGACGTGGCCAATTATTCCATCATGGGATACGACCCGCGCCGGTACTACAGCGGTCGGGGGCCGCTGGAGGCGGTGAGCATGGACGTGCCCCTGGGCCCGGACGAGGTGGCCTTCCGCTGCAACCTGGTGACGGAGGAGGGCGGGGTCCTGGCCGACTACAGCGCCGGGCACATAAGCACCCGCGAGGCGGCGGAGATCATCGCCACCCTGCGCGAGCAGCTGGATGACGAGGAAACCGCGCTTTACCCCGGGGTGGGTTATCGCCATCTCCTGGTGCTCAGGGGGCTCGGCTATCTGCAGGAGGTATGCACCCCTCCCCACGACGCGGTGGGGCGCAGGGTGGAGGAGATCATGCCGCGGGGCCCGCATGCGCGCAGGCTGGCCGCCTTGATACGCGGCTCGCGCGCCCTGCTGGACGGGCACGGGGTGAACCGCCTGCGCGGGCAAAGGGGCCTGCGCCCCGCCAACATGATCTGGCCCTGGGGCCAGGGCCGGCTCCCCGTCCTCCCCACCTTCGGGGAGAGGTGCGGCCTCTCCGGGGCGGTGGTCACCGCCGTGGACCTCATCAAGGGACTGGGGAAGCTGGCGGGCCTGGAGGTCCTGGAGGTCCCCGGGGCGACCGGCTACCACGATACCGATTACGCCGCCAAGGCGCGTTTCGCCCTGCGGGCCCTGCGCGAGGTGGACTTGGTGTACGTGCACGTCGAGGCCCCGGACGAGGCGGGGCACGAGGGCGACTGGGGGGCCAAGGTCAGGGCCCTGGAGAACTTCGATGCCCATATCGTCGGCGCCTTTCTCGCGGCGGCGGACCGCGGCGACCAGGAGTTCTCCTTCCTGCTCATGCCCGATCACCTCACCCCCCTGGAGGTACGCACCCACGCCGCCGACCCCGTGCCCTTCGCCCTCTATCGCCCGCATGCCCTTCCCGACCTCGGCCGGTCTTTCAGCGAGAGAGGAGTGCTCGCGGGCAGCTATGCCGCCCTGCCCGCCTGGCGGCTGCTCGACCTGCTCCTGGGGGGCGCCGCCGGGGGATGAGCGCTGCATACTATGCTATATTGGGGAGGTAACAGGCGCATGGCGCAGGAACGCCGGAGCGAACTCCCCTGCGCGCCGCGGCGGATGCGATGTGTGGAGCGTTAGATCATGCCTGAGAGGATATACCCGATCAAGAGGTCTCCGCTGGTGGTCGCGCATATCTCCGATTTTCACATCGGCTCCTACCATTTCATCGCCAACCTCATGAACCGCACCATCCTCGAGCTCAACGAGCTGAGCCCGGACATGGTGGTGGTCACCGGCGACCTCACCAACGAGGGCTTCAGGCAGGAGTACCTCACCGCCAAGTCCTACCTGGACGGCCTGGAATGTGAGCGCATCCTGGTAATACCTGGTAACCACGATTCCCGCAACGTGGGCTACCTGCATTTCCAGGAGCTCTTCGGCTCGCTCTTCCAGGACATGGAGTACGAGGGCCTCTTCGTCATGGGCATCGACTCCACCGAGCCGGACCTCGACTCCGGGCAGATCGGCAGGGAGAAATATTCCCGCATTGTTAACAATTTCCACAGCATGGAGAGCTTCAAGATTTTCGCGTTGCATCACCACCTCCTCCCCGTTCCGGGCACGGGCAGGGAGAGGAATATAGTCTCGGACGCCGGCGACGTGCTCGAGCTCCTCGTCTATTCCGGGGTGGACCTGGTGCTCACCGGACATAAGCACGTGCCCTACGTGTGGAAGCTGGAGGACATGTACGTGGTCAACGCGGGCACCATTTCCTCGCTGAGATTGCGCGGGCATACCAAGCCCTGCTATAACGTCATCGAGATCCGGGAAGACCTGGTCAGGATATTTCGTAAGTACCCCTTCGGCGGGCGCGACGTCATCGCCCAGTTCGGCGTGGGGATAAGCGAGACGCAGCGCGAGCTCTCCGGCGTGGTGCGCGAGATCATCGGCTCGGACATCTGAAGACGCCCGAGAGCATGTGCGGCCGATGCGGGCACTGTGCCTGTATCCCGATTGAAGGTGAGGCCATGAGAGAGAACACCCCGACCCTCTTTCTCGTCGACGGCGAGCATCATCCCCCCACCGTCCTCGCGGCCCTCGGGGAGCTCGAGGAGAGGGAGGGGCTGGTGCCGCTCGCGCTCTACTTCCTCGGCGGCACGGAGAAAGTGAATGACCTCGCGGAGCTGGAGGGCGCGGGGGAGGTGATCGTGCCCGCCGACCCCCTGGCCGAGTTGGCGCCGGTGCTGCGCAGGCTTGAACCGCGCCTGGTGGTGGACCTCAGCGACCTGCCCGTGCTGGGCCCGGCCATGAGGATGCGGCTGGCCGCCGAGGCCCTGGCCTGCGGGGCCGTTTACCGCGGCGCCGATTTCGAGTTCCGGCCGCCGCGGCGTGAAAAAGTGCTGAGCAAGCCGTCTTGCGCGGTTATCGGCAGCGGAAAGCGCTGCGGCAAGACCGCGCTGTCGGCCGAACTTGCCCGCCACCTCGACGCGCGGGGCCGTACTCCGGTGGTGGTGGCCATGGGCAGGGGCGGCCCCCCCCACCCCTACGTGGTCGAGGAGGAGGGCATAGACGAGGATTACCTGCTCGGCGAGCTGGGCAAGGGGCTGCACGCCGCCTCCGACCATTACGAGGGAGCGCTGGTCTCGGGCGTGCTCACCGTCGGCTCCCGGCGTTGCGGCGGCGGCATGGCGGGCGAGCCCTTCGTGAGCAATTGCGTGCAGGCCGCGAGGTTGGCGGATTCCCTCGCCGCACGGGCGGTGATCATGGAGGGCAGCGGGTCCAGCGTGCCGCCCGTCGCGACCGACGCGGCCATCTGCGTGGTCAGCGCGGCGCAGGACGCCGAGGAAGCCCTGGGCTTTCTGGGCGCCTACCGGCTCTTGATTTCCGATGGGGTTGTCATTACAATGGCTGAAGAACCATTCGCATCTCCCCTTAAAACCCAGGAGCTCAGCGAGAGGATAAAAAGGATAAATGACGACATCTTTGTCTTGAGGACGATTTTCAGGCCGCATCCCTTGAAACCTATCCGCGACAAGCGCGTTTTCCTGGCCGCCACCGCTCCGCCGGGGGCCATGGGCCTCCTGGGGGGCTATCTCGAGAGCGAGGAGGGGTGCGACCTGGTGGGGAGCAGCTGCCACCTCTCGGACCGCAGGCGCCTGGAGGAAGAGCTGCGGGGGGCGGGGGACGCGGAGGTGCTGCTCACGGAGTTGAAGGCGGCGGCGGTGGACGTGGTGGCCCGTTACGCGCGGGCCGGGGGCAAGGAGATGGTGTTTTTCCATAACCGGCCCGTTCCTCTCGCCGGCGAGGCGGGGCTGGGGGAGTTCTTTGAACGTGTCTGGGACAAGGTCAGGGAGAGGTCATGCCGGGCAAGGAGGGAAAGCTGAAGAAGAGGATAACCATCCTCGACGAGGAGCACCACCGGGTGCCCTTCTCCAAGGGACTCACGGCCAACGCCATCATGGCCTCGGGCCTGCCCCCCGGGAGGGCTTACCTCGTGGCCTCGGACATCGAGGAGCACCTCGTCTCCGAGGGCCGGCTGGAGATACAGGCGGACGAGCTGCGCAGGCTCATCTACGGTTTCCTGGAGGAGAAGACGGGCGAACACTACGCCGTAAACTACTGGCGTTACGTTTCCTTCAGCAATATGAACAAGCCCCTGGTGATCCTTCTCGGGGGCTCGACCGGGGTGGGGAAATCCACCATAGCGACCATGATGGCTACCCGCCTCAGCATCGTGCGCATCGTCTCCACCGACGCCATCCGCGAGGTCATGCGCGCGTTCTTCTCCCACGAGCTCATGCCCACCATCCACACCTCGTCCTTCGACGCCGAATCGGCGCTCCTGCACCCGCTGCCCGCGCACGTGGACCCGGTGGTGGCGGGCTTTCACGAACAGAGCCTATCCGTGCTGGTGGGAGTGCGCGCCATCATCAACCGCGCCCTCACCGAAGGTACCCACATCATCATCGAAGGAGCGCACATCCTCCCCGGCTTCATCGCGCCGCAGCAGTTCCCCGACGCCCTCATCGTGCCCCTGCTGATCACGGTCGGGGACGAGAAGCTGCACCGCGGCCATCTCTACATCCGCGAGGTGGAGACCCAGGGAACGCGTCCCTTCCAGAGGTATGTCAGGCATTTCGAGAACATACGCAAGATACAGGAATACATCATCCACCTGGCGGAGGCCACGGGGGTCAAGACGGTGGAGAGCTTGAACCTCGACGCCGCCGTTTCCGAGGTGGTCGACTACATCGTCAACGCGGCCTACGACATGGCCCGCAAGGAAGAGGCCGGGCAGGAGGCGGCGCAACCCATCTGAGGTCACGCTCACGGAGGTTACTCATGGAACTGTTTCTGGACACGGCCAACGTCGATCAGATAAGGGAGATCAACGCCTGGGGGATACTGGCCGGCGTGACCACCAACCCCTCCCTGCTCTCCAGGGAGGGGCGCTGCATGGAGGAGTGCCTGGTCGAGATAGCGGCCATGGTCGGCGGGCCGATCAGCGCGGAAGCGGTGAGCATGGACACGCAGGGCATGCTGCGCGAAGCCCGCGGACTCGCGGCCATCGCCCCCAACATCAACGTCAAGATCCCCATGACCCCGCAGGGGCTGGCCGCGGTGAACGCGCTTGCGGGGGAAGGCATAAAGACCAACGTGACCCTGGTCTTCTCCGCCAACCAGGCCCTGCTGGCCGCGGCGGCCGGGGCCACTTTCGTCAGCCCTTTCGTGGGGCGCATGGATGATATGGGCAACCGGGGCATGAGCGTGGTGGAGGAGATCATGGACATCTTCGCTACCCACGCCATCCCTACCCGGGTCATCGCGGCCAGCTTGCGCCACCCCATACACGTCATCGAGGCGGCGCTGGCCGGCGCCCACATAGCCACCATCCCCTACGACGTCATGGTCAAGATGGCCCGCCATCCCCTGACGGACTTGGGGATCGAGAGATTCCTGGAGGATTATGAAAAGATCAAGGACCTTTGAGGGCAGGAAGAACGCCAGCCGGGAGGGAGGTGAGAACTTGGAAAAGACCCTGGACAGGAACAGTCTGGAATCCAAGCTCCTGGTGGACCTGCAGGGCATCGCCCGCGAAATGGGGCTGACCGGGATAACCGGGCTGCGCAAGCACGAGCTCGTCGAGAACATCCTCAGCCGCAAGGTAGAGGACGAAGGGCTCTTCATCCGCACCGGCATCCTGGACACCCTGCCTGAGGGCTACGGCTTCCTGCGCACCCGGGGCTATCTTCCCAGCGAGGAAGACATATACGTCTCGCTCTCCCAGATAAGGCGCTTCCATCTCAAGCGCGGGGACGAGGTCATGGGCCAGGTGCGCCCGCCCAAGGACAGCGAGAAGTACAATGCCCTGCTGCGCATAGAGAAGGTCAACGCCGACAATCCCGAGGTGTGCAGGGACCGTAAGCAGTTCGAGCAATTGACGCCGCTCTTCCCGCTGCAGCGCCTGCGCCTGGAGACGCCGGACGAGTTCATGGCCCCCCGCATCATCGACCTCGTGGCCCCCATCGGGAAGGGCCAGAGGGGGCTCATCGTATCCCCCCCCAAGGCGGGGAAGACGACCATCCTCAAGCAGATCGCCAACAGCATCACCTACAACAACCCAGAGGTGAAGCTCATCGTGCTGCTCGTGGACGAGCGCCCCGAGGAGGTCACGGACATGGAGCGCTCGGTGGACGGGGAGGTCAACAGCTCCACCTTCGACCAGCCCTCCGACAACCATATCCAGGTGGCGGAGCTGGTGTTGGAGAGGGCCAAGCGGCTGGTGGAGCATAATCACGACGTGGTCATCCTCCTGGACAGCATCACCAGGCTGGCACGGGCCTACAACCTGGCCACCCCCACCAGCGGGCGCATCCTCTCCGGCGGGGTGGACTCCACCGCCCTCTATCCGCCCAAGCGCTTCTTCGGCGCGGCGCGGAACATAGAGGACGGGGGGAGCATGACCATCATCGCCACCGCATTGGTGGAGACGGGGTCGCGCATGGACGAGGTCATCTTCGAGGAGTTCAAGGGAACCGGCAACATGGAGCTGCACCTGGACCGCAAACTGGCGGACAAGCGCATCTTCCCCGCCGTCGAGATCGACAAGTCCGGCACCCGCAAGGAGGAGCTCATCCTGGCGCCCGAGGAGGCCCAGGTGGTGTGGAAGCTCCGCAGGGTGCTGCATTCGCTCGATCCCAGCGCGGCCATAGAGCTGCTCATAGACAAGATACGCAACACCAAGAACAACCTGGAGTTCTTGAACGAGGTAGCGCGGACGCCCCTCTCTTAGCCCGGGAGCGCCTATGGCGGGGCCGGCGCAAGCCGGCCCGCCGGCGCCCGCCGCGGGGTCTTCCCGCACCCTGTTCAAGGGCAATGCGTATTGCTATACTAGAAGGGTTGTGCGGAAGAAAGTCGAGAAAGAGCAGAGATGAAAAAGGGAATCCATCCGGAATACGTGGAGGCCGCGGTGAGCTGCTCATGTGGCAACACCTTCACCACCCGCTCCACCAAATCGGAGCTGCGCGTGGAGATATGTTCGCAGTGTCACCCCTTCTATTCCGGCAAGCACAAGCTCGTGGACAGCGGCGGGCGGGTGGAACGCTTCGAGCGCCGCTACGGCAAGGCCAGGCCCCAGCGCAAGAAGTCCGGCGAGGAAAAGGGCAAAAAGGCCGAGGCCCAGGGCTAGGCATTGCCCCCTTCAACCGCGGCCGGCGCAGCCTCCCCCCAAGGCCGCAAGGCCGACCTCAGGGTGGGCGGCCAGGCGGTGATAGAGGGCGTGCTCATGCGCGGCCGCTCTCACTGGGCGCTGGCGGTGCGCAAGCCGGACGGCAGCATCCACACCCAGGCGCAGCCCCTGGCCTCCTTCCTGGTGCGCCACCCCGGCTGGGACAGGCCTTTCCTGCGGGGGATATTCGTGCTGGGAGAGAGCTTGGCCCTGGGCTGGAAAGCCCTGGCCGCTTCGGCCGACATCGCCCTCGAGGAGGAGAGCGGGGGCGGGGGCATGGGGTGGTTGGAAAAGGCGCTTTCCCTGGCTCTGGCCCTGGCCCTGGCCGTGGGCCTTTTCATCGCCTTGCCCACCTGGCTGGCCCCCCGCATCGTCGGCAGCGACGCCCCGGTGTGGCTGTGGAACCTTGTGGAGGGCGGGATGCGCATCGCCTTCTTCGTGGCCTACATCCTCCTGGTGTCGCTTTCCGGGGAGATGCGGCGCGTCTTCGCCTATCACGGCGCGGAGCATCAGTCCATCCACCTGCTGGAGAACGGGTATCCCCTGGAGCCGCAACGGGCATTGCGCGAGGGCACCGACCACCTGCGCTGCGGCACCTCCTTCCTTCTCCTGGTCCTGGTCATCACGGTGCTGGCCTACTCCTTCCTGGGCAAACCCCCCCTGTGGCTGCGCGTGCTGGAGAGGGTGGCGCTCATCCCCCTGGTGGCGGCCGTCTCCTATGAGATAATGAAATATGCCGACAGGAGCAAGTCCCCCTGGATGCGGGCCCTGGTCGCGCCGGGGATGGCGCTGCAGAGGTTGACCACCCGCCGTCCCGACCTGGGGCAGGCGGAGGTCGCGCTGAGCGCGCTCAAGGCGCTGCTGGAGAAAGAGGACCTCGGGGCAAGAGGGTGACGGCATGGGATTTTCGGAACGGCTGGCGGAGATAGAGCGCGATTACCAGGACCTGGAGCGCCAGTTGGCGCAGCCCGAGGTCTACGAGGACCGCCAGCGCTACGCCGAGCTGGCGCGCAGCCACGCCGAGCTGGCGGAGGTGATGGGCGCCCTGCGCGAGTACCGGGAGGCGGAGCGCGAGGCGCAGGAGGCGGGGGAGATGCTGCGCGAGGAGGAGGATCCCGAGATGCTCGCCTTCCTGCGCGACTCGCAGCTGGCCGCGAAGGCCCGGGTGGAGGAGCTGGAGCAGAGGATGAAGGTAATGCTCCTGCCCGTGGACCCCCGCGACGCCAAGGACGTCATCATGGAGATACGAGCCGGCGCGGGAGGCCAGGAGGCGGGGCTGTTCGCCGGCGACCTCTACCGCATGTACGCCCGCTACGCCGACCGGCGGGGCTGGAAGACGGAGGTGCTGTCGTCCAGCCCCTCCGAGCTGGGCGGCTTCAAGGAGATCATTTTTTCCGTGAAGGGCAAGGGCGCCTACAGCAGGATGAAGTACGAATCCGGCGTGCACCGCGTGCAGCGCATACCGGTGACCGAATCCGGCGGGCGCATCCACACCTCCACCGCCACCACGGCCGTGCTTCCCGAGGCCGAGGAGGTGGAGGTCACCATAAACCCGGCCGACCTGCGCATCGACGTCTTCCGCTCCACCGGCCCGGGCGGGCAGTCGGTGAACACCACCGACTCCGCCGTGCGCGTGACCCATGTGCCCACGGGGGTGGTGGTGTCCTGCCAGGACGAGAAGAGCCAGCTGCAGAACCGGGAGAAGGCGCTGCGCATTCTGCGCGCCCGCCTGCTGCGCACGGAACAGGAGCGGCAGCAGCGCGAGCAGGCCGAGGAGAGGCGCTCCCAGGTGGGGACCGGGGACCGCTCGGAGCGCATCCGCACCTATAACTTTCCCCAGGGCCGCATCTCCGACCACCGCATCGGGCTCACCGTCCACCGCCTGGAGGACGTGCTGGACGGCGACCTGGAGGAGATCATCGAGACCCTCGCCGCCACGGACCGCGCGAGCAGACTGGCGGAGACGGGCGGCGGAGATTGAGGGTGGAGGGCCTCCCCGCGGGCGGCATCCCCACGCTCCTGCGCCAGGCCGCGCAATACTTGGGCCGCGCCGGCGTGATCAAGCCCCGCCTCAACGCGGAGCAGCTTCTCTCCCACTGCACCGGGCGCGGCCGCGCCGAGCTCTATGCCCGCCACGACCGGCCGCTGACCGGGAGGGAGAGGGAGGATTTTGCCGCGCTGCTCGGGCGCCGGGCCGCGCGTGAGCCCCTGCAATACATAACCGGCCTCAAGGGCTTCCGCTACCTGGAGCTCGCGGTGGATCCCCGCGTGCTCATCCCCCGCCCCGAGACGGAGATGCTGGTGGAGAGGGCCCTGTGCCTGCTGGCGCGGCGCCCCCCGGGCCCGGTCGCGGTGGATGTGGGGACCGGCTGCGGCTGCATCGCCCTATCTCTGGCCTACGAATGCACGGCGGCATCGGTCTTCGCCACGGAGGTCAGCGGGGAGGCCCTGGAGGTGGCGCGCCTCAACGCCTCCCGCATGGAGCCGCCCCCGCCCGTGACCTTCCTGCATGGAGACCTGCTGCAGGCCCTCCCCGCCGGCCTGGCGGGGGGCATAGACCTCATCGTCTCCAACCCGCCCTATATCCGGGAGGGCGACTACCCCTCCCTCCCCCCGGAGGTCAGGGACCACGAGCCCTACGCCGCCCTGGTCGCCGGCCCGACGGGCATGGAGGCCCACCTCGCCCTCATGCGCCAGGCCCCGCGCTGGCTCGCCCCCGGCGGCTGCCTGCTCATGGAGGGAGGGGAGGACCAGGTGCACGAACTGGCGCGCGCGGCGGCGGGCCTCGGCTACGGCGCCGCGCAGGTGCACCCTGATCTCACCGGCAGGCCGCGCATGGCGGAGCTGCGCTTGCCTTAAGCCCCCCTGCGCCCGCGCTTGCCGCAACGCTGTTGCGGGGCGGGGAAGGAGCGGGCGGGCAGGCCCCGTTACGCCCGGCCCTGGTGGAATCCCTCATCGCGGGCAGGCCCCGCGCGCCGCGGCGCAGCGGCGGGAAGCAGGCCCCTTGCCGCGCGCTCTCACCCTCGGTGCCGCGGGCCGCGGCGGCGGATGAGGCCCAATATCTTGTGATGCGCCGGCGAAGAGGGCGCGAGCCGCGGTTTGACGGCTGCGCGAGGGGTCTCCTACAATATGATGGAAGTATCGTCCAGTAAGGTGGTTTGCCGGTGATCGGGAACGGAGGCGGCGCGAGCGGTAGCGCCCTGAGGCCCTCTCTCTATCCGCTGCTCCTCCTGTTTGCCGTGGCCCTGTTCCTGGCCCAATCCGCGCCGCCCCTCGGCGCCGATTCCATCAGCGAGAAGAAGGATCAGGCGCGCCGGGTGGAGCAGCAGCTCAACTCCCTGCAGGCCGAGCTCAACCGCCTCACCTCCGAGCTCAACCTCACCCAGTCCCGCCTGGCCACGCTGCAGGCCGATATCGAGGCCAACCAGGCGCAGCTCGAGGCGGCGCAGGAAGAATACTGCCGCTGGCAGGGCATCCTCTCCGAACGCATAGTGGCCATGTATAAGGAGGGCGGCGTATCGGCCCTCGGGGTCCTCCTGGAGTGCGAGGACTTCAATACCTTCGTCAACTCCTACGATTACATGTCGCGTATCGGCAATCACGACGCCCAGACCATCGTGGCGGCCCAGAACCTCATGGCGGAGATCAGGACCAGGCGGGCGGAACTGGACCGCGCCAAGGCCGAGCAGCAGGCCTACTCGAACAGCCTGCAGGGCCAGAAGGACTCTATCCAGAGCAAGCTCAACGAGCAGCAGGCCCTCCTCGCCGGGATAGATGCCGAGGTCGCCTCCCTGCTCAGCAGCCGCTACGGCGGAGGGGGAGGCGGGGGAGGAGGGGGAGGCGGGGGCTGGAACGTCGGGCCCGTGAACGGCCTCTATTTCCCGGTGGCCGGCCCCTGCAGCTTCACCAACGACTGGGGCGCGCCCCGCTCCGTCGGCCGCACCCACAAGGGCTGCGACATCATGGCCAGTTTCGGCACTCCCTGCGTGGCCGTCACCAGCGGTACCGTGGTGCAGCGCAGCGGGGGCAATGCGGGCCTTTATGTCTTCCTCTACGGCGACAACGGCCACACCTACTGGTACATGCACCTGCAGAGCTACGCCGCCTCGGGGAGGGTGAGCGGGGGCCAGGTGATCGGCTACGTGGGGGACACCGGGAATGCCCGGGGAGGGCCGCCCCACCTGCACTTCGAATGGCATCCCAATGGCGGCGCGGCGGTGAACCCCTACCCGCTGCTCGTGGCCATGCGGGGTTGAGCGCGCCCGGACGCACGCGCGCTCAGCGGGGCAGCCCGGCCAATTCCCGCATGCGGGGGAGGTCCACGCAGCACTCGATGAGTTCCTGCAGGCGCAGCAGCTTCTTGGCCTCGTGCGTGCGCGCGCTGCGGATGATCAAGTCGGCGCGCTCGGCGGTGGTGAAGGTGTCCGTGCCCACCATGATCACCGGTATCCCCAGCTCCTCGGCCTTGCCCAGGATGATGCTGGTGGGGTAGAGGCTGCCGCTGAGGATGAGGCAGCGCGCCTTGGCCTCCATGGCCGCGAGCTGTATCTCGCTGCGGTCGCCGCCGGTGATCACGCACACGTTGCGGTGTTTGCGGAATATGGAGAGCGCGTGTTCCTGGCTCATCGCCCCCACCATGATGTCCTCGACCAGGAGGTCGAGATGGTCCTCGCCGGAAAGCACGCGGCCGTCGAGCAGTTCCGCCAGGTCCCCGACGTTTATGGAGGAGAGCAGGCGGTCGGCGGGGACCTGCCCCAGCACCGCCACCCCCGCCTTCTCCAGGCTGGGGGCGAGGATGTCGGAGACGAAGCTCTCGCGGTTATGGGGGATGATGTTGAAGATGACCCCCATGAGGGCGTCGCCGAACTCGTCCTTGGCAGCCAGCACGTTGTCCCCCAAGAAGGCGTCGTCGAAGCGCTCCACCAGGACGACCCTGGCTGCGAGGGCGGGGGCGAGCTGATAGGCGGAGATGCCCATGAAGCGGCCCTGCAGCGAGGTGTAGGCGCCCTGGGCGATGACCACGTCCTTGCCCGCGCTCACGCGCCGGAAAGCCGCCTTGACGCGCTCGAGCATCCCCTCCGTCCCCTCCATGTAAGCCGAGTTCACGAGCTGGGGGGTGAGGACTATGGGACAGATGTCGTCCAGGTCCTCCTCCAGCTCGAGGGTACGGCGCATGAAGGCGGCGTCCTCGTCGGTGACCTTGCCCTCCTCGGAGAAGTAGCGATGTCCGAGCGGCTTGATGTAGCCCACCTTGAGGTTTTCCTCCCGGAACCGCAACCCCAGGCCGATGCACAGCGTGTGCAGGCCGGAGAAGCCGACCTCCGAGGTAAGGTAGATACAGACCATGTCCCTCACTCCTCCAGAACTATCCTCGCGTCCGCGGCCAGACAGCCCTTGCCGTCCTCGAATACCCGCAGCGGATTGATGTCCAGCTCGTTTATCTCGGGGAAATCGGTGACCAGCTGGGAGACGCGCAGCACCGCCTCCACCACCGCGTCTATGTCCGCCGCCTTCTCGCCCCGCGCCCCCTGCAGCAGCCAGTAGCTCTTGAGCTCGCGCAGCATGTCCAGGACCTCCTCCTCGCTCGCCGGAGCGAGCCGGAAACTCACGTCCTTGAGCACCTCCACGTAGACGCCGCCCAGGCCGGTCATGAGCAGCGGCCCGAACTGGCTGTCGCGGTTCATGCCCAGGATGAGCTCGCGCGAGGGGGGGAGCATCTCCTGTACCAGCACCCCCCAGATCTCGGCGCGGGGAAAGAACTTGCGCGCGTTGGCGGTCACCTCCTCGTAGGCGGTGATGAGCTCGTCGGTGTTGGTGATGCCGACGATGACGCCGCCCACGTCCGTCTTGTGCAGGATCTGAGGAGAGGTGATCTTGACCACCACGGGATAACCGATCTCCCTCCCCGCCATTATACATTCCTCGAGGTTGGTGGCCAGCATGGTGCGGGCCACGGGAATCCCGTATGCCAGCAGGACCTCCCTGGCCTCCACCTCCACCAGCTCGTTGCGGTTCTGGCTGCGGGTGTCGGCGAAGACCCCGTCCGCCTTCTCCCTGGACACGTCGAAACGCACCAGCGTACGGCGCGGGCAGGAGAGGAAGTCCGTGTAGTCCTTCATGCGGGCGAGCGTCTCCACCGCCTCCTCCGGGAACTGATAGTTGGGTATGCCGGCTTCCCTCATGATGCGCTCGGCGTCGGCGATCTCCCTCCCCCCCATGAACACCGCGAACACGGTCTTGTCCGCGCCGCCCGCGCATTCCGCCACCACGCGGGCGGTGTCCTCGGCCCTGGTTGTGGCCTGCGGGGTGAGGATGACCATGAGGGCGTCCACGCCGGGGTCGGCGAGCGCGCCCTCGATGGCGGCGCGGTAGCGGTCGGGGCCGGCGTCGCCCAGCACGTCCACGGGGTTGTAGACGCTGGCCGCCTCGGGTAGCTTCTCGCGCAGGCCCCGCGTGGTCGCCTCGTCCAGGGAGGCGAGGCCCAGTCCCGCCTGCTCCAGAGCGTCGGAGGCGATGATCCCCGGCCCGCCGGCGTTGGTCACCACGCAGACCCTGGGCCCCGCGGGAGGGGGCTGGGCGGAGAAGCCCCGGGCGAGCTGGAAGAGGTCCTCCACCGTCCTCGCCCGCAGCGCCCCGCTCCTGCGGAAGGCGGCGGTGTAGGCGTTCTCGGAGCCGGCCAGGGTGCCGGTATGGGAGGAGACCGCACGCGCTCCCGCCTGCGTCACTCCCGCCTTGAAGATGATCACCGGCTTGGAGCGGCTCACGCGCGTGGTCACCTCGAGGAAGCTGTCGCCGTCCGATATCCCCTCCAGGTAGGCGGCGATGACCGAGGTGTTCTCGTCGTGCTCCAGCGCCTCCAGCATGTCGCTCTCGTTCAGGTCCATCTTGTTGCCCAGGCTGATGAAGCGCGAGAAACCGAGGTGGTTCTCCTCGGACCACCCCAGCACGGCGGTGCACAGCGCGCCGGACTGCGACATGAAGGCCACTTTGCCCGGCAGGGGCGCCCTGGTGGCGAAGGTGGCGTTGAAAGGAGTGGAGGTATCGGCCAAACCGAGGCAGTTGGGCCCCAGCACCTTGATGCCCAGGCGCTGCGCGGCCTGGCGCAATTCCGTCTCGCGGCGGTAGCCCTCCACCCCCGCCTCCTTGAAGCCGGCGGAGATGATCACCGCTGCCTTCACCCCGCGCGTGCCGCACTCCTCGATGACCCCGCGCACCAGGGCGGCGGGGACGATGACCAGCGCGAGCTCGGGCGCCTCGGGCAGGTCCAGCACCGTGGAGTAGCACTTGAGGGAAAATATCTCGTGGTGGGAGGGGTTCACAGGATAAATAGCGCCCCCATAGCCAGAGTTGACGATGTTCTCGAGCACCACCCTGCCCACCTTGCCGGGCTTGTCGGAGGCGCCTATCACCGCCAGGGATGCGGGGCGGAACAGCTCGTCGAGCAGCTTCATCGCTCCTTTTGTCAATGCGGCTTCTTCCCGAGACCATTATACCCGCCGCACCGGTCGTTTATAATGTGCGCATAAACGGAACCTCGTTTGCGGGAGGCGAGGGGGGAGGAGCTGCATGGACCATAATGAGATAACCAATTTCATCTGGGGGGTAGCGGACCTCATCCGCGATACCTTCAAGCGGGGCAAATACCAGGACGTCATACTGCCGCTGACCGTGCTGCGCCGCATCGACTGCGTGCTGGCGCCGAGCAAGAAAAAAGTGCTGGCGGCGAATAAGAAGTACAAAGGGGATCTCGACAACCTCGACCCCATGCTGCGCAAAGCGTCCGGGTACGCTTTCTACAACACGTCTCCCTTCGATTTCAAGCGCTTGCTCTCCGACGCCCCCAGTCTCGCTGCGAACTTGCGCAACTACATCAGCGGTTTCAGCCCCAACATGCGCGAGGTGCTGGAGAAGTTCGACTTCGACAACACCATCTCCAAGCTGGACGAAGCGGGCTTGCTCTTCAAGGTCATGGAGCGCTTCAGGAACGTGGACCTTCACCCGGACGCCGTCGACAACCACGACATGGGCACCATCTTCGAGGAGCTGATCAGGAAGTTCAACGAGGCCCTGAACGAAAATCCCGGCGAGCACTTCACCCCCCGCGACGTCGTGTATCTCATGGCGCTTCTGCTTCTCGCGGGAGACGATGAAAAGATTGACAAAGAAGGAGCGATATTCACCGTTTACGATCCCTGCTGCGGGTCGGGCGGGATGCTCACCATAACCAAGGATGAAATACTGGGGCGGAATAAGGAAGCCGGCGTACACCTCTTCGGACAGGAGGTGAACCCCGAGACCTTCGCCATATGCAAATCCGACCTTTTCATGAAGGACCCCACGGGCAGGGACGCGGACAACATCGCCTTCGGCAGCACCCTTTCCGGCGACCGCCACCGCGGCCGGGGCTTCGATTACCTCATCACCAATCCGCCGTACGGCAAGAACTGGAAGAGGGACGAGGACGAGGTGCGCGCGGAATACGAGCGTGGATCGGCGGGACGCTTCGAGGCGGGGCTCCCGCGCATCAGCGACGGCCAGCTGCTTTTTCTGCAGCACATGCTGGCGCACATGAAGCCGGTCGAGGAAGGCGGGTCGCGGGTGGCGATAATCATGAACGGCTCGCCCCTCTTCACCGGCGGCGCCGGGAGCGGCGAGAGCGAGATACGCCGTTGGGTGCTGGAGAACGACTGGCTGGAGGCGCTGATCGCCCTGCCGGAGCAGCTCTTCTACAACACCGGGATCGCCACCTACGTGTGGGTGCTGACCAATCGCAAGGGCCCTAAACGCAAAGGGAAGGTACAGCTCATCGACGCGACATCATTCTGGGAGCAGAGGGACAGGAGCCTGGGGGACAAGCGGAGGGATGTCTCCCCCGGAGATGCCCACCACATCGTTCGGCTCATGGATTCATGCCGCGAGGGTGAAAACAGCAAGATATTCCCCTACGTGCATTTCGGCTATCGCAAGATAACCGTGGACCGGCCGCTTCGCCTGAACTTCCAGGTGAGCCCCGAACGCCTGGCCCGCCTCGAGGAACAGAAGGCATTCCAGAACCTGGCCGTGAGCAAGAAGAAGGACCAGAAGACCAGAGAAAAAGAGGAGGCCGAGGGAAGGGCGAAGCAGGAGGCCGTAACGGCGATGCTGCGCGGCATGCCCGAAGCTCCCTTCGGGGACAGGGGGCTGTTCCTGGCGGCGCTGGCCGAAGCCGGGAAGAAGAGCGGCGTGAGAATCGCCGCTCCCCTGCGCAAGGCGATAGTGGCCGCGCTCTCCGAGAGGGACGAAACGGCGGAGATATGCCGGGACGGAGAGGGAAACCCGGAGCCGGACCCCGAACTCAGGGATACGGAAAACGTACCCCTCTCCGAGGGCGTCGAGGAATATTTCGAAAGGGAGGTCCGGCCCTATGTCCCCGACGCATGGATAAACGAGGGCATAAGGGACCACAAGGACGGAAAGACGGGCAAGATAGGCTTCGAGGTCAACTTCAACCGCTATTTCCACAAGTACGAGCCGCCCCGCCCCCTGCACGAGATAGAGGCGGACATCCGTGAGCTGGAGCGGGATATAACCCGGAAGCTGCGGGAGTTGACCAGTTAAACGGGAATGAAAGCGATTTATATAAATGTCGGCATATAATATTGCATGCCGACATTATTTCAAATACAATCGGGTCAGTAGGGCATAATCCATGAAAGCCAGGCGGTCAGGCAAAATGAAATCCGTCTCTCTGAGCAGGGAAGAGCTGGAGGAAGTTGGCGCAGGCGCGTTCTTCCGGCCCTTTCACGCCGCCGCCCTGGGGATCAGCTTCTACATGCTGCAACGGCTGGTCGAAAGAGGAGAGGTGGAGAAGGTTGCCAGGGGGCTGTACCGCCTTGCCGAGGTCGAACCCGACGAGCATTATTCCCTGGCCGCCGTATGCTCGCTCGTGCCCAGGGCTATCGTGTGTCTGCTCTCCGCCCTGCAGTATCACGGCATCGGCACGCGGCTTTCCCGGGAGGTGTGGATCGCCATCCCCCACAAGGCGAGGGCTCCGAGGGTACCGGGTTTCCCCGTCAGGGTCGTGCGTTTCTCGGGCGCCAGCGAGACGTACGGCGTTGTGCCCGTGGCGATAGAAGGCGTGCCCACTCGCATGACCACGCCTGCGCGGACCGCCGTCGACTGCTTCCGTTTCCGCCGCCTCGTCGGCAAGGAGACGGCCCTGGAGGCGTTGCGTGAATCGCTCCGGGAAAGAAAAGCGAGCGTGGATGAGATCATGCGCGCGGCGGAGGTATGCGGCGCGAAGGCCCTGGTCACCCCGCACCTGGAGGGGATGTCGGTATGAGCGGGCGGATGAAGAACCCGGCCGCGTCGGCGCGGCAGCGCCTGCTCGATATCGCCAGGCGCAGGGGCGACGATTTCCAGCTCGTCCTGGCACGCTATGGCGCCGAGCGCTTTCTCTTCCGACTTGGCTGCTCGGAACTGAAGCAACGCTTCGTCCTCAAGGGGGCGATGCTGTTTGCCCTGTGGTCCGGGGAGGCGTACCGCCCCACCAGGGACGTGGACCTGCTCGGCATGGGTCGGGACGACCCCCAAGACCTACGCGCGGCTATAGCCTCGGTATGCTCCGTTCCCTGCCCCGAGGATGGCCTGCTCTTCGACGTGGAGAGCATATCCGTCGGGGTCATACGGGAAGACGACGAGTACGGCGGCCTTCGCGCGAAGTTCCTTGCCTACCTGGGAAAGACGCGTATTCCCATGCAGGTAGACGTCGGATTCGGAGACGCGGTAACCCCCGGGCCGCGCGAGGAGGAGTACCCTACCCTTCTGGATCAACCGCCTCCGCGCATAAGAGTTTATCCCAGGGAGACCATGGTCGCGGAGAAGCTGGAAGCCATGGTGAGGCTTGGCGAGGCGAACAGCCGCATGAAGGATTTCTGCGACCTTGCGGCGCTGGCGGGCGGTTTCGATTTTGAAGGCGGCAGCTTATGCGAGGCGGTGCGGAACACCTTCGCGAGGCGGCAGGCGGTCACTGGCGGGGAGGTGCCGTCTCCCCTGCGTCCCGCCTTCTACGGCGACGCGGCGAGGAGCGATATGTGGCGCGCGTTTCTGCGCGGCAATCCCCTCACCCTGGAGTTGCCGGCGGCATTCGAGGAGGTCGGGGGACTGCTGATCTCCTTTCTCTTCCCCGTATGGGAGAGCGTCACGGGAGGCGGTGCATTCAACCTGGCTTGGCGAAACGGCGGGCCATGGAAGCCGCTACGGCAAGAAGTCCACGAGACTGATGGAGAGGAGAAATGAGCGGTAATCCACTCGGAGGTAAACAAACGGTCAAACCGTTGAACGGCGAAGCCCAAGGCCGCTTCAAGCCATACCCGAAATACAAGGACTCCGGTGTTGAATGGCTCGGCCCCATCCCGGAGCATTGGGATTTGAGAAGGATGAAATATATTGCTGTTATTCAGCCAAACAAGAAGAATGCCAAGGAGCTTGGTGAAATAGATGTCAGCTTCATCCCCATGGAAAATGTTGGTGCGTTTGGCGGAATAATCGTAACGGAAACTAAAAAGGCCTCCGAAATAGATGCTGGTTATTCATATTTTGAGGAAAACGACATCTTAGTAGCAAAAATTACACCATGTTTCGAGAATATAAAAGGTGCGGTTGCAAGAGGTTTGAAAAACTGCGTCGGTTTTGGAACGACAGAGTTATATATTGTGAGACCACTACCTTGTGTTGATACGGATTACTTGGCATTCATAACTTATGGGACACATTTTCGACGACGTGGCAAGATTGAAATGAAAGGTACGGCAGGACAACAACGAATACCCGAGGATTTTGTAAGAGACTTCCCCTGTACTCTGCCACCATGTTCAGAGCAGAGAGATATTGTAAGATTCCTGGACAAAGAGACGGTGAGAATAGATGATCTGGTTGACAGGAAACAACGCCTGATCGAACTTCAAAAAGAAAAGCGGGCAGCCCTTATCAATCAAGCCGTGACCAAAGGTCTCGACCCCAACGTTCCCATGAAAGACTCTGGTATTGAGTGGCTGGAAAAAGTTCCTAAGCATTGGAATATGTACAAGCTAGGATACATTGCAAATTCATTTGGTGGTTCAACACCCAATAAAGCTAATGATGAATATTGGAAAGGTAACATTCCATGGGTTTCTCCGAAAGATATGAAAAGAAGAAGAATAAATGATTCCGAGGATCATGTGTCAGAAAAAGCTATTCAACACTCTTCGTTGCATAAAATTCAACCACCGGCCATTCTCATTGTAGTGCGTGGAATGATTCTTGCACATACATTTCCAATAGCAATTACTAGCGGGATGGTTACTATAAATCAAGATATGAAAGCGCTTAGGGTAAAACCGGGATTCAATGTAGATTATGTCGCCTATTTGCTCGAAGGAATAAGCGCGTATATTCTTTCTGTTATAGAAGATTCTGCGCATGGAACAAAACGCCTAAGGACAAAATGTTGGAACAGCATCAAGTTGTTCTTGCCAACCGAAGATGAGCAATTAAGGATTCATAAATACCTAGATGATCATTGCTTGAAGATTGATCGTCTATTGGACGAGACTAGAGGAAGCATACTGAAGCTTCGTGAGTATAGGTCCGCGCTCATAACGGCGGCGGTGACGGGGAAGATAGACGTGCGGGGTGAATAGGGCGATGGGTTCGGAAGTATCCGAGAGGGCTTTCGAGGCGGCCATCGAGGAAGCGCTTACCGCAGGAGTCGCGGTGGCAGCCGAAGCAGGTTTGGAAACCGGCGGAACACGCGAGCCTTACGGCGACTGGCAGCCAGGGGGTTATCATAAGCGATCTCCGGAGGATTACGACCGCTCGCTCTGCCTTATTCCCAGGGACGTAATCGACTTTGTACGCGCCACCCAGATCAAGGAGTGGGAAAAGCTCGAGCAGCACCATGGCGTGGAGATGAAGGACCGTTTCCTGAAACGCCTCTCGAGCGAGATAGAAAAACGGGGGACGCTGGACGTGTTGCGCAGCGGCGTCAAGGACTCGGGCTGCAAGTTCAAGCTTGCATATTTCCACCCCGCAAGCGGGCTCAACAAGGAGCTGCAGAGCTTATATGAGGCCAATATATTCGGCATCGTGCGCCAGCTCGAATACAGCGAGAAGACAAGGCAGAGCATAGACCTGGCGCTGTTTCTGAACGGCATCCCCATCTTCACCGCGGAACTCAAGAACCCCTTCACGGGGCAGACGGTAATGGACGCCATAAGGCAGTACCGCTTCGAGCGCGACCCCCGGGAGCCGCTGTTGGCCTTCCGCCGCTGCCTGGCGCATTTCGCGGTCGATCCCGACCTGGTGTACATGGCCACGCGTCTGGAGGGCGAGAAGACGCGCTTTCTTCCCTTCAACCGCGGCAAGTTCGGGGGGGCCGGAAACCCTCCCGTTTCCCCGACGCGACGCGGCTACGCCACCTCTTACCTGTGGGAGGGCATCTGGGCGCGCGACAGCGTGCTGGAGCTTGTCCAGCATTTCGTCCAGGAGGTAGAGGCGGAGGACGAGGACGGAAGGAAGACCGGAGCGCGCGCGCTCATCTTCCCCCGCTACCACCAGCTAGACGCCGTGCGCCGCTTGGTGCGTGACGCGCGGAAAAGCGGGCCGGGGCGCTATTATCTCATCCAGCACTCCGCGGGGAGCGGCAAGTCCAACTCCATCGCCTGGCTGGCGCACCGGTTGTCCATACTCCATGACGCGGATGACCGCCGCGTCTTCGATTCCATGGTGGTGATCACCGATCGCCGTGTCATTGACCGCCAGTTGCAGAGCACGGTCAAACAGTTCGAGCGCACGGCGGGCGTGGTGGAGAACATCGACAAGACCAGCCGCCAGTTGAAGGAAGCCCTGGAGGGCGGCAAGACCATCATCGTCAGCACCCTGCAGAAGTACCCGGTCATCGCCGGGAACATGCAGGAACTGCCGGGAAAGCGCTTCGCGGTGATTATCGACGAAGCCCATTCCTCCCAGTCGGGGGAGGGCACCAAAGGCCTCAAGTCCGTGCTGGCGGTGAGGGGCCTGGAGGAGGCGGAGGCGGAGGATTCCGTGGAGGTGGAGGACACGGAGGACAAGGTCGCCGAGGAGATGAGAAAGCGCGGGAGGCTCCCCAACGTGAGCTTCTTCGCCTTCACCGCCACCCCCAAGCCAAAGACCCTGGAGCTTTTCGGCATCAGGCGGCCGGACGGCAAGTTCGAGGCCTTCAGCCTCTACAGCATGCGCCAGGCCATCGAGGAGGGCTTCATCCTCGACGTGCTGGAGAATTACACCACCTACAAGACGTACTGGCGGCTGCTGAAGATCATCGAGGACGACCCCAGCTTCGACCGCGGAAAGGCGTCTTATCTCCTGCGCTCCTTCGTCGATCTGCACGAGCATGCCATCGCCAAGAAAGTGGAGATAATCGTGGAGCATTTCCACGACCGCGCCGCTCACCGCATCGATGGCCAGGCCAAGGCCATGGTCGTTACCCGCTCGCGGCTGCACGCGGTACGTTTCAAGCTGGCGATGGACGGATACCTGCGCGACAAGGGCTATCCCTACAGGGTGCTGGTGGCGTTCTCGGGCACGGTCAAAGACGCGGGCATCGATTACAGCGAGGCGGGCATGAACGGCATGCCGGAGGCGCAGACGGCCAAGGCCTTCAAACGCCCGGAGAACCGTTTTCTCGTCGTGGCGGAGAAGTTCCAGACCGGCTACGACATGCCGCTGTTGCACACCATGTACGTGGACAGGAAGCTCTCGGGCATGCACGCGGTGCAGACGCTCTCCCGCCTGAACCGGATATATCCCCCCGCGAAGACCGAGACCATGGTGCTGGATTTCGTGAACGAAGCGGACGACATAAGGGCGGCCTTCCAGGACTACTACGAGAAGACCATCCTCTCGGAGGAGACCGACCCCAACCTCCTCTACGATCTCGAGCGACGGCTCAAGGATCTCGGAGTCTTCGGCGCAGGTGACATCGAAGCGTTTGCCGACCTCTATTTCAGGGAAGCGGGGCAAGATCTGCCGTATGCGGCGATCGCGCCCAGCGTGGAGCGTTGCGAGTCTCTCGCTTCCACTGAAGAGGGCGATTTCTAGGTATTTGTTGCTGCGGCGCGAATGTCATTGCAGGAATGAAGCGTTGCTTTGACTGCTCCAGCGGGCTGGCTTATAATAGCTCTCTGCCATCCCGGCAGAGGAATCATCTCGTGTGCATGGCAGACGGATCAGGACGGGACATGGAGGAAAGCAGGCATAAACCGGCCCTCGGGAAATACCGCGAGGAGAGGGAGGACGATATCGTCCTCACGCAGCAAGGTTACCAGAAACTGCAGGAGGAACTCGACCACCTCAAGAACGTGAAGTGGTGGGAGGTCGCCAAGCGCATCGAGCAGGCGAGGGCCTTCGGCGACATCATGGAGAACTCCGAATACGACGACGCCAAGCACGAGCAGGCCTTCGTCCACGGGCGCATAACGGAGATCGAGAACATCTTAGACAACGCGCGCGTCATCAAGGACGAGGAGATCGACCCCTCCCTGGCGGCCATCGGCTCCATGGTGCACCTGGAGGACATGGAGAGGGGCGAGGAGATGCGCCTGCGCCTGGTCAGCGTGGCGGAGGCGCGGGGGAGCCAGGCATGCATATCCGACCAGTCGCCGGTGGGCAAGGCCATCATGGGGCGCAAGGCGGGCGAGACGGTCGAGGTGCAGGTGCCCTCGGGCACGTTGAAGTACCGTATCCTTCGCATCGAGCGCTGATCCCCGGGGGCGTCGTTCCGCCGGGCCCGGGGCCGGGAGCGTCGGCGGGCATGCGGTCGTCTCCCGCGGCGGCGCGACGGTTCCGCACGAACAGATATACACGGGATGTGAGCAGCGTGGAAGATAAAAGAGGGGCCCCCGCTTTGGCGGATGAAGGCGAGCTGGTGAGGAGGCGCCTGGAGAAGCTGCAGGGGCTGCGGGAGCGGGGCATACGGCCCTACGCCCTCAAGTACGAGCGCCGCGATGACAGCGCGGACATCCGGGAGCGCTTCTCCTCGCTCGCGGACGGCGGGGAGAGCGGTTACACTGCCGCGGTGGCGGGGAGGCTCATGGCCCTGCGCCGTCACGGCAAGGCCTGCTTCGCGGACATCGAGGACCGCGGGGGCAGGCTGCAACTCATGGCCTCCCTCGACATCCTGGGCGAGGACCGCTACGGACTTTTTCTGGACCTGGACATCGGCGATTGGGTCGGCGCCGCGGGCGAGGTCTTCAGGAGCAGGCGCGGGGAGCTGACCGTGCGCGTGGCCTCCTTCGAGCTGCTGAGCAAGAGCCTGCGCCCGCTGCCCGAGAAATGGCACGGCCTCAAGGACATCGAGCTGCGCTACCGCCAGAGATACCTGGACCTCATGGTCAACCCCGAGGTCAGGAAGAACCTCAACCTGCGCGTGGCGACCGTTCGCGAGCTGCGCCGCTTCCTGGACGAGCGGGGCTTCGTGGAGGTGGAGACGCCCATGCTGCACCCCATCCCCGGGGGGGCCACCGCCCGCCCCTTCGTCACCTTTCATCAGGCGCTGGGGCGCGACCTCTACCTGCGCATCGCGCCCGAGCTCTACCTCAAGCGCTGCATCGTGGGCGGGCTGGAGAAGGTCTACGAGATAAACCGCAATTTTCGCAACGAGGGCATATCCTACAAGCACAACCCCGAGTTCACCATGCTGGAGTTCTACTGGGCTTACGCCGACTACCACGACCTGGCCGACCTCCTGGAGGAGATGCTCTGCGGGCTCGTGCGCTCGCTGAAAGGATCCCTCGCCTTCGTGTACCAGGGAAAACCGCTGGACTTCACCCCCCCCTGGAGGCGGGTGACGCTGCTGCAGGCGGTGAGCGAGGCGGTGGGGAGCACGCTGGACACGGCCACCCCGCTGCAGGAGCTGCGCGCCTTGGCGGGCGAGCGCGGTGTCCCGCTGGAGCAAAGCTGGGGCGCCGGGAAGGTGGCCACCGAGCTCTTCGAGAAGCTGGTCGAGCCCGAGCTCTGGGAGCCGACCCTGGTCATGGACTATCCCCGCGAGGTCTCCCCGCTGGCACGCCTGCACCGCGACGACCCCCTGCTCACGGAGAGGTTCGAGCTCATCGTCGCGGGCCGCGAGGTAGCCAACGCCTTTTCCGAGCTCATCGACCCCCTGGACCAGCGCGAACGCTTCCTGGAGCAGGCCCGGCAGCGCGAACAGGGGGACGAGGAGGCGCATGTCGTGGACCACGATTACCTGCGCGCCCTGGAGTACGGCATGCCCCCCACGGGGGGACTCGGCCTCGGGGTGGACCGCCTGGTCATGCTGCTCACCGACTCTCACTCCATCCGCGAGGTCATCCTCTTCCCGCATCTCCGCAGCGGCGAAAAGGAAGGGGCCGGCGCTTAACGGGCAGCCGCCCCCGTGAAACGACGGGGCCGGCGCTTGACGCGCAAGAGCCCGCCACGGGGCGGCCATGTCGGCCGCGGCATGCAACATCTATTTTCCCCGCGCCGCACGCGCGGGATGCGGGGCGCCGGGGCGCGATGGGAGCCTGTGCAGGCAGGGGCGGAAGGAGGGCGCGGGCCGCGTGGGGGCCTGCCCGGCGCCGCGCAGGACTTGAGATATCGCATGGCGAATCGTCTTTGAAAAGAAAGAGAATAGATGTGATAATGGGAATCCGGAGTACGTTCTTGGAGGTATAGACATTGTTTCAAAGGTTTTCCGACCGGGCCCGCAGGGTGGTTGTGCTCGCCCAGGAAGAGGCCCGCATGCTCAATCATAACTATATCGGGACGGAGCACATCCTGCTGGGGTTGATACAGGAGGGGGAGGGCGTCGCCGCCAAGAGCCTGGAGTCAATGAACATCAGCCTGGAGGCCGTGCGCAATCAGGTGGAGGAGATAATCGGGCGGGGAAGCTCGTCTCCCACCGGCCATATCCCCTTCACCCCCCGCGCCAAGAAGGTGCTCGAGCTCTCCCTGCGCGAGGCCCTGCAGCTGGGCCACAACTACATCGGCACCGAGCATATCCTGCTCGGGCTCATCCGCGAGGGCGAGGGGGTCGCCGCGCAGGTGCTCACCAAGCTGGGCGCCGACCTGGACCGCGTGCGCAACCAGGTGGTGCAGCTGCTCACCGGCGCCGCGGGCAGCAAGGAGATAGCCCAGGCGGGCGAGGCCCCCGCCCAGGGCAACCTGCTCCTGGACCAGTTCGGGCGCAACCTCACCCAGCTGGCGGGCCAGAACAAGCTCGACCCGGTGATCGGCAGGGACAAGGAGATAGAGAGGGTCATGCAGGTCCTGGCCCGCCGCACCAAGAACAACCCCGTGCTCATCGGAGAGCCGGGAGTGGGCAAGACGGCGGTGGTCGAGGGCTTCGCCCAGAAGATAGTGGACAACGAGGTCCCGCACATGCTCGGCGGCAAGCAGCTCTACACCCTCGACCTGGGGGCGCTGGTGGCGGGCTCGCGCTACCGCGGCGATTTCGAGGAGCGCCTGAAGAAGGTGGTCAAGGAGATACGCAGCCGGGGGGACATCATACTCTTCATCGACGAGCTGCATAACCTCGTCGGCGCCGGAGCCGCGGAGGGAGCCATCGACGCCGCCTCCATCCTCAAGCCGGCCCTCGCCCGCGGCGAGTTGCAGACCATCGGGGCCACCACCCTGGACGAGTACCGCAAGCACCTGGAGAAGGACGCCGCCCTGGAGAGGCGCTTCCAGCCGGTGCTGGTGGAGGAGCCCACGGTGGAGCACACCATCGAGATATTGAAGGGCCTGCGCGATCGCTACGAGGCCCATCACCGCGTAGCCATCACCGACGAGGCGCTGGTCTCCGCCGCCCGGCTGGCCAGCCGCTACATCTCCGACCGTTTCCTGCCCGATAAGGCCATCGACCTCATCGACGAGGCGGCCTCGCGCCTGCGCATCCACGCCATGACCGCGCCGCCCGACTTCCGGGAGATGGAGGAGAGGCTGCAGCAGGTGCGCCAGGAGAAGCAGGCGGCCATAGCCGCCCAGGAGTTCGAGAAGGCCGCCGGCCTGCGCGACCGCGAGAAGGAGATACTGGGGGAGATGGAGCAGCTGGAGGCGGACTGGAAGCTGCCCTTTGGCTCGCATCAGCTGCAGGTGAGCGACGAGGATATCGCCGACATCCTCTCCTCCTGGACCGGCATCCCGGTGAGCCAGCTCACCGAAGAGGAGAGCAGCAGGCTCCTGCGCATGGAGGAGGCCCTGCACGAGCGCGTGGTGGGCCAGGACGAGGCGGTGGTGGCCGTCTCCCGCTCCATCCGGCGCACCCGGGCCGGGCTCAAGGACCCCAAGCGCCCCGGCGGCTCGTTCATCTTTCTGGGGCCGTCCGGCGTGGGCAAGACGGAGCTGGCGCGCACCTTGGCGGGATTCCTCTTCGGCGACGACTCGGCCCTCATCCAGATCGACATGTCCGAGTACATGGAGAAGCACGCCGTTTCTCGCCTGGTGGGCTCCCCGCCCGGCTACGTGGGGTATGAGGAGGGAGGCCAGCTCACCGAGGCGGTGCGGCGCAAGCCCTTCAGCGTGGTGCTCCTGGACGAGATCGAGAAGGCCCACCCCGACGCCTTCAACATGCTCCTGCAGATACTGGAGGATGGGCGCCTCACCGATTCCCAGGGACACAAGGTCGATTTCCGCAACACCATCATCATCATGACCTCCAACCTGGGAGCGCGGGACATCAGCAAGGGGACCTCCCTCGGCTTCACCGCCAGCAGGGAGGGGGGCATGGACTACGACAAGATGAAGGAGCGGGTGCTCTCCGAGCTCAAGAAGGCTTTCCGCCCCGAGCTGCTCAACCGCATCGACGACGTCATCGTCTTCCACGAGCTCAGCCACGGTGAGATCAAGCAGATCGTGGACCTGCTCATGCAGCGGGTAAAGGATCAGCTGGCCGAGCAGGAGATCGAGATCATCCTCTCCGACGACGCCAGGGAGGCGCTGGCCAGGGAGGGCTACGACCCGGCGTACGGCGCCAGGCCCCTGCGCCGCGCCATCCAGAAGCTCATCGAGGACCCCCTCTCGGAGAAGGTGCTGCTCAAGGAATACCTGCCGGGCTCGACCATACTCATCGCCGCCGACCGCGAGGGATGCCTCACCTTCGAGAAGGTGGAGGCCCCGGAGAGCGGAGCCGACCTGCTGCAGACCACCTGACCCCCGGATGGGGTCAGGTCTTGTTCTTTGCCTGCTCCGGTATTCTCCCAGTTCGCACCTGGGGTTTTACCTTGAGTTCGCAAGACGTGGCCCCATGCTTTCTTCCCTCGGCCCCTGCGGCCATGCGCGGGCAGCGGGGAGCCCTCCCCGCTCACGCTCGTTTCCGGGCGGCGCACCCGGCCCCCCTTTTCGGCTTTTCCGGCAGGATGGTCACCTCCCCACCCCCCGTCCCGGTAAGATGTAATGCGAAGGTAAACGCGGCGGGCGCGGAGCCGGGCGGTCAGGCGGCCGCCCCCTGGAAGGGCCGGGGAGGGGTGGAGGCTTAAGTGTCAGGGGGCGGGAGTATGATCGTGGCGGCAGCGGTCAGAGTTTTGCCCCGCATGCGGAGACTGCCCGCGCATGGCCGCAGGGGACGAAGGGAGGCCTGCGAGAGCGGCAGGCGCAGGCGAAAGAGACCCCTCCTCGAGGCCCGGGGCGGAGAGACGGAGAAGCCACCGGGAAAAGGCGTCGCAGGGCGGTTTGCTCCGCGCGCGATAAGGGCCCCAAACGCGGCCCGTGAGCCTCTCCGGGCGGGCGCGGCGCTCTCCGGGAGGCCTTTGGAGAGGAGATGCGGAGAACGGAGGCGAGTGCGGTGAAGGCGGAGCGGTCACGTTATGCCTGCGTGGAATGCGGCGCGGCATCGGTGCAGTGGCTGGGGCGCTGCCCGGCTTGCGGCAATTTCGATACCATGCGCGAGGAGGCCGCGGAGGCGCCGCGCCGCTCCGGCTCGCGCGCGAAGGCCGCCCCCCTGCCCCTGAGCAGCGCCCCCGAGGAGGGGCCGCGCATACTCTCGGGCATCGGCGAGCTGGACCGCGTGCTGGGGGGCGGTGCGGTGCCCGGTTCCCTGGTGCTGCTGGGGGGCGAGCCCGGTATCGGCAAGTCCACGCTCCTCCTGCAGGCCGCCGCCGCGCTCACGGGGCGGGGGGCGAAGGTCATGCTGGTGAGCGGCGAGGAGTCCGCCGCCCAGATAGCGTCGCGCGCGCGCCGCATCGGAGCCCTCGACGCAGGCCTTTTCCTGCTCTGCGAGACCGACCTCGCGGCGGTGCTCGAGGCCGCGAGAGAGCTGGCTCCGCAGATCTTGGTCATCGACTCCATGCAGACCATGCGCGCCCCCGAGCTGGACACCTCCCCCGGCGGCGTCAATCAGCTGCGCGAGTGCGTGTCGCGCATGCAGGCCCTGGCCAAGGAGATGGGCGCCGCGGTTTTCCTGGTCGGCCACGTGACCAAGGAGGGCATGCTGGCCGGGCCGAGGGCGGTGGAGCACATGGTGGACTGCGTGCTTCATTTCGAGGGCGACCGCTTCGATTCCCTGCGCCTGCTGCGGGCGGCGAAGAACCGCTTCGGCTCCGTGAGCGAGCTGGGGATTTTCGAGATGACCGGCCGGGGCCTGAGCGAGGTCGAGGACCCCTCGCGCCTCTTCGCGGACGAGCGCGAGGAGGCGGTCTCCGGCACGGCGACGGTGGTGGTCATGGAGGGCCGCCGCCCCCTGCTGGTGGAGGTGCAGGCGCTGGTCGTGCCCTCCCATCTCCCCGCCCCCAAGCGGGTGTGCACGGGAATGGACCAAAGGAGGCTGGCCATCGACGTGGCCGTGCTGGAGCGCAAGGCAGGGGTCCGCCTCAACGACCGCGACGTTTACGTGGGCATATGCGGAGGCCTCAGGGTGAACGAGCCCGCCCTGGACCTCGGGGTATGCGCGGCCATCGCCTCCTCGCGCCTGGAGAGGACCGTCCCCCCGGGGACGGTTTTCCTGGGGGAGGTCAGCCTCACCGGGGAGGTGAGGCCGGTGTCCAGGGCGGAGGAAAGGGCACAGGAGGCGGCGAGGCTGGGATGCCGCTCCCTGGTGCTGTCGGGGAAATCCAGGCTGCGGGGCGCGCTTGAAGGGCTGGAGCTGCTCAAGGTCCGCGACGTCGCCCACGCACTGGAGCGCCTGGGTATCGCCTGAGGCCCTGCGCAGACGCGCCTTCCCGGGCGGCCGGCACCGCTCGCCTTTTCGACCTGGTAAGGGCATGCGCTCATTGTTTATGATTAGGAAGCCGGGGCAACAATTGAAGCGTAAGCCCACGCGGAGAGAGAGAGCCGCTTATGGAGGACCACCGTCGCGATCGGGAACACCTGGAGTCGATCCGGCTCGTCGCGCCAGGCACCGAGTTGCGGGACGCGCTCGCTCGCCTCATGTCCTCCGACCTGGGAGCGCTCATCGTCATCGGCGACAGCGCGGACGTGCTGGAGGTCGTCAACGGCGGGGTGGAGATGAACTGGAAGTTTTCAGCCGCCAACCTCATCCAGGTATCCAAGATGGACGGAGCGGTGGTGCTGGACGAGGGCTTGGCCAGGATAAGGTTCGCCAACGTGCACCTCGTGCCCGACCCCTCCGTCCCCACCTCCGAGAGCGGCACCAGGCATCGCACCGCGGAGAGGGTGGCGCGGCAGACGGGCAAGCTGGTCATCGCGGTGTCGGAGCGCATGAACAGGGTGACCATGTACAAGGACGACTGGCAACACGCCATGCTCTCCTTGAGGCTGCTCATCAGCAAGTCGAGCCAGGCGCTGCAGACCCTGGACAGGTACCGCACGCGGCTCGATCAGGTCGCGGCCACGCTGAGCGCGCTCGAGTTCGAGGACCTGGTGTGCCTGCAGGACGTGGTGAGTGTGCTGCAGCGTGGGGAGATGATGCGGCGCATAGCCGAGGAGATCAGGATCTACCTGGCGGAGCTGGGCACGGAGGGCCGCCTCATCGAGCTTCAGGCGGAGGAGCTGATGACCGGCCTGGAACGCGAGCGCAGGAACGTCATCCGCGACTACCGCGTGGAGGAGGGGGGCAAGTCGGTGGAGGCGGTGGAGCGCAGCCTGGCCATCCTCAGCGACGAGGAGCTCCTGCAGCCGACCAACGTGGCCCAGGCCCTGGGTTTTTCGGCGGTACACGACGAATTGGACCAGCCCCTTTCCCCGCGCGGTTACCGCATCCTGGAACGCATTCCGCGCCTGCCCACGTCGGTGGTGGAGAAGCTGGTCAAGAACTTCAAGACGGTTCAGAACATCATGCAGGCCTCGGAGAAGATGCTCGATGAGGTCGAGGGGGTGGGCAAGGTACGCGCCAAGGCTATCAAGGAAGGCCTGCGCCACCTGGCGGAGTCGTCTCAGGTGGAGAGGCATATGTAGACCACGGCAGAGCCCCGCCCCCGGGAAGCGGGATAGAGGCGGAAACGCGCCGCCGCGGACGGCGGAGCGGAGTGAGCGTGTTTGACACCTCCTGAAAGCCGAACCTATAATTGAGATAGCCATAAAAACGGAGGATAAAATATGCGGGAAGCGGATTGCGTGGAATTTCAGAAGACGGTTTCCGAGTTCCTCGTGCGCAACCGCAGCATACTCGACGTCATGACCAAGCTGCAGGACGCCGCCACCAGGGTCAATCGCGCCCTGGCCAAGACGGTGACCAGCTGCGGGTGTCTGAGCGTCGAGGCCAGCAAGCAGGAGCTTCCGGACGACGTCAGCTTCTCCCGGGTAGCCGACTACGTCAAGAGCCATATCGAGGGGGAGCTCTGTCCCAACTGCGCGGACGTCATAGAGACGGAACTGGGGAACGCCATCTTCTACCTCGCAGCGACCTGCTGCCTGCTCGACCTGGACCTGAAAAAAGTCCTGGAGCGGGAGAACGACCGCATCAACACCCTCGGCGTGTACAGCCTGACCTGAGCGCATGGATGCGGCAAATGCTCCGTGTCCTTCGGGAGAGGGCGGCATGGCCTGTATGTGGCTCAGAATTCTTGTGACGGCAGTGGCCTTGTGAGACGGGACCTCACGCATAACCACCTTGAGCTGTGGCAGAGAACCATGTCTGCGGGAAAGGACCGCAGCGACCGCGTTGGACAGAGAGGTGATGAGGATGTTTTGTGTCGGAGACGTCGTGGTTTATCCTCACCATGGAGCCGGGGTCATCGAGGACATTTCCGAGAAGGACATCGAAGGGGAGACCAAGAAGTACTTCATCCTGAGCATGTGCCAGGGAAATCTCAAGGTCACGGTTCCCGCCGACAGTTCCCTGCAGGTAGGGCTGCGCAGGATAATTTGCAGGGACGATGTGAAAAGGGTGCTCGGCGTGCTCGGGGAGGAACAGAGCCCGATGCCCAGCAACTGGAACCACCGCTACAAGAAGAACCGCGACAAGCTGCGCAGCGGCGACGTCTTCGAGGTGGCCGAGGTGGTCAGGAACCTGACCCTCAGAGATATGGAGAAGGGGCTCTCTTCGGGCGAGAAACGCATGTTGAGCCAAGCCCGGGATATACTGGCCAGCGAGCTCATGTACGCCGTGGAGGTGGAAGCGGAAGAGGCCATGCGCATGATCGAGGAGGTTTTCTCATCCGCCTCGTGAGGCTATAATCGGCACAGGCGCCGCGTTCATCATCGCCATTATCGCCGCGGCGCAAATGCGATACATAAGGAGGGTTGCCTCAAGCGAGAGGAACACTGAGAACCCATGGTCGTCCTGCTCGTCCGCTTCATCTTCATGATCCTCGGAGGAGCCGGAGGATATGCCCTGGGGGAGCTGTTCAAGGAAACGTACCTGGCGGATTACGACCCACTTTACTATTTTCTCGGCTTCATCGTCTCCATCCTGGTCGGTGTGGGTCTGGGGTTCGTCTTGGGGGGAGCCGCGGGCAGATATGCGGCCAGGCTGCTCAACCGTTTCCAGCACGCCATCCAGGACGTCCCCGGCACCGATATCCTCATGGGAGCCGCCGGCGTTATCGCCGGCTTCATCGTCGCCTTCCTCCCCTCGGTGATCCTCTTCCGCTCCGGCTGGGGCTGGGTGTCCGATTGGGGGTGGGCGCTGGCCCTCATCGCCTACGCCACCTGCGGGGTCATCGGGTACGTGGTCGCGGTGCAGAAGAAGGACGACCTGCTCAATTTCCTCAGGCCCTCGCGCACCCTCGCCCGCGAGGTCGGGGGGGAGGGCGCGCCCGCCGCCGCCGCCCGCATACTCGATACCAGCGTGATAATCGACGGGCGCATCAGCGATATCTGCCTCTCGGGTTTCCTGGAGGGCGAGCTGGTGGTGCCGCGCTTCGTCCTCGTCGAGCTGCAGGCGGTTGCCGACTCGGAGGACCCGCTCAAACGCAACCGCGGCCGGCGCGGCCTGGATGTGCTCAACGCCCTGCAGCGGCAGGACCGGGTCGAGGTCCGCATCGAGGAACAGGATTTTCCCGAGATCTCCGCCGTGGACTCCAAGCTCGTGGCCCTGGCCAAGTCCCTCAACCTCGCGGTGATGACCAACGATTTCAATCTCAACAAGGTGGCTGAGCTGCAGGGGGTGCGCATCCTCAACATCAACGAGCTCGCCAACTCGCTCAAACCGGTGGTGCTGCCCGGGGAGACCGTCTCCCTCAACCTCATCAAGGAGGGGAAGGAAGCCGGTCAGGCCGTGGGCTATCTCGACGACGGCACCATGGTGGTGGTCGAGGGCGGCAGGAAGCTGATCGGCAGGGAGGTCGAGACGCTGGTGACGAGCACCCTGCAGACACCGGCGGGGAGGATGGTCTTCGCCACCCTCAAGGAGAGATGAGCATGGCGCCGAGGGCGACCGCCATCATAGCGGGTGCGGGACGGGGGGAGAGGGCGGGGCACAAGGAAGGAAAGCAATTCCTGGCCCTGGCCGGAGTGCCGGTGCTGGCGCGCTCCCTGCTCAATGTCGCCGCCGTTCCCGGAATAGAGGAGATCGTCCTGGTGGTGAACGGGAGCGACGTCGGCCGTGCCGCCGCCGACATCGTCGCCCCCTATGCGCCGGGCAGGGCGGTGCGTATCGTGGAGGGGGGAGAGCGCAGGCAGGAGTCGGTGCTGTACGCGCTGCGCGCGCTCTCCTCCCCGGAGGGCGTGGTGGTCGTCCACGACGGCGCCAGGCCCCTGGCCACGCCGGGCCTTTTTCGGCGGGTGATGAAGGCCCTGGCGGACTGCGACTGCGACGGCATCATCGCGGCCGTCCCGGCGGTGGACACGGTGAAGGAAGTCGAGGGGGGCTGGGTGATGAGGACGCCGGACCGCCGCCGCATGTGGGCGGTGCAGACCCCGCAGGGCTTCCGTGCCGGAGCCCTGCTGGACGCGCACGAGCGGGCTTTCCGCGAGGGCGTGTGGGCTACGGACGACGCGGCCCTGCTGGAGAGGTACCGTTACCGCGTCAGGGTGGTGGAGGGCGAAGTCACCAATCTCAAGGTCACCTATGCGGCGGACATGGTGCTGGCCGAGGCGCTGCTCGAGAAAGGAGGCCTGCAGGTTGCGGAACCGGGTAGGCCTGGGGTTTGACGCCCACGCCTTCGCCGCGGGAAGGCGCCTGGTGCTGGGCGGGGTGGAGATACCGCATCGTCGGGGCCTGCTGGGCCACTCCGATGCGGACGTGCTCACGCACGCCCTTATGGACGCCCTGCTGGGGGGCTGCGGGGAGGGGGACATCGGCACCCACTTCCCCGACGACGACCCCGCCTACGAGGCTGTCTCCAGCCTGGTGCTCCTCGAGGAAGTGGTGGGCGTGTTGCGCGACAAAGGCTACCGCGTGGTCAACGTCGATTGCGTGATCATCGCCCAGGAGCCGCGCCTGGCGCCGTATATCGAGGGCATGCGCGACCTCCTTGCCCACACCATGAGGATAGAGCCCGGCCGCGTCGGTGTGAAGGCGACCACCACCGAGGGCATGGGCTTTGCCGGCCGCGGCGAGGGCATCGCCGCCATGGCCGCCGTCCTCCTCGAGAGCGGCTAGAGGCCGAGATCGCCGCAGATGCCCTGCATGGCCTCCAGGGCCAGGGCCAGAAAGACGTCGAGCTCGAAACCTGCGTCCTCGCATTCCATGATGACCTCCCGGCGCGCCCCCCGCGCGAAGGCCTTCTCCTTCATGCGCTTGCGCAGCGAGCTTACCTTCACCCCGGCCAGCTCCCGGTCCGGGCGCACCAGCGCGGCGGCGACGATGAAGCCGGTGAGCGTCTCCGCGGCGGCGAGGGCGTGTTGGAGCACGCTGCTCCTCCCTCCCAGCCCCAGCCCCTCGGCGTTGTGCATGCGCACCGCGTCCACCATCTCCGCGGGGGCCCCTCTCTCCTCCAGCATGCGGGCCGCCGTCTCGGCATGGACGGCCATGTCGCCGCCGCATATCTCCAGGTCGAGGTCGTGCAGCAGCCCGGCCAGCCCCCACAGGTCCTGGTCCTCGCCCCGCTCCTTCGCCAGCCTCCTCATCACCGCCTCGGTGGCGTAGGAGTGCTTGAGGAGGTTCTCGGCCCGCAGGTTGGCCCGCAGCAGCTCCAGCGCTTCTTCCCTGTCCATCATCGCATCCGGCCCTACATCTTAGGCTGCATGTCCGGGCGGCCGCGGTTCTCCAGCCACCAGCGGTAGAGGATCGGATAGTAGTCGCGCACGTGCGGGCACGCGATGCCCGTGCCCGCGAGCAGTTCCAGGGTGTTGGCGGCGTCGAAGAAGCCGACGTGGTTGACATAGGTTATTGAGTCGGGCGGAATGCGCATGAGCCTGAACATCCAGCCCAGCTTGTCGGCCATGAGGTCCACCAGCCGCGTGGGGATTGTGAGCAGCGGTTTCCTGCCCGCCGTGAGCTCGTAGATGACGTCGAATATCTCGCGCGTGGTGGGGGGGTCGGGGTCCACGACGTGAAAGCACCTGCCGATAGCGGCGTCGCTGCGCGCGATGGCGGTGATGGCGTCCACGAGGTAATCGATGGGGACGAAGTTCGGGCGCGCCCTTCCCTCCCCGAGGTACACGGGCGGGACCTTGAGCCTGCCGAGGAGGGTGAGCAGGCCGAAGGTCAGGTAGATGTTGTCGAACTTGTCCGTCTCGCCGCTGCGGGAATCGCCCATCACTCCGGCTGGCCTGATGATGATGGCCGGGAGGCCTTCGGCTATCGCCCGCCGCACCTCGACCTCGCCCCAGAACTTGGTCATGAAGTAGTTGTTGAGCAGCTCCTGACCGGCGTCGAGCTCGTCCTCCAGGACGAGTCCCTCGCGCTGGGCGTGTACGACCACCGAGCTGAAGTGGACCAGGCAGCGCAGGCCGGGGCATGTGCGGCAGAAGTCGATGACATGGCGCACCCCCCAGTAGTTGACCCTGCGGGCCAGCCCCTCCGGGACGTTGAGGTCGAAGGCCCCGGCCAGATGCCACACTTCGCCGGCCCAGCCGGCGAGGGATTCGTAGCTCTCCGCGGACAGGCCCAGCATGGGGTCGGTGACGTCGCCGGCGACGGCGCGCAGGCTCCCCCTCCGGGCTCTCCCCTCCTGCTCCAGCGCGGCGATGTCCTGGGACGCACGGCTCATGAACTTGTCCTGGACCAGGAAGATGAACTCCGCCCCGGGTTCGTCGGCGAGGATGCTGCGCACCTGCCAGCGTCCGATAAACCCCGGGTAACCGGTCAAGAATATCTTTCGCGTCGCCATCGCTCAAACTCCTTATCTCCGTGTCTCCGTGCGCGCGGCCGCAAGCGAAAATCTCCCCTAAGTTTATCAGGCGTGGGGTGAATACAAAAGATGAAATAATGTTCGTAACGCCTCTCCGCATCCGCAGCGTCGGAGGCGCGGCGGGGAGGCGGCGCGGCGCGGCGGTCACGCTTCCCCGTCGCCCCGCACGGCACATGCACGCATGCCCCCTCCTGCGCGCGGCGGAAGCGCCCGCTGCGGCGGACCCGAGCGCCCTACGCGCGCCGCGCGATCCCGGCGCAGACGGGGGGCCTCGCGCCGTTCAGGCCGCGGGCTGTCCGCCGGCTCAATAAGCTGAGTGCGCGCGGTAAAATCTGTTATAATATCGCTACCTCTCGGTAACCAGAGACGGAAACCATCGGGCCAGGGCTTGTGCCAACAGGCCGGACGAAGAGCGGAAAGCGAGGTAGATCGGACATGGCAAAGATCAAAGAAGCTGTCCTGGTTGACGGGGTCAGAACCCCTAACTTCAGGGCCCATGCCGAGAAGGGCTGGGCGAGGAGATTGCGCCCCGACGAGCTCCTTACCTACGTGTACACAGCCCTCTTTGAGCGCAACCCCAAGGTCAAACCCGAGGAGATCGAGGCCGTGTTCTGCGGCACGGCCAATCAGACCGGCATGCAGAACGACATCGCGCGCCTGGGCTGGCTGGCCTCCGGCCTGCCGGACAGCGTTCCCAGCAACGGGGTGAACCAGCAGTGTCCGTCCGGTATGTCCTGCATCGAGCATGCCTGCCGCGCCATCATGGCCGACGAGGGCGACATCTTCATCGCCTCGGGGGCCGAGGACATGCAGAACGTGCCCATGGCCATGGGCATGGATTTCCCCCCGCGCATCGCCGAGTACTACAACCCCGCCGAGCTGCCCATGGGGCCGACGGCGGAGAAGATCGCCGAGCTCTACGACGTCTCCCGCGCCGATGCCGAACTGATGGCCTATCACAGCCACCTCAAGGCCGCCGCGGCCCGGGACGCGGGGAAGTTCGCGGACGAGATCGTGCCCGTGAAGGGCCTCGACGACTCCGGGAACGAGTGGATGGTGGACAGGGACCAGTGGATACGCGACAACCCCAGCCTGGAGCAGATGGCCGCCATGAACCCCGCTTTCAGGCCGGACGGAAGGGTCACCGCGGCCATCAGCTCCCCCCTGACCTCCGGCGCCTGCGCCGTCCTGCTCATGAGCCGCGAGAAGGCGGACGAGCTGGGGCTCTCCTACCACCTCCGCTACGGCGGCGGCGTGATGGCCGGCTGCGACCCCACCATCATGGGCTACGGCCCCGTGCCGGCGGTGAAGAAGCTGCTCGCGCGCAAGGGTCTGACCACCGCGGACATCGACATCTGGGAGCTCAACGAGGCCTTCGGCACCCAGTCCCTGGCGGTCATCCGCGAGCTGGGCATCGGCGAGAACGCCCCCTTCGACAACATCAACGTCTGGGGCGGGGCGCTGGCCCTGGGCCATCCCCTGGGAGAGTCGGGGTGCCGCATCGTCATCACCCTGAACAGCATCATGAAGACCGATTACGCGGAGGCCAAGCGCGGCATCGCCACCCTTTGCGGCGGCTTCGGCAACGGCAACGCCAGCCTGTGGGAAAAAGTGTAGCTGCCTGAAGCGGAAGGGGCGGGCCGTCCCGCCCCTTTTTATGCCCGGCGGGGAGCCCCGGGCATCCCCTTCGCGCGCGCCGCGTGGTGCCACGGGCTCGCCCGCCCCGGCGTATTTCCTGCCCTCGCGGCGGCCGCGCCACGGCATGCCGGGCGCATCGACTGTGGTAGAATCGCGGCATGGGCAAGGCCGATGAAACCCGGGAGAAAGCGGTGGTGAGGGTGAGGTTCGCGCCCTCGCCGACGGGAAGGCTGCACCTCGGTTCGGCGCGCACCGCGCTCTTCAACTGGCTCTTCGCGCGCGGGCAGGGCGGAGCCATGGTGCTGCGCGTCGAGGATACCGACCCCGAACGCTCCGTCCGCGCCCTCGAGGACTCCATCCTGCAGGACCTGCGCTGGCTCGGCCTGGACTGGGACGAGGGGCCGGACGTCGGAGGCCCGCACGGCCCCTACCGCCAGAGCGAGAGAGGCAAGGTCTATCGCGAGCATGCGCGCAGGCTCCTGGAGGCGGGGAAGGCCTACCCCTGCTATTGCACCCCCGAGGAGCTGGAAGAGAGCAAGCGCAGGGCCCTGGAGCGGGGGCATACGCCCCTGTACGAGGGGACGTGCCGCGAGCTCTCGCAGCGGGAGAGAAGGCTGAGGGAGGAGGAGGGCAGGCGCCCGGCGCTGCGCTTCCGGGTTCCCGGCGGCGAGGTAGCCTTCCAGGACCTGCTGCGCGGCCGGGTGCGTTTCCCCCCCGGCACCTTGGGCGATTTCATCATCATGCGCTCGGACGGCTCGGCGGGATTCAACTTCTCCGTGGTGGTGGACGACGCCGCCATGGGCATAACCCATGTCATCCGCGGCGAGGACCATCTCAGCAACACCGCGCGCCACGTCATGCTCTTCGACGCCCTCGCCTGCGAGGTGCCGGTGTACCTGCACCATTCCCTGCTCATGGGCACGGACGGCGCCAAGATGAGCAAGCGGCACGGCGCCACCGGCGTGGGCGAATACCGGGAGATGGGATACCTCGCGCAGGCGCTCACCAATTACCTGGCCCTGCTCTCCTGGTCCCCGCCCGAGGGCAGGGAGGTGCTGGACGCCGGCGAGCTGCTGCGCCTCTTCGACATCGGCGGCCTTTCCTCCAGCCCGGCCGTCTTCGACCGCCAGCGCCTGGACTGGCTCAACGGCAAACACCTGCGCGCCCTGCCGGGGGACAGGCTGGCCGCGGAGGCGGCGCCTTTCGCTCCCGCCTGGGCCGGCCATCCCCACTTCGCCCTCATGGTGGAATCCGTGCTGGACAACCTGGTCACCCTGGGCGAGCTGCCCTCCTACCTCGAAGCCTACGCCGCGCCGCCCCCTCCCGACGAGCGCGCGGCGGCGTGGCTGCGCGGGGAGGCGGCGGCGGAGGTCGTTGCGTGGGCGGCGGAGGCCCTGCAGGGTTTCCCCCTCCAGAGCGTGGAGGATGCCGACGGCGTCATCGCCGGGATAAAGGGGCACTATGCCGACCGCGGGCTCAAGCCCAAGGAGGTGTTCATGCCGTTGCGCGTGGCCCTCACCGGCAGGGACAGGGGCCCGGGCCTGCAGTATATCCTCGCGGTGCTGGGGAGGGAGGAGTGCCTGAGGCGCATGCGGGAATCGCTACGCCGCATGGGGGAAGGCGCCTGAAACGCCGCCGCTATGCGCCAGGGCGCCTCCGGGCATGACCTGCCCACTACAAAACATGCTCCCGCTGCCGATATAATGGGCATTGTGCTTGGAACGAAGGAGGCGACTTGCTCGAGAATTTCCGGCAGGACATAGAGGCGGTGCGGGATCGCGACCCGGCCGCCGGCAATACCCTGGAGATAATCCTGGCCTATCCGGGGCTGCACGCGCTGTGGATGCACCGCGCCGCCCAGCGGCTGTGGAAGAGGGGCGTCCCGGTGGTGCCCCGCCTCATCTCTCACCTCGGACGCCTGCTGACGGGGATAGAGATCCACCCCGGAGCCCGCTTCGGCCGGGGGGTCTTCATCGACCACGGCATGGGGGTGGTCATCGGGGAGACGGCGGAGATCGGCGACTACGTCACCATCTATCAGGGGGTAACCCTGGGAGGCACGGGCAAGGAGAGAGGCAAGCGCCACCCCACCATCGGCAGGAACGTGGTCATCGCCGCCGGGGCCAAGGTGCTCGGTCCCATCACCGTGGCGGACGACTGCAAGGTGGGGGCGGGAGCGGTGGTCATCCGCGACGTGCCCCCGCGCTGCACCGTGGTGGGCATCCCCGGCAAGGTGGTCATGCAGGAAGGCGAGCCGGTGGTGGACCTGCACCACGAGCTCATCCCCGACCCGGTCATGGACCGTATCGACGCCCTGGACGGGGCCATCAGGAAACTCGAGGACCGCATCATCTCCACCCAGCTTGAGCTGGAGATAACCGAGGACAAGCTGCGATGCGCCGAGGAGTCGCTGCAGCGCGTGAAGGGGACCCTGCAGGGCCCGGCCAGCCGCGGCGGCGGGACGGGGAAGGCAGAAGCGGGAGGAAGACCTTGAGCCTGACCGTTTACAACACCATGAGCCGCCGCAAGGAGGCGTTCGTGCCCCGCGAGGAGGGCAAGGTCTGCATGTACGTATGCGGCCCCACCGTCTATAACTATATCCACGTCGGCAACGGCAGGGCCTACCTCGTTTTCGACGTCATCAGGCGCTACCTGCGGCACAAGGGCTACGAGGTGTTCTACGTGCAGAACTTCACCGACGTGGACGACAAGATAATCGCGCGGGCGCGCGAGGAGGGGAAGGCGCCGCAGGAGGTGGCGCGATTCTACGAGCGGGCCTTCCTCGAGGACATGCGCGCTCTCGGCGTGCAGCCTCCCGATGCCGCCCCGCGCGCCACCGAGACCATTCCCGCCATGCTGGAGATGATACGGGCGCTGGTGGACAAGGGCCATGCCTATGCGGTGGACGGCGACGTGTTTTTCCGCGTGCAGAGCTTCGAGGGGTACGGCAAGCTATCCGGCCGCTCCCTGGAGGAAATGCGCGCGGGTGAACGCGTGGAGATCGACGCCAGGAAAGGCCACCCCATGGATTTCGCCCTGTGGAAGGCTTCAAAGCCCGGAGAGCCCTCCTGGGATTCCCCTTGGGGCGAAGGGCGGCCGGGATGGCACATTGAATGCTCGGCCATGTCCCTGCATTATCTGGGCATGGGGTTCGACATCCACGGCGGCGGGCAGGACCTGGTTTTCCCCCACCACGAGAACGAAATCGCCCAGTCCGAGGCCTATTCCGGCAGGGAGCCCTTCGTGCGTTACTGGCTGCACAACGGCTTCGTGAATATCCAGGAGGAGAAGATGTCCAAATCCCTGGGCAACATCGTCCTGGTGAGGGAGATACTCAAGAAGTACCCCGCGGATGCGGTCAGGCTCCTGGCCCTCCAGACCCATTACCGCAGCCCCATCGACTTCGGGCCGCATGCCCTGGAAGAGGCGAAAAGGGCGCATGAGCGCCTGGAGAACTGCCTCTTCGCCCTCGATGCCTTCCTGGCGAAGCCCCCGGAGAGGACCGCGCCGCAGCGCACCCAGAGGGAGGTCGTACTCTCCGATTCATTCAGCGGTTTTCAGCAGCGTTTCGAGGAGGCCATGGACGACGACTTCAATACCGCCCGCGCCATAGGGGTGTTGTTCGAGCTGGTGAAGGAGCTCAACATATACCTGGCCGAGCAGGAGGGCTACCAGACGCTGGCGGCCCCCATGGTGGCCAGCCACGGCAGGGACACCCTGCTCGTGTTGAGCAACGTCCTGGGGTTGTTCTCCCCGGCGGCGGCGCCGGAGGAGGTCTGCTTAACAGGGGAAGGTGAAGTGGCGGTTGATGCGCCGGCCACAACCGCTGCCGCCAGTGCTCTGCCGCCTGAAACCAAGGTGGAAGGCGGGCCCGGCGACATGCCTGCGGCGGATGACCTCATCCGGCTGCTCCTGGAGGTGAGGACCCTGGCCAGGAGCAACAAGCAATTCGAGACCGCCGATTTTATCCGCGCGCGCCTGCGCGAGCTGGGCATCCGCGTGGACGACCTGCGCGAGGGGCAGCGCTGGAAATTCGTGGGATCCCCCGAATGATTCCTGCGCGGCCACGCACGAACCCAGAAACAGAGGGAGGCTTGATGGACGTTGAGATACGAACAGGTTGAAGGCAGGCGCGCCGTCCTGGAGGCGCTGCGCGGCGACCGAGAGGTGTACGAGCTGCTGCTGGCCGAGGGCATGCCGCCCGCGAGGGTGCTGGACGATATCAAGGCTGCCGCGCGTAGCCGCCGCCTGGCGATGAGTTACCTCCCGCGCCGGGAGATGGAGCGCCTGGCCGTATCCGATGTTCACCAGGGGGTCATCCTCAGGGTGGAGCCTTACCGTTACGCCGGCTTCAAGCGGGTATGCCGAGACCTCGAGGGAAAGGACGACCCCTTCGTCGTCCTCCTGGACAGCATCACCGACCCCCGCAACCTGGGAAGTATTGCCAGGACATGCGAGGCGGCCGGGGTTGATGCCATGATTCTGCCGCGCAGCCGTTCCGCACCGGTGACGCCGGCGGTGTTCCATTCTTCTTCAGGTGCCGTGGAGAATCTCACCATTAGCACCGTGCCCAACCTGGTCAGCGTGATGAAAGAGCTTAAGAAGCTGGGGATGTGGGTGGTGGGCGCCGACATGCGGGGAGAGAAGACCTGCTTCGAGGCGGACTTTTCCGGGCCTCTCGCCCTGGTGATGGGGTCGGAGGGAACGGGTCTTCACCACCTGGCCCGGGAGACCTGCGACATCCTGGTGCATGTCCCCATGTTCGGCAAGATATCATCGCTCAACGTCTCCGTCGCGGCGGCGGTGATCATCTACGAGGCCCTGCGGCAGAGGAAGGGGCTATGAGAGCGCTGCTGGTGGACGGCTACAACCTCATCTATGCGCACCCGGAGCTTGCGGTAGTCATGCAGCGGGACCAGGACGCGGCGCGGGAAGGGCTGCTCAAGGAACTGCTTCCCCTCTCCTCCCCGGACCGTTACGACCTCCTGATGGTGATCTTCGACGCCGCCGCGACCAGTCAGCCGGAGCCGGTAACGCAGGAAAGAGGCGGGTTGACGGTGGTCTTCACCCGCAGGGGACAGTCCGCCGACGCCTTGATCGAGAGCGTGGCGCGCCGGCTGCTGCAGGCGGGCGAGGTCACGGTGGCCAGCTCCGACCGCACGCTGCAGGGCGTGGTGGGCGGGTTCGGAGCCCGCACCATTAACGGGCACTCCCTGCTGGGGCTGAGCGAGGAGGCGCAACTCGAGACCAGGGAGGACATAAAGAGGATGGCCTGTGGCGACCGCAATCCGCTGGAGGACCGGGTGAGCGAGGAAGTCCGCCGATTGCTGGATGAGATGAGGTACGGGTAGATCCCGACCTCGCCGGCAGGTACTGAATTTGTTGTCCCATCTCCAGATCGTGGCATCTTTGCCCAGATACGACCATGAGCGGGAGCCGGGCATAAATCGAGGCTGAGATGGCGCGAACCAAGGAGGGCCCGTCGGGGCTCGGGCACATGCAACCTGGTTTCCTCTTCCTCGCTGAAGCCGCTCAGGGGTGGGGCATGCGAACTGCATAAAGCCGGCCGACCCGGGCATAACTCATCGCAGCCTCAACCTTGCTTTCGCACCCGTATAATGCCTTGGCGATGAGGATCGAGACCCTGCTCTGTGGGGAATAGGACGAGCGTAATATAATGAAGGCGAGCCGGTGTAGCTCAACGGTAGAGCACCCGCCTTGTAAGCGGACGGTTGGGGGTTCGATTCCTCTCACCGGCTCCACCATCCGAGCATGCTTAGCTCGGGGCGGTGCCACGGGCGATGGCGTAGGGGTCGCAGTCCCATAAGCTGGTGACACTACCGCTTGCACCATGGCGATAACGTTGATCTAGGGCTGCTCGTACCCCGTCTTCCGGGCCGCCTGGCGGCGCGCCCTCGCCCGCTCGAGACGGTCGCGTGCCGAGGGCGCGGAAGGCCCCTTCTCCTCTCCCTCCTCCCCGCGCAAGGAGAGCATTATCGCCCCGCCTATGATGAATACTATCGACGCCAGGCGCAGCACGAACATCCCCGCCGTGGAGGGCATGGGTTCGTGCATGGCCAGGATGCCGATGATGATGGGGATGAGGTTGGACATCCCGGTGGTGATGGGGACCACCACGATGGCCTTGCCCCTCTGCATGGCCACCTGGTCCAGCACCAGGGTGAGGAGGGGGAGCAGGAGGATGATGGGCAGGTAGGGGGAGAGCAGGGAGTTGCGAAAACCATGCTCCCAGAAACGGCTGCCGATGTCGTTCCATCCCAGCTTGATGATGACCGCGTTGAGGCCGATGAGCACCCCGGAGGCCACGGCGATGAGGTTGGGGGCGTTGGGGTGCTTTTTGGCGAAGCCGTTGTAGAGGGAAAGCCCCGCCGCCGCGAAGAAGAAGAGGACGAAGAACCAGAGCACGAAGGGGTTGTAGGAGAACGCCTTGGAGGGCACGCCGATGAGGGTTCGCCCGAGCAGGATAAGCCCCACCATGATGGTCCCGATGCCCAGCCAGTCCGAGATGGAGGGGCGCTCCCCCAGCCTGGTGATGGCCAGCACCGCCAGCACCGCGATGCCCGCCGTGTTTATGGGCTGCACCACGGAGAGCGGAGCCAGCCCCACCGCGATGCCCTTGATGAAGGTGCCCGCGAACTGCAGTCCCTGCGCCTCCAGCCAGGGGCGGCAGGAGATAAAGGCCTTCGCCGTCTCCAGGGCTTTCTGGGACCCGATGAGGGGGAGCTGGTCCAGCTCCCTTTTCTGCATGTAGCCGCTGTAGTTGATCATGGTGGTGGCGACCAGGGCCATCACCACCGCTGTGGCTAGAGCCATCACGACCTCCTGGCGTTATTCTAAGCGTTGGAGGCGATGGGGAGGAAGAGAGGGCACGGGGCACCCGTAACGCGCCGGGTCGCGCCCCCGCGTCGGGGAGGGCGCGGGGGCGGCGGCGCGCTCCCTCCCCGACGCTTATGGCTGCGGTGTATCCGCCGCACCCGGGAGGGCCTGGCCCTCCCGCCCGGGCCGCTCTCCCGCGGCCGCCCTGCCGCTGCCGCGGTGCCGCTTGGCGACGATGGCCAGCACGCTGGGCAGCACCAGGATGGCGCCGAGGAGGGCGCCCAGAAGGCCCACGGCGGTGGCCCATCCGAAGCGCTGCATCATGCCCATGCTGGAAAAACCCAGGATGGCGAAGACACCGCAGGTGGTGAAGGCGGCGGCCACCAGCGCGCGCCCCACGTTCTTCACCGTATTGCGCAGCGATTCCTCCAGGGTTATGCCGTTGGCGTGATACTCCTCGCGGAAACGGTGGGTGATGTGAATGCCGAAGTCTATCCCCGCCCCGATGACCAGCGAGGCCACCATCACCGTCATCAGGTCCAGGGGCCAGCCGAGGACGAAGAGGAAGACGATCTCCGCCATCATGCCGCAGAGTACCACCACCAGGGTGGCGATGCCGTAGAGGAAGGAGCGGAAGACGAGGATGAGGATGAGGGCGCAGAGCAGCAGCGCCAGGCCGCTGGTCTTGATCTGGGTGGGCATGATATTGCCCATGAGGTCGGAGATGAGCACGGTGAAACCGGTGGAGGTGAAGGTGAGCCCCGTCTCCTCCGCGACGGCCGCGGAATGGTCGCGCATGATCTCCGCCTTCACCGTGAGCTCGTCCTCGCTGGCGGGGAAACCGGAGTTGAGGTAGATCATGGCTATGCTGCCGTCCTCGTCCATGAAGGCGTTGATGGGCATCAGGCTGCTCAGTTCCTCCACCCTCTCCCTCACCCCCTCCCTGGTCTCGGGAAGGGGGCCACCATTGAGCATGCCGATATAGTCGGCGATGGAGCTTATCCTCTCGCGCACGAAGTAATCATCGTGGTCCGGAAGGTTGCGCTCATCCTGCGGGATGGCCTCCTCCAGCTCGAGCAGGGCGGCCAGCGTGGCGGGGTCGAAGATGTCTCCCCTGGCCAGGATGATGTCGCTCTGCTGCGGCCCGAAGATCTCGCTTACCATGTGGCTGACCTTCACGCTCTCCATGTCGTCGGGGAACATCTTGCTGATGTCGGCGCCGGTCTTGAGGTTGAATATGGCGAAGACGGTGAAGGCCGCAAAGGCCAGGGCGACGATGGCCACCGTCCAGTGGTTGCGCTCCGAGACCATGGCCACGCGCACCAGGGACCTGTCGGTGAACCTGCCGTAGCGGGCGTCGCGCCTGCGCGTTCGCATCTTGGTCAGGTGGCGGTCCAGCTTTTCCTTTGTCTTCCTGCGGTCCCTGATGATGATGATGGCCGGCAGCAGGGTCAGCGAGAGCAGGAAGCTGAAGGATATGCCCAGCATGCACAGCAACCCGAAGTCCCGCATGGGGGGGATGTCGGTGATCATGAAGGAGGAGAACCCGATCACGGTGGTGATGGCGGTGAGGAACACCGCCACGCCCACCGTCTTGATGGCGGTGGTGCCGGAGAGTTCCACGCCCAGGCCACCCTCCCGCCCCTCGTAATAGCGGCTGAGGATGTGGATGACGTAGGCGATGTTGATCCCCAGCATGAGGGGCATGATGGCCACGCTCATGGTGGTGTAGGTGATGCCCACCCAGCCCATCAGGCCCAGCAGCCAGAAGATGGCGATGAAGATGATGAGCAGCGGCAGCCCCACGTCGGAGATGCGGCGGAAGGTGAGATAGAGGATGAGCATGATGAAGGCGAGGGCGATGAGCATGAGCCTGCTCGTCTCCCTGCCCATGAACTCGTTGGCGTCCAGGGTGCTGGTGGCATCGCCGGTGACATAGACCTCGGCGCCCGCGACGCCCGCGAACTGCGCGCCCGTGAACTCCCGCAGCTTCTTGCCCAGCTTCGTCTTCTCGTTCTGGCTCAGCTCGGGATCGAGCTGCAGATTGACGATGGTGGCGTCGTTCTGCGCGGAGACGATCTTGGCCACGTTCTCCCGGTTCTTCTCGAAGACCGCCATGAGCTGGGCCTTCTGCTCGGGGGCGGCCTCGGCGCCGAACAGCGACTGCATGAGCAGCGCCGCCACCGCCGAATCGGGGTCGGGGTCGAGGTAGAACTGCAGGAACATGGATATCTCCGCGTCGGAGAAGGTGTTGAGGTCGACACCGCCCTGCATGCCCGCGGACTTCATGAGCTCGGGGAGCTTGACCTTGACGAAATCGAGGTAGGTCTCGACCTTGAGGATGTCCCCCTCCACGAAGCCCTGTTCCACCATGCTCTCCACGCTCCACCCGTAGATGACCCGGGCCACCTCGGGGTCCGCCAGGTCCGCGAGCACGAGGACATTCTCATTGCTTACGCCCCCGACGAGGTCCTTCAGCTCCTCGTAGGCCTGTATGGACTCGTAGTGCTTGGGCATCATGGCTTCCTGGCTGAGCTCCGTGCTGATGCGAGGCAGGCCGGCGGCGAGGAAAAGGGTCAGCAGCACCACCACGCCGACCACCAGCCACGGGCGCCGCTCCGACTGGCTGGCCAAGAGCTGAAAGATCTTCACCTTCTATGAACCCCGCTTTCTGCCGCTTGCCGGCCTCGCTTGCTTTCCCTCCGCTTCTCCGCCTGCCGCAGGGCCCGGATCACCACCGTGCGCTCGGCAGGGGCGCGCGCTCGTGGCGGTTTTGCTCCGCCTCTTCTTCTTCGTATTGACGCTGCAGAGCCTTCAGGAGGTCCAGCAGGGATGCGCGCTCCTCCTGCGGCACGGCGGTGAGCGCCTCGCCCACCTTGCGGCGATTGGCCTGCTCTATCCGCCGCGCCATCTCCCCGCCCCTTGCGCTGGGTGAGACCATGACCATGCGGCGGTCCGCCTCGCTTCTACCCCTCTCCACCAGGCCCTTCTCCAGCAGGAGATCCACCATGCGGGTGGTCGCGCCTTTGCTGATGCGCAAACGCTGTGACAGCTCCCCCATGCTCATGCGGCCGCCTCCGTGCAGTTCCAGGAGGAGGATGGTTTGGGGGAAGCTCAGGTTCATCTCCCCTTCCGCGCCTATGCCGGCGCGGAAATCGTGCATGATGCGCAGCAGGGTATGCCACAACTCTTGCGTGCAGCGCTCCGGCTCGAGGTCGCTGATCGTTGCCATTGCTAATATTTGCTCCCGCCAAAGAAAATACAAACATAGAAAAGATATAGAAAGCGGGCCGCTGCGTCAAGGGCGGGCACGGGGGGTCGCCGCCCCGGCGGCAGCGGGATGGTTCAGCAGCAAATCGTATAATAAAAAGATGAGGGGAGAACGCGGTAGCGTCGTGGTGGCCATGAGCGGGGGGGTGGACTCCGCCGCCGCCGCCGCCCTGCTCCTCCGGGAGGGGTGGCGGGCGATAGGGGTCACCTTCCGCATGTGGGAGGGCGCGCCTGCCGCCCCGGGCACGAAGGGGTGCCCGCCCGAGATGCTGGGACTCGCCGCGGGGGCCGCACGCAAGCTGGGGATAGAACACCTGGTCATCGACCTCAGGGAGCGTTTCCGTTCCCTGGTGGTGGAGCCCTTCGCCCGCACCTACCTGCGGGGGCGGACCCCCAACCCCTGCCTTGAATGCAACCGCCTGGTGAAATTCCCCGCCCTGCTGGAGGTCGCGGACGGGATGGGGGTGGACGCGGTGGCCAGCGGCCATTACGCTCGCACTTGCCGGGGCGAAAGCGGCGCCCCCGCGCTCATGCGGGCGGTGGCGGAGGAAAAGGACCAGTCCTATGTCCTCTACGCCCTGGGGAGGGAGACGCTCTCGCGCTGCCTCTTCCCCAACGGCGAGAAGCGCAAGGGGGAGGTCAGGGAGATGGCGGTGTCGCTGGGGCTCGCGGACGCGGGGATGCGGGAGAGCCAGGAAATATGTTTTCTCTGCGGGGGCGGCTACCGGGAGTTCATAGCCAGGCATTACCCGCAGGCATCGTCTCCAGGCCCCCTCCTGGACACCGCGGGAAGGGTGCTGGGTCAGCATGGGGGGATCGCCTTCTACACCGTGGGGCAGAGGCGCGGCCTGGGCGTATCCGCGCCCCATCCCCTCTACGTCACGGCCATCGACGCCGCGGCGGGGGCGGTCATCGTCGGCTCCCGGGAGGAGGTGCCGGGCAGGTGGCTGCGGGCCGAGGAGCTGCACTGGGTGAGGGGAGAGCCGCCGGCGCCGCGTTTTGAGGCGCAGGCCATGGTGCGCTACAACGCCCGGCCCGAACCCTGCCGCGCGCAGGTGTCGCAAGGCGCCTTCGAGCTCTCTTTCCGCGAGAGGGCATGGGCCGTGACGCCGGGGCAGCACGCCGTGCTCTACCGCGGCGAGGAAGTCCTCGGCGGCGGGATCATCACCGCGGTCGGCCTGCACCGTCCGCCGCCTCCCGCGCGCTGACGCGAGCGGCGGTGGGGCCCGCCCTCGCGGCGGGGCAAAGCGCATATCGCTCAGCTCAGGACAACTCCACCTTGATGCCCTCGAGCCGGCGGGAGGTGCTCAGCTCGTAGAGGGTGTTGTAAAGCTCCACGTGGAAGCTGCCCGGTTGCAAGGCGCGCAGCGCCGCCTTCTCCCCCGCCAGCCCGAACAGGGCCAGGGCGGCGGCGCAGCCCTCCAGGTAGGGTTCCCCCGAGGCCAGCAGAGCGGCGATGGCGGTGGTGGCCATGCAGCCCGTGCCCGTGATCCCGGCCAGGAGGGGGTGGCCGTTGCTCACCCGCGCCGTTCGCCCGCCGTCGCACACCACGTCCACCTCGCCGGTGACGGCGGCCACGCAGCCCGCCGCCGCCGCCAGGGTGGCGGCGATCTCCGCCACCTCCCCGCCCACGGAGAGGGAGTCCACGCCGCGTATCTCGGCCTTCACCCCCGCGAGCACCGCCATCTCGGCCGCGTTGCCGCGGATGGCGGCGAAGGAGATCTCGTCCAGGAGGCGCCTGGCGATGCGGGTACGGTAAGCGGTGGCCCCCGCCCCCACGGGGTCGAAGAGCACCGGGACGCAGGCGCGGTTGGCCGCCTTTCCGGCCGCCAGCATGGCCGTCTCCTGCTCCGGGTACGGGGTGCCCATGTTGAGGATCAGGGCCCCGGCCTGGCCGGCCATCTCCTCGACCTCCTCCAGGGCATGGGCCATGACCGGCGAGGCCCCCATGCAGAGGGTGGCGTTGGCGGTCTCGTTCATGACCACGAAGTTGGTGATGTGGTGGATGAGGGGCCTGTTGCTCGCTATCCACGCCAGCCTCTCGCCCAAAAAACCCTCGGCGTCGAACCCCTCCGTCATCTCTCCCCTCCCGCTCTCCCACGGTCTCCCCTCCTCCCCGCCCCGGGTGGCGGGGTGCGGCGGCGCGGCGGGTCGTAGGTGGGATCTCTCTGCGCGGCGGCCGCCTCTTGACGGACACCATAATAGCCCACCCGCCCGCTCTGCGCCAAACCTCGGGAGCCCGTGGAGCGGAGTGGCAGGGCGGCGCGGGTCGTCTCCCTGTCGGCGCCGCGGGAGACTGGATATACTTATGGGGGACGATGCGGCGCAGGGTGGCGGGGGAAGGGCTGCCCGGCGACAGGTGAAGGAGCTGAGGCAAGATGTTTTCGCAGCAGCGCAGAGCGGAACACGTCGAGGAAGCCGCGAGCAAGGTGTATGACGTCCTCGTCGTCGGGGGAGGGATAACCGGCGCCTGCGCGGCGCGGGACGCGGTGCGCAGGGGGCTCTCCACGGTCATGGTGGAGAAAAACGACTGGGCTTTTGGGACCAGCTCCCGCTCCTCCAAGCTGGTGCACGGCGGGCTGCGCTATCTCGAGCTCTTCGACTTCAAGCTGGTCTTCGAAGCCTGCCGCGAGAGGCGTCGCCTGCTGCTCAACGCCCCCCATGTGGTGTGGCCGCAGCCGTTCATGTTCCCCGTCTACAAGGGGGACAAGAGCCCGCTATTCATCATCGCCATGGGGCTGTGGATGTACGATTTCCTGGCCCTTTTTCGCAATGTGCAGAACCATCAGCTGCATGGCCCCAGGCGTATCCTGGAGATGGAGCCGTCGCTGGACGGAGAGCGCCTCACCGGCGGCGGGCAGTTCTACGATTGCTCCACAGACGATGCGCGCCTCACCCTCTCGCATGTGCAGTCGGCCCACCTGGAGGGGGCCTGCTGCCTCAGCTACGCCACGGTGACGGACATCCTCAGGGAGAACGGGAGGGCCTGCGGCGCCAGGGTGAGGGACGAGGTCGGGGGCCGGGAGTTCGATATCGAGGCGAGGATGGTCCTCAACTGCACCGGGGCCTGGACGGACGATGTGTGCGAACTGGACGAGCCCGGGGCGGTGCGCAAGCTGCGCCTCACCAAGGGCTCACATGTCATCGTGCCCTGGGAGAGGGTGCGCGTCACCAATGCCCTGCCCATCACCTCTCCCGCGGACGGGCGCCTGCTCTTCCTGGTGCCGTGGGGCGACTATGCCCTCATCGGCACGACGGACACCGATTACGACGGGGATTTCGATACCGTCCGCGCCACGGGAGAGGATGTGCGCTACATCCTGGAGGCTGCCAATCGCACCCTGCCCCGGGCCCGCCTGGATGTGGACGATGTCGTCTGCACCTATGCCGGGCTGCGGCCGCTGGTCCTGGGGGAGGGCGGCAAGGATGTCAAGGAGAGCAAGGTCTCGCGGGAACACAGCATCTACGAGAGCCACTCCGGGCTCATCTCCATCGCCGGCGGCAAGCTCACCACCGCCCGCTCCATGGCCCAGGAGCTGGTGGACCTGGCGGCGAGGAGGCTGGAGGAGCGCTTCGGGGTGCGCGCGGGGAGATGCGCCACCAGGCGGGCGCCGGTTTTCGGGGTGGGCGGCAGGGATTTCCGCCGCCGCCTGGAGAGGCTGGCCGGGGACCTGCGCCTGGAGCCCGACATACTGGGCAAGCTGCAGCATCTGGGCACGGGCGCCACGCGCGTGCTGGGCCTCATCGCGGAGGGCGGCTCCGCGGCGGAGAGGCTGGGGGAGGGCGTTCCCTATGTCGAAGCCGAGGTCACCTATGCCGCCCGCGAGGAGATGGTGGTGAGTCTCAGCGACTTCATGGTGCGGCGCAGCCTCATCTTCTACGAGGACGCGCAGCAGGGGCTGGGATGCGCGGATAAGGTGGCGGAGCTGCTGGGCGAGGAGCTGGGCTGGGACGAGGCCGAGAGGGCCCGGCAGGTGGAGGAGTACCGGCAGGTGGTGGAGCTCTCCCGCGCCTATCGCGGCGAGATCTGAGGGGCGGGGAATGGGCTACTGGGACGATTACGCGGGCGATTACGACAGCCTGTTCGCCGCGGACCCCATGTACGCGGACGCCATGCGCATGATGGTCGAGCTCATGGGCGACGCCCGCCGGCACGCGCTTCGCGGCAGGGCCCGGCGCGCGCGCAGCGGGGGTGGGGCCCGGGGGCAAGGTCCCCGCCCGCCCCTAATCCTCGAGGCCCTCCGTGCTGCAGGTGCATACCCTGCCCATCACCCTCGCCTCCGCCAGGTTGCCGGCGACCACAGGAAGGTCCAGGGGGTGCGAATACGGGGGCGAGTAGGCGAGGTCCAGGAAGGAGAGGTCGGTGGAGGTGAGTCCGCCCCTGATGGCGGTGGCCATGATGTCCAGGCGCTTATCCACGGCGGCCGGGTAGTCGCCGACGGCCTGCGCGCCCAGCACCCTGCCCGTGTCCCTGTCCACGGTCACGCGCAGGAGGATCTTGCCCCCCCCGCCGTAATAGCCGGGAAGGGAGGTGTCCTCCACGTCCACGGTCTCGGCCGCGAAGCCCGCCGCGGAGGCCTCCTCCGCCCCCAACCCCGTCTTCCCCACGCTGAGGTCGAAGGCCTTGAGGATGAAGGTCCCCTGGCTGCCGGGAAATGCCGACTCGTTTCCCGCCGCCGTCTCCGCGGCCACGCGTGCCTGCTTGCGCGCCGTCGAGCCCATGGGCATCCAGCCCTCCTCGCCGGTGAGCAGGTTGCGGGTGGTGGCGCAGTCTCCGCAGGCGAGCACGTCCGGGGCGCTGGTGCGCATGCGCTCGTCCACCCGGATGGCGCCCCTGGCCCCCAGCTCTATGCCCGCCTTCTCCGCCAGGGCGCCGGCGGGCCTGATGCCGATGGCGAGGAGGACGATGTCCGTTTCTATCTCCTCCCCCGCGGTGCTGACGGCGGCCACCCTGCCGTCCTTCCCCTCCATGCCCTTGAGCTCGCTCCCGAGATGGACGGTTACCCCGTTGCTCTCCAGATGCGACGCCACCCGGGTGGAGAGGTCCGCGTCCAGGGGGGGGAGAACCCGCGGGGCGAGCTCGATGAGGTGGACCTCCATGCCCAGCCGCCGCAGGGCCTCGCACATCTCCAGGCCGATGGCGCCCGCCCCGACGATGACCGCGCGCTGCGGTGCGCAGAGGTCGATGAAGGACTTCATCTCCAGGGCGTGGGTGAGGGAGCGCAGCACGAACACGCCCTCGAGCTCGCGGCCGGGCAGCGGGGGCACGAAGGGCGCCGCGCCCGTCCCGATGACCAGCGTGTCGTAGGGCACGGTGGATTCGCTCACCCCCTCCAGGTCGGCCACGCGTATGGTCTTGTTCGCCGTATCGACCGCATTCACGCGGTGGCGGAGAAAGATGCGGATATCGCTGCGGGATTCGAATTCCTCCGGCAGCCGCGCCAGCATCTTGCGCCAGTTGGGGCTGTGTCCCCCGATGAAATAGGGCAGGCCGCAGCCCGCGTAGGAGATGAACTCGTCCTGGTCGTAGACCTCTATCTCCACGTCGCTGCAGCAGCGCCGCGCCTTGGAGGCGAAGGTGGCTCCGCCCGCCACCCCGCCTATGACCACCAGTCTCCGCGAAACCGCCATGTTTATCACCCTCTCGCTGTTATCGGCGCACGGTCACGTATATGATTCCCCTGGAAGCGAAAGGATAACCGCCTGGCGGCGGCATAGGCAGCCCCCGGAGGCCCCGGCGGCGTCGCCCCCGCGGCGGTTCCGGCCCATGGGGTGGGTTAAAAAGGAGGCGGTTCCGGCCGCGCCGGGCGATGGCCCTAGAGGTCCTCTACCCCTTCGTATTCGACGCGATTGCCGTTCAGGACCTCGATCAAGGCTTCCTTGTCGCATGCAAAGTGCAGGAGGCAGACCCCGCAGTCCGAACTGAGGTGGCGCGGGATAGGGATGAGTTTGACGGTCAACCCATCGCCCCTCGCCAGCTTCTCCGCCCTGATGGCGAAGCTGGTGGAATGGAAGAGGGCCACGCAGGCAGCCTTTCCCTCAAACGGGTCCTCACGCCTCCGACGCGATCTCACGCACCGCCTCCAGGGTTTCGTCGATGTCCTCCCGCGTATTGAAGCAGCCGATCCCGAAACGCACCGAGCCTTCGGGGAACGTCCCCATGGTGCGGTGCGCGGAGGGCGCGCAGTGCAGGCCCACCCTGCACATGATATCGAACTCGTCGCTGAGCACCGTTCCCACTCGCGAGGGGGACAGGCCCTCGATGTTGAATGAGACCGTGGCGGTGCGCAGCTCCGGATCCGTAGTGCCGTACACGGTCACGGAGGGTATACGGGAAAGCCCGCGCAGGAGCCTTGCGGCCAGCCCCATCTCCCGTTCCCGTATTGCGCCCACGCCTTTCTCCAGCACGAATTGTACCCCCGCGCCCAGGCCCGCTATGCCTATGGTGTTGGGGGTGCCGCTCTCAAAGAGGTCGGGAAGGAATTCCGGCTGGCGCTCGTGTTCGGAACGGCTTCCCGTGCCGCCCGTCTTCGTCGGAACCATGTCTTTTGGCTCCACCCGCATCCCTATCAACAGCCCCCCGGTACCCTGCGGCCCCAGGAGGCTTTTATGCCCCGTGAAGGCGAGGAGGTCGATGTTGTCGGCCTGCACGTCTATGGGATAGCATCCCCCGGTCTGCGCGGCGTCCACGAGAAACAGCAGCCCTCGTTCCCGCGCGATACGGCCGAGGGGCGCCAGCGGCACGAGGGTGCCGGTCACGTTGGAGGCGTGGTTTATCGCCAGCATCTTCGTTCTTGCGCGCACAGCACCCTCTATGGATTCGAGGTCGATGGTCCCGTCCGCCCGGCAGGGTACCACGCTCAAGCTCACGCCGCCGTGCTCCAGGTCGCGCAGGGGCCGCATCATCGAGTTATGCTCCATGCTCCCCGTGATCACGTGGTCGCCGGGCTTCAGCAGGCCCCTCAAGGCCAGGTTCAAGGCCTCGGTGGCATTGCAGCAGAAGACCACCCGCAGGGGGTCGGACGCGTTGAACAGGGTGGCGACGCTCTCCCTCGCCTCGTACAGGACGCGCCCCGCCTCGACCGCCATGCGGTGCCCCGAACGCCCCGGGTTCGCTCCCGCCGTCTCCTGGAAACGAACCATGGCCTCCAAGACCCGGGGCGGCTTCGGCCATGAAGTCGCGGCGCTATCCAGGTAGATGACAGGCGGTCTCTCCTCGCCCGTGCCTGAATCCCGCATCGTCAACCAGACACCCTAACTCCTGGTTATGGTCAGGATAAACTCCTCTTCCGCAGCATCATCCACCTCGACCGCGCACTTCTCCCTGGCGGCCATCCTGGACACATTGTCCCTCGCGGTCCCGGTGTCCACTATAACCTCGAAGCTCTCGCCCGGCGAGGTCCTCCTGAGCTGTTTGCGCGCTTCCACCACCGGGAGCGGGCATGAAAGCCCGCGGCAATCGATTCGTTCCACGTCTGCAACCTCCAAGCTTTAAAGGACATCCTGCAGAGTTTCAGCTGGCCGCCACCGTGACGGCTCTTCCCGTCGGCCCGCGCATGGTGAACCCGAGCACCACGCAGAAGGCAAGACCCACTATTATCGCCGCGGGTCCCCAGCCCCAGTTAGCGGGGTTAGCGGGGAAGGCAGTCCCGGCGGCGTTGAAGTTATGGGCGAAAGCCGCCCCGACGATCATCCCCAGTACGAATATGGCCGCGTCCCCGTCGCCCTCGCCGGAGAGGAAGAGCTGCCTGCCGGGACATCCTCCTGCCAGCGCGAAGGCCAGGCCCGCCAGGAGCATGCCGCCGAAGTTGAGGAGTTGGTTGGTATGGGCTACCGGCTGTCCGGCGAAACCCCAGTGCAGCTGGCCGAAGATGGCGTTCGTGGCGAAAGCGCCCGCGAGAAGCGCGATCACCCCGCTCAGAAGATGGAAGTCGCGCATGAGGATCACGTCCCTGAGCGCTCCCATGGTGCAGAACCTGGTCCTCTGGGCTATGAAACCTATGGCCATGGCGATGACGAGGGCGATGAGCCAGGGAGCGTACTGCGAGCCGGGTCCTTCCTCGCTGAAGAAAGGCGCCCCGGTGGACAGCACCGGCTTGATGATCAGCAGCAGCAGCAGGCCCACCATGATCAGCGGCAGCACGAAGCCCGCCACCGGCCGCGTCTTGTTGCTGCGCCCCAGGTTGTACCCGTTCCTGATGAAGAGGACGCCGATGGCTATCCCCACGCCGAGGCCCGCGACGCCGAGGATGGCGTTGCCATCGCCCCCGGCCAGCCTGAGCAGCGCTCTCCACGGGCAACCGAGGAAGACCAGGGCTCCCACCATGGCAAAGAATCCGAGCATGAAACGGATGATGGGCGCCGAGCCGACGCGCGCCTTATATTCTCTGAACAGCAAGGCCGCGATCATGGCCCCGAAGACGAAACCGATTATCTCCGGCCGTATATACTGCACCGGCGCCGCGCGGTGAAAGCCGATGCCTCCGGCGATGTCCCTCTCGAAGCAGGCCACGCAGATGCCCATGTTCTTTGGGTTGCCCAGGCGCTGCAGGGTGGAGGCGAGAATGCCGATGATCAGCCCGACGGAGATCATGCCATACCTGGATTTGAAGAAGCTGTTGATTTTTCCCATATCCCCTCCGTTGCATCAGAAAGAGGTCAGGACGCCGCAATGAGCGGTGATGGAACCACAGTCGTCGTCTCACCTCCTTTCACGGGCCGTTGCCCGCGCCCCGGAGATTAGCAATTCATATAATGACTATAAGAAAAACTTATGACCGTGGTCATTATTTATCAGGCGGCATAGGGGTTGTCAAGCTGGCATCCGCGAAAGGTGGGGGCTATCCGCGCATCGTGCCCTCAGGCCGGGTGGCGGGCCGCCGGCCCAGGCGATCTTCGGCATCCAGGGGGTGTTCGCCGGGGAAGCCTGCCCCTGATACCCGGAGGTCGGCGAGTGCGAACTCTTTGTCCTCGCCCCGGGCGCGATACTGAATGGGATCCTTTTTGGGAAAAGATCACCGGGCAGGAAGAGCAGATGATTCGCCTGAAGGTTCCTCCCCTGCCGGCATGATGCCCGCCATCCGCCGCTGCAGCGGGTGTGATATGCCCACGTTTCATAAGATCCCCAACGCCCGGCCTCGCCCTCTACCGCCTCTTCGCCTCCCGGGGTGCTTGATGCGCAGCATTGCTTCTGGAGAAAGGATCTCCTGCATATGCTGTATGACCACCCGGCCTTCCAGCACGGGGAGACGGGAAGGAAACGGTTGAATGTTGAGAAAGCAGTAAAAGGAGGTCTCCAATCAACGAGCAACCGCAGAAAAGGGGAATAGCGATGGCCATGGAACTGATACCTGGGATCATTCGTTCGCATTACGAGATACACGAGTGGAAACATGCATGCGCGATCCTGAGCCAAGATTTTCGTACCGAGTGGGAAGATGTCGTATGTGTACTTACAAGATTCCGCCTCATGCGAAGCGAAATCATGAGGCCCGGAGGCGCCTCTCTCCCATATCGGAACGGTTCGGCTCTATGTTCGGCGCAAAGGGCCGGGCAGAGAGAGGCTTTGACACCAGGGTGGTGGTTGGTGAAAACGAGATGGGATCACCTGCTCACAAGGTTGATTGCTGTAAGAACAGGGCGGCTATAGAGATCGAGTGGAACAAAAAGGATCCGTTCTGAGCAAATTGCTGCCTCGCATAGAGGGCGGCGGAGGAGGAGGATGCCCCATACTGGTATTTGGTATCTCCAGGAGGTTGTATATTGGAGATTGAGGAACAAGCTGCAGGAAAATCGCACGGAAGCGGCATTAGAGATTTGATAGATCCGGGCCCGGGCAAGTTCGGTACCATTCTGGCTGATCCGCCGTGGCAATTTATGAACAGAACTGGAAAAATGGCGCCAGAGCATAAAAGGTTGAAGAGATATATAACCATGTCTCAGCAGGAAATAATCGAGCTGCCTGTTTCCCAGATCTCGGCACCTCAAAGCCATCTCTACCTCTGGGTTCCGAACGCACTGATACTTGAGGGACTCGAGGTTATGAAAAACTGGGGTTTCACCTACAAGACAAATCTTGTGTGGTACAAGATCCGCAAGGATGGCGGGCCGGATGGCCGCGGCGTCGGTTTCTATTTTCGCAACGTCACGGAGCTGATACTTTTTGGAGTCCGAGGCAGCCTGAGAACCGCGAAACCGGGCAGAACCCAGGTGAATATCATTCGCAGCAGGAAACGTGAGCACTCGAGGAAGCCGGATGAGCTATACGACATCATCGAGCGCTGCAGCCCCGGTCCATACCTGGAGATGTTCGCCCGGTATAGTCGTCCAGGATGGTTCCAATGGGGTGATGAAGCCCCAGGACAGGAAGAATGCAAAATCATCTCCCTGAAAAAAGGACCCATGTAACTATTCGAAGTCACCAGCTAGCACTCACAGCCTTGCGTTCGCCAGCTATTTTTTCGACAGCCCCCAGATCTTGTCCCACTCGTCCTGGGGGAATTCGGCGTACTGGATGAGGGTGCCCATGCCCTCGCGCGGGTGGATGTAGCATTCCTTCCACAGCTCGTTGGAGGTGTCGATGTTGAAGGGGTTCAGCCCCTGCGAGCGCAGGTGCTCCACCATCTCACCGATGTCGCGCACCTTGAAGGTCAGGTGATGTACCCCCTCGCCGCGCTTTTCGATGAAGCGGTTGACGAAGCTGTCCGGGTCATGCGCATAGATGAGCTCGAGCATGCTGCCCGTGCCCATATCGAAGGTGGTGAAGCAGAAACCTCCCCACTCCATGTCGAGCACCTCCCTGGCGCCCAGCACGTTGGTGAGATAGGCGGCGGCCTTCTCCTTGTCCCTCACCGCGAAGGCGACGTGATCCAGTTTCTCCACCAGGCCCATATCATGTCCTCCTTACTACAGGTGGTCGTGTCCCCGTCGACTCAAGCCAAATCCTACTCGAAACGGACCTCGTTTGCAGCAGGGCAGGAAAAGGGAGGGGCGGTTTGCCGGCCCGCGCCGCCGCGGCGCATCCTCACCTCCGGCCGCGCGGGGATCCCGGCACAAATCACCCCGGTCCCCGCCGCGCCTTGGCTACTGTTGCTCCAGGTATTTCATCAGCTGCATGGTGAGCATGTAGGACTGGTTGCGGTTCTCCATCATCAGGGCCTCGTCCATGCCGGAGGCGTTGAGGCCGGCGTTGAGGGCCTCCTTGGTGAAGTGAAGGGCAAAGGGGCTGCGGTGGGCGAGCCTCTGCGCCAGGTCGGCGGCCTGCGCCATGAGGTCCTCCCGCTCGTGGATATGGTCGGCGAGGCCGATGCGGTGGGCCTCCTCCGCCGCGATGCGGTCGCCGCTGTAGCACATCTCCGCCGCCTTGCCCCATCCCACCAGCCTCCACAGCAGGTAGCTGGAGGCCAGGTCCGCCCCGCCCAGCCCGATGTTGATATAGGCGGCGCAGAAGACGGCGTCGCGGCTGGCCAGGCGGATGTCCGAGGCCATGGCGAAGGACAACCCCGCCCCCATGGCGTAGCCGTGCACGGCGGCGATGACCGGCTGGGGGCAGGTGCGCATGAGCTTGAGGATGGTCGAGAAGCGGGCCTGCTTGCGGTAGATGTTCTCCGGGCTCATGCCGTCCTGCGAGTAGCCCTCGGTGGCGTCCTTCAAGTCGAGCCCCGCGCAGAAGCCCTTCTCGCCCGCGCCGGCGAGGACGATCACGCTGGTGTCGAAATCCGTGTGTCGCCGTTCCCAGAAATCGATGAGCTCCTCCATCATCTGCCGGTTCACGGCGTTGACCGACTTTGGCCGGTCGAGGGTGAGCGTCCCCACCGCCCCCTCCACCTCGTATAAGAGAGTCTCGTATGCCATCACCCTACCTCCTCTTATCGTGTAACCCGAACAAACCGAGACGCTGCCCTGATGGCCGGCAGGAGGCCGCGACGACTACAGGCGCCTGACAAGCCGGGCCCTGAGGTCGGCCTGAAGCGAGCCCGCCGCCCTGCCAACAGCACGGGGGCCAGCCTGAGGCGACCTTTGCGAACAGTATAAACGAGAAAGGCCCATGGCCCCGGAGATGCGGCTTACGAGTGCTGGGAGAAGGCCGTTAGTCCCGGGGCCCGGGCCTAGCCAATCGGTCATGGCCATCAGCGCAGCTACTCCAGGAATGCCTGCACGGCCTGCTTGGCCTGCGCCTCGGAATAGGACTTGGGGTCCATCGTGTCCGCCCCCAGCATGATTCCGCATAGCCCGCCTCCGCGGTGACCCCGCGCGCGATCTCGTGCTCGCCCAGGCAGTAGGATTTGCAGGAGTGGTTGGAATGGATGACGATGCCGTCGAGGGCGTAGTCTCTGATATAGCCTGCATACATGGCGGCGCGCGGGGGAGCCGCGGGGTATTTATGGGAGGGGGCATGGGTTGTATGATACGGAGAGAGGCGAGCGTGGCCGTGCCCGGGTGGCGCTGCCGGGGCATGGATTGAGCCGGCCAGGCGGGGATGGCGCGGCGTGGAGGGAGGGGTCGGCATGAGGATCGAGGGTCCGGAAGCCTATATCGACAGCCTGCGCAAGCTGGAGCGCAGGATATTCGTCATGGGGGAGAGGGTCGAGAACCCCACCGACCACCCCATGATCAGGCCGTCCATCAACGCGGTGGCGGAGACCTATGAGCGCGGGGACGAGCCGCAGGGGGAGGAGCTGCTCTTCACCAGGTCCCACCTCAGCGGGGAGCGCATCAGCCGCTTCACTCACATCCACCAGTCCGCCTCCGACCTGGTGGACAAGGTGCTCATGCAGAGGCTGCTGGGCTGGCGCACCGCCACCTGCTTCCAGCGCTGCGTGGGCATGGACGGCATCAACGCCGTCTATTCGGTGACCTACGAGTGCGACCAGGCATGCGGCAGCGAGTATCACCAACGTTTCCGGGACTACCTCCGTTTCATCCAGGCGGAGAACGTGGTCGTCGGCGGGGCCATGACCGACGTCAAGGGAGACCGGGGCCTGCGCCCGGCCGAACAGCCCGACCCCGACATGTTCGTGCGCGTGGTGGAGCGCCAGGCGGACGGCATCGTGGTGCGCGGCGCCAAGGCGCATCAGACCGGGTCGCTCAACTCGCACGAGATACTGGTCATGCCCACTGCCGCCATGCGCGAGAACGAGGGCGACTACGCCGTATGCTTCGCCGTCCCCGCCGACGCCGAGGGCATCACCTACATCCTGGGGCGCCAGCCATCGGACACCCGCAAGCTGGAGGGCAGCCCGCTGGACGTGGGCAACCCCAAGTACGGCAGCCAGGAGGCCCTGATCGTCTTCGACGACGTCTTCGTGCCCCGGGAGCGGGTGTTCATGTGCGGGGAGCACGAAGAGAGCGGCAAGGTGGTGGAGCGCTTCGCCGCCTATCACCGCCAGAGCTACGGCGGCTGCAAGGTGGGGGTGGGAGACGTGCTGGTGGGGGCGGCGCAGCTGGCGGCCTTCTACGCCGGGGTCGACCGCGTGAGCCACGTGCGCGACAAGATAACCGAGATGGTCCACCTCAACGAGACGCTGTTCTCGTGCGGCATCGCTTGTTCCTCCCGCGGAGAGGCCACCTCCTCGGGCTGCTACATGGTGGACGTGCTGCTGGCCAACATATGCAAGCACAACGTGACCAGGTACCCCTTCGAGATATCCCGGCTGCTGCAGGACATCGCGGGGGGGCTGGTGGTGACCATGCCCTCGCAGAAGGATTTCGAGAATCCGGAGGTGGCGCCGTACCTGGAGAAGTACCTCAAGGGCTGCGCCGACGTCCCCACCCTGGAGCGCATGAAGATCCTCAAGTTCGTGGAGAACATGACCATGGGCTGCGGGGCGGCCGCCTACCTCACGGAGAGCATACACGGCGCGGGCTCGCCGCAGGCGCAGCGCATCATGATCTACCGCATGGCCGAGCTGGAGCAGAAGGTAAACTATGCCAAGAGGCTCGCGGACATAGACTGAGCGGGCGGCGGCCGCTCCCGCTGGGGGCGCCGGCGAGGAGGCGTGGGGCCATGTCTTGCGTGCGCGAGGTAAATGCCTACAATGCGGCGGGGGGCCGGTCGGTACGCGACCCGTGGGGCCACGTCTTGCGAACCCGAGGTAAAACCCCGGGTGCGAACAGGCAAGATAGCGGAGCAGGCAAAGAACAAGACCTGACCCCATCTTGTCGTCGTGGGGGGATGGCTTTTGAGGGGTGGCAGGAGGGCGGAGATGCGGGAGGAGAGCGGCCGGCCACGCATCCGTTCGTGGCGGCGGGGGCGGCGCAGGCCTTGGGCATTCCTTTCCCTCCTGCTCCTGGCGGGTGCGCTTAGCGCGCTCCTCGCCTGTATGAATACCTCGACGGAAAGGAGGCCCCGCGTGGCGCCGCCGCGGGAGAGCCCGCAGCCCGAGAGCGGCGGGGGCATGGCGGACGCAGCGGCGGCGGAGGCGCCGGCGAGCGCGGGCCTGCTCCCCGAGATCAGGCTCGGGAGCGAGGGGGAATCGCCCGCCCTGCTGCTCGCCTTTCCCGACCCCGCAGCGGGCGTCCCCGAGGCGCCCCCCGGCGGCTACCGGGACATATGCGGGCAATGGGTCCTGGACATGTCGGCAGACGCGTACGGCCTCACCAACTGCCACATCTTCCTCGAGCGGGACGGCACCATATCCTCCCCGCCCGACTACGATCAGACCTTCCGTATCGCGGACAGCGGTTACGCATGGCAGGCGGGAGAACGCTCGTTCACCGCTTCCTTGCAGATGGTCTTGAAGATGGGGCCGGAAGGCAGCCCGGTTCCGGTGCGCATGGACCTGGCGGGCAAAGGGGCGGAGGACATGAGGGAGGTGCGCGGCACTTTCACCGCCCAGCCCAGCGGAGAGGCCTTTGCGTTCTACGCCCAGCAGGGCGCCTTCGTCATGCTGCGCTGAAGAGCCCCCGGGGCGGCCCCGGCGGAGAATATCTCCCGGAGCCCGCGCCGCGTGGGCGGGATCGCGGCATGCTCACGCCCTTGCTTTCCTCTTCCTGCCCGCTCGGCGGCATCATCGGCGCGCAACGGCCGCGGTCGATATACACCGCTGCCGAGCTTTTTTCATGCCCTTGTGCCTGGGGTATAGTAGCAGGAGAAAACGGTGCCGTATTGGGCCATGGGCCCGTGACGAGGAGGTAGAGAGATGGGCAAGAGATTCGTTGACCTGAGCATCACCATCGAGGACGGCCTGCCCTCCGATCCCCCGGCCATGATACCCAGGGTGATGTACCTGGAGCACGAGGCCGGCGCCGCCTCCATGGCGGAGTTCTTTCCCGGCATCGACGCCGCCAGGGACCTTCCCGGCGGCCTGGGCTGGGCGGTGGAGATCCTCACCCTGGCCACCCACTCCGGCACCCACCTCGATGCCCCCTGGCACTATCATCCCACCATGGATGGGGGCAGGCCCGCCTTGACCATCGAGGAGGTGCCGCTGGAGTGGTGCATGGGACCCGGCGTGGTGTTGGATTTCCGCCATTTTCCCGACGGTTACCGGGTCATGGCCGCGGACATGGAGCGTGCCTTCGACGATATGGGGTACGAGCTCAAGGAGGGGGATATCGTCCTGGTCATGACCGGGGCGGACGCGTACTGGGGAAAGCCGGAATACCTCCTCAAGGGCTGCGGCATGGGCCGGGAGGCCACCCTGTGGCTGCTCGACCGCGGCGTGAAGGTCACCGGCACCGACGCCTGGTCATGGGACCGCCCCCTGCCTATCATCGCCCAAGACTTCGAGGAGAGCGGGGACGCCTCGCTAATCTGGGAGGGGCATTTCGCCTCCATCGAGAAGGGGTACTGCCACATCGAGAAGCTCACCAACCTGGAGGAGCTGCCCCCCCACGGGTTCACCTTTTTCTGCTTCCCGGTGAAGATAAAGAGGGCCAGCGCGGGATGGATACGCGCCGTCGCGCTGGTCGAGGAATGACGACCGTCGGGAGCGGGGGCCGCGGGCGCCCGCGGCTGCTATAATGGCGCGCAAGGAAGAGGGAGGAGACGGGGAGAGGTGAAAGAGGCGGGGGAGATGGACGAACAGCTGACCTGGATGATGGGGAGGATAGAGGAGGTCCTCGCGGCGCACCCCGCCGCCATCTACCTGCCCTGCTTCTACCGCTCCGCGCCGCCGCGCATTTTCCTCGGCCGGGACGCGGCGCGCGTGCTCACGCGCGGCTCCACCGTGCTCCACTACGAGGCGGAGCCCTTCGACCTTGAGCGCGCCGGATACCGGGAGGCGGAGAGGGGGCGCTATCGCCTGGTCTACGAATTCCTCCCCGCAAGGCGTTTCGAGCTGGAGCTGGAGGGCGTGCTCATGGAGAAAGGCTTCTCAGCGGGTGGGCTCGTCGAGGAGTTAAGGGCCCTGCGCGAACACCTGGGCGTCTACGACCTGGTGCCCCTGGTCGAGTGGCGGCGGCTGGGGGGAGCGGGAAGGGGGGGCGTGACCCTGCGCATACGCAAGCTTCATCCCTCGATCCCGCTGCCCGCCTACGCCCATCCCGGGGACGCCGGCCTGGATATCCGCAGCGCGCAGGACCTGACCCTGCTTCCCGGGGAGCGGTCGGTGGTGGGCACCGGTTTCGCCATGGCCCTGCCCGAAGGCCATGCCGCTTTCGTGCAGCCCCGCAGCGGCCTCGCCGCCCGCAGCGGCATCGGCGTCCTCAACACCCCCGGGCTCATAGACTGCCATTACCGCGGAGAGGTGAAGGTGATCCTGATCAACCTGGGCAGCGAGCCCTTTGAGGTGAGGCGGGGGGACCGCATCGCGCAGATGGTCATACAGGGGGCGGAGAGGGCGGAGGTCGAGGTGGTGGAGGAACTGGACCGTACGCGGCGCGGCGCCGGAGGATTCGGCTCCACCGGCACCCAATAATATAAAGCGGGATACGGCCTTATGGCCGTGCGTTCGATGGGGGTGCAGAGGGCTGTCCTTTACATGTTTTGGCGGGTATTCATATAATTGGGTACAAGGCTGGGAAAGAAAGGGAAAGGGCATAAGCCGGTAAGCAGAGGGGGGTGAACATCCACGAACACATCCACTCACTGGCGGTCGTCGCCGTATGCGGCGATGCGCGAATTCCGGGATCCCGGTTCCGGACGGAGGGGGTGAGAGCAAGGGTTGCATAGAGAATGCACCGCTGCAGGGAAAGATGTTTCTCCCAAAGGGTGAGAGTGAACCTGGCAAGGAGGTCACATATGAGAAAGAGCAGGTTAATCATCGTCCTGACCGTCTTCGCCGTCCTGGCCTTGAGCGCGACCATGCTCTTCGGCGGCTGCGGCGAGAAGAAGGACGAGGAAAAGGAGAAGGGGACCAAGGAGGGCGGCACCTTCAACGCCTGCCTCAACACCGAGCCCGTGTCCCTTGACCCGGCCCAGTTGCAGGAATCGCAGGGCATCGAGGTCGCCAAGCAGATTTACGATGGCCTGATGGACAACGATCCGGAGACCATGGGGCTGGTCACGGCCATGGCCGAGACCTACGAGGCCAACGAGGATGCCTCGGTGTTCACCTTCTATCTCAAGGAGGGCGTGAAGTTCCACAATGGCCGCGAGTGCACCGCGGACGACTTCGTCTATTCCTGGAACCGCGTGGCCGACCCCGTGACGGTATCCGAGGTCGCCTATCACCTGTCGCCCATCAAGGGCTTCGAGGAGTTCCAGGAAGGCGAGGCCACCGAGCTGGAGGGCGTCAAGGCGCTGGACGACTACACGCTGGAGGTAACCCTCTCCTATCCCTACGCGGACTTCATCTATCACACCTGCCATCCCGTCTTCTCGCCCATCCCCAAGGAAGTGGTGGACGAGGTGGGGAGCGACAACTTCAGCGACAACCCGGTGGGGACGGGCCCCTTCCAGTTCGTCTCCTGGGCGCATGAGCAGCAGGTGGTGGTGGAGAGGTTCGAGGATTACTACGGCGAGCCCGCCTACCTGGACGGCGTGGTCTTCAAGATCTACATGGACGACGAGACGGCCTATCAGGACTTCAAGGCGGGCGGGCTGGACGATGTCCAGATACCGCAGGGGCAGTTCGCGGCCGCGGAGGCCGAGTTCGGCGAAAGGGCCCTCTTCAACCCCATGCTCGGCATCTATTACTACGGCTACAATGTGAACGCCGAGCCGTGGAAGGACAGCCCCGAGCTGCGCAAGGCCCTCAACTACGCCGTTGACCGACAGACCCTGTGCGACGTGGTCATGGAGGGACAGCGCAACCCGGCCACTGGCCTGGTGCCCGAGGGCATCGTGGGCTTCCAGAAGAACGCCATGGAGTACAAGTACGACCCGGATAAGGCCAAGGAGCTCCTGGAGGAGGCCGGCTACCCTGAGGGCGAGGGCCTGCCCAAGCTGACGCTGGGATACAACACCGGCGTCGGGCATGACACCATCGCCCAGTTCGTGCAGGGCAACCTCGCGGACATCGGGGTCGACTTCGACATCGAGGGCTATGAGTGGGGCACTTATCTCGACCTCATCCAAGGGGGGACGGTGACCTTCTTCCGCCTGGGGTGGCTGGCGGACTATCCCATCATGGATAACTTCCTCTACCCCATGTTCTACTCCGGCAATGTGGGCGCGGACAACATGACGCAGTACGACAACCCGGAGGTGGACGAGCTGTTCGTGAAGGCGCGCAGCACCCCGGATGAGAAGGAGAGGCTCGAGCTCTACCGCGAGATCGAGAGGATAATCCTCGACGACGCGCCGGAGATACCGCTGATGTTCTACAAGACCTCGCGCGTCTATGGCAAGAATGTCGCGGGCTATATCCGCACCGCGGACGACATCACGCCGCTGGACCGCGTTTACTTCACGGACCTGGAGTAGGCGTCGGGCGGAAGCTGAACAAACCGATGGAGGCCTGCGAGAAATCCTTGCGGGCCTCCATTCTTCACGCCAGGTTGAGCGTGCTCTCAAAAAGCCGAGGAGAGGTCGGGAGCGTTTAGATGCTGATATTCATATTACGCAGGCTCTATCAGACGCTCATCGTCATCATCGGCGTGGTGGTGCTGATATCCTTCATGCTGGCGGTCATCCCCGGCGACGTGGCGCGTATGCGCGTGCCCAAGGGCGGCACCCCGGAGATGCTGGAGAGCATCCGCATCAAGTTCAACCTGGACAAGCCCTTCCTCACTCGGCTGGGCATCTACCTCAAGAACCTGACCAGGTTCGACCTCGGCGATTCCTACACCTATAAGCGCCCGGTCAAGGACATCATCAGGGAAGGACTGTGGTGGTCCATCAAGCTGGCCCTGGTGGCGGAGGTCATCATCGTCATCTTCGGCATCCTGGCCGGGGTGATATCCGCCGTGAGCCGGTATTCCATCATGGACGTGCTGGCCACTATCGCCACCTCGGTGCTGGTGGCCATGCCCATATACTGGATAGGCCGCCTCATGCAGCTCTTCTTCTCGCAGTGGCTGCACATATTGCCGGCCTCGGGCGCGCCCCCGCCGGGGACGGGCTTCCCGGGGAGCGTACAGTATTACGTCATGCCGGCGCTGGCGCTGGCGGCCATCTCCACCGCCTACGTGGCGCGCCTGGCCCGCTCCTCCATGCTGGAGGTCATGCGCCAGGACTACATACAGACCGCCCGCGCCAAGGGGCTCTCCAACCGCAAGGTCATCTACAAGCACGGCCTGAGGAACAGCCTTATCCCCGTGGTGACCTACCTGGGCATCGATTTCGGCGTCCTCATCGGGGCGGCGGTGCTCACGGAGATGATCTTCAACTGGCCCGGCGTGGGCCATAAGCTCTACAACGCAGTGCTGCAGCGCGACCACAACATGGTGCTGGGGCTGGTCTTCGTGCTCGTGCTCATCGTGGTCTTCATCAACCTGCTGGTGGACATCTCCTACGCCTTCCTCGACCCGCGCATCCGCCTGGGGGAGACCCCGGAGGTGAGCTGATTTGGACTCCGGCAAGCCCCCCGGGGACCTGGTGCCGGGCAAGGAGCCCGACCTGGGCCTGGAGATCGAGGAGTTCGAGCTGATCCTGGGGCAGCAGAGGGTGCATGGCCGCACCGCCCTCTGGGGCGACGTCTGGCACCGCCTGCGCCACAACAAGCTGGCCATGGTGGGGCTGGGGATCATCGTCTTCATGCTCCTGGTGGCCGCCTTCGCGCCCCTGCTCGCTCCCCACGACCCCGTGTACAGCCCCCTCTACGACTCCAGTGTCAGCCCGGAGATGAAGAGGGCGGTGGTCAAGCAGCGGCCGAGTTCCGAGCACTGGCTGGGCACGGACGACCTGGGCCGGGACATCCTCTCGCGCCTCATCTACGGCAGCAGGGTCTCGGTGCAGGTGGGCGTGATCGCCGTCGCCATCTCCCTGGTCATCGGGCTTTTCTTCGGGTCCCTTGCCGGGTATTTCGGCAGCTGGTGGGACGCGGTGATCATGAGGTCGGCCGACGTCTTCTTCGCCTTTCCCACCGTGCTCGGCGCCATCGTCATCATGACCGTCCTGGGGCCGGGCCTGCAGAACGTCTTCATCGCCATCGGCGTGCTGGGGTGGGCGACCATTGCCAGGATTTTCCGCGGCTCCATACTCTCCGTCAAGGAGAACGAGTACGTGGAGGCCGCGCGCGCCCTGGGCGCCGGGCATACCCGCATCATCTGGAGGCACATCATGCCCAACGCCATCCAGCCCATCATCGTTTACGCCACCATAGGGGTGGGCGGCGCCATACTCGCCGAGGCCTGGCTGGCCTTTCTGGGGCTGGGGCAGCAGCTGCCCGCCCCCAGCTGGGGGAACATGCTCGCCCAGTACCTCCCCTTCTACAACACCGAGCCCTGGATGATGTTCGTGCCCGGCACGGCCATAGTGCTGGGGGTGCTGGCCTTCGTGCTCCTGGGCGACGGCCTGCGCGACGCCCTGGACCCGCGCCTGAAGGGAAGCGTGTGAGATGGGCACAAGCGGCGGGAGGCTCCTGGAGGTCAGGGGCCTGAGGACATATTTCCACACCCAGGACGGTGTGGTGAAAGCGGTCGACGGCGTTTCCTTCGGCCTCGACCGCGGCGAGGCCCTGGCCGTGGTGGGGGAGTCCGGCTGCGGCAAGTCGGTCACCGCCCTCTCCATCCTCAACCTCGTCCCCGACCCGCCCGGAAAGGTGGAGGCGGGGGAGGTCGTTTTCGCCGGACGCGACCTGCTGGGGCTGAGCGACAGGGACATCCGCCGCGTGCGCGGCAACCACATCGGCATGATATTCCAGGACCCCATGACCTTCCTCAACCCCGTGTTCACCATCGGAAGCCAGATCCGGGAACAGATACAGGAGCACCAGGACATCTCGCGCAAGGAAGCCAGGCGGAGATCCATCGAGCTGCTGCAGATGGTGGAGATACCGCAGGCCGAGAGGCGCTACAAGATGTATCCGCACGAGTTCTCCGGGGGCATGCGGCAGCGCGCCATGATCGCCATGGCCCTGTCCTGCGAGCCGATGATGCTCATCGCCGACGAACCCTCCACCGCCCTGGACGTGACCATACAGGCGCAGATAATGGAGCTCATCGGCAGGCTGCAGCACGAGATAAACCTGGCGGTAATGCTCATCACCCATGACCTGGGCGTGGTGGCGGGGCTGGCGGAGGCGGTGCTGGTCATGTACGCGGGCAAGGTGGTGGAATACGCGGATATCGGCGGGGTCTATTACAACTCCCGTCACCCCTATTCCTGGAGCCTCATGCGCTCCGTGCCCCGCCTGGACGAGAAAAGGGAGCGCCTGCTGACCATCGCCGGCTCCCCGCCTTCCCTCATCAACCTGCCCCCGGGGTGCAGCTTCTCGCCGCGCTGTCCCTTCGCCGAGGAGATATGCAGGGAGCTGGAGCCCCCGCTCCTGGAGGCGGAGCCCGGCCACCTCTCCGCCTGCCATTTCGCCGCCGATTTCGAGCGGCATGGCCGGGGGGTGGAGGAGTGATGGACGCGTTGCTCGAGGTGCGGGGCATGGTCAAGCACTTCCCCGTGGGCAAAGGCCTCATCATGTCGCGCCTGGGGGGGACGGTGAAGGCCGTGGACGGTGTCTCCCTGCAGGTCGTCGAGGGCAAGACCCTGGGCCTGGTGGGCGAGTCCGGGTGCGGCAAGTCCACCCTCGCCCGCCTCATCCTGCGCCTCGTCAAGGCGGACCAGGGGGAGGTCGTCTTCGACGGCCGCGACATCCTCAAGCTCCGCCGCAGGGAGCTGCGGGCGGTGCGCAGGAGCATGCAGATAGTCTTCCAGGACCCCTACGCCTCCCTCAATCCCCGCATGCACGTGGGCGCCATCGTCATGGAGCCCCTCGTCGTGCACAAGGAGGGGGACAAGGCGTGGAGGCGCGAGAGGGCCATAGAGCTCCTGGACCGCGTGGGGCTGCAGCCGGAACACTTCGCGCGCTATCCCCACGAGTTCTCGGGGGGGCAGCGGCAGCGCGTCGGGGTGGCCAGGGCGCTGGCCTTGCGCCCCCGCCTCATCATCTGCGACGAACCGGTCTCCGCCCTCGACGTCTCCATCCAGGCCCAGATACTCAACCTCCTCAAGGAGCTGCAGGAGGACTTCGACCTCACCTATGTCTTCATCGCCCACGACCTCTCCGTGGTGCGCCATATCAGCGACGAGGTGGCGGTGATGTATCTGGGCAAGATCGTGGAGTGGGCCGGGCACGACCTCCTCTACGAAAGCCCCAGGCATCCTTACACCGTGGCCCTGATGTCGGCTGTGCCGCTCCCCGACCCGGCCAAGGAGAAGGAGAGGCGGCGCATCATTCTCGAGGGCGATGTGCCCAGCCCCATCGACCCCCCCGGCGGCTGCAGGTTCCATCCCCGCTGCTGGAAGCGCCAGGATATCTGCAGCCGGGAGGAGCCGCCCCTGGAGGAAAAATCCCCCGGGCACTTCACCGCCTGTTTCTTTCCCGAGAACTCATGAGGGCGGGCACCGCGGGTCGGCCCCGCCGCGCGTCGGCGTCCCTTGCGGGCAGGGTGTTCGCGGCTGAAAGGCAGGTACCGGGCACATCCTGTCTCGGCCCGGGTCGCTTGCCTCCCATCTTAACCGAGCCGGGGACGCGCTGACGAGCGCTGGGGGCGAAAGTCCGCCACGCCCGCGCGCGGCGGCTATTTCGGGAAGACCAGGCTGGCGAAGGTGACCGCCGAGCCCTCTCCCTGGTCGAACCAGTGACAGTAGTCGATGAGCTCGCTCCGCCGCCCCTCCAGGGCTTTGGCCAGGGTGTAGATGGGGGAGAGCCCGCACACGTGCCGGGCGTCCTTCTCCGCCGCGATAAAGGAGTAGAAGCCCTCGGCGTCCCCCTCCTCGACCCGCCTCAGCATCTCCCTGTCCTTGGCCATGGTGGAGGAGAGAAGGACGCCGTCCAGGGGGATGAGGCTGCCGAAGCGACTGCCCACGTGGGCGAGGTCGGCGGAGGCCAGGAAAAGGGCCCCGCCCTCCAGGGCCGAGAGCAGCCCCTTGAGGGCGGCGATAAAGGCGCCGACCTCGGGATCGCTCGCGGGGGAGCGGCCGTCCGCGAGGAAGGGATGGAATGAATTGCAGGTGATGGGCAGCAGCCGGAAGCGGTCCGCCCCCCCGAAGATCACGCACAGCAGCGGCAGCTGCATCTCGATGGAGTGCTCGGAGCGGTGGGAGAGCTCGTCCCCCAGGCCGTCCATGCCCGCCGCCCGCGCCATGCCCTCCGCCAGCCCGGCGTCCGTCTCCACCAGGCCGAAGGGGGTGAGGTAGTTCTTGCGCGTGAGCGCGAAAGGCCCCTGCATCTCGCCGTGACAGGTCCCGAGGATGACCACCAGGGGCACCGGGTCGGCGGCGGCGGACGCGGCGAGGGCGGAATAGAGCTTGCCGTAGCATTCCCGTCCCCGCTCCAGGTCGATATGGGGGGCGATGGCGCCCAGCGGCATGCCGCCGAGGTCGCGCGGCTCCCCCGCACCCTCCAGCAGCGCGCGCACCTGCCCGATCAGCTCGCGCGGGTCGGCGGCATAGCCGCTGCCGGCGCTGGTCATGGGGCGGTTGGGGAGGGAGAGGTATTCCGCGTCCAGGCGGCCCTTGTAGGCGCGGAAGCCGTCGTTATCGAGCAGGAGTTTGTCCCCCAGCTCGGTCACGATGGCCGCTACCTGCTCGCTGGTGACGATGTCGCCGAAGCGGCGCACGTAGGCCGCCTGCAGCTCGCGCAGCGAGCGCGTGCCGTCGCAGAGGGCGGCGATATAGTAGATGGGGGGCGCGAGCGCCACTATCCCCCCGAGGTATCCCTCGGGGTCGCGCAGGGCGATGACCTCGCGTCCCTGCTGCTTGGCCGGGAACGCCTCCAGGCGCCGCAGCTTCGGGTATTCCGATGGCCCCGTCATCTCGGCTCCCGCCCGCTTCCCGCCGCCGCTCCCGTGCAGGAGAGGCGGCGGAGGTGCACGAGCGCCTGGCCCATCTTCTCGGGGGAGCTGAAGGCGGGCACCCCGTGCCTCTGCGCCTCCGCGATGTCGGAGATGAGGGCGCAGGGGGTGATGAGGCAGATAAAGACCGGCTTGCCGCGCTTGCGCCCGATCTCGGCGTACTCGCGCGCGGGGAAGACGGGCCCCGCTCCTCCCCCGGTCACGAAGACGGCGACGGCGCAGTGTATGTCCTCCTGGGAGAGGGCGAGATCCGTCGCTCTCAGGTAGAGCGAGGTGTCGGTCCAGGCAAAGGCGAACATGTCCAGGGGGTTGGCCGCGACGGAATGGGCGGGGATGAAATCCGCCACCGCCCTCGAGATCTCCGGCCTGAGGGGAGGGAAGCGCAGCCCTCCTCTCTCGCAGATGTCGCAGATGGCCACCACCGGCCCGGCGGAATGGGTGGAGACGAACACGCCGGGCCCCGCCGGCACCGCGCCCATGGAGGCGGCCTTGGCGGCGCAGGCCATCGCGGAGGCGGATTCGACCTGCAGCAAGCCGGCCTGGCGGAAGGCGCCACGATAGACCTCCTCGCTGCTGGCCATCGATCCGGTGTGCGAGGAGGCGGTGCGGGAGGAGGTCTCGGTGTAGCCGCGCGAATAGACGACCACGGGCTTGCGGCGCGAGGCCTGCCTCGCCTTCGCCAGGAAGGCGGCGCCGTCGTCGAGGCCCTCGACGAAGAGGCAGATGACGGCGGTTTCGTCGTCCTCGGCGAGGTATTCGACCATGTCCGCGAACTCGACGTTGGCGCGGTTGCCGATGCTCACGAATTTGGCTATGCCCACCTGCTCGTCCATGAGCTCGTTGAGTATGCTGTTGCCCATGCCTCCGCTCTGGCTGACTACCGAGATGTCGCCCAGCGGGAAGAGGGACATGGGGCTGCCGAAGGTGGCGTTGAGGCGGGCATGCATGTTGACCACCCCGACGCAGTTGGGGCCGACGAGCTTTATCCTTCCCCCCTGCGCGATGCGCATCAGCTCCTCCTGCAGGGCGTGGCCCTCGGGGCCGCTTTCGCGGAAGCCCCCGGCGAAGACGACCCCGGCTTTCCCGCCCCGCTCCACCGTCTCGCGCAGGGAGACGAGGACCTGCTTCTCCGGTATGGCGTACATGAAGAGGTCCACCCCCCGCGGCAGGTCGTTTATGGAGCGGTAGGCGCGCAAGCCCTGAATGCTCTCTCCCGCCTTGGGGTTCACCGGAAAGACCTCGCCCGTGAAGCCGGCGGAGGTCACGGCGGCAAGGGAATGGTAACCGAGCTTGAAGGGATTGTCCGTCGCCCCCACGACGGCGATGCTGCGGGGCTCGAAGAGTGGACGGTAGCGCTCTACAATATCCGAAGGCATGCCTGTCACCTCCCCTACACCGGCGCTGCCCCGGGCCCCGGGGCGGCGGCGGGTCTCGACGAATATGGCGCGCGGGACATGATGGCGAGGCGCCCGGTCCCGGACAGCGAAGCAATAGGTGGGCCCCCGGCGCAAACCGGAGGCCTGAAACCGATGGCCGAGATCCTCACGCTCAACAACGTTTATACCACAAATCCCGCGGCCCTAAACAGGGTGAAAAACCGCCTTCAGCGGGAAGGCGGTTTCCATGCCTGGCGATGTCGCGGCCGGCTGGACTACTCGTCCATGGTCAGGCCGGGACGGTAGCTGGCCTTGCGCATCTTGTTGAAGACCACGTTGACCGAACGCGAGAAGACGTTGGGGTCCGTGTTCTCGATGAGCCTGGTCACGAAGCGCTGGTTCTTGTTCAAGGCCTTGGCGATGGCGCTCGCATCCAGGTTCCTCATGACCTTGGCCATGAAATCCGGGTTGCTGTTCAGGATGCCGGCCAGGATCTCCGGGTCGAGGTGGGACATGGTCTTGATCATGAGGTCCTTGTTGTCGTTCACCACCTCGGCGACCACCTTCGGGTCTATGGCCGAGACCACACCCGAGATAAGGCTCTTGTTGTTGGCCATCTTGCCGGCCAGGGCACCCAGCTTGTGCTGCAAGTCGCTCATCTCTACCCCCTTGGTAACTTGAAACGACCGATAGGTCAATTACAATCTCTTAATTCTGACTAGATTCTACTACAGACCGGGTGTCGATTTGAACCCCCATTTTACTGGTGATACTTAAATAGAAAGAGAGATTGACCCAACAGTACTATAAGATAACGGGCTTTGGGGAGGCCTCCGGCGGTATTTGCGGGGAGACGCCTTCGGGCGCCTGCGCTCGTGCGCAGGGCGGGTGGGGAGCGCGCCGCGGGACGCGGATGCAGCGGCCGTGGAAACGCCCTCATGCACGGGGGGCCGCGCAGCGGGAGCGCGCTCCGGCCTCCCCATGTTTACCGCCGCAGGCGGCGGGAATAATGTGCAACTGAGACCAGGGGGGCGAAAAAAAGGAGAAAGCGATGTACGAGGAACACCTTGAGCTCGTTGAGGGGGAGGACGGGGGGCATGAACTGGTGCTCTTCGCCCTTTCCACCTGCGCTTGGTGTCGCAAGGCGAGGGCTTTTCTGGAAGAGAACAAGTTGAAGTACCACTATGTCTATCTCGACCTCCTTGAGGGAGATGCCCAGAAGGAGGTATTTGAGAAGGTGAAGGCGCACAATCCGCGCAAGACATTTCCCACCCTCCTCGTGGACGGCGAGGAAGTGATCGCCGGTTTCAACGAGGAGAAATACAAGGAGTCGCTGCTTTGAGCACGGAGCACTCCGGGGAGGTAATGGGCCTTTTCCGGCGCCTCGACGCCGATGCCGAGTTCGGGGGCTATCACCTCAACCCGGAGCGGGAGTTCACCCTCACGCTCGTCGAGGGCCTCCACACCAATCAGGGCAGGTACGGCTACATGCTCTGCCCCTGCCGCATGGGGGAGGGGATCAGGGAGAAGGACCTGGACATCATCTGCCCCTGCGACTATCGCGACCCCGACCTTGAGGAGTACGACCAGTGTTACTGAGCGCTCTACGTCACCCAGGAGGTCCTGGAAGGGAAGGTAGAGCTGAAGGGGCAGATCCCGGAGCGCAGGCCTGACCCCGAGGAGCTGGAGAGGGCGCGGGCGGAGGCGGGCGCGGCGGCGCGCGGTGCCGCAAAGGCAGGCGCGACCCCGGTGTGGCGCTGCCGGGTCTGCGGCTACCTGGCCGCGCGGGAAAACGCCCCCAGGGTCTGTCCCATCTGCAAGGCCGGCCAGGACCGCTTCGAGATATTCCCGCCGCCGGCGGAGCCGCGCTCGGAGGTGTGGCGCTGCCGGGTCTGCGGCTACCTGGCCGCGCGGGAAAACGCCCCCAGGGCCTGTCCCATCTGCAAGGCCGGCCAGGACCGCTTCGAATCGTTCCCCTGCCCGTGACCTCAGCTTCCGCGGGCAGGCGGCGTCCACCGGGAACAGCTGCACCTCTGCCTGGCCGCGACCTCTGCCTTCGCGGGGGAGCGGCGGCGCCCGGCTGCGCTCGCGGCGCTTGCCCCGTGGGCTGGAGGGCGGGAAGGCAGAGGGGGAGAAAACATATACTGAAGGGCAGGAGAGAGAGGCCATCCTGCCGTGGCCTGGGGGCAAGGGTTTCGATCCGCCGCACGGGAGGGGCGGCTCGCGGGCGGCCCGGCCGTGGCATGGGGCCCACGAGCGGCGAGAGGAGTGAGCACATGCATGCGGGAGAAGTGAAGAGGGCTGCGGTCATCGGTGCCGGGATCATGGGGCATGCCATCGCCCAGGTGTTCGCCCAGGCGGGTATCGAGGTGGGCCTGGTCGATGTGGATGGCGAAGTGCTCGCAAGCGCCGGAGAGAGAATAAAGTCGAACCTGGAGGCGCTGGCTCGCAGCGGCTGTATCGGCCGCGAGAGCGTCGCGGACACCATTTCCCGCATCCGTTTGACCACCGACCTGGAGGATGCGGCCGCGCGGGCGGATTTCGTGACCGAGGCGGTGCCGGAGGTGGCGGAGCTGAAGAAGGAGGTCTTTGCGCGGCTCGAGAAGGTATGCCCGCCCGCCGCGGTCATCGCCAGCAACACCTCGGGCCTGGACATCTACGAGACGCTGGAGGCCGAGAGGCCCGAGCGCATGATCATCGCCCACTGGTTCGCGCCTCCCCACATCATCCCCCTGGTGGAGGTGGTGCCGGGGCCCCTGACCTCCGCGGAGAACCTGGCCTTCACCGCCGCCCTCATGCGCAGGCTGGGCAAGGAGCCGGTGGTCCTGGGCGGCTTCACCCGTTCCTTCATCGTCAACAAGATACAGAACATGATATCCCTGGCCGTATTCGAGCTGCTGGGAAGCGGGCTCGCGACCCCGGAGGATATCGACCGGGCGGTGAAGTACAGCCTGGGCATCCGCCTGCCCGTCGTGGGAGTGGTGCAGACCCTGGACTTCAGCGGGCTGGACCTGGTGGCCGATATCGCCGGCAGCTTCGGCGTAAACATCCCCTTGATCGCCGAGAAGGTGGAGCGGGGGGAGTTGGGGGCCAAGACCTCGCGGGGCATATACGACTACGGGGGACGCAGCGAGGCGGAGATAGTGGAGAAGAGGGACGGGCGCTATCTGGGCATGCTCGCATACCTGGAGAGCGCCGGGACCTTCGAGCCCATCTGAGGGAGACCGCGCCGGTCCGAGAGCCGGGCGCGACGTCCCCGCAGGTCGAGCTCGACGCCGCCGTGCGCGCTGGGAGGCGGGCCTGAAGTTATGCCGCGCGGCTACCGACAAATAATTGGGCCTCTTTTCGCGCGGGGCTTGCCGGGCCCGCCGGGAGAAGAGGCGCGGGCAAAGGAGAAGAGGCGGCATGCGTGCCGGGTACCGAGGCCGGGGCGGGAGCGGAGCGGAGTAAGGTGGAAAATGCGCTGAGACTGCAGCGGGAGCATTTCAGGGCCCTGGTCGAGAACAGCCTGGATATAATCACCATCCTCGATCTGGATTTTCACTACCTCTATTATTCCCCCTCCACCCGGAAGATGCTTGGCTACGGCGAGAGCGACCTGCTGGGCAAGAGCCCGGCCGATTACATCCATCCCGACGATTTTCATGCGGCGGGCGGGACTTTCAGCCGGCTGCTCAGAAAGCCCGGCGACGAGGCAACGGCCGAGTTCCGCTTCCGCTGCAAGGACGGCTCCTGGCGTGCCCTGGAGAGCAGGGCCAAAGTGGTCGATGGCGGCCCCGGAGAGGCGCCCTTCATCGTCGTCAACTCCCGCGACATCAGCAGGCAGAAGGCCATGCAGGAGGACCTCCAGCGGCACCGTGAACACCTGGAGGAGCTGGTGGTCGAACGCACGCGTGAGCTGGAGAGCAGCAACGAACGCCTCAAGCGGGAGATAGCCTTCCGCGCCGGCATGGAGGAAGAGCTGCGCAGGAGCGAGGCGGGCTACCGCCTGCTGGCGCAGAATGTCGCCGATGTTATCTGGACCACCGACCTCAAGCTGAGATTCACCTACGTCAGCCCCTCCGTGGAACGGGTCACCGGCTTCACCGAGGAGGAGGCCGCCGCGGGCACGGTGGAGAAGCGCCTCGCGCCGCACTCCAAGCGGGTGGTCTGGGATATGGTGGTCGAGACCATGGAGAGATACCGGGCCGGAGAGCTGGACCTGGACACGGTGTGGACCCTGGAGGTGGAACAGTACCGCAAGGACGGCTCCACGGCGTGGGCGGAGCTGACCGTGCGCCTGCTCAAGGACGAGGCGGGAAGGCCCAGCGGGCTGCTCGGGGTCTCGCGCGACGTCACCGAGCGCAGGCAGGCCCGGCGCAGGCTGGAGAGGCTAAACCGCCTTTTCCTCAGCCTGGGCTCCGATTTCTTCGAAAACATGGAGAAGGTCGTGGAAGCCTGCCGCGACATGCTGGGGGGGACCTTCGCCGCTTACTGCCGCATGGAGAAGGGCAGGCTCCACATCCTCTCCACCGCCGCGGGGCTGGAGGGCTTCATCGTGGCCCGCGACCCGCGGGGCTACGCCCCTTGCCGCATCATCTCCGGAGAGGAGGAGGGGCCGCTGCTCGTCGCCGACCTGGCGGAGGGGGGGCACGGCGGCGCGGACTCCCTGGCGGAGAGCTTCGGCTTCCGTTCCCTGCTGGCTTGCCCGGTGAGGCTCGGGGAGGACGTGATGGGGTGCATCTGCTACTACGATACGGAGCCGCGCGCCTACTCCCACGAGGACGTGGAGATAATGGGCATGCTGGCTCGCGCCATCGCGGTGGAGGAGGAGCGCCTGGAGCAGGAACAGAGCCTGAAGGACTTCGTGGACGTGGCCAGCCACGAGCTGCGGCACCCCATCACCCTCATGAAGGGCTACGCCCTCACCTTGAGCAGGCACGGCGACCGCCTGGACGAGAAGATGCGCCGGGAATATCTGGATGTCATCTCCCAAGGGGCGGACCGCATGGGCATGCTTATCCGGAAGCTGCTGGACACCGCCCGCATCGAGAGAGGGCGTTTCGCCCTGCAGCGCAAGGCGCAGCCCCTGGAGCCCCTGCTGCGGCAAGCCGTCAGGGAGATGGCGGACAAGGGCTGCGTACACGATATCGCCGCGGACTTCCCCGCCGCCTTGCGCCCCCGCGAGGTGGACGCGGAAAAGCTTATGAGGGTGCTGGTGATCCTTCTGGACAACGCCGCGGCCCACTCCCCCGCCGGCTCCGAGGTCGCGGTGGCCGCCGTGGAGAGGGGCGGCGAGGCCGTGCTGTCGGTGAGCGACCGCGGGACGGGGGTGCCCGAGAAGGACCGCGAGCTCATCTTCGAGCGTTTCTATCAGGTGGAGGAAGCCCTGCACCATACCACCCGCGGCATGGGCCTGGGGCTGTATATCGCCAGGGAGATAGTGGAGGCGCACGGGGGCCGCATCTGGCACGAGCACAACCCCGGCGGCGGCTCGGTCTTCCGCTTCACCCTGCCTTGACGCGCGGGCATCCCCGCCCGTGCGCACGGGCGGCGCCGGCACGCAACCGCATAACCCCGCCGCTCCCGCGCGGTTGCGGCGTGCGCCGGCGGCAGCGCGGAGTGCCTTGAGGCGGCGCCCCGATAGCGTGGGTATTTGCGCCCACGCTCGACGCCGCCGTGATCACCAACTCATGCTACAAATTATCATATTGACTATCTATAAAATCTTTGCTATTCTAGGCGGGCTTATTCCGTTTTGGGCAAAATGGGTTGGCTTGGCGGGCGATGGATAGAGGGCAGATGGGCGGAGACATCATCGCCGACAAATACGCTCTTCTCAAAACGCGCGGCAACAACGGCGTGTCCTTCACTCATTTCGCGGAGGACACCCTGTCGGGCTGCAGGGCCGTGGTCAAGGTGGGCGAGGGGCGGGAAGGCATGGGGGTGGAGTACCTCAAGGCCATCAACATGCTGCGCGAGGCGGAAGTATCCGGGCTTCTCCTCCCCCTCGAGGGGGGAATCCTCGAGGGGGAGGAGGGATACTATCTCGCCTTCCCCGAATTGGGGGAGCCTTCGCTGGAGAACTACCTGCGCATGGGGGCTCCGCTGAGCTGCGGGGAGATACTGCGGATAGGCCGCGGGCTCCTGCGCATACTGGAAGGGCTTCACGCCGCCGGTTTCTGTCACCTCTTCATCGGCACCCGCAACGTCTTCTACCGCCCGCGGGGAGAGGTGACCCTCAAGGACGCCGCCTTGCGGGGGGAGTTCTTTCATCCCTTGCTGGAGCTCATGGCCGTGCCGGACTTCTCTTACTTCAGCCCCGAGGTGATGGACGGCCGCGCCCCGGGGAGCGAGGCCGACCTCTATGCCGTCGGCAAGCTCATGGAAGAGCTGCTGGGGCGGGCGGCAGATGCCGCGGAGGCCGGGGAGGAAGCGGCCGTGCGCTGGCTGGCCGGACGCTGCTGCGCGGCAGGAAGCGGGCAGGAGGCGGCGTCCGCCGCGCAGGTTGCGCAAGAACTGGAGGCGACCATCTCGCGCTTGCGGGCGGGGTTATGTGCCGAAGATGCCGCGCGCAGGCGGATAGGGCGGGAAGGTGCCGGGGCGGGGAGGGTGCCTCACGAGGACATGTCCTCGTCGCGGCGCCGGGTCGTCGGCATCATCCTGGGAGCGCTGCTCGTCCTGGCCGTGCTGTGCGGCGCGGCCGCCGCTTACCTGGCCACCGTGGGTGGGGATAGGGCCCCGGCCCTCGGCCGGGGGGGAGGCTCCCTGGCGGGAGAGGACGGCGCCAGGGAGGCCTTGCGGGAAGCGCGGGACGTAACCGGAGCCGCGCAGGCCGTCGAGGGCGGCGCCCCGGAGGCGGAGAGTGCGGGGGTGCCGGTGGTGGAGAAGGCGCGCCGGCAGGCGTCGCCCGCGGGCGAGGGCGAGGAGGCCGCGCACGGACCCGGAGAGAGCGCCCAGCCCGCCGACCCCTGCACCGAGCCCAGCCCCCAGCCCCCGGTTGCTTCCTTTGTCCTCACTCCGAGCGAAGGCCAGTCGCCCCTGCGAGTATACCTGGATGCCTCCGCCAGCTACGACCCCGACGGCCGTATCGTCTCCTTCGCCTGGAGCTGCGGCGGCAGCGGCAGGTGCCTGTACCACGTATTCGAGAGCAACCTCATACCCGCCGCCGTCCCCGTCACCCTCACGGTGACCGACGACGGCGGCCACAGCGCGAGGACCACGCTCTACGTGACCCTCTATTGAGTTGAGCCGAGCGCGCGGCTTGTGCGCCGCGTTGCAAACGCCCCCGTGGGCGGAAAGGAGAGGCATGATGCAGGTGATGGTGCTCAGTCCAGGGAAGGTGCTGTTGGCGGGAGCGGTGTCCGCGCTGCTCATATCAGGATGCGTCCTGGGGGCGATGGCCCTGTGGGGCGTGCTTGGGCCCGATGTCGCGGAGGCGTACGGCGCGGATGGGGTGGGGGCCAGGAGATGGTATTTTGCCGAGGGCTACACGGGTCCGGGTTTTGAGGAATGGATTCTCATATTTAATCCTGCTACCGCTGAGGGTGGAAGCGGATATTCAGTGAAGCCGGAGATAAGGATGTATGGAAACGACGACTTCATCGGTGCTTACGTTACTCCGCCCATTCAGCCCGGTCAGAGATTTAGCGTGAGCATTAATGATATCGCTTCCTATTACGGTTATTCCGGAGACGTTTCGGTTGCCGTGCAGGTATTACCAGAAAGCCCCCCCTTCCTCTGCGAACGCGCCATGTATTTCAACTACCGGGGTCAGATAACCGGGGGTAGCCAGGTCCTGGGCTACCGGGAATGCGCGGCGGAATAAGGGGTGAGGGCAGTGCGCGGTATGGCGAGAAAGGCGCTGTATGCGGCCCTCATGCTCTCCCTGGTCCTGGGCGCATGCGGCGTCTCCGCGGGGACGGCCCTTTCCTATCCCGGACCGGGGGAGGGCTACGAGGGGTGGACGGGGGAATGCGCCGTGGGGCCGAACGACCCCAGGCATGTGCAGATGGGACACGGCAACGGTTACCTGCACATGGTCGCGGACAACGGCGCCCACGTCTATTACTTCCGCGCCTCCGACAAGGACGCCCTGGGCTGGTCCTTCATGCGCTACATGGACCTGGATAAGGACAGGGCGTCGATGGACCCCTATATCGCCGTGGAGGGCAGCACGGTGGCCGTATCCTGGAAGGAATACACCGGCTCCAGCTGGTCCCTGGCGCTCGCGCTCTCGAGGGATAACGGCAGCACCTGGACCACCTGGACGGATGCCAACCCCGCCTGCAACAACTACGAGGCCCACCTGCATATCGCCGGGGACAAGGTGCATGCCGCCTACGTCTCCGACTTCGACGCGGGCCAGGGGAGGCGGAACGAGGTCTATTACCGCCGCTTCTCGACCTCCCTGGCCATGGAGCACCTCTCCTGCCCCTCGGGCCAGCTCGACGGGATCGCGGCCTCCCTTCCCTGCGTCGAGGCCGCCTCGGCCTCCAACGCCAACGTCTATTATCAGCATGGCAACGGCCCCCCGCATCCCATATGGGAGGCCTATACCACCGATTCCGGATCCACCTGGCAGCGCGGAGAGCTCATCCCCACCGGAGGCGGCACCGACTTCTCCTACCCCGAGGTGGGGGTGTGGATGGACGGCGGCGACCGGCGCAGGATGGTGGTGGCCGATGGCGTCGACGCGACGGGGACTCATACCGTATGGTCGCGAAGATATTATAATGGCATTTGGCCCAACCATTATCGTGTTGCCGACTTGGGGCTGGATGCTGCATATCCGCAGATATGCACAAGGGATAACAATATATTTGTGGTCTATCGCCAGTCGGGGGGCTCGCTCAACCGCGGCGTTGCCGGCAAGATAAACACTCACAGCGGGGAGAACTCTGCCTGGCATCACATCAACGGCCTGTTCTATTCCAATGTCGCCTACGGCGATTGCGGCTGCGTGGACTGCTGCGCGGACGCAGGCAGGTTCTATGCCGCCTCCGCGGGGACCGGCGCCTTCCCCCGCAATCAGGTCCTCACCAAGAGGGAGGACAACGCCGACCCCACCGTCTCCATGCTGGACCCGGGGCCTTATCACAACGCCGACTTCACCGTCTCCGCCAGCGCCTGCGACGATTTCAACCGCAGCGCCGACTGGTTGCTCTCGCCGCACAGCGAGCATTACGACGCGGGCATACTGCATGCCGATTTCTACTACCGTGCCTCCGGCGATACCGCCTGGAAGGAGTGGCCGAAGGGGGCGAGGGATACGGACGCGCCCTGGGAGAAGGGCTTTCCGGGGAAAACGGTCGAGGAAGGCGCTTATGACTTCCGCGTGGTGGTCAAGGACACCGCCGAGCGGGTCTCGGAGAACATCCGCAGCGGCGTGGTCATCGACCGCACTCCCCCCGAGAAGGTGACCCTGCAGGTATCCGCGCCGGACGGGGAAAACGGCTGGTATATATCGCAGCCGAGCGCGGGGCCCTGCGTGCTGGCCGAGGACGCGCTTTCCGGGGTGAAGGCCGCTTATTACAAGCTGGATGATGCGGCGGACTGGAGCGTTTACTCCCAGCCCTTCGCCCTGCCCGAGGGAGAGCACGACATCCATTATTATGCCGTGGACAGGGCGGGAAACGCCTCCGGGGTGAAAACCTTCTCCTACAAGGCGGACTTCACCGACCCGCAGGGAGAGATCGTCCTCCCCTCGCCAGGGATATATTTCCAGAGCAGGATGGGGGCCGAAGCCGCCTGCCGGGACGAGGGGTCGGGGGTGGCGGAAATCGCCTGGCTGGCGGGAGACATCCTGCTGGCAAGGGGGCCGCAGAGCGCGGTGGACCTCGACCTGGCGGGCCTCGTGGACGGCCAGTATTCCCTGCAGGCGGAGATAAGGGATGCGGCGGGAAGGAGGTGCCGCACCGCGCCGGTGCTCTTCTACAAGGACGTGACGCCGCCGCTGGTGAAGGTGGTGGAGCCCACGGGGGCCGACTGGGTGCGCGGCATCGTCGCCATCAAGGCGGATATAGAGGATAACCTCAAGGTGGGAAGGGCGGCCTTCTACGTGGACGGCGTGAAGGTGGACGAACGCACCTCCCCTCCCTGGGTCGCCGCCTGGGATACCTCCACGGTGAAAAACGGCTACCATGCCGTGGTGGTCAAGGCGTGGGACGCGGCGGGCAACGAGGCGGAGGCGAGCGCCGCGGGCGAGGTCGCGGTGTACGTGGGGAACAACATCTCCGAGACCAACCATTTCGCCGAGGGGTGCACGCGCGCCGGCTTCGATACCTGGCTGTGCCTGCAGAACCCGGGGGAGGAGACGGCGTCCGTCACCGTCAATTACTACCTGGGCGCGGGGCAGGGCGCGGCCTCCGCGCGCACCTACTCGCTGGCGCCGCATTCTCGCAGCACCGTCTATGTGAACGGGGACGTGGGGGCGGGGAAGGACGTGTCCATCCAGGTCACGTCGTCGCGGCCCATCGTCTCCGAGCGCCCCATGTACTTCGAGTACCAGGGCATGGCCGCGCACTGCTGGAAAGGATGCCATACCGCCCAGGGGGCGCATTTTCCCTGCGGCGAATGGTATTTCGCCGAGGGGTGCACGCGCGCCGGCTTCGAAACCTGGCTGTGCCTGCAGAACCCCGGGGGGCGCGAGGCCCTGGTGGGGGTGGAGTACATGATGGAGAACGGCGCCTCGCTGCAGCGAGAATACCGCGTCGCCCCCTGGAGCCGGGGCACGGTGCTGGTCAACGGCGAGGTGGGGGAGGAACACGACGTATCCATGCGCGTGAAATCGGACGTCCCCGTGGTGGCGGAGCGGCCGGTCTATTTCCTCTATCAGGGGATGTGGGAGGGAGGCCACAACGTCATGGGCGCGACGCAGCCCGAGCGCGACTGGTATTTCGCCGAGGGGTGCACGCGCACCGGCTTCAACCAGTGGATATGCCTGCAGAACCCGAACGAGCGGGAGACGTCCGCGAGGATAACCTACGTCATGGAGGACGGCGGCCGCATCGAGCGCGAATACCTGCTGGGCCCGCGTTCCCGCTTCACGGTGAACGTCAACAACGACGTGGCCCGGCAACACGACGTCTCCTCGCATGTCTCCGCGCGGCTGCCCATCGTGGTGGAGCGCCCCATGTACTTCCTCTACAACTCCCTCATCGACGAGGGCTCGAACGCCATGGGAGCGTGCAAGCCCGGGTCCTCCTGGTACCTGGCCGAGGGCTGCACGCGCTCCGGGTTCGAGGAGTGGATATGCCTCATGAACCCCGGGGATGAGGCGGCGGAGGTGGTGCTGCGCTTCATGCTCGAGGACACCTCGCAGCGGGAGCACGTGCTCGGCGTGCCCCCGGGCACGCGGGTGACGGTGAAGGTGAACGACGTGGTGGGGCCGGAGCACGACGTCTCCTGCGAGGTCATGAGCGACCGTCCGGTGATCGTGGAGAGGCCCATGTACTGCATGTACCGCGGGTCCTGCCCCGCGGGGGACACCCTCTCCGGGTACACCTTCAACCCCTGAAGGGCGGGGGCGCGGCGGGGGGCGGGAGCGAGGCCTTCCGCCCGCCCCTCGCAGCCGCCGCAAGCAGCCGCGCGGCCCCGGGCGGGCAGGACAAGGGCCTTCAAGCCCGTGCGCTTTCTTCCGATAGATAATATGACTGGGCGGACATCGCTTGCGAAAAACGGAGAGCATGAAAGCGGAACGGGCCGACAAGAGCGTCGCGGAAGAAGTGGAGGAGCTGCGCCGGCGCGTGGCCGAGCTGGAGAGCGCCGAACACCTCCGGGCCGGGGGGGGCGCGCCGTCGCAACACCCGGACTTTTTTCGCCTGCTGCTCGAGAAGGCCTGTGAACTCATCCTGGTTCTCAGCCGCGATGCCGGCATGCGTTACGCCAGCCCGGCGGCGCTGCCCATGACCGGCTACCCTCCCCAGGAACTGCTGAGCATGAAGCCCTTCGAGTTCGTCCACCCCGACGACCTGCCGCTGGTCAGGGAGAGGTTCTCCGCGGGCGCCGCCGAACCCGGGCGCGCGGTGAGGGCGCGTTTCCGCTTCCGCCGCAAGGACGGCTCGTGCTTCGAGGCGGAGGCGGTGGCCAGGAACCTCCTCGACGACCCCGTCGTGGCTGGGATCGTGGTCAACCTGCGCGACGCCGGCGTGCTCGGCGGGGAGGAGGGGGCGGCGGGTGCCCGCGAGGAGAGGTACCGCTTTCTGGTCGAGAACCTGCAGGGCGTCGTCCTGGCCCTCGATATCCGGGGGAACGTGCTCTACATCAGTCCGGTCGTGGAGCGCATCAGCCAATATGCGGTGGAGGACCTCACCGGCCTTTCCTTCATGCGCTTCATCCACCCCGACGACCTGCACGGATTCATGCAGAGTTTCCACAGGCTGCTCGCGGGCGCCGGCGATCCCTGCGAGTTCAGGATGGTGGACAAGGGCGGCACGTTCTTCTACGTCCAGTTCTCGGGCCGCCGCTTCGAGGAGAAGGGCGGGGCGGCCGGGCTTGTCGGGGTGATGTCCGAGATCACCGAGCGCAAGCAGGCGGACGAGGCGCGCAAGCGCTCGGAGGAACATTTCCGCGCCATAATACGCAGAAACATCAACTACAGCCGCGGCTCCCAGTCGTGAGCCCGCGGTCTGTGGACCTTTCATCGCCCGGGGCGGGCGGCTCTTCCCGGCAAGCGGCGGCGCGCTTCGGCACCGCCCCCTCGACGGCGCGGGCAACGGCTGCGCGGGGCGTATTTCCTCGGCCTCGCATATTTACGCTCGGAAGTGGAATAATGTATGAGAGGCTTTCGGTCGCGCATGTGCCTTGCAGGTAAGAGGGTAAAACAGGGTGCTCAACGCGCCCGCCGGACATAAGGGCAGGGAGGGAATGCTGTGTATTGCGGGGTTTGCGGCGTACCCGTCGGGATAACCAGGGGGAACATATGGCATGCGGGAGGCTCCATAAACGGGAGATTTCCGCCCCATATCAAGGGCACCTTTTTCGACGTCGAAGAGCTCGGCTTTCTCTTCCGTTCCCTGTCCGAGATGATGGATTACGATATCGGCTCCATTGTCGCCCGGGGCAAGTATCACGATGCCAGGGAGTACATGGGCGCGCTGCTGGGCTTCCTCGGGAATTCGCGCGGCGAGCTCCCCCCCGAAGAGGAGCTTTACAACATGATGCTCTACCCCATCCGCATCTGGGGCGTCGCCATGGTGGACTTTGAGAAGGTCGACGGCGAGGAGAAGGTCATCCGGGTGAAAGAACCCTACTCCATACCCCTGCTCTGCGGCGATGTCGCGGGCGTCGCCGACGCGGTGACGGGGCGCGAACACATGGCGACCTGGGAGGGCGGCGAGCACGAGGGCGTGATAAGGGCATTCCCCTCGCGGGGCTTCGCGGCGGTGAACGGGCTCATCGAGGAGGCGGACGACTACGCCGGAAAGCACGTGAGCGGCGAGCTGGAGGGCGAGCTCTGCGGGGAATGCGGAGCGCCGCAGGGGGTGGGCGGACTCTTCGCCTGGGACACCGAGGGATGCCGTATCGAGGACAGGAACTCGAAGAGGCGCTATTGTTTCAACAACACGCGCGGCATCACTGCGGTGCTCCGTATGCTGGTGGCGGAGCTGGGGGAGGACGTGGAGGAGAGCATGGTCGATATCTCCCATCAGTACTCGCGCTCGCTGCACCGCTGCGATGGCGGCGGAGCGGAGGCCGGAGGCGCGCGCCCGCACAGCGACCCGCGGGAATGCCTGGGCAATTTCCCCTACCGGGGCTGGGGCAGGGTGACGCAGGCCGACCAGCAGGGAAAGACGTGGACGGTGTCGGTCAAGGACCCCTACAACGGTGTCCTGCTCGCGGGGAGGATATGCGGCATAATAGAGGCATCGCTCGGCCAGGAACTGCGCGTGGCGTCCATAAATGAGGAGGCCGACACCCTCCGCCTCGTGTTCGAGCCGCGCTGAGGGCATATACGCCAGTACCTATCCTCGGGCGGACGGCGCCGCCCCCTGTATAAAGGTATACAAAGGTGTACGGGCCTTACGGGGAACAAGGAAAGGGAACATGAGAAGACGCCGCAGCCATGCACAAGGCGCGCCCGCGAGCGTTGCGGGGGCGTTGCTCGTGGCCGTGCTGGTCCTGTCCGGAACCTGCGCCGTCGCGGACGCGCCCTGGCCCCGGCACCCCCCCCACCAGGACCCGGCGCGATACGAGCAGTACGCATACAGCTCCGTGCCGCCGGACGATTATCTGCCCACAGACGACGACTATTGGAAATACAGCAGCGAGTGCGGGGCCACGCTCTACCACGCCCTCATCGGCCTCTTCCACCCCGGCCTCGACCGCCGCGAGCTGGGGGGGATAACCGGGGCGAGCGTGGACCGGGCGTGGAGCGTCACCACGGGAAGGCCGGACGTGGTCATCGCCGTTCTCGACACCGGGATGAGGTGGGGGGACGCCGCGGCCATGGGCGAGCTGGCGCGCAAGTGCTGCCTCAACCCGGGCGAGCTGCCCCCGCCCCAGGGGGCCGAGTGCTGGGACGCCAACGGCGACGGCGTCTTCAACGTGGACGATTACGCGGGGGACCCGCGGGTCTCGGATCTCAACGGCAACGGAGTCATCGACCCCCAGGACATCATCTGGACCTTCTCCAACGGCGAGGACGACGACGGCAACGGCTACGTGGACGATATCTGTGGGTGGGATTTTCTGGAAGATGACAACGACCCCTGGGACGAGGTGGGCGACGGCCACGGCACCGCCGGGGCCATGTGGTCGGGCGCCGAGGCCAATAACGGCTCCGGCATACCGGGGGTGTGTCCCAACGCCATGCTCCTGCCGGTGAGGGTGGGCGACTCCTTCGCCGCCGATATGAACGCCTTCGCCCAGGGGGTGGTCTTCGCAGTCGATGCCGGCGCCAGCGTGGTGCAGGCGGCCCTGGCGGGAGCGAACAATACCTCCTTGGCCCGCGAGGCCGTCCTTTACGCCTCTTCCCGCGGGGTGGCGGTGGTTGCCTCCGCCGAGGTCGGGGGGTCGGAAGGCGACAGCTATCCTGCCGCATACCGGCACGCCATAAGGGCCAACGCGGTGCAGAAATACGCCTCCGGCCCCCGCGCGCGGCAATTCCCCCCCTCCTATCTCTACCTGGGGGGCGAGACCGCTCACGGGGCCGCAAGCATGGTGTGCGTGCCCTCCGACGGGCATTCCTCGGGCGCGGCCGCCAGGCTGGCGGGCATAGCCGCCCTCGTCTATTCCGCCGCCGAGAACAAGGTGCGGCGCGGCGAGATGTGGAGATACCCGGGACTGGAGACGCCGCTATCGGCCTGCGAGGTCAAGCAGGTCATGGCCATGACCGCGGACGACGTGGACTTCTCCCCCTGCGCTTACGCCACCTCCTTCGGGGACCTCGATGCGCTCATCGGGCCGTCGCGGCGCTATCCTTCCCACGCGGGCTGGGATCCTTATTTCGGCTACGGGCGCGTCAACGCCTGGGAGGCGGTCACGGCGGTGGAGCGGGGGCGCATACCCCCCGAGGCGGAGATAGCCTCGCCCGCGTGGTTCGAACCGCTCAACCCGGGAAGTGTCGCCCTGCAGATAACCGGCAGGGTCGCCGCCGTGCGCGCCGACTCCTTCAGCTTCACCGTGGAGTGGGGTCCGGGCCGGGACCCCGCGGAGGAGGAGTGGATAACGGCAGGAGAGGGCGGCTCGCTGTACCGGCCCGTGGAAGGGGTCCTGGCCGCCCTGGACCTGGGGGAGGTCTACGCGCGGGTCATGGAGACGCTACAGGGGCGGGGAGGAGAGGGCGACCCCAACCGCTACGCCTTCACCGTGAGGGTAAGGGTGCGGGACGACCGTGGGAACTGGGGCGAGGACCGCGTGACCGCCTTCTGCTTCCACGACCCCGACGCCTTTGCCGGGGCGCCCCTGCGCCTGGAGGCGGGGATATCGGCCTCGCCACGTTTCGCCGACCTGGACGGCGACGGCACGGACGAGCTCATCGTGGCCACGGACGACGGTGTGGTGCACGCCTTCAAGTCCGACGGGAGCGAATTGCCGGGCTGGCCGGTGCACGCGACGCCCCTGCCCCTGCACGTGGGCTCCGAGGCTTTCGTGTCCGGCGCGGTCACCGCTACCGCCTACGCCTCCATCATCGGGACGCCGGCGGTCGGGGACCTGGACCACGACGGCACCCTCGAGGTGGTGGCGGGGGACATGCAGGGGAGGATACACGCCTGGGACGCGCGCGGGCGGCCCCTGCCCGGCTTCCCGGTGCGCTCCAATCCCCTCTACTCCATCCCCGAGCGCGGGGAATGGTGGGCGGAGGGAGCGCTCCCCGACGAGTGGCATGCGGCGCGCTTCGTCCCCGACAGAATACACGCCCTCGACGCCGGGAACCGCCTGCAGCGGGGGTTCCCGCGCGGGCCGGTGCTGTGCAACCTGGACGCCTCCGCCGATGGGAGCCTGGAGATAATCGCCGCCTGCCTGGACCGGCACGTATATGCCTGGCATGCCGACGGCGAGGCGGTCGAGGGGTGGCCGGTGAAGCTGGCGGACCCCGCAAAGGTCGCCTCCCTGGACCCGCTTACCCACAGGTGCGAGTTCGCCGATGCCGCGTCCCTGCCCGCGGGGGGCCCGGCCCCGAGCAGCCTCTGCGCCGCCGACCTCGACGGGGACGGGGCGCTGGAGGTGGTCTGCGCGAGCGGAGAAATGTACGCGGGCGAGGTCTTCAACGCCTCCGCGCGCACCCTCGACCTTGCCGCCGCCCCCCCCGGCTGGTTCGATCCCCACAATGTCCGCGTCTATGCCCTCCACCGTGACGGCGTCGCCCACGGCCTGGAGGAGGGAGCCTCGCCCGCCGAGGGCGCGATCCCCGCCCAGGCCTATTTGCCGGGGTGGCCGGTGAGGCTGGCCGTTGCCGTGCCGGAGATGCGGTGCGGCGCCGGGCAGGGCGTGAAGGCGACGGCGGCCATCGCCGACCTGGACGGCGACGGTGGCCTGGAGATAGGGGTCTCGGCGGTGGGGGGAGCCGCCTTCCTGCTCAACGCGGACGGCACCTCCTTTCTGGGCTGCGACGAGCTGCGGCTTCCCCTGGGCCTGCAGCGCGGGGACGACGGCGGCGTATCGGGATGTGGCGACCTCCAGCTCGCGGGGGGCGGCAGCTGCTTCGCGGCGCTGGGGGCGGGCGGGCTCTCCTTCGTCACCTCCACCACGGGCCTGGGGAGGGTGACAGACATGAACCTGCCCGCGGACCAGGCCGGGTGCGGGGGCGCCGTCTCGGCCTGGTGCGACCAGGGAGGCATGCTCGCCTCCTTTCCCGCGGAGCTCGGCGGCGGCGCGGCCTCTCCCGCCGTGGCGGATGTCGATGGAGACGGCGCGCAGGAGATACTGGCCGGGGGGTGCGGGCGCGACCTGCACGCCGTTGGCGCGGACGGGAGGGAGCCCGCGGGTTGGCCGAGGTTCATCGCCGGGAGCTGCGTGGGCACACCCGCCGTGGGCGACCACGACGGCGACGGGTGGAGGGAGGTGGCCGCGGGCACGCGCGAGGGATGGCTTTTCGTCTGGAGGACGCCCGCCGAGGTGAGCGCAGCGGCCGACTGGCCGCAGCACGGGCACGACGGCTGGAATACGGGATGCCTGGCGTGCGATGCCTCGCGGCCGGGACGGGTCGTGGACCTCGCGGTGGAGGCCACACTGCGCGGGGAGAAAGCACAAGGCGTACGCCTCGCCTGGACGGCGCCCGGCGGCGACGGCCGCCTCGGGCAGGCCATGTGTTACGAGATACGCTTCTCCGCCGCCCCTATCGACCCCGGGAACTGGAAGAACGCCATCCCCTTGAACGCGGGCAAACCCCTGCCCGCGCCGGCGGGGAGCCACCAGGAATACGTGCTGGAGGGGTTTCCTTTCAGCGCTCCGCGCGAGGGGACGGTCTATTATTTCGCGCTGCAGGCCAGGGACGAGGCGGGCAACCTCTCCGCCCTATCCAACACGGCATCGCTCTCCTATGCGGAGACGGAACGGCGCTGAGCGCCCGGGGTCTGACCCGGCGCGGGGCGGGAGCGGCGGCCGTAATTCCCCGTAATCTTCCCCGCGTCCCCGCGGCGTGGATGAAAAACTGCCCGAAAGATCTTGATCGGCGTGGGATTTACATATAATATAACATATATAACTTGGAAGGTTTAAGGAGAGGGCATGGCAGTCAGGATAATCAGCACGACGGAACTGCGCTCCAAGGCGGCGGATATGGTCATCGGCCTGCGCCGCGGCGACCGCTTTCTCATCCAGCATTACAACGACTTCGTCGGATTCATAACCCCCGAGATACCTTCGGAGCTGCAGAAGAAGCTGGGCGGCAAAGGGGGCAAACGCGAGGAGACCTTCAAGGCTATCGACTAGCCTTCGCCCCCAGTCACGATCTCCCGGGCACCGCAACGGCGGCGCCTGCAGGCATCCTCACCCGTGAGGGAGTCCGAATGCTGCGCATCATCCCCATGCCTCGCGCACGACGCGGCGGAGGGGCGGAGGGGGCACAGGCCACGGCCGAATTCGCCCTCGTCCTTCCCCTGCTCCTCCTCGTCTTCCTGCTGTTCGCGCAGGCGGTGCTGGTCATGAGGGCCCAGATAGCGGTGACGGCCGCGGCGAGGGAGGGGGCGCGCAAGGCGGTCGAGACGGGCAATGCGGCGCTCATCGAGGGAGCGGTGCTCAAGTCCGCGGCCGGGCTCGCCCCGGAAAAGATCGTGGTGGGCGTCTCGGGCGGGCCGCGCCGCCGCGGCGAGTGGGTACGGGTCGAGGTGAGCTATGAGGTGCCCATGGCCTTTCCCGCCGTGGACAGGTTCTTCCCCCCGGTGAGGGTGAGCGGCAGCGCCGAGATGCGCATAGAGAACGACAGGGAGGGGCTGTGAGCGCGGGCATAATCGCGGATGAGCGCGCCGGGGCCACCCTGGTGGCGGCCGCGCTGCTGGCGGTGATGCTGGTGGTGGGGGTCGTGCTGCATGACGTCACCGCCATCTACGGCGCGCGGGGCGGGGCGCAGACCGCGGCCGACGCCGCCGCCAAGGCGGCCGGGCTCGAGCTCACCCCTTGCTTCGGCGTCGGAAACGACCCCCTGGGGGCGGCGCGCGAGGCCGCGGACCGCAACGGGGCCAGGCTGGCGCAGTGCACTTGCGGGGCGGGGGGAGGGTTTCTCTGGGTCACGGTGCGCGTATCCCGCGGGGTCGAACTCCTGGTCATGGGGGGCGGGAGCGCGACGGTCACGGCCACCGCCCGCTGCTACCTCGACCTTGCCCCTCAATAGATGAAGAACGGGAAGGCGTCCACCAGCCAGCGGCCGTCCTCGCGCACCATGACCACGCGAGCGGTCTCCGACTCCAGGTTGCCCCTGCTCCCGAACTCCACCGTGACGTCGACCTCCAGGAGGTCGCCGCGCACCTCCATGTCCTCCGCGCTGAAATCGAAGGAGCGGGCGGTTCCGAAGACCCCGGAGAACTCCGCCCGCGTCCAGGCTTTCTCCAGGCGGTGCTTTTCCCGGTAAGCCGGGCTGAGATGGGAGAAGATGTGCCCGGTGTCGCCGTCTATACAGGCCCCCAGGAATCCGTACAGCGCCTGCCCCGCCCTGATGCGCTCATCGTCCTTGTCCGCCGGCCGCCTCGACCAGTCGATGGCCGTGAAGGCATCCACCTTCCACTCGCCGTCCTCTCGCACCATGGCCAGGGTCTCCTCCCTCGCCGCCCCGCCCGCCATCTCCAGGGTCAGGCTCACGACCGCGCGCTGCCCCTCGATGAGGATGTCCTCCCCGGGCACGAAGCGGTAGGAGGCCAGATCTCCCAGCGAGGCGAGCAATTGCTCGGAGCTGATGGGGTCGGGCACCGCGTTGGAGTCCAGGTATCCCCGGGACATGAATGAACGCAGCTCTTGCACCCTGCGGTCGCCGAGGGCGTTGAGGAAGGCGGTCGTCGTTTCGGCCACCGCGCCGCTGTCGTCGCGCGCGGTCTCCCCGCCGCACCCGGCCAGGAGAAAAAGCGCCAGCGCGAATGACAGCGCCGAGACCATGGCGGCGATCCGGTGTGGGTGGCCTTTCGACATCGCTCTCCCTTCCCAGGACTCTTCTGCGTGCTCTCGATCTTATCCTTCCCGCCCATGAGAGGAATGCGGCACCAACCCATCCCCCCTTCTCTCTCCAAGATCGCAACGCCAACCCACCCCCGTTGTTTCTTTTGCCTTTTCTCCACGGGCTCGCTCTCCTTGAGCGAGCCCAGTCAACCGTTTCTTGGCGGAGCGACGCGTAGCGCTGGGGTCTGGTCTTGCTTCGCGCGCCGAGGGCCGAAGGCCGGAGGCTTGCAAGGCCAAGACCTGCGGGCACCTGTAGCTACTCAGAAATGCCGGCATCTACCGAGAGCCTATCCTTTCATATGCGAGCCGGTTCCTTGGGCGACACGCTGGTAAGAAAGCCCGGGGCCATGTCTTGCAAAAGCAAAGTAAAATCCCAGCTGCGAACTGGGAGGATACCCCGGTATGCAAAGAACAAGACCTGACCCCCATCCTCTTGCGTTGACTAAAATATGCGTGGAGTCTAATATATTTTAGCGTGCTCGCTGCAGACGCCGCGAGACGGACGAAGCGGAAAAAGGAGGGAAAGAGCAGATGCTCGCGCTTTTTCAGAGCCTGGGAGGGCCGGAATTACTCATCATCCTCGGCATCGCCCTCGTCATCTTCGGGCCCACGCAGCTTCCCAAACTGGGGCGCTCGGTGGGCAAGGCCATCAGGGAGCTGCGCGCCTCCAGCTCCGAGGTGACCAAGGCCGTGCAAGAGGGCCTCGAGGGCAAAGGCGAGGAGGAGAAGGAGAGCAAGAAAAAGAGCGAAGAGGAAGAGAAATAGACAGACAAGGCCGACCGCCGGAGAGCCCCTTTCTCGACCCCACGACCGCCCCCGGAGGCTTTTTTGCCCGACCAGAAGATGTCCTTTATCGAGCACCTCGAGGAGCTCAGAAGACGTATCATCGTCATGTTCCTCTCCCTGGTGGTGGCCCTCAGCGTGGGGTTCATCTTTTCCTGGGACATCCTCGGCCTTCTCAAGAGGCCGGCCGCCCAGGCGGGCATACCCCTCAATCTCCATTATCAGACCGTGCTGGAGCCCTTCATGGTGCGCTTCAAGATCGCCATGTACGCGGCCGTCGTCCTCGCCCTGCCGGTGATCATCTACGAACTCCTGGCCTATGTGGCTCCCGCGCTGCGCAAGCGGGAGAAGCGTTTCATGGCGTACGCTCTCTTCTTCATCATCCTCTTTTTTCTGTTCGGGGTGGCCTTCTGCTACATTTATATACTGCCCGTGGGGCTGCAGTGGCTGACGGGGCAGTCGGGGGGACAGATAGCGCCCGTGCTCATGGCCAGCCAGTATATCAGCTTCGTATCCCTGCTCCTGCTGGGGGTCGGCCTTTCCTTCGAGACCCCCCTGGTGGTGTGGCTGGCGGTGAGGATCGGGGTCGTGACCCCGCAGAGGCTGCATAAGAACTGGCGCATCGCCGTCATCGTCATCCTCGTCTTCGCTGGACTCATAACCCCGGACTGGAACCCGGTGACCATGCTGCTGGTGGCGGCGCCGATGTTTCTGCTCTACGAGGGGAGCATCCTCTTCGCCTCGCTGGGAAAGCGCGGCGCGCGCAGAAGGGCCGCGGCGGTGGAGGAGGAAGCCGGGGAGGAGGAGGGATGAGCCCCGCTGCCTGGCGGGGCGGCGCGCGCGGCACAGCCTGTATGAGATGTGTACGATGAGCGTCACGTCCCCGGCAAGGCGGAGGGGCGCGGGACACATTCCGGGGCGGCGCAAGGGCGGCGCCACCGGCGAGGGAGGTTGGACAAGATAAGCGAATTCGCATTGAAACAGCGCAAGGTCAACAAGAGCCTGCTCGCCCGTGAGGCGAAGAGGTACGTGGCTAAAAACCCCAGGTTGAAGGGGGTCATGGGCCTCTACCGCGAGGTCTTTTCCACCCAGAGGAGGGTCTCCCGGGGCATCCCGGACAGGCTTCCCCACATCGAGGGGGCTCAGGTCTCTTTCCGCATCGAGGAGAACGAGCTGCTCATCAAGCCGGGCGAGCTCGCAGTGGACTCGGCCACGTTCAGGGAGATGATGCGAGAGCTGGGGAAAGTGCTGGAGAAGAAGGGCGAGGGGCCCATCGCGGGCATGTCGCGCTTCCGGGAGGAGGAGCTGGAGGACGAGGCGAAGCTGGGGGGCCTTCTGGACGCCTTCCTGGCGCGTGAGGACGAGGGGGTGGAGCGGCATATGCGTGGCTATTCCCTCGACCCCTCCGTGCTGTTCATGCTGCTCCACATCTCGCTGGCCCCCTTCTACTGGAGGGCGGCCGGCGCCATGCTGCGCGCGGCCGACCTGGACCAGGTGCCGCGCGGCGACTGCCCCCTGTGCGGGAGCCTGCCCGTTATGGGCCTGCTGCGCCCGGAGGAAGGGCTGCGGGTGCTGGAATGCTCGCTCTGCGGTACCCGCTGGGGGTTCCCGCGCATGATGTGTCCCTTCTGCAGCACCTTGGATCAGGGCAAGCTCAAGTACATCTTCGCGGAGGAAAACGACTCACAGCGGGTTTACCTGTGCGACAGCTGCGGGAAATACATCAAGGTGAGCTCTTCACCGCACGACAGGGACGAGGAATTCGTGCTGCCCCTGGAGGACCTCGCCACGGCGCACCTCGACCTGGCGGCGCAGGAGAGGGGGTACGAAAGAGGGTGCCGGACGGCGTTCTCCTGACCTGATGAAACGCCTTTTGCCGCGGACCGCCGCGGTTGCCACGGCGCGAAGAAGGATAGTATAATCCATGGGATTATAGATTGGCACGCGGGTCCTTGAAAGCCGAATAACATGAAAACGAGAAGCTTGCAGCGTGATGGTATCAATACCGCATGGGTTCATACATAAATCGCAAGTGAACGCAAGTTACGTATTTATATAAACGCAGGATTCGACCTAGGAAAGTGGGGGAAGTATGGAACTTTCGCGAAGGGGATTCCTCAAGCTGTCGGGCGCCGGCATCGGCGTCGCGGCCCTCGCGCAACTCGGGTTCTCTGCTCCTGCCCTCGCCGCTGCCGAGAAACTCCGCATCAGCGAGGCCAGGGAGAGCACTACGATATGCCCGTATTGCTCCTTGGGGTGCTCCGCCATCGTCAGCGTGATGGATGGGAAGGTGGTGGGCCTCGAGGGTCTCCCCGACAGCCCCATCAACCGGGCTGCTCTCTGCTCCAAGGGGCAGTCCATCTATCAGGTAGCCAACAACGACAGGCGGCTGCGGAAAGTGCGTTACCGTGCGCCCGGCGCCACGGAATGGGAGGAGAAGACCTGGGAGGAAGCCATCCCGAGGATCGCCCGCCTCATCAAGGACACCCGTGACGACACCTTTGTCGAGACCGAGGATGTCGACGGCCAAAAGGTGACGGTGAACCGCTGCGAGGGCCTGGCCCAGCTCGGAGGGGCGGCCCTGGATAACGAGGAATGCTACCTCATATCCAAGTTTGCGCGCGGCCTGGGCATCGTTTACCTTGAGCATCAGGCGCGCATATGACACTCCGCCACAGTCGCCGGTCTCGGCGGCACGTATGGGCGCGGAGCCATGACCAATCACTGGGTAGACCTCCGCAACACCGACGTCTTCATGGTCTGCGGGTCCAACCCGGCCGAAAACCACCCCGTATCCTGGAAATGGATGGAGGACGCCAGGGAGGAACGCGATGCCAAGATCATCGTCGTCGACCCCCGCTTCACGCGCTCCGCGTCCAGGGCGGACGCCTTCGCCTTCATCCGGCCCGGCACGGACATAGTCTTTTACGGGGCGCTGATCAAGTACGCCATGGACAAGAACTACATCAACTGGGAGTACGTGCAGAACTACACCAACGCTCCCGTGATGGTCAGCCCGGACTTCAAGGGCGTAGCGGAGCTGGACGGCCTCTTCAGCGGCTACAACGCCGATAAGAGGAGCTACGACATCAAGACCTGGACCTATCAGCTGGACTCCGAGGGACAGCCCGTCCGGATCGACCTCATCCCCATCGAACACCACCCCGAATTCCCCAACCGGGGCACCCCCAATGGGCCCACGGACGCCAACGGCAACTTCATCCCCTTAGATGACGAGGCCGCGGCGGGCACCGTCTGGGCCAAGCTCAAGGAGCATTATTCCCGCTACACCTACGAGGGCGAGGAGAGCATGATCTCCCGGGTCTGCGGCATGGATCCGGCCAAGTTCAAGGAGATCGCCGACCTCTACGTGGGCATCACCCACAAGAGGGACAAGAGCGGAAACCTCATGTACGCCATGGGGATGACGCAGTTCACCATCGGCTCGCAGAAGCTGCGCTGCTTCGCCATGCTGCAGCTGCTCATGGGGAACACGGGCATGCCGGGGGGCGGCATCAATGCCCTGCGCGGGGAGTCCAACGTGCAGGGGTCCACGGATTACGCCCTGCTCTCCCATATCATCCCCGCCTATATCGCCGTCCCCAACAGCGGCAACCCCGATTACGAGGCTTTCCTGGATGCGGTGACCCCCAAGGCCGGCTACTGGATGAACACCCCCAAGTTCGTGGCCAGCCTGCTGACGGCATGGTGGGGGGATTACGCCCACAAGGACCTGGCCAAGGCCTTCGAGTTCATGCCCAAGGTCAAGAAGGGCAAGAATTACACCCACATCGCCCTCTTCGAGGACATGTATGCGGGCATCATCAAGGGGCTGGTGTCCTGGGGCCAGAACCCGCCGGTGGGGGGGCCCAACGCCAACCTGGAGTGCGCGGCCCTGGATAAGCTGGAATGGCTGGCGGCGGTGGACCTCTGGGACACCGAGCTCATGAACTTCTGGCAGCGCCCGGGCGCGGACCCTAAAAACATCCAGACCGAGGTGTGGGCGCTTCCCGCCGCCTCCTCGGTGGAGAAGGGCGGCTCGGTGATGACCTCCGGGCGCCTTGCCCAGTACCGCTGGAAGGCGGTCGAGCCCCCCGGGGACGCGAAGAGCGACGCCTACATCGTGCACAAGATGATGAAGGCGCTCAAGGAGCTCTATCGCGCCGAGGGCGGAGCGGTCAAGGAGGCCGTAACCGAGCTCTTCTGGGCCTACGATGAGGACCAGCACGGCGACCCCAACACCGACCAGGTGCTCTTCGAGATACAGGGCTTCACCTGGCCGGAGGGGGAGTTCTCCTGGGAGGAGGCCTTCAAGAAGCCGGTTTTCGGGTTCGGCAACCTCAAGGACGACGGCAGCACCGCCTGCGGCAACTGGGTGTTCTGCGGGGAGTGGGCCTCGGATGCCGATATCGAGGGGGCCGCGAAGATACTGGGCATCGCCGACCAGCTGCCCAAGGACGATGAGGGCGCGGTGAAGATACCCCGCGACGAGCAGGCCACGGAGTGGAAGGGTATCCCCTTCGACAAGGCCAAGTGGCGTCTGCTCAAGACCCCGCTCTACTGGTGGGACGAGGCGAGCCAGACCATCTATTACCCCAATGCGGCCAGCGGCAAGGTGGGCACCTACAGCTACGCGGACGGGAGCTACGGAGAGATCGACGAGGCCCCCGCTTCGGCCAGGAAGATAAATGTGGGCACCTACCCCGTCTGGGGCTGGGCGTGGCCCGTCAACCGCCGCATCATCTACAACCGCTGCTCCATGGACTTCTCGGGCAAGCCCTTCGCGCCCGACAAGGCCCTCTTCCTCTTCGACGAATCGGGAGAGAACATGGTGATGAAGAACGACGTCAACGACTTCTTCGCCGTCCACAAGAAGGGCTCCCTGGCCGCCGACTCCGGCGCCGGCCCCTACATGATGAACCGCGAGGTGGGGGCGCAGGTGGGACGCCTGTTCTCCAGCAGCATGGTGGAGGGGCCCTTCCCCGAGCACTACGAGCCCCGCGAGAGCCCGGTCAAGAACATGCTCTCCGGCGAGCAGTGGAACCCGGCCGCGGTTCTCGAGTGGCCCTCCGCCAAGGAGGAGCCGGACAAATACGGTTTCGCGGACGTAGGAGACAAGAGATATCCCTATGTGTGCACGACCATCCGGGTGACCGAGCACTGGCAGGCGGGGCAGATGACCCGCAACAACACCTGGCTGGCCGAGGCCATGCCCGAGCAGTTCGTGGAGCTGTCGGTGGAGCTGGCCGAGGAGCTGAAGATCAAGAAGGGCGACATCGTGGAGCTGGAGAGCGTGCGCGGCAAGGTGCAGGGGGTGGCGGTGGTCACCACCCGCCTCAAGCCCCTCCAGATCGGGGACAACGGCAAGGTCAAGGCGGTGCATATCGTGACCCTGCCCTGGCATTTCGGCTACATCGGTTTCGTGCCCGGCGGACCGGAGCGCAACGGGATCTCCGAGAAGAGCTACTCCGCCAACCAGATCACGGGCCACATAGGTGATGCCAATACCACCATCCCTGAATACAAAGCGTTCCTGGTGAACCTGAGGAAGGTGAAGTGATATGGCTGAACCCACGAACAAGGCGATCCTCTTCGACGCCAGCAAATGCACGGGGTGCCGCGCCTGCCAGGTGGCATGCAAGAGCTGGAATCAGCGCACCTACACTCACACCAACAACAACGGCACCTATGAGAACCCGCCCGAGCTGACCTCGCAGTGCTGGATGCGCATTCTCTTCAACGAGCCGGAGAAACGCCCGGCCGCGGACGACGGGCTCTACTGGTACTTCACCAAGTACCAGTGCATGCACTGCACCGACGCCACCTGCGTCAAGGTCTGCCCCTCGGGAGCCACCCGGAAGCACAAGGTCTCGGACGGGGACAAGGAGGCCTGGCTGGTGATGACGGACCCCGATAAGTGCATCGGCTGCAACTACTGCGTGGCCACCTGCCCCTTCCAGGCCTGCCGCTACGACGCGGCCGAGAAGGGCATCTTCCGCTGCCGCTTCTGCCTCGATCGCATCGGCAACGAGCCCGAGGCCTTCCCCATCCCGGACCAGCCGGGCCTGGATATGCAGAACCAGCCCGAGCCGTACCCGGCCCGCAACCGCCCCGCCTGCGTGCTGACCTGCACCACGGGGGCCCTCGATTACGGCACGCGCGAGGAGATGATCGAGAAGGCGGAGGAGAGGGCGGAGTTCCTCAAAAAGGAGCGCGG
>CAZEAU010000003.1:0-129031 GCA_964510515.1 uncultured Actinomycetota bacterium | reverse complement strand
GCGGGCCTGGCGGTATCGGCATGATTGCTTTCACCGGGATGAGGGTGCCTACTTTATGTTGACAGCTACAAGAATTCATGAGAAATAGTAAATGGCCTAGCAGACTGATAGAATCAAATTTAGTATATGAGACTAAGAAGCTGTTGTTGGTGCTTTCCTTTGGGGGCATGAAAACAATTGAGGCAATATACTCAAGATGAGCTCCAGAGCCTGATAATTTGCAGAAAGGCCATTACAGACCCACCTAGGAGGCAAGATTATAATGCAGGTGGGCATAAACGTAATGACATGAAGTTGCAATCAATGGATGGAGATAATCGATTTTCAGTATTCATGAGAGTTAACAATGATTTTCCTGAAAACTTCTCAATAGGACTAGTCTATCATCCAAGCGATGAGAGGGGCGCAATAGCACTATTGAGATTGAATGGACCTCATGGCGAGTATATTTATGACCATAATAATGTAAATGCCCATCACTCCCTATTTCATTTCCATGTGGCGAAGGAAGACAATATACAAGCCGGAAGATCACCAGAGTGGGGAGGCATACCTGTGGATTGTTATGCTTCTTATGAGCAAGCATTAGATTGTTTTATCAACATAGCAAATATCGAGAACGCTTATAGTTATTTCCCAAAACATAGATTTCCAATGCTATTTAATCCGGATGAGGTATAGAAAATTGCTTGACTATCTTGAAATCCTTAAGAAGCAATTCAATAACCAGATGGAAATTAGGCAGAAGCGTAATGGAATCTACCAGCTAATACTACCCCTTTATCATGAGGATGGCGATATGATTGATATTTTTCTTGAACAATCAACCAACGACGGCAGGATTCATATTTCTGACCACGGGATGACCCTCATGCGCCTTTCCTATTCATACGATATTGATACTGAAAATAAAGAAAGAATTTTCAACAAGATTATCTCTGAGAATGGTATTTATGAAAGAAATGGTACCCTATTTATTGATACACCTTCAGAAAGCTTATACATGTATATTCTACAATTTGCCCAAACCATAGGGAAAATCTTAAACATGCAGCAATTTAAAAGGGAGATCATCCAATCGTTGTTCTTTGAGATGCTTGAGGAGTTTGTCGTCAAGAATCTAGCAAAATATAATCCAAGACCGAACACTAAGCCATTACCACATAGAGAAGAGTTGGAAGTAGACTGGGAATTATCCCCAAATTCTCGGCCACTATTTCTATTCGGAGTTAAGGACTCATCGACTGCTCGACTAGCAACAATAAAGTGCCAAGCTTTCAAGTTAGAGGAGGTTAAGTTCGTAAGCTTTATAGTGTATGAGGACTTTGACATAATTGCCAAGAGAGACAGGCGCCTTTTAACAAGCGCAGCTGATAAACAATATGTAGACCTTGAAGATTTCCAAGAAAACGCGATAAGAGACATTGAAAGAGAAGTTGCATGACAATATAGTCTGCATTGTTTATGCAGACAAGCTGAGCATTTTCTTATTCTTCGTCGCCATCATATGAAGAGCCTGATGGCTTATACGTGTCTTTTTTTTCAACAAGGCCAGCAGCCTCTACTCCAGTAATCGGATCCGATATATTATAGCAGGAGGCTGTACCGGATGCTGTGGGGACTATTAAGTCAGCAAAAGGTGGCCTATCTTGTAGCTGGGTACCGCACACCATACAATAATTAGCGTCTACAGGATTCTTCTTACCACAGTTAGTGCAATGCATGGAGCTAACCTCCTAGCCATATTCCCATAGGATATCCCGCTACTGCTCAAATAGTATTGTCCAGTTTTTCAAGTTTGTTATATCAAACCTCAACATTACAACAAACGGCTGACTCCCCCCATACTTCTTATGAAGCATCTTCCATTCTCTAGATAGGAATAGAGCTGCTCCTACAGTGCCTGGTTCGGATAGGCCTGCAGCGTAGAAAATGCTTCTCCCGCTTTCACTATCAAGTACCCTCTCAACAAAGCCACATTTCGTGTCTTGTATTGGAGGGAAACCCTCAACAAGCATACCAGAATTATCATTGATAAACTTTGCCCTAGAAACCATCACTTCTTCAATGAATCTCGAAATAGCATTATATCCAGGACTACCAAGAGCAATTATTGAAGAATTATTTTCTGCGAACCCATAATCTAGCGGAGAAGGCTCAATTTGAACATGCACATCAGATATTAATAATTTGCTTAGTATGCCAGGTTTTTCCAAAGCGGAGGGAACAAGATAATTGAAGATATCCGTGAAGCTCCTCGCAGCCTGCGATTCCGAGAAAGTAACAGCCTTTCCACCATAGTTTCTTTTGGTATCATCTATACCTATAGCACCCCCTGGGATTACTCGAATATTCGAAAGATATATTGATATCTTTTTTGTACGCCTGATATTAAAGAAACTTAGGAGCTTGTAGCGTCTTGTTAAGAATAGGATAATCCAGCCAATTGCTATTAGGAGTAACAGGAATATTATATCAGAAATAATGTTGGTAAGAATATCACACCACATGTTCATTCCTTATGCATTGCTATCGCTAGAGAATATATCTTACTCTCCTTCTGCTTTGCATGTGCATGTATACTATTCAGCCGTTGATCTATGATTGCCTATTCCGCTGAAATTTACCACCCGTTCCGATAATAGATTACCACTTTCGGAGCGAAGCGACGGTCACCTCCTTTCTCGATTAGGAGTGGTAAGCATGGACCGGCTGCAATGTTGCTGCGTCCTTCCTTCCGGCTCCCTGTACGGTTATTGACCTGTGCCTCCCATACGATCGGCGCCCGAAAGGCGGCCTTCATCGCCAAGCCGTCTTAGCTTGCGCATGGACTCCCCCGCCAGCTCGATATGATAAGCGTTATGCACTAGGCGGTCGCAGATGGCATCGGCAAGGACGGGGTTGATGCCAGGAGGCCACGGGGTACTGGCTGGTCATGAGGGTGGAGCCGGACCCGCACCTGTCTGATTGACGTCAACTAGATTTTCCTTTCCCGTTGCCTCAATTCGAAATGTTACCATGCAACTGATCGCCCAGCACCGGGTTTGTGCCTTCCAAATGGGCTGCTCCTGCCTACTTCCCAACAAGCGCAAGATCGTCATCGTCAGTGCCATAGTAGCAGCCACCTCTCAAGCTCTCTTGCCATGACGCTTCGCCATTCCTTGACCCGCCGTTGCAGCGTCCGCAATTGCCCGCAGCTGAAATGACCTGGATAGGCATCCTGCAGGCGCAGGAAAAGAGACTTCGCTGTGGCATCGGGGTCTTCGCTTAACCAGAGAAGGATATCTGGCCATACTCGCTCGAAAGGATCTTTCCTGGTTCGATAATCCCTGGTTTTGCCCTGGTGCTTCCGGTGGGTTGGGCGCACCTCCCCGGATTCCCACAGCTTCGGCAGCTGCGCAAGGAATGTATCGAGGTCCGATTTGCCCGGGCTCTCCATGCACTCGGGTGAAGCGATGGCCGCCAGCGCGGCTTGGATCTCGCGAATCCTGTGCAAGAGGGCCACGGGGTCCAGGTGGCAGCGCTCATCACGCAGGGCATTCTTGACTGCACCGGATACCAGGTCGCTTTGCAGCAGGCGATCCGCCGGTGTTGCCGGCGGATAGTATTGCTTCTTCACCTTCGAGCCCTCCCTGGTCTTCTCCTTCAGCTTGAAGGAAGGCTGGAAGTAGCCTGCGTAGAGGCACGCGGCCCGATAGAGTTGGCCCAGCAGCTGGCCCGCCACTATCCCGGAGAAGCGCTCGTACCCTGCGAAACGCCTCACAACGGCGCCGTTCTTCTGTTCGATCCAGGCCTGATCGTTCTTCTGGTACGGCCTGGAGCGCGTGAATACAAGGCCGTTATCTTCGCAATAGGCCAGCAAGGTGTCGCCGGTGAAGGCGCTGTCACCAGCGGAGTTGAAGCCGATGACCGGCATGGGGAAATTGCTGCAGATGACGCAAAGCCCCCCCTCTACCAGGGACTGCTCGCGCGAAAGGAGCGGGACGGCTTTCCGTCCAGCCGGAGAAGACATCTGCCTTTGCCAGGCTTGCGGAGATACAGACCGGATATGCAAGACCCGCAGTGCAGCACCATGCGCGCCTCTGGCTCTCCCGGCCCCCGCTCGGCCCAGTCGCAATAGGTCCTTTGCGGGGATCTGTTTACTCGCCTTTTTCGGCGCGTTACTCTTCCTCCGCCCTTTCGCCTGCTGGCGAACCGGGGCGAGCAGTCTGTCAATAGTCGAAGCGCTGATGCGCAGGAGGCGATCGCGGACTTCCGGATCAAGGTGCGTATGGCCGTTTACCTCCACAGGCTCGATAAGAGGCGGCAATACTGCCTTCAGGCGCCTGTCGCAGATTCTGCCTGCCGCTTCCCATAAAACGATCAAGGACTCCTTCACCGCTTCGTCGTATATTCGTCTTGAATGAGGGGAAGTGGTGGCTGCACGTTCTCCCCGCGAGCCGAGCAGGCGAATGGCATGTTTTCTGTGGCATTTCGTCAGGGCGATGAACTCATCCAGTATCTCCGGCTTTTCCTCTTTCGTAGAGGCCAGATAACGTTGCCGAACCGCTTCGGTCAATTCCTGGATTGCCTGCTTGCTGATTTCGCTTTCCATGCTCCGCCTCCCTGGTTCTGTTGGTAACATTTTCGTGAGGCAACGATAGCATTTGGGTAGCAGAATCAGTGAGTCAATGCGGCCGGGAATTCTAATTGTCGCTGATCAGCCCCCCCTCTACCAGGGACTGCTCGCGCGAAAGGAGCGGGACGGCTTTCCGTCCAGCCGGAGAAGACATCTGCCTTTGCCAGGCTTGCGGAGATACAGACCGGATATGCAAGACCCGCAGTGCAGCACCATGCGCGCCTCTGGCTCTCCCGGCCCCCGCTCGGCCCAGTCGCAATAGGTCCTTTGCGGGGATCTGTTTACTCGCCTTTTTCGGCGCGTTACTCTTCCTCCGCCCTTTCGCCTGCTGGCGAACCGGGGCGAGCAGTCTGTCAATAGTCGAAGCGCTGATGCGCAGGAGGCGATCGCGGACTTCCGGATCAAGGTGCGTATGGCCGTTTACCTCCACAGGCTCGATAAGAGGCGGCAATACTGCCTTCAGGCGCCTGTCGCAGATTCTGCCTGCCGCTTCCCATAAAACGATCAAGGACTCCTTCACCGCTTCGTCGTATATTCGTCTTGAATGAGGGGAAGTGGTGGCTGCACGTTCTCCCCGCGAGCCGAGCAGGCGAATGGCATGTTTTCTGTGGCATTTCGTCAGGGCGATGAACTCATCCAGTATCTCCGGCTTTTCCTCTTTCGTAGAGGCCAGATAACGTTGCCGAACCGCTTCGGTCAATTCCTGGATTGCCTGCTTGCTGATTTCGCTTTCCATGCTCCGCCTCCCTGGTTCTGTTGGTAACATTTTCGTGAGGCAACGATAGCATTTGGGTAGCAGAATCAGTGAGTCAATGCGATCAGACATCTACAAAACGATGAGGCATAATCATCGGCTGCGCTCAGCGATATTGACCATTTGTTGATTACAATACATGCAGGTTAGGCTTCATACTAACCATTACCTCCCATTATTCTAGTTCTTACTGGCGCTTAAGATAAACAGCGCCAAGATTATGCTTTCCGCCATACTCTAACGGCGAGCTCGGCTAGCTTTTCTTGTCGGCTTCTGACAGTCTCGGGAGTCCAATCATCTTGTTCACCAATATCCTTGGTAAGGAGTAGGTTTGAGGCTAAAAGTATAGGTTTCTTTTCAGTAAACGGACGATTCCCGATCTGCCTATTATGTGATTTCCGTAGCAAGGCTTGATTCCCAAGCCAATACTGGTATGTTTGAATCTCCTCTTGTGAGAATTGTCGCCAATCTGCTGGCGTTGGGTTTTTAGGAAGAATGTGCTCTAGGTTTACTTCGTCCACATTCTCATTTGGTACTAGCTCTGGTTCTTCTTCACCTCTCTTTTGTCTTTCAAGAACAGCAAGAAAATAGCGAGCAAGCCAACTCTTCTTTACTGTCAACGTTTCGAAACTCGCTTTGAAATCTAAATCACCTGGAACAGCGCCAAATTTCGCTACCACACCTCTTGCGTCGGCTATTTCGTTGTTTGTTATGCTCTTTGCTGCTTGTGCATATAGTCTTTCGACGGTTCCGGCACTACCACCCCCAACAACAGACCAACGAACAGACCAACTAATCACCAGAGATACTAGTTCCTCTAATTGATCTGGTGCAAATCTTCTCATAGCAGCTAGAAGTAGAGGTCGACATTGTTCAACGCTAAGACTTTTTAGAGTATCGAGTGCAGCACGTGCGCTCTGTTTATAATTATTCCAAATTTCTGAATCTCTATCGAACATCGCTACCCACAGAGGCGAACAAACGGCAAGTTCCCCTGAAAAGTCCACTGCTGACTGCTCACTGGTAATTTCTAGCTTCATTTGCGAATAGAGTGCCTTAACTCTAACTACACCTTTCTTTGAAGCCCAGAAATGTCGCAGAAAAGTATCTGCATCTAAGTCCGAGGCAGTGAAAGGGCTCATCGCTCTTTGCCATCTAGTTTTAACTTCCTCAACACGGGTACCAGCTTTCCCGAACAGATAATTCTTCAGAAGATCTGAAGTACTGAGGTTCAAGCCTCGATCATTAAGAGTCTCAAAAATAACAAACGCACGGGCCTCTTCGGTGACAGCCACTTCAATCACTTTTGCTTGGTGAAGTAGGTAAGTGTACCAATCCAGTAAGGGTGCTTGCCATTCATCAGGGCCGAGGTCTGCAATGAGATGATTTAGTTTATTTTTGAAGAAATTATAGGAATCAATAAGCAAGCGATGAGATTGTAGGGTTGGGTTCAACTCCCGATTGGCGGTAGATTCCATAGTTATTCGTTGGAAGAAGTCATTATCTTCTGCATTAAGTACGAGACGTGGTTTTATATCGCGTGTCTTAATATCTCGCTTCCCTAGGACTTCTCTTTCAATCTCCCTTGCACGCTCATCAGCCCTTGCATCTAAGAGATCGCGTATTGAAGCATAAATAAGGCTTACGGTAGCAAGCCTCTGTTGCCCATCAATTACTTGAATCCTCTCATCTCCCTTGATCTGTGTTGTCACAATAGACCCAAGGAAGTATTCAGACGTTCCAGACGATATAGCTTCGTCAAGATCACGCCATAGTTCCTCGACTTCATCATCTCTTTTCCAAGAATAAGCTCTTTGATAATCGGGGATGGCAAGAAGCCTATCGCTAAGCAGATGACCTATCCCTTCGACATTCGTGCTAATGCTCATAACCCCTCCTAAATATGAATCTACACAGGTTAATTCCCACAATACGCCCAATGACAATATAGGCAGTGATTGACTAGGTTCAATTTTTCCACTCCCCCATCTTCTGCCAGGAATCAAGAACTAGGCGACGAGTGCGGTAGTAACCGTATTGCTTGATTTCCTTTTCCTTGAGGACGCGAAAGGTTTCGCCTGGGAAGCTGGAAGCTTCGCAGCGGGCGAGATATGCTTCCTCGTCCAGGGGGTCTTCTATCTCCTCGTAGTCGTCGAGGATGTTCTCAAGCTCCTTTTCTGTGAGATCGGCGGGGTCGAGGATGTAGCGGAGCTGTTTGCGATTAAGGCCGTAGAGCTTGGCATAGATGGCGTCGAGCTCGGCGCGGAGGTGGGCGCGGCGTTCCTCGTCCCATTTGAAGGGCGGGAGTGGGATGCCGTCCTCTGCAATCTCCGCCCATTCGGGTGGATCCCATGTATGACCGCCAGTGGCCTCCTTGTTATCGTCCCATTGGGTTTTAATGGCTTGGCGGAGCTCCTCGTCTGCTTCTCGCCAGACATCATCGGCGAATGGCTTTATGTCCCAGGAGGAATAAATTAATTCTAAAGTTGTTGATGAGATAAGGCTGGCGTTTTGGTGGGAAATGTAGCTTGGTGAAAGTATTGAAAGCTGGTTTAGGTAGAAATATGTAAGATGTGTACCCCCGATTTTCTGTCTTGCCACATAGTCTAAAATGAGGCCATTGAAATTTTGGAGAAAGCTAAGCATTTGCGAGGGATCTATTTCGCTCTTTGTAAACACTAATGGGATAGGATGGCCAACTGCGGTGCGGGGGATAAGGGTGAAAATTGCGGTGCGCTCATCTGTTGCTCGAGCAATATCACGAAAACCTAGCAACCACTCATTGGCATAATCTCCTTGCTCTCTATTAACCTCACGAGATTCAACCCAATACCAGGGTATGGTCACAAAATTGCAGTCGGCATGTTGCTCGTGACTGGGAGTTGGAATCTGAGCGTTTGTGCGAGAGTCCACTCCTTCATAGGTGCCGAATCTGTGATCAAACTGGTGGATCATCTTCGCCTCATATAGCGGCAGCCACACCTCCTGCCCCTCGCCTTCGCCCATGACGAAGCGGTTGCCGAAGAGGGCGAAGCCGGCCTCCTCAAGCTCGCTCCGGGTGCGGAAGAGGTGGGAGTCAGAAGACATGTTGAACAAGCCTTGCTTGAATGTAATCCTCCAGGGGTTCTCCCCGGTTACCTCGTTCACTAGCACAGGCACCCTCTCATAGATATATTTCGTGAGATCGGCGTCCTGGCGGGTGCGGAAGATGGGACAGGTGCGGGTATTGGGATTGAGCAGTGCAAAATCGGAGGCCGTGAGCTCGAAGGTGCGCCTCTCATCCTTGAGTTGTTCAGCTCGTGTGAGGAAGAAAGCAAAACGGGCGGGCTCGCCCGCTCTATCGCCGTCACCCTTCAAGGTAAGGAGGGAGAACTTCATTCTGCTATCAACCGCGGGGAAGATTCTCTCCCGGTTCTCGAAATCGTACAGTCCCGCCAATCCATTCGACTCCACCAGGTGTGAGAAAAATTGCTTGTTTGTATCGTCGGTTGCGATGCCTGTGGGAACCACCAGCCCCGCCCTGCCGGAGCGATTCATCAATTGGCTGAAAAGCTCGGAGAAGACGGAATAGCAATTGACCCTGCCGCTTGAGGTCAGCTCAAACCTTCCTGAGCTGCGCAGGAATTTCCTCGTTGCATCAGCTAAGTGCAACGCTTCACTATATTCCCGCCAAAGCTCAGGATTTGTTTCCACAAGTTCCCTAATGAGCCGCTTGCGAGCTGCTGCTTTTGGCGCTCCTGCGATAACAGGATCTCTTAATGCGAAGAACTCTTCCTCCTGCAACTGGATCAGCTCCCACGGCGGGTTGCAGAGCACCACATCGAAGCCGCCTGCCTCGAATACCTCGGGGAACTCGAGCGGCCAGTGGAAGAAGCGGAGGCGCTGCGCCGCCTCCCAGGCGTGCCCTATGTAGCGGCCGTCGATATTCCCGGTCTTGAGATAGGTGCGCAGGATATCCGTGGTGGGAACGGCTTTCTCCCGGTAGCTTTCCTTGTCCAGGTTCGCGAAGAAGGCGGCCGTCCAGATGTGGCAGGCCGTGTTGTCGCGCCACCATCGCCCCCCCTCGCCGCGCAACCTCTCGTAGGCTTCCTGCTTCTCGCGCACCTGCTCCGGGGTGTCATCGGGTATCTCCGCCAGCTTGCGGTAGGCATCGGATAGCTCCGGGGCATCGCTCGCCGCCTCGAACTCCATGGAGAGCCAGCCCACTTTCTCTGTCCTCTCCGCCTTGTTGTCCTTCTTTATCGACCTGGCGAGGGCCTTGTCGTCTCCCGAGATGGGGTTGAAGGCATCATCCGGTATGCCCTCCTCAAATACTTTGATATCAAATACCCCCACCAGCGAATCGCCTATGCGGATGCGGTGGTCAAGGAAGGAGAGGGGCCTGCCTTCAGAGTGTCCTTCTATCCATAGGGCTACCTTGCAGAGATCGACGGCCAGGGGGTTTTTATCCACCCCGTAGATGCAGTGGCCGATGACGTCGCGGATGGCGGGGCGCACCTGCTCGGGCGCAGGCTCATCGTCGCCTGTGCGCACGCGAGCGAGCTCCTTTCCTAAGCGCCGTGCGGCGGCAAGCAGGAAGTGCCCGCTCCCGCAAGCCGGGTCGCACACCTTCATGGAGAGTATGGCCTGCTCTTTCTCTTCGTCCTTCCTCGCCTTCTCCAGGCGCGCGGCAAGCACCGGCTCGAGCGCGCTTTTTATGAGCTCGCTCACCAGTTCGGGCGGAGTGTAATAAGAGCCGGTGGTCTTGCGCTCGGTCCCGCTGACCAGGCGGAAGACGGCCTTGCCTTCCAGCTCTGAGAAGGCAGGTTGGTATTCGAGCAGGCTCTCATATACGCCTCCCAGCTCCTCCACGTCCAAGGCCGAGTAATTCACGCGGCGGCGGGGGGAGCGCGCATCCTCGGCATAGGTGGAGAGCTCCCTTAAGGCGGCTACAAGGTCTCGGTTGTAAAGAGAGCAGCGGTCTAGCACGGTGGCCGCGAAGAGCTCCCCGTTCAGGGGCGGGACCGCAAGGAGCGCGCCCAGCTCTTCACGGCGGAAGAGCTCGAAGGTGGCCTGCAGCGATATCCACTGGTCCTTGTGTTCCTCGTCCGGCAGGCGCAAGCCCGCCAGGCGGCGCAGGCGCTCCATGCTGTAGTGCTCCAGATATACGGATGAAGGGGAGATGAGCCCCCTCTCCTCAGCCACCATGAGGAAGAGAAGGCGATAGACCAGCCGCAGCAGGCTCTGGTAGAAGGCCTCCGGCTTGAGCTCTCCTTCCTTTACCAGGTCCCTCAGCTCCTGATTGTCGGGGTGAGCAAGGAGGCCGTCTCCGAAGGTCGCAAGGGCCACCTCCACCCCGTCGCGCAAGCGCTCGCGTACCCTTCCGCCCTGCTCAACGCTGGTGGTGTAATACTGCTCGAGGAGGCATTCCGAAGCGTCACCTGCGCCCTCAGGCAGGCGGGTGCGGTGGACCAAGCGCCACAGCAGGGCGAAATCTGAAAGCCTCTCCCCCTCGAACATGGCCTCTAAGTCGAACTCGATGTAAGCCTGGCGGGAGAGGAGCTGACAATCGCGCAGCAGGCGCAGTATGCGCCCGTTGGTGACCACCCCCCAGAGGTGCTCGGTGCGGTTGAGGTACTCCTGCAGGAGCACGTGGGGGGCAAGGCGAGGGCGGCCCGAGAGCGGGAGCTTCCCCAGCTCCTGGCGCCACCCAACCACATGCACCGGGGGCGTTTCTTCGTGCGCATCCGCCCCGTGGCTGATGGCGAAGGTGAGGCCGCCTGCAAGGTGCGCTTTCGGCTGATATGTAAGTTCGTAACCCAGCATGCTCAGGAGGGGGATGACCCATCCGTCGCGGGTTGCGCTGGTGCCAGAGTCCTGTGGGGGAAGCTGCTCCAGGCGGGAGCGGAAGGCCCCCCAGTAGCGACGGGCGGCGGCCCAGGCGCCCGCCACCTCGTCTAAGAAATGCGCTCTTGCGGCAAGTCCGAAGTCCACCGGCTTCTGCCCGGGGGCTTCGCCATCGGCTATGCGCTCTATAAGGTCGAAGGAGATGAGCCCTCCTTCCACCTTAAGACTGGGAAAGCGGCTCATTGCTTGGTCCCCTTGGGAACCGGGAGGAGCACGATGACCCCCAAAAGGTCGGGCGGGAGGTGGCGGGTCACCGCCACTCCCCGGCGGACGACGCGCGCCGCCTCGCGCACCCTCTTGTGGGCAGCTTGCAGTGAGCGGGCGCGCTCCTCGAGTATCCCTCTTATCTCCCCCTGCAAGCCCTCGTACCATGCAAGGGACTTATCTATGGCTTCCGCCCTGGCCTGGGTGGAGATGTTCTCCTCGGGCTCGGCCTCGCGCAACAGGTCTGTGGCCTCCTCGCGGGAGAGCCAGGTAACCTCATCGGGGGGCTGCCCGGTGAAGGCCAGGGGCAGCACCTCCTCCGCCAGCAGGTCCTCGGCTCCAGGCACGGTCAAGGTGTAGCGGCAGCGCAGGAGAAGCAGGGTGGTGCGCCTGCTCGCCATGCTCGTGCGCATGGCCCCGCTGCGGGAAGCAACTGAACCCTCCTTTGCGGCCAGCGCTTCCTCCAGGAGGTGGCGGGCTAATCCGGTCACGAAGGGGTGGTTGCGCCCGATGTAGATGGAGCCCTCGGGGGCGGGGGCCTCGAAGGCGAGGCGGCGTTCGCCTTTCTGAGGCAGCGCTTCCCGCGCCCGCTCGGGGAATAGGTCGAGTGAGGCAATCTCGTAGGTGCCGCCCTTTTTTCGCTTGCAGCCAATCCCCAGGCGCTTGCAGGCCTCGAGCACGAAATCCCTGACCGCGCCGGGGTCGCCCAGGACGGAATCGGATTCCTTGAGCTCGCGGTCCACCTCGTCCGGTTTTATGGCCCTCTGTGCGAAGCGGGTGCGGCTCTCCTTCTCTCTCTCCGCCGCACGGTCCCAGAGGCGCCCCAGCTCCTGGGCGTCGGGCGCGTCGAAGAGCTGCATCTGCGAGGCGTCCCGGCCGCGGAAGAAGAGGGACTCGAGCACCGCCTCCATCACCGTCTCGCTCCCCACCGGCACCGGCACGGATATCCCCAACGATTTGTGGATGCTGCGAGCCTTCTTGAGCAGCACATCCAGCACCGCGCCGTCCACCGGGTTGTCCCTGCCGTAAAGGAGTATGGCCTTTACTGTGGGGGCAGTCTGGCCGAAGCGGTCCACCCTCCCCTCCCGCTGCTCCAGGCGGTTGGGGTTCCAGGGAAGGTCGTAGTGGATGACGGCATCGAAGTCGTCCTGCAGGTTGATGCCCTCGCTCAGGCAATCGGTTGCCACCAGCACCCTGCGGGGAAAATCGGTGAGCTCCGCCGCTTTGAGCTTGCGCTCATCGTCTGAGAGCAGGCCGGTTATGGATACAACGCGAAGATCGGGGAAGCGCTTGGCAAGGCGGCGGGTGAGTTCCCCTGCCACATAATCGGAGGTGGCGATGTAGCGGCACCAGACGATAGGAGAGAAGCCCTCATTGAGGAGCCCCTCCACCAGTTCCGCGCATTTTCCCATCTTGCGGTCGTCGGCGCCCTTCAGGGACTCGGCCTGCCGGGCGAAAGCGCGCAGCTTCCTGGCGTCCGTATCGGGAAGTTCCGCGGCTCCTTCCTCGATGATCTGCGAGGGCTGAAGGTCTATGGACTCCCGGTCCTCAGTCTCGTAGATGGAGGGAAGGAAATCGTCACTTGCTTCCCCTTCCTCCTCGGCCAACCCCTGCAGGCGCTTGCCGATGGCGGCCGCGGCGGCTGCCGGGCTGGACATCACGCAGCGCAGGAGCGCCAGGGCGGTCCAGTAGCGTATGCGCCTCTTCCATCCCTTGAGGGCTTCTCCGGAGGCCACCAGCTCGCGGCTGAAATCGTACACGCCGTCGAAGAGCTTGCGGTAGGAGGGCGAGAGTTCATAGTACTTTTCTGAAGCGTCGCGCTCGGGGAAGGGGGTCTTCTCCCCCAGCCAATCCACCACGTCGGCGCGGCGGCGCTGCACGAAGTGGCGCGCCAGGAGGTCGCGCTGTTTCTCGGTCAGGTTCCGCAGATCGAGACGCTCGAAATCCGGCTCCAGCAAGCCCAAAAGGGAGAGGAACCCCTCCTCCACCCCGCTGTGGGGGGTGGCGGTGAGGAGGATGAGATGGCGGTCCTCATCGGCTGCCAGCTCGCGCAGGAGCGCATGGCGCTGCTGCTGGGTGGCGGCGCGGCTGGAAGGACGCGCGGCCCCGTGGGCCTCGTCCACGATGACCAGCTCGGCGCAGTTGGCGAGGAAGTTATGACGGTGGCGCTCGCTTTTCACATAATCGATGCTCACCACGGTGTAGGGATAATAGGAGAAGATGCTCATATCCTGGTTTCTCTTCTCTCGCTCCAGGGCGTTCACCGTGCTCGAGTTGATGATCACCGCGTCTAAGTGGAACTTCTCACGGAGCTCTTTGTTCGCCCACTGGTCGCAGAGGTATGGAGGGCAGAGCACGCAGATGCGCTTTATCTCCCCCCGGTCGAGGAGCTCGCGGGCGATGACCGCCGCCTCGATTGTCTTTCCTACCCCCACGTCGTCTGAGATGAGCAGGCGGATGGGGTCGAGGCGCAGGGCCATGAGCATGGGCACGAACTGGTAGGGGCGGGGCCTCACCGAGATGCGGCCCAGGGAGCGGAAGGGGCCTGCGCCGTCCCGCAGCGTGAGGCGGGCTGCGTCGAAGAGGAGCCCGGCCGAGGTAGCGTCGCCCGCTTCCTCGGGTCTGGGGAGGGGGAAATCCGCGGAGGCGATGGTGTCGATGCCGTACTTCATCAACTGCGCGGATACGCCGCAGACCTCCTCCTCGCCTCCCGCCAGGGGGCGCAGCATGACCACGTCCTCCTCATGGGAGGGAAGGACCACCCACTCCCTCTCCCGGCAGCGCACGATGGAGCCTACGCTGAAGGTGCCGTTGCTCATGCCTTCGCCTCCCCGAAGACGTCAGGACGGGCTGCGATCTGCTCCTCCAGGTCCCTGTCGTAGCGGATGACGATCGCGTCGTAGCCCAGGTCTTCGAGCTCCCGGCGTATCTTTTCGTCGTTTGCTTTCTGGGCGGGCTCATCGTGCACCGAGCCGTCGCAGTACACACATACGTATTTCTCGTAGTAGAAGTCAGGGATGGTGCCGGGGTAATCCTCCAGGGGATGCTGGGCGTCGTCGGGCAGCCTGCGCCGGGTCTTGTAGATATGGTCGAGGAATCGCCTCTCCAGTTTGGAGCGGGAGTCGGTGAGGGCGCGCAGCCACCCGTAGTGGGTCTCGTAGTCCCTGCCCCCAACCTCGTGGTGAGTCTCGGAGCGCGCCAGCTCACCCAGCAGCTCCTTGACCAGGGAGCGGCTGAGCTGGGGGTAGTCCCTTTGGTTGGAATAGGAGAGGAGGCATTCGTAGCAGGCGCGCACGCACTCGGGGTTTTTATCTTCCAGGGTTTCCGGATCGTAGTGGCATGCCGCCAGGGCTTCTTCTGCCACCCTGGCCATGGCGTCCCTCCCCTCCACCAGGCTGCGCAGGATGCCATAGCCGCCCTCGCTCGCCTCGTAGAAGAGGATGCCATGGCGGCTGCCACTGCCGATACGCTCAGAGGCCAGCTCCGAGGCCTCTATCTGGTAGGCCTGCTCTATCCCCCGGTGCAAAGCGTGCTGAAGCGTGGTGAGCATCTCCTCCGGCCAGTCCATGTCCTCACTGCCCGGGTAAAGAAGCATGACGTTCATGGTGTCGCGCACGAATAAGCGTACCCGCTCGATATTTCCCGCAGGTGTTCCTTCATGCCCTTCCCGTTTGTGCGCCGTGAACTCCCCGGTGTCGAAGTCCAAGAGGTAGCCGTCATCCTTGCTGGTACGCCATCTATGATTGATGCGGTAGATGGTAGCCGATGGGGCATAGATGAGCTTGAGGATGGGGCTATCGCCAGCGTCTTTCACGGTGGCGGGGATACGGCCCTCGCTTGCGCCGCTCACCGGCGCGAACTCGAAGTGGGTGGTGATGCAGTAACCAAGGCGGCGCCGCTCCTCTTCCTCGCTGGTGATGCGCTCGCGCATTCGCGTATAAACATTGGTCGCCTCGAGCATCGACGCGTAGGTGTAATCCTCGCCCGTTAGCTTGCTCTCGCAGTTGTGGCATAGCTCCACGCTCTCATCGGCGTGGAGGTAGCCGCAGACTTTGCACAACTTCACCCTGAAGCGCCTCTTGTCCAGGTCGGTGACGGGGGTCCTCAGTGAGGAAACCTGGTATTTCGAGCCCTCGTGATAGATGAAGCTCTCGGGGGCGAACTCCGAGATGGCCAGAAAGCGCGGCCTGTCCACGTAATCCCCCTTTTTCTCTCTGGGGAGAAAGGCGCTCAGGGGCAGGCGTGGGAAATTGTAGCCGGGGAGGAACCCCTCGCTCGCCAGGTAGCGGTAGGGATAGAAGTCCGATTCCTGGAAGGAGCGGGTCTCGTTGCGCAGGAGGGCGATCTGGCGCTCCGCCTCGGCGCGGCTCCTCTCCGCTTTGGCTACGTCATCCTTGCTGCCGCTGCGGAAGCGCAGCAGTTCGCTCGCCTGCACGTACTCCCTGTCCGCCACCTGGTAGAGCTCCCGGAAGCGGTTGAAGGCTTCGTCGAACTCCTCGGGAGCGCGCCGGAGGGCTTTCTCGACCCACTCCTCCGTGTACCAGGCGGCCTTCTCTATATCCGGGGCGCAGGAGTCCAGGATGCGTTCGGCCTCACCTGCGCATTCCTTGAAGCCTCTTTCCGACAGTTCTATTTTGTTCCGGACATCCTCGGTGAGCGGATAGCCCTCCTGGCGCAGGTCGAGTATGTTGGCTATGGATCTTGCAGGCGAGCCGTTGCTGGAGGGTTTCCCCAGCGAGAGACCGGTCTTGGCGAGCCAGAGGGAGTGGAGGTGCGCGGTCGCCAAATCCTCGCTGGTGAGGTCGATGCGCGGGGGCTGCACCTCTCCTGAGACCATCTCCCGCTGGTGGTGGAAGAAATACTGGTCGTGCCCGCTGCCCGCCAGGCAGTAGGTGATAACCAAGGCGGGGTCTCCCTTGCGGCCGGCGCGGCCGCTGCGCTGCGCATAGTTGGCAGGAGTCGGAGGAACGTTGCGCATGTGCACCAGCTGCAAATCGGCGATGTCTATGCCCAGCTCCATGGTGGGAGAGCAGAAGAGGCACTTGAGCTCGCCGTTGCGGAAGCGCTGCTCCCTCTCCTCGCGGTGCTCGTAGCCTATCTGGGCGGTATGTTCGCGCCCTTCCACCTCGCGCAGGAGCGCCGAGGAGCGCATGTAGAACTCCTTGAAGTACTGGTTGGCCTCCTTCTCGGCCTTGAGGTAGATGGGGTCTTCGGAACGGCGCATATAGATGGGCTCGCTGACGGGTGTGCCGTCCCCTTTCTTCCATACCAGGGCCGCCGACTCCAGCTGCACGAAGGATATCCCCCTCTCCGAATCGCGCCGCAGCAGCCCCTGGGCGCAGAGGACATCCACCAGCTTCTCCATGTTATCTTCGTATTCGGCCTCGAAGAGGGGCAGGACGCGCTTGAGGTAGCGGTGCAGGAGGCTGCGGGTGGACAGGCTGAAGCTGTGTTTAAGCTTTCCTTCCTGACCGGGCAGGATGAAGCAGGAGGCAAGGCTCAGCCTCTCCTTCTCCTCGAGGCCCCAGCGAGCATCGATGCGCTCTTCCGAGCGCTTTTTAAGCAGCGCCTGGTTGGTCTCCTGCAGGCAGCCCGCGCGTATGGCAAGCTGGCGGCGGAACTGATCGAGGAGTGCCTTGAGCACCTCCAGGCGCTTTTCGGGGGGGACACCGGCGAAGGGCTTGAGCTCACGCCAGGCTTCCTCGTTTGCGCAGAGGTCGCCGAGGCCTACGTAGTCCATGGCAAGCAGCCCGCACTGCTCCAGGTTGGGCTGGACCACCCTCCAGCCGCGGCGCAGGTCCTCATAGATGCGGTACTCGGTGAGATCGGTGAAGACTTTTACTACCTCCTTGCCAAGTGGGCTGCCGGGAAGCAGCTCCTTGTTGGCGGAGATATCTCGGAAATCAAGGCTCAGTCTCTCGACCACCTTGCGGGCTATCTCATCGTAGCGCAGCTCCCCTGCCTCCTGGAGCGCAGCGTAGATGGCTGCTCGCAAGAGAGACACCTGCACGAAATCGTTGAAGTGGCCCGCCTGCAGGCTTGCGTCCTGCCTGTTATCGGTGAAGGAAAGGAGCTTGCGAGCTGAGGCCTCGATGTCGCCTGCGGGGGCGTTCTCAAGGGCTGAGAGCGCCAGCACCGTGGTGGCTGTCGAGCGGCCTTCGCTGGAGAGCCCGGTGAGCTTGCGAAACTCGCTTTCCCTTCCGTAGAAGACCCCGCAGCTCAGGCAGAGGCGGAAGGGCTGGGATTGGAACCAGGCTTTCAGAGCGCCCTCGGCGGGGCTTTCGGCATAGCTGCCGTCGGGATGCAGCCAGACCGGGCGCGGGACGTATTCCTTGTAACTGCTCTTCACCCTGCCTCTTTCGGTTAGCCATTCCGAGGGCAGGTTCTCGGGCCCCCAGTCCACCTCGCGGTCCTCTGGGGCGAGCAGGAGGTAGCCCTTGCCCTCTATTTCCTCCAGCCGGTTGAACTCGTCGCTCAAAGGGCTGAACGTCTTATCCTCGGGGTCGTGCAGCACCTCATAGTATTCGATCCCGCAGACGCGGCAGAATTTCAAGGGAAAAAGCGGGATGACGCCGCCCTCCCGACTGGCGAAAGCGTAGCCCTCGAGGTCGAAGGCGCGGTGGGGGCGGGGCTCGAGCGAGGCGAAGACGCGGTTGCCCTGGGCGATGAACTGGTGGAGCTTGAAGGAGAGGAGCGTCTCGCCCTTATCGGACTTTGCCGCCGCCCCGGCCAGGAAAGCCCGGCTCAGCGCCTCTTTACAGGCCTCTGCGTCCAGCCCTGTTTGTTCTGAGAGCGTTTTCGCTCCTTCATCCAGGCTGATGGGTGAACGGCGGCGCAGCCTCCCCCCTTCTTCCTCCTCCAGGCCGAAGTTGTCCTCTATCCATCCGACCAGGGGGCTTGCCAGTAGCTCCTCGGAAGATTTGGGAAGCGGGGACTCTATGGCCTGGCGCAGCTCCCGCGGGTCTATCTCGCGTCCGCGCTGCGTGATGCCCTGAAGGGTTTCCTCTATGACCTGACCGGCCTCGAAGGCAGTGCCGAAGATCTGTCCCGCGAAGGTCGCCACCGCCTGGCGCCTCTCCTCGGGGGCGGTGGATTTTCCCGCTATCATGGTGGCGCTGGTCCCTATGCAGATGAGATCCCGCTTCTTGCTTCTCTCCTTGAGGCGGCGGATGAGGAAGGCCACGTCCGCACCCTGGCGCCCCCGGTAGGTATGGAGCTCGTCTATCACGAGGTACTTGATGGCCGTGGCGGTGCTGTCCACGAACATGTGCTCCTCCGGGCGCACCATCATCAGCTCGAGCATGACGTAATTGGTGAGCAGGATGTGCGGGGGGTCTTTCTGGATATCCAGTTTGGTGGCCATCTCCTGGCCGGTGTATTTATTGAAGCGGATGGGGAAATCGCGGCCGGTCCTCGCTTTGTACGCCTCCTCCCACTCCTGGAGTGCCGTGTACTGGGAGTTCACCAGGGCGTTCATGGGATAAACGATGATGGCCCAGACTTTGTGGTCACCAGGATCGCCCTTGAGGACTGCGTCCATGATGGGGACGAAGTAAGTGAGGCTTTTACCGGACCCGGTCCCGCTGGTGACCACGAATCCCTTGCCTGTGAGAGCCGTCTCGATGGCCTCCAGCTGGTGCTGGAAGAGGGTGATGGGGTTGTCGTCCCTGCCGCGGAAGATGTTGGCGCATTCGGGGTGGAGCTTCCCCTCCGCCACCAGTTGTTCTACGGTTTCCGCTTTTCTGTAGGCGGGGTTGAGCTGCAGGAGAGCGGGCGGCCAGAGGGCCCCCTCCTCTATCAATTCCTTGGTGATGTATTCCTTGATGCGCTCGTCCTGGATGAGGAGGAAGCTGCTTACGTAGCTGTGATACTCGTCGATGACAGCGTTACGCAGGTCGAAAACGCTCATGCGCGCACCCCTCCGCTCGTAGCCGGCAGCCGAATGGGCGGCGCGAGCTCAACAGCCCCTCCGGCTGCAAGTGCCTCTATTTATAGGGATTATAGCAGGGTGCTGCGCATATGCCGCTCCTCCCGGCCTTTAGCCCGGCATTGCGCTACGCAAAGAAATGGGTGTGATTTAAGCTCGAGCATGCGCATCTTAGAGTTCGCTTTGGTTGCTTGGAAAGCGGTTCGTCCCGCAATCGCAGGTGACGTCTCAATCTTCGACGAAATAGTCTGCGTCCACCTTATTGACCTCGTAGGCCTTAGGCTCCACACATAGCCCGAGTTTCCGCTTTACGAAATAGGGCGCAGTAAAAGCCCTGCATGCAGAGGGATTACAGGCTGCGGCGCTGCATTACCCCTACCGGCTCGCGAACGACCCGATCTCCGGGAGGCCGAAGAGCTTCTTCTGGCGGGCGCTCATGCGGGAAAGGGTTACCTTGCCCCTGCCTCTGCCCGAGGGACAGATGGTCGCCACCTCGCGCATGGCCGAAAGCTCCCTGAGCATGGCGGGAAGCGAGAGGTCGATCCCCGCCTCGGTGGCCACCTTGTGGGCATCTCCTGCACATCACGGAAGGACTCCAGGGGGGGTGGCTCAAGTGTGGGGGCAGTAACCGCATCCAACCCTTGGGCGCAGCCTTTGCCTGAGGCAGCGCAAAGAGAAAGGAACCGCATGTGGAGCACACGCCGGAGCTCAAGACTCTCCGGGTTTCGCTTCGGATGGCATTGCCCACCCATGTCCGGCAGGACGCTTGAGGTGAGATGGAAAAAGCGGCGTTTGGGCACCTCAACAAGCCCGCTGGATGGTAGAATACTGCTATCAGGAGGTGCATATGGGAAATACTCGTTTATATGTGCAGGAAGCTGCCTGTTTACAGAATTGCCTTTATAACATATCTGAAATACCTGCCTGCCCCCAGGTGGCAGCCGGTATATTGGAGGCGCCCCTTCATGCCGACCCCGTTATCGAGGTTTATTATCAGCGGGAAGTGAGCTGATTCTCTCATGGAGGGAATGGATGTAAGTGGCCACTTGTAAGATGTTTTCATGGCAACCAGGAGCTTGGAATGAAAGGCCTCATATTCACCTGCTGACGAATTAGTCAAAATAACGCTCATTGTAGGATATTGGCAATAGGATAGGGGCCGAAGAAGGAGGAGATGAGAATGGCCGAGCAAGATGGCACACCGATACCGCCAGAGGCAGACCCTAAAGGAAATGGTCCGCCGGAAGAAAAGACAGACCATACCCAACCGCCCGCTCCGCCTGCGACAGCCTACAACCTTCTGTCTCCTAAGGCTACAAAGAAGAGAGTCTGGATTTATGTGGTTGTCGGCGTGCTTGTTATTGGTGGGTTAATTGGCGCGATCGTTGGCACCTCTGGAGAAGACGACGCCAGGATAGACACGCCGGTAGAGGAAACGGTGGTCGGTAATGTGGAAAGGCCAAAGCCGGTTGAGCGGCCGGAGCCCGCCCCAAAGCCTGAGCCTCTCCCAGTCCCCGAACCCAATGTCTACCCGGGGAGCGGCGACAGCGTGATAGCAATAGAGAAACCGGAGAGCGGCCCAGCCATGTTCCATATCACCGGCAATACCGCTGGAAGGCACTTTGCCGTTACCGGATATGATGCATACGACAACAGGACGAGCCTGTTTGTGAACACCACAGACCCCTACGAAGGATTCACCCTGGATCCGAAAGGGGCAACGACCATGTTGGAGGTTTCGGCTACGGGAGCCTGGACGGTAGGGGTACACTCCGTTCGTGCTGCAAGGATAATACCGTCGCCGGGGAGCATCTCTGGCACCGGCGATGAGGTCTTGCAGGTTGGAGGCTCTCCCAATATGGCGACGATAAGGGGAAACCCCAACGCAAGACATTTTGCGGTAATCGGCTACAACCCAAGCCGTAATCTGATGGTCAATACAACCGATGTCTATGAGGGTACTGTTCGCGTGGCCAGAAACACCACGGTGCTGGAGATCACCGCTGTTGGTGCCTGGGAGATATCGCTGGAGTGAGGAATATATTCAAGCGCTGAATGCCTGATGAGTCTGATGAGTCACAAGGGGGGGATTCGGTCATGCAGCAATCTTCTATACGACAGCCCATCGTCGTCAACGTGAAGACCCACGGCCTCTTTGTCAGGGCACTGTACTTCTGCTTCATCGGCTGGTGGTTCGGGCTTTTCTGGGCACTGCTCTCATGGGTCATGTATGCAACCATGGTCTTCGCGCCCTTGGGCGTGGTCATGCTGAACAAGGTCCCGGGTGCGATTTCCCAGAAGGCGCGGGAGAAAAACATAAAGGTGATCGCCGACGAGTCCGGCTATGCGGTGAAGCTGGAGAACGCGGAACAGTTTCCGCTCTGGATAAGGATCGTCTATTATCCTTTCGGACTTGCCTTTAGCCTGGCGGCGATATTCTTGGGCTGGATGCTGTGCATAATGCTCATCACCCTTCCCTTGGGCATCTTGGTTTTCAATTGGGTACCGGCCATAGCCTCACTCCACCGCAGATAGCCGTTACTTTCGGATCCGGGCAATGATAGTAGGATTCTTTGACAACAGGAAGTGTTGGAAAGTGCCGGATTAAATTAGCTCGCCTCCCGGACGCCAATAAACCACGCTCTCAAAATCAGCTTCCTTTTCGATCATACAAATCCTGTCACCGCCGACGACTATGCTTTATCCCCCATTTCTCATATCAAACAGCAAGGTTCTATCGCTTGTATTGCTGAAATATTCATCAGAACAACATTAGCAGAGGTGCAGGAGAGTAAAAGGGGGGGCCTTGCGAGTGAAGCAGAAAACGAGCGTTTGTGGCTCGATTTCGATGCACGGCTGAAGCTGGAATTCCAAGGGCCAAGGTCGCCACCGATGCGGGATTGCTGACGGCGAGGGAACCGGGTGGGGCTGGTGACTCGCCGCGATGGCGCGGGCTTTGTCATAACCAACCTGAGCCGGGCGGCGGAGAAGGTGGTGCGCCTCTACAACCAGCGGGGAGACTGCGAGCAGTGATCAAGGAGGGCAAGTATGCCCTGCCATGGACGCGCCTCTCCTCTCTCGCTTTGCCTCCAACCAGGTTAGGCCGGCTCTTTTATCCTCGCCTGTAACCTAGGCAACTTCCTGCGGCGCTCCGCTCTTCCCGGCAAGATAGCTCAATCGTCGCTCAGAAACGCGCAGCTCAAGATGAATCAAGATAGGCGCAAGGATCGTAAGCCGTGCGAGAAGGGCGGTCTTCCAGATTGCGGAGGTAACGATTTCAGGTGGGCTTCTCTGCGGGATCCTCGCCCGCATCCGGTGCCTGGCGCGGCTTTTTACCTGAGGAAGCGCAAAGAGAAAGGAAGTGCATATGGGACACGCTGCTGGCGCACAAGGCTCTCCGGATTTCGCTTCAGATGGCATTGCCCATCCCATGTCCGGCAGGATGCTCGAGGTGAGATGGAAAAGCCGGCGTTTGAGCACCTCAACAAGCCCGCTGGATCGATGTCACCGCGGACCACACCATCGAGGCCTCCTTCGCTCCCGACACCTACACCTGGTACCTGGCCGAGGGCTCGACCGCGGGAGGCATGGAGACCTTCGTGCTGGTGCAGAACCCGGGCGATGAGGAGGCCGTGGTCTCCCTCGCTCTCATGACCGATGCCGGGCTCCAGGAGCCCGCCGCCCTGCAGAAGGTGAAGGTGGGGCCGAGGTCGCGCATCTCCTTTGACATAGGAGAGCACGTGACCGCCTACTACGTCTCCACCATGGTCACCTCGGACGTGCCGATGGTGGCCGAGCGGGCCATGTACGGGGGAGGCAGGACCTGGGCGCACGGCTCCATAGGTTACACAAAGAAGTAGCAACCATGGCAGAGAGGGCGGCGCAGTCGCCGGCCTCTCTTTTCCTTGACAATCGTTGCCGAACGGATAATCCTTTAGCTCGAGTCCTGACCCGAGTTTGCGCTTTACGGGCGCGTAGTGGAAAAAAGAACCCCCCCCCCAAACCAGCTGTCCATGCGATGCTCCATGCTTCGGGAAAGTATTGCCCTACTGTTATAGCGTGGCTACCTATGCCGCATAGGCAGTCCATACCTTCCTCATAGAGAGGAGGGCCATGGCGACCATCATAAAGAAAATGAAGAAGGGAAAGCCGTATTGCTATGCGGTGCAGTCGGGGGGGCGGAGCCCGAGAGCCCCAGAGAGGTGGATATCTTCGAGCTGGGAGGGGTGGCCGCCCTCGTCGGTATTGCCCAACGTGTGAAGCTCAAGTCTCACTGCTCTGCCGGCGAGCAACATTCACCTTCTCATCGGTGTGCTTAATTGGTACTGCCCTGGTGGCAACCACGCGCCCGCCGCTGCCTTCTGATTTCCTCAACCTGATTCGCAGCGCTTCGAGGAGGGCTTCGTCTGGAAGACCTTGTCCCTCGGCCAGCAATCCCTCCTCTATAAGGCTCCGGGCCAGCGTCGAAGGCCCAACCCCGAGCTCCCTCGCTCGTTCGACTAGAATACGAAGAAGATCCCTGTCCATCTTGATCGAAAACACAGATGTCTTCTTTGCGCCTTCCGAGCGCCTGACCTTGGCCCCCTGGGCTCCTTCCCAGTGCTCGTCGAACTCTTTATCTCTTTCACTTCTCTTTACCGTCATTCGCCCTCACCCCACGCTGTGATAACGAACCATACACCCTCTCTGTCCCTACAGGGATTCATGTATATCAGGAGCTTTCTTCCCTCCGCGGTATGTCCCCGAACCATCCATCTTGCTCCATGCTTCTCGCTGTCGCCATGCCGCCGCTCCTGTGATATCGGTATTACTAAGGTAGTACCTTATATCCCCGCAGTCAACTTTTCTTTGCCCCCTGCGAGCGTCTATCGCCCGAGTGCAGGACGGGGCAATACAATAAAAGGGCCCAGAATGGGCCCAAGGGCGAAATAGAGCATTTTTTCGCTATCTCCACATCCTTGCACCCTTGATGTAATAGCCCAGCTCAAATGCCCTGTTTTGGTGGCGGAGGGGGCGGGGTTCGAACCCGCGGGCCGTCGCCGACAAATGGTTTAAGGCCACTGGTTTTCAGGGCACCCATGCCTTTATCTGTTGTTTTATTCCTCTATGTTGATGCTTATTAATTGTATACTAACGCCTATCCTGTATATACTAATATCCTGATAGTATATACCTTCATGTGAGCAAAAGGAGGGCCAAGGTGAACACCTCGACGGTTTCGGCGAAGGGATGGGTGGTTATCCCCAAGGAGCTGAGAGAGCGTTTCGGGTTGAAGAAGGGCGACAAGGTGCATTTCGTGGAGTACGGAGGCACTATCGCCGTGGTGCCTATGTCCAAAGATGCGATAAGGGAGTCGGCTGGCATGCTGAAAGGCGATCCCTCTCTCCTCGCGGCGTTGTTGAAAACAAGGCAAGAGGATGCCGCAAGGGGGAGATAGGCCTTGGCCAAACCCGAGCATAAGCGCCTTGTTCTAGACAGTTTCGCCCTCATTGCCTTCTTCGAGGGAGAGAGCGGAGGGGATCTTGTCACGGGGTTATTCGAGCGAGCAACGAAAGGCAAGTGCGAGCTCTTCCTTTGCGTCGTTAACCTGGGGGAGATCGCATACATCGTGGAAAGGGAGAGGGGTCTTTCCACGGCACAAGAGGTGCTGGCGCGCATCGACGAGCTCCCCATATCCATAGGCGATGTTGACAGGCGCCTGGCCCTCGCCGCCGCTCACCTCAAGGCTCAATATCCAATCGCTTACGCTGATTGCTTCGCGGCCGCGTTCGCTCAAATCAAGGACGCCGCTCTCGTAACCGGCGATCCCGAGTTCAGGAATGCCGGGGTTGATGCGGTGATTCCCATCGTCTGGACCGCCCTATAGTAGTGGCGGAGGGGGCGGGATTCGAACCCGCGGGCCCGTGAGGGCCAATGGTTTTCAAGACCACCGCATTCGTCCGCTCTGCCACCCCTCCGTGACCAATTGTAAGGGGGCGGGCGGGGTTAGTAAATCGGGCCCGCCGAGCCCGAGGCCCCCATCGCGCGGGGCCGCTATGAAACAGCTATCTCCTCCATGCCCCCCATGTAGGGGCGCAGGGCCTCGGGGATCTCCACGCTGCCGTCCTCGCGCTGATAGTTCTCGAGTATGGCGGCCACCGTGCGGCCGATGGCCACCCCGGAGCCGTTCAGCGTGTGCAACAGGCGCGACTTGCCGCCCCCGGAGGGCTTGAAGCGTATCTCCGCGCGGCGGGCCTGGAAGTCGGTGAAGTTGGAGCAGGAGGATATCTCCCTGTACTCGGCGCCCGAGGGCAGCCACACCTCCAGGTCGTAGCACTTGGAGGCGGCGAAGGAGAGGTCGCCGGTGGAGAGGACGACCACGCGGTAGGGCAGGCCCAGGCGGCGCAGCACCTCCTCGGCGTTGGCGGTCAGCTTCTCCAGCTCGTCGTAGGAGGTGTCCGGATGCACGAACTTCACCATCTCCACCTTGTTGAACTGATGCTGGCGGATGAGGCCGCGCACATCGCGCCCGTAGGAGCCCGCCTCGCGGCGGAAGCACGGCGTGTAGGCGCAATAATAGATGGGCAGCTGCTCCTCGACCAGCGTCTCGCCGCGGTAGATGTTGGTCACCGGCACCTCGGCGGTGGGGATAAGGTAGAGGAGGTCGTCGCGGCAGCGGTACATCTCTCCCTCCATCTTGGGGAGCTGCCCGGTGGAGAACATGCTGTCCTCGTTGGCCAGGATGGGCGGGAAGACCTCGGTATAGCCGTGCTCGCGCGTGTGCAAATCGAGCATGAAGTTGACCAGGGCCCGCTCCAGGAGGGCCCCTTTGCCCTTGAGCAGGGTGAAGCGCGACTCGGCTATCTTCACCCCGCGCTGGAAGTCCAGGATGTCCAGGCCCTCGCCCACCTCCCAGTGCGGGCGGGGCTCGAAGTCGAAGCCGCGGGGCTCGCCCCAGCGCCGCACCTCCTGGTTGAAGCTCTCGTCCATGCCCAGCGGCACGCTCTGGTGGGGGATGTTGGGGATGCGGATGAGGATGTCGCGCATGCCGGCGTCCAGGCCCGCGAGCTCTCCCTCATGCGACCTGATATCCTCGCTGAGGGCCCCCATCTCCTCGCGCAGGGCGGCGGCGCCCTCGCCCGTGCGCATGCGCCGCCCTATCTCCTTGTTCCCCCTCTTGTGGCGGGCGCGCTTCTCCTCCAGGTCGGCGAGCAGGGAGCGCCTGCGGGCGTCCAGTTCCAGCAGGTCGTCCAGGCGCACTTCCAGTCCGCGCCCCCGCGCGGCCTCGCGCACCGCCTCCACGTTGTCGCGCACGAACCTGAGCTCAAGCACGGCGCGCCTCCTCGCGGTAAACGGGGTAGGACCCCAGCAGCTTGATGCGCGGCAGCTTGCAGTCCAGGCATTTCAGGGCCGAGGCCACCACTTCGTCCTCCTCGTGGCCCTCGCAGTCGATGAAGAAGCAGTACTCGCCCAGCACCTCCTTGGTGGGGCGCGACTCTATTTTGCTCAGGTTGATGTAGCGGAAGGCGAACTCCTGCAGGATCTGCAGCAGCATGCCCGGGCGGTCCTGGTGGATGAAGCAAACCATGGAGGTCTTGTCGTCTCCCGTGGGCGGCATCTTCTCCCTTCCCGCCAGCACGAAGCGGGTACGGTTCCCCGGGTGGTCCTCCAAGCCTTCGCGCAGCACCCGCAGGCCGTAGAGCCCGGCGGCGATGCTGCTGCCGATGGCGGCCACGGGCTCGCCGCTCCCCGCCGCCAGCTGCGCCGCCTCCGAAGTGCTGTTCGCGGCCCGCAGCTCCACCCCCGGGAGCAGCTCCGCCAGGTGGCGGCGGCACTGCGCCGCGGCCTGGGGATGGGATATCACCCGCTCTATCTCTCCCAGGCCCACTCCCTCGCGGGCCAGGAGGTGGTGGCGCACCTGGCACACCTTCTCGCCCTGGATGAACACGTCGGCCTCGAAGGCCAGGGCGTCCAGGGTGGCGTTCACCGAGCCCTCGATGGAGTTCTCGATGGGGACCACGGCCTTCTCGGTCGCGCCCTCCGCCACCGCGAGCACGGCCTCCTCCACGCTCGGGAAGGGGACGGCCTCGTCGCAGGAGAGCTCGCGCCAGCCCATGAGCGCCTCCTCGGTGAAGGTCCCCCGCGGGCCCAGGTAGGACACGCTGCCGCAGCTTAGCAGGGGCTTCAGATCACCCAAGAGCCGTCCTCCTCCCTGGAGGAGATGGCTCCCGTTTCCTGCTCCTCCAACCCGTCGAAGGGCCTGGGGGCGTGCCCCCTCTTGGCCCTGATGAGCGGCGGCTTTTCGTTCAGCGCCCTCCGCAGGGATTCGCTCTCCTCCATGGAGAGCACGTGGGAGGCCGTGCCCGAGCGCACCGCCTTGGCATAGGTGCGGTTTTCGTTGCGCCCGTAGATGGAGGTGAAGATGACGCCGTCCCCGTTCTCGTCCAGCAGGGTGGCGGAATAGCTCAGCTTGCCGCCCATGTCGTCGAAGGCGTCGTAGCGCACCACCGCCACGCGCTGCATGGCGCCCGCGAGGACGTCGGTGATGTAATCCTTCTGCCTGCTCTGCTCGTCCAGGAGGGCGAAGAGGTCGTCGATCTGCAGGGCCTGATTGGCCACCTTGTCCACCAGGCTGGTGCCCTCGACCCCGCGCTTCAAGATGGTCACGCCGCGCCGCAGCAGCGACAGCTGGCGGAAGAGCATGAAAATGCCCACGAAAAGCACGATGTCGACGAGAAAGAGAAAAACGATCAGCCAGCCCGCATTGTCTTTGAGAACGCTCATCTTTTCGCGCCGCCTCCTTTCAATAAAAAGAATATCATACCGGAGAAAGCCCCGTGCGGCACTGTCCCTTTTGGGGTCAACCCCGCCTCGTGCCATCCCCGGCACGGCCGACGCCCTGTCGCCGACAGGCCCGGGGTTGCCGCCGCCGGTGCTATACTTGTGCTCAACAAGGTGGTGGTATGGACGACTCCCTTACGGGCAGGCTGAACGACCTCAAGGATATCCTCGCATCGTATCCCTCGGCCCTGGTGGCATATTCAGGCGGGGTCGACTCAACTCTCCTGGCCCGCCTCGCCCGCGAGGCCCTGGGCGGGCGCATGCGGGCGGCGCTGGTGGACTCCCCCTTGCACCCCGCGCGCGAGCGCGAGCGCGCCGTGCGCGTCGCCGCCGCCCTGGACATCCCCCTGGAGACCGTGCCCGGCGATGAGCTCTCCGTGTCCGGTTTCGCCTGCAATCCCCCCGAGCGCTGCTACCTCTGCAAGAGGTACCGCCTGGAAGCGCTGCGCGCCCTGGCGGACGCGTCCGGGCTCGCGGTCGTGCTCGAGGGCTCGAACCGGGACGACGCGAAAGAGCACCGCCCGGGGCGGCGCGCGGTGGCGGAGCTGGGAGCGGCGAGCCCCCTGGAGCGGGCCGGCATGAGCAAGGCCGAAGTGCGCGCCGCGGCGAGAGAGCTGGGGCTGCCCAACTGGGACGCCCCCTCGCGCCCCTGCCTGGCCACGCGCTTCCCCTACGGCGCCCCCCTCGAGCGCGCCCTCATCGAGCTGGTGGACGCGGCCGAGGTGGCGCTGGAGGAAATGGGGATGCGCGAGCTCCGGGTGAGGCTGGAGGGCCCGGACAAGGTGCGCATCGAGGCCGGTGAGGAGGAGATGGCTCTGTTTGACGCCGGGGCCAAGCGTGATAGGCTGGTTAGAAAGCTGAGGGGCCTGGGGCTGCGGAGCATCTCCCTGGACCTCGAGGGCTTTCGCAGCGGCAGCATGGACGAGGGCCGCTGCGAAAGGGACTGCCTCGTCCTTTACGACGAAACGGACGGAGCCGGAGCAGCGGAGCGGCGCGTGAGATGAGGATCCTGTACCTGGACGCCTTCGCGGGCATCAGCGGCGATATGATGCTGGGCGCCCTCTCGGACCTCGGCGTGCCCACCGAAACCTTTCGCGAGGTGGCCTCCGCGCTGGGGCTGGGCGGGGTAAAGATAAACGCGAGCAGGACCGAGCGCAAGAGCATCGGCGCCGCCAAAGTCAACGTGCGAGCCCCGGAAAGCGGGGTGGTGAGAACTTACGCCCACATCAAGACCCTCATCGACGGAAGCCCGCTGCCTCCGGAGGTGAAGGAAAAGAGCCAGCGCATCTTCGCCCTTATCGCCGAGGCGGAAAGCCGCATCCACTCCCGCAGTATCGACCAGGTACATTTCCACGAGCTGGGGGGGGCCGACACCCTGGTGGACGTGGTGGGGACGGCGGCCGGGCTCGAGCGCCTGGGAGTGGAGGAAGTGCTGTGCTCCCCCCTCCCCATGGGCACGGGGATGATCAAGACCCACCACGGCATCCTGCCCGTGCCGGCCCCCGCGGTGGTGGAGATACTCAAGGAGGTGCCGGTGTATTCCAGCGGCATCCCCACCGAGATCGTGACCCCCACCGGAGCGGCCATCGCCGCCGCCCTCGCCGCGGACTTCTGCCTGCTGCCGCCCATGCGCGTGCAGGCCGTGGGCTACGGCGCGGGCGACCGCGACCTGGAGATACCCAACCTGCTGCGCGCCTTCCTGGGCGAGCGCGAGGGCGCCGTGCGGGGCCGCGCGCGAGGGAGGCGGCTGGTGTTCGCAGCCAACATCGACGACATGAACCCCGAGCTCTATCCCTACGTGATGGACAGGCTCTTCGAGGCGGGAGCGGAGGACGTGTGGCTGCACCCCATCCAGATGAAGAAGAGCCGCCCCGCCGTGACCCTGGGCGTTTTGGTGCCCCCGGGGCGGGAGGAGGACATCAAGGAGGTGCTCTTCGCCGAGACCAAGACCCTGGGGGTGCGCATCAGCGAGGTGGACAAGGAATACCTGGATCGCGAGATAATTCGGGTGGACACGCCCTACGGAAGGCTGCGCGTGAAGCTGGCCCGCCAGCAGGGCAAAGCGGTGGGCATCGCCCCGGAGTACGAGGACTGCCGCAAGGCGGCGTCGGAGTCCGGCGCGCCCCTGAAGGACGTTTACGCGGCGGCGGAGGCGGCGGCGCGAGCCCTGCTCTCCGCGCAGGAGGAAGACGGAAAGTAGGCTGACGGGAGGTATCGACCGCATGTATGTGGGAGTGATAGGCGGCCAGATATGCGATGAGCAGGAGGAGCGCGTGGCGTACGAGCTGGGCGGGCTGCTCGCCGGCAAAGGGGCGACCATCGTGTGCGGCGGGCTCGGCGGGGTCATGGAGGCGGCCTGCCGCGGCGCCAGGGAGGAGGGCGGCGTGACCATCGGCATCCTGCCCGGACCCTTTCGCGGCGATGCCAACCCCTACGTGGACCACGCCATCGCCACGGACATGGGACAGGCCCGCAACGCCATCATCGTGCGCACGGCGGATGCCGTGGTGGCGGTGGGGGGCGAGTACGGCACCCTCTCGGAGATAGCCATGGCCCTGAAGATGGGCAAGAAGGTGGTGGCCCTCTCCAGCTGGGAACTCGCCAGCAAGGGAAAGCCCGACGAGAGGATAGTCCGCGCCGAAACCCCGGCGGCGGCCGTGGAAGTCCTTTTCGGTTCGAACCGCTAGGCGGCGGAGTGCGGGCGCCATCGCCGCGGGCCGCCACCGGCGGGGCAACATGCCCCCTGAAGGCAAGGCTCCGGCATGGGCGGGGGGTTTGGGGGTTCTTCTTTCCCCCCGGCGCCCGTGAGGCGGAAACCCGGGCCCGCCTGCAGGGCGAAGCGGGCTAGGGCAGGCTGAGCTCACGCTCCTGCAGCGACCACTCCAGGCCCTCCTCGACGAGGGCGAAGAGGCGCACCGCGGCCTGCTTGTTCAGGGGTTCGTTGCCGTTGCCGCACTTGGGGGAATGGATGCAGGAGGGACAGCCCTCCCGGCAGCGGCAGCTGCGCACCATCTCCCGCGCGGTGCGCAGGTGCAGGGAGGCCTGCTCGTAGCCCCGCGCGGCGATGCCCACGCCGCCCGGGTAGGCGTCGTAGATGAAGACGGTGGCGGCGCCGGTGTCGGGATGCAGGGAGGTGGACATCCCCCCGATGTCCCAGCGGTCGCACATGGCGAAGAGGGGGAGCATGGCGATGGCGGCGTGCTCCATGGCGTGCAGGCCCCCCGCCAGCGAATACTCGTCCAGGCCCAGCGCGGCCAGGCGCGACGCGGGAAGCGTGTACCACAGGGCGCGCGTGCGCAGCACCTGGGTGGGCAGGTCGAGGCCCAGCGTCTCCAGTATCTCGTGGGTGAGCAGCCTCCTCCTCTGGTAGGCGTAAACCTTGGTGGACACCTCCACCTCGCCGTAGTGCACGTGGCAGGCCCCCTCGCCCGGCCCGCGCCGCATCTCCTCCGCCAGCACCCTGACGTCGGTGTTGTCCATGGGGTTGGTGTAGAAATCGAGCTCCTCGTCCCGCACCAGGGCCACCCTGCGCTGCAGGTCCAGCTCCTCCACCAGGTAGGACTCTCCCTGATGCAGATAGACGGCGCCGGGGTGGACGTGGAAGAAACAGGAGGCCTCCTCCACCGTGCCCAGCAGGCTGCCGGTGCCCGACTCCACGATGCTCACCAGCGAGCCGGAGGCGGAGCGCAGGTTCAACTTCTGGGCGGGGGAGTCCATGCGGGCGTAATACCATATCCTGCCTCTTCTGCCCAGCAGCTTATCGCCCTGCATCCCCTCCACCAGCGGCCACATGGCGGCGCCGAAATACTCCTCGTCCTCCTCGCGCAGGGGCATCTCCCGCGCCGCACAGGCGAGATGGCCGCGCAGGATGCGCGGGTTCTCCACATCGACGGCAGCCTCCTCGCAGGGGGCTCCGAAGAGGAAATCGGGGTGGCGCATGAGGTACTGGTCCAGGGGGTCGTCCGCCCCCACCAGCACCGCCAGCGACTCACCCTGGCGGCGTCCCGCCCTCCCCGCCTGCTGCCAGGTGCTGGCGATGGTGCCGGGATAGCCGTTCATCACGCAGGCCTCCAGCTCGCCGATATCCACCCCCAGCTCCAGGGCGTTGGTGGTGCTCACCGCGAGCAGCTCGCCGCCCATGAGGCGGCGTTCTATCGCGCGGCGCTGGCTGGGCAGGTATCCGCCGCGGTAGGAGGTCAACCGCTCCGCCAGGTCACGCTCGCCGGAGCCCAGTATGCGCTGCACGTAGCCGTAAACGAGCTCGGTGGCCTTGCGGGAACGCGAGAAGGCGATGGTGCGCACCCCCAGCCGCATCAGGCGCGCCACCAGCTCCGCCGTCTCCAGGTTGGAGGAACGGTGGATCTCGCCGCCCTCCATGCTCAGGATGTCGGGCGGGTTCCAGAGGGCGAAGACCTTGCGCCCGCGCGGGGAGTAGTCGTCCTCCACCGCGGTCACCTCCAGCCCGGCCAGCCTGGCCGCATGCTCCGCCGGGTTGGCTATGGTGGCGCTGGTGAAGAAGAAGAGGGGCCGCGACCCGTACCGCGCCGCCACGCGCCGCAGCCGCCTCAGCACCTGGGCCACGTGGGAGCCGAAGACCCCGCGGGCCACGTGGGCCTCGTCCACCACTACGTAGCGCAGGCGGCTGAAAAAGCCGCTCCACAGGCGGTGGTTGGGGAGGATGCCGAAGTGCAGCATATCGGGGTTGGAGAGCACCACCTGCGCCTCGCGCCTGACCCCGCCCCTGAGCTCGGAGGGGGTGTCGCCGTCGTAGGTGGCGCAGCGCACCTGCTCGCCCTGCAGCTCCCGGAGGCTGCGCAGCTGGTCCTGGGCCAAGGCCTTGGTGGGGAAAAGGTAAAGGGCGCGCGAGGACGGCCTCTCCAGGATCTCCTCGCAAACCGGCAGGTGATAGCACAGGCTCTTTCCGCTGGCCGTCCCCGTGGCCATGATGACGTTGCGCCCTTCGGCCACCAGGCCCAGGGCCCTCGCCTGATGGGGGTAGAGCCCGCCTACGCCCAGCCTCTGCAGCGCCTCCAGCAGGCACGGGTGCAGGCCGGGCACGTCCACGTAATGGGCCGGGCGGGCGGGAATGACCTCGAGGTGGGTCAGGCGCCCCGCCTCGCCCCACGCGGCCGTTATCTCCTCCAGGATGTCCTCGAAGCGCCGCAAGCCTCCGTCCTTTCCGTTTACCTCCCGCCGCCTCCGGGCAGGCCCGCACCGCGGGGACATGCGTGCTGCCGCCCGCCCCTCCCCGCCCACGTGTGATTCTAGCTGGGGCTGACGGAGGAGGACATAGCGACGGTCCGCTCCTCCCCGCCCACATGTGATTCTACCCGCCCTCGCGGACACCCCGGCCCCGCGGGGCCCAAGCGCACGAGGGGCGGGCGGGGCGGAGTGGGGGCCGGCGGCGCAGCCGCGAGGCCTGGGCGCCGTGGGCGGGGCGCCCCGCAGGGCACGGGAGAGAAGGGGGCCCGCGGGCATGCTGCTCCATGGAACCGGCGCTGGGAGCGGGGGTTCTGCCGCCCGCAGGGGAGGGAATACACGACAAGGGGTTTCGCGGGGGCTGAGCCGCAGGCCCGCCCGGGGAGGCGGACTTGCCGCTATTCCACTTTCTGCCCTTCCTTGACCTTGCTCACGCCCTCGACGACGATGCGCTCTCCCTCGTCGAGGCCGGATACGACCTGCACCCATTCCGCGGTCTTCTCCGCCTCCCGCACCTCCCGGCGGCGAGCCTTCCCCTCCTCGACCACGAAGACATGCCTGCGCCCGTCCTCCTCGAAGACGGCGGTGGCGGGAACGGCGATTACCTGTTCCTTGCTCAGCACCTTGATGTCCACGGTGGCGTTGTATCCCAGGCGCAGGGGAATATCCGTGCGCTCCATCTCCACCACCACCGGGAAGACGGTGGTCCCCGCGGAACCCGCCTGTGCTTTCACGCCGACCTGCACCACCTTTCCGGCGAAGGTGATGTCGGGGTAGGCGTCGAGAAACACCTCCACGGGCTGTCCCGCCTCCACCAGGGGCACGTCCGTCTCCTCCACCTGTGCGAGCACCCGCATCTCCTGCAGGTCGACGATGTGGAAGGCCGCCTGCCCCGCGCTAAGCCTGGAGCCCACCTTGAGCTCGCCTCCCCCGCCCCCGCCCCCGCCGATGAGTCCGCCGAGGTCGATTCCCAGCAACCCGCCCAGGGCCCCCATGCTCGAGCTGAGGGAACCCAGGCCGCCCAGCATCTCGGAGAGAAAGTCGGAGGGCATGAGGGAGGAGGGCTCGGCGAAGACCACGTGCCCGGATACGGGAGCGGTCAGGTTGGGGCTCTTCACCCCTTCCATCACGCGCTCGTAATCGTAGCTCGCCGCCTCCACCCGCGCGGCATCGGCCGCCGCCGCGCTCGAGGGGTAAGCGCTGAAGGAGATGGCGGGGACATCCGGGCGGGACGCCGCCGCCTGCAGGTATTCCGCCCTCTCCTCCGCCAGCAGGGATTTCAGGCATTCCCGCTCCTCGGGGGGGAGGCACGGCATCAGCACCGGCATGAGGTCGAAAAAGTCGAGGACCACCTGGTCCAACTGGCCCTGCATCTGCACGAAAAGGCGGGAGCCGTATTCGACCCCTTCATACATAGCCATGGTGTTCGCCCACTGCCCCTCGAGGATGTCCCCGATGGACGCGCTGGTGAAATAATCGGCCCTGGCGCGAGCCGCCTGGGCCTGCAGTTCCCGCTCGTCGAGGACGGCCAGCACGTCGCCGGCGCTCACGTAGTCCCCCGCTTTTACGGGGAGCGCCGCGATGGTCCCCCCCACCAGGGGCACCACGTCCACGGACTGTGCGGTCTCCAGCGAGCCCACGGCGGAGACCACCTTGCCGAAATCTCCCCGCGTGACCTCGGCAACGCGCACCCCCTCCACCGCTCCCCCGAAGCAGCCCGCGCAGACAAACAAGGCCAGCAACAGGGGCAGCAACACCGCGGTTTTTCGGCTTCCATTCATCGCATTCACGTCCACTGACAGGCGGGCTCCCGGCCGGTGCGGCGCACCGGCCGCGCAACGCAACCTAATATAACCCCGGCGCTTATATGCGTCAATGCGGCCCGCGGGGCAGCGGCGCAGACCGTCAAAGCAGCGATACCGCCCCCGCCAGGGCCGCCGCGCCCTCGCTTATGAAGAGATTCCAGTTGAAACAGGCTGCGAACAGGAAGGCCAGGCTCACCATCGCGGCAAGGAAAAGCGACAGGGTGAGCAGCCTCCCCCATCCCCGGGGCGGAGCCGCGAGCCCGGCCAGCAGCAGCATGACCCCGGCCCCAATGACCAGCCACAGCGAAAAGCCGGCCCCGGCACTGGCCGGGCTGCCGAAAAAGATGGCCCGCAAGCCCACGGCGGGGTCGATGGCGATCCCGCCCTGCCGCAGGGGCAACACGGCCTGAAAGACGAGATAGAGCGGGGACATCAGCAACATGACCCCGGAGAGCAGGTACATCGGTCCCCTGCCCACCCGCAGGGCGAGAAAGAGCAGGGCCAGGGCCAGGGCGACGGCAACCACCAGCCCCACGGTCAGGAACTCCGTCCCCTCATAGGGGAGGAAGCCCGGCCCCCCGAGCAGGTCGGGCCTGCCGGGAACATAGGCCCCCTGATGCGAGAACATGGTCGCGTCCAGCCCCTTCTTCCAGGCGAAGGAGCCCATCATGTAAGAGAGGGCGACGGCCGCGACGCCCATCCCGATGCCCAGCACGGCCAGGATGTCGGCGCCCCCCAGGGCCCCGCGGCTTCCCGGCGCGTGTTCGCGTGGCATCGCGCCGGGGCCGGCGCCCTGACCCGCCGCGGCCGCCGGGGGCAGAAGCGCCGTCTTCTGGGGCGCGACCCCCCTTGCGGGCGCGGGCTGCGGCGTCGCGGGACGCGCTCCCATCACCGCAAGGGCATTCCCACAATCCTGGCAGAAGCGGTTGCCCTCCGGGTTGGGGGCGTAACATTCCGGGCAGATGGCCCTTCTCTCCCTTGAGGCCGTTGCGGCCGCCAGCGGGGCCATGGCCTGGGTGTTTTCGATCCCGGCCGCGGCGTGGGCAGCGCTTTCCGGGGCCGCGGGCGCCCGCGCTGCCGCCTGCTTCTCCGCGATGCCCGCGCCTGCCGGGCGGTCAAGCTCGGGGGGCAGGCAGTACTCCACAACCGGAGGCATAATCGGCACCTCCTCCACCACGGGGGGCGGCGGGGCCGCTCTCTCCTCCGCTACCGGAGACGTTATCAATATCTCCTCCGCTGCCGGAGGTGTTATCAATATCTCCTCCACGACCGGAGGCGGCGGCGGGGGAGGGGGCGCGGCGGCCTGCGGCTGCTGCGGAGCGCTCGCTATCTCCTCCACCACGGGGGGCGGCGGGGCCGCTCTCTCCTCCGCTACCGGAGGTGTTATCAATATCTCCTCTACAACCGGAGGCGGCGGCGGGGGAGGGGGCGCGGCGCTCTCCCTTTTCAACTGCGAGAAGGGGACGTCCGGAAGGGGCGAGCCGCATAACAGACATAAAGCGGCTTCCGGCCTGTTTTCCTCTCCGCATTCTGGACATCGCATCGCAGCTGACCTTTCCTCCGCTAACGGCGCCGTCCCGATCCCGCCGCTATTTACAGCCGCCATTTACACGGCCCGGCGTCTCCGACGCTGCGGCAAACGCTCCGGTTCCGCAGCATATCTCTATCAATGATTTTCCCAAGAACCCTAAATGTCCTTTGCAAAATGAGCGATCAGGACCCCCAGATGACCGCCAGGGGGAGGAAAAAGGCGAGGAAGTTGCTGACGGCGTGCGCGGCGATGGGCGACCACAGGTTGTCGCTGTACTCGTAGAGGAGGCAGAATACGACCCCGGCCAGGGCCCTGCCGATGAGTCCGAAAAGGCTGAGGTGGACCGCGGAGAAAACAAGGCCGTTCAGGAGCGCCGCCCCCCAGGGCCCCAGGCGGCCGCGCATGGCGGGATAGATGTAGCCGCGGAAGAAGAGCTCCTCGCATATGGGCGCCGCTATGACGATGATGATCCCGGCGATGAGCAGGTCCATGCCGCCGGAGTCCTTCACGCTCAGGTCGAAGAACCCTCGCAGCCACCCCTCCACCTTCACGAGGCCTCCGAACATGCCCCGGGAGAGGATGCCGCCGGCCACCGCCATCCAGAAGGCGAGGAGGCCGGCGATGAGGCCAAGGCCGAGGCTGGCGGGCAGGTCGCCGGCGTGCATCCCCAGCCGCGCGAGGGTGCCGCCATAGCGGGAGGCGGCAATGAAAGCGAAGGCCAGGGTGGAGGAGTAGAGCAGCAGCGAGACCAGGAGCTGGGCCGCCCCCACCGATACCTCTTCCCCCTGGCGCATCATGTACGTCATCAGCCCGTTGAGGATGAGGGGCAGGGGCAGGAAAGCCAGGGCGGGCCAGAGCTTCCAGGGGGCGGGGCGGCGGGGGGGCGGGGCGGGGGCGCCCCCCGCCCGGCCCCTCTGCGGCGGGGTCGAGGAGCGATGGCACCCCTCGCACAGGCGCCCGTCCCCCGTCACCCTCTGGCATCCCGAGCAGATCGGGGCCCCGCAGGCGCTGCACCTGGTCACCGCCCTCACCCCGGGATGGTAGGCGCAGGTGGGGGCGGGGTCGCCCGCATGGTTCCGGCAACGAGGTCCTTCCGTCATCCCCGCATCCCTCCGTCGGCGTTCATGCCGCTATTATCGGCACAGGGTCTCACCAGCCCGCCAGCAGGCTCACCGCCGTCACCACGAGATTGTAGAGGGCGTGGGCGATGATGGGCGCGGCCAGAGAGCCCGTCTTCTCGTACAGCCAGGCAAAGGCGATCCCCACCAGGACCAGCGAGAGCATGAACAGGGGCTGAAAATGCATTATGCCGAATATGGCGCCGTTGAGGACGATGGCCGAGGAGGGGGCGAGGCGCCTGCGCAGCGCGGGGTAAAAGAGCCCGCGGAAAAAGAGCTCCTCGAAAAGCGGCGCCAGCACCACGACCACCGTCAGCACCAGGGCGAGGTGACCCCCGCTGAGGTCCCGCAGGCGCTCGCTTTGCGGGGAGACCGGGCCGCGCCCCGCCGCCAGGTAGAAGATGAGGTAGATGGAGAAGTAAATGCCGTAGCTCATGCCCAGGCCGGCCAGCGCCCCCAACCCCCCGAAGGCCAGGGTCCTGGGGGTCTCGCCCCAGCGCAGGCCGAGTTCCTCGCGCCCGCGGCCGCGGTGGCGGAGTATCACCCATGCGCTCAAGGCGACCAGGGGGCAGAAGATGAGGGCGTAAGCCAGGTGGTTGAAGAAATGGGGGGTATCCGTGAAGATGACGAGGATAAGGCCCGCCACGCTATAGAGGCCGAAGACCATCAGCCCGGCCACGAAAACCTCGGGCAGCCCCCAGTCGGCCCTGGCCCATCTCCGTTCCCCCTCGTCCTCCGCTTCCGGCGCACGGCGGGGGGGCGGGGGGGGAGGGAAGGGATGGGGCACCACGGGAGCGACCGCGGGCACGCATTGCGGGCAGTAATGACGGAGGCCCAGAAAGCAGTCGCAGTGGGCACATACCGGCCGGCCGCAGGATATGCACATGGCCGTCGCGGGGAGGGCGGGGTGGTAGGAACAGCGCGGCGGCCTCCCCGCCGTGGCGCCTCCGCCCCCTGCCCCGGCCATCTAGGTCACCGTGATCAGTTCCGCGATCTGCACCGCGTTGAGGGCGGCGCCCTTGCGCAGGTTGTCGCCGACTATCCACAGGTTGAGGGCACGCGCGCAGGAGGGGTCCTCGCGTATCCGGCCCACGAAACAGGGGTCCTTGCCAGCGACGTCGCGGGGCAGCGGATAGAGGTCGTTCGCGGGGTAGTCCACCACCTCCACCCCGGCCGCGGCGGAGAGGATGCGCCTCGCCTCCTCCGGCGCGACGGCCTCCTCGAACTCGACGTTCACGGACTCGGAGTGGCCGACGAAGACGGGCACGCGCACGCAGGTGGCGCAGAGGGGGAGGTCGGGCAGGTCCATTATCTTCCTGGTCTCGCCCACCATCTTCATCTCCTCCCGGGTATGCCCACCGGGCAGGAAAGCGTCTATATGCGGCAGGCAGTTGAAGGCGATGGGATGGGGATAGATCTCCGCCACGGGCTCCCCGCCCCGCAGGACCTCCCCCGCCTGCGCCTTGAGCTCCTCCACCGCGTCCTTGCCGGTGCCGGAAGCGGCCTGATAGGTGGAGACCACCACCCTGCGCATGGCGGAGCGCTCGTGCAGGGGCTTGAGCACCACCACCAGCTGTATGGTGGAGCAGTTGGGGTTGGCGATGATGCCGCCGTGCCCGACGGCGTCCTCCGGGTTCACCTCCGGGACCACCAGGGGCACGCCGTCGTCCATGCGGAAGGCGCTGCTGTTGTCGATGACCACCGCTCCCGCCGCGGTCGCCGCGGAAGCATAGCGCCTGGATATGTCCCCTCCCGCCGAGAAGAGGGCGATGTCGATGCCCCGGAACGAGTCCTTGTCCAGGACCTCCACCTCCACCTCCGCGCCGCGGAAGGGAAGGCGCCTGCCGCGCGAGCGCTGCGAGGCCAGCAGCCTCAGCTCGGCCACGGGGAAATCCCTCTCCTCGAGGATCTTCCGCATCGCCATTCCGACCATGCCGGTCGCCCCCACCAGCGCTACCCTGTACTCTCCCGCCATTTCCCCGCCGCCCTTTCCGCCTCGGTCTCTCCGCCTTCTCCTACGGCCTCGCCGCCACGCTCTTGTCCAGGCCGAACCTCTTGTGGATGGCGCTCACCGCCTTCTTCACGTCCTCGGCCGGGATGACGCAGCTTATCTTGATGGTCGAGGTGCTGATCATCTCTATGTTTATGCCGCTCTCGGCCAGGGCGCTGAACATGTCCGCCGCCACCCCGGGGTGGGTGCGCATCCCCGCCCCCACCAGGCTCACCTTGGCTATGTCCTCGTCCACGGCCACCTTCCTCGCGCCCAGTTCCCGGGCCACGCGTCCGCTTATCTCGGCCGCCCCGACCAGGTCGTGTTGGCTCACCGTGAAGGAGATGTCCGTCCTCTGATCCTCGCTTACGTTTTGGATGATCATGTCCACGTTTATGTTCGCTCCCGCCAGCGCCTGGAAGAGCCTGGCGGCCACGCCCGGCTTGTCCGGCACCCCGCAGACGGTCACCTTGGCCTCCTCCGCCTCATAGGTGACGCCGCTGATGATCGCCTTCTCCATGCGCTCTTCTTCCCCGGAGATCCACGTCCCCTCGTCGCGTGAAAAGCTGGACCTCACATGTATCACCACCCCGTAATTCCTGGCGAACTCCACGCTGCGCAGCTGCAGCACCCTGGCTCCGGTCGCCGCCATCTCCAGCATCTCCTCGTAAGAGACGCGCGCCAGCTTGCGCGCCTCCGGCACCAGCGCCGGGTCGGCGGTAAAGACGCCCTCGACGTCGGTGAAGATCTCGCACACGTCCGCCCCCAGGGCCGCCCCCAGGGCCACCGCCGTGGTGTCGGAGCCGCCCCTTCCCAGCGTGGTTATCTGGTCGTCAAGGGAGATGCCCTGGAAGCCGGCGACGATGACCACCGTCCCTTTCTCCAGCACCTCGAGGATGCGGCCCACCTTGACGTCCAGGATCTTGGCCCTGGTGTGGGCATTGTCGGTCACGATGCCGACCTGGGCTCCGGTGAAGGAGATGGCCTCGTGCCCCATTTCCTGGATGGCCATGGAGAGCAGCGCCACCGATACCTGTTCCCCCGTGGAGAGCAGCATGTCCATCTCGCGCTCCCGCGGGCAGGCGCTTATCTCGTGGGCCAGCTTGACCAGGCGGTCCGTGGTGTCCCCGAGCGCGGAGATGACCACCACCACGTGGTCGCCCTTTTCTCTGGTCTCGCAGACCCTGCGGGCCACGTTCCGTATCCTGCCCGTATCGGCGACGGAGGTCCCGCCGAACTTCTGCACCGTTATCCTCAACGCTTGCCGCCTCTCCCGCCGCGCGCCCGCCAGTCCGGCCGCGACCCTACTCCTTCAGATATCCTTCTTTTACGCTCGCGCCCCCGCAGTGTCAAGCCGCGGGCGGCCGCGATATGCAGGTGCAAGGCGGCGGACGGCAGGCCCAACCCGCGCCCCGCTCCGTTTTCAGTGGGCCGCGTTCTTGCCCCGGGCCCGGCACGGGCGTCCGGGGAGGAGGGGAGAACGGGCACGGGGCGCCCTAGAGGTCGAGGCGGCCCTTGAGGGCGCGCCCCAGGGTCACCTCGTCGGCGTACTCCAGGTCGCCGCCCACGGGGAGCCCGCTGGCGATGCGCGTGGCCTTCACCCCCAGCGGCCTGAGCAGGCCGGCGAGGTAGATGGCCGTGGCCTCCCCCTCCACGCGCGGGTTGGTGGCCACGATCACCTCCACCACCCCGTCCCTGCGGATGCGCTCCAGCAGCTCCCTTATCTTGAGCTCCTCCGGGCCGATGCCGTCTATGGGCGATATGGCGCCGCCGAGCACGTGATAGAGCCCGCGGAACTCGCCGGTGCGCTCGACGGCGACGATGTCCTGGGGGCGCTCCACCACGCAGACCAGGGAGGGGTCCCGGCGCATGTCCGTGCAGTGTTCGCAGAGCTCTCCCTGCGCGAAGTTGAAGCAGCGGGTGCAGAAAGTCACCTTCTCCCGCGCCTCCACGATGGCGTCCGCCAGGGATACCGCCTCCCCCCTGGGCACCTTGAGGAGATGAAAGGCCAGGCGCTGCGCCGTTTTCTGGCCAACCCCGGGGAGCCGCGAGAGCTCCTCGACCAGTCGGGCGATGGGCGGGGTGTAAAGCAAGCGGGCCTCCCCTTACAGCCCGGGGATCTTCATGCCCTTGGTGAAGGCCCCCAGGCGCTCCTCCGCCAGGTCGCGCGATTTTCTCAGCGCGTCGGAGACCGCCGCCAGGACCAGGTCCTCCAGCATCTCCACGTCCTCGGGATCCACCGCCTCGGGGGCGATGCTGATCTCGACCACGTTCTGCTGGCCGTCGGCCACCGCCTTGACCGTGCCGCCCCCGGAGGTCCCCTCCACGCGCTCGTCCGCCAGCGCCTCCTGCGCCTGCATCATCTGCCGCTGCAGCTTCTGGGCCTGCTTCATCATCTTCTGGATGTTGCCGCTCATGTCCACCTCCGCTAACTCACATGCGCCCGGCGGGGGCCACGGTTCACTCGTTCCGCTTTATCTCCTCGATCAGCTCCGCCCCGAAGACGTCTTTGATCAGCTTGACCTTGTCGGCGCCGTGATGCCTGTCCGGCCTGCCCTCGCCCGCCGCCGCGGAACTCGCCTCGCGGGGCGGGGCCAGATCTGCGTCTCCGCCTCCCCCCGCCTCGGGGGGGGTTTCTTGCGCAGCCTGCGTGGGGGCGTCCTCGGCGGGGACATCGCGCACGGCCTGCGCGGGCGCGTCCCCGGCGGGGACATCGCGCACAGCCTGCGTGGGGGCACCGTGCGCAAGGGGCGCGGCCGGCTCCTCCGGCCGCTCTTGCCTGCCCGCGCCTCCTCCCGCCCCCTCCAGCCTGGTCCCCACCTTCACCGCCACCCCCAGCACCTCCTCGAGGGCCGCCTCCAGCACCTCGCGGTGGCCCTTTTTCTCCATCTCGCCGCGGTGGAAGGACCTGTCCGCCGCGAACGCTATGCACAGCACGCCGTGCGAGAACTCCAGCGGCTTGCCCTCCAGCAGGAAGGCATGGGTGGTTATCTTCTTCTCCTTGACCCTGTCCCTGACCCGGGGCCATGCCTTCCTGATGGCGGCCAAGTCGAGCTGCGCCGCCGCGGCCGCCGCAGTGGGAGCGGGCTTTTCCTGCGCCTCGTCCCGCGCGCAGCTGTCCCCCACCGCCGCGGGCTCGCGCCCCTTGCGCGCCGCCGCGGCGGGCCGCTGCCGGGGAGGGGGCGCGGCCGGCCGGGCCCGCGGGGACTCCGCCGGCGGCGCCTCCCCCGCCCTCATCCTGGCCATCCTCTCCACCTCGTCCTCCAGCTTGCCCAGCCGCGCCGACAGGGCTTCCGCGGAGGTGCCCAGCTCGCTGCGGGCCATGCCGATGAGCGTCCCCTCCAGCACCAGGCGGGCCGAGGCCGTCGCCTGCATCTCCCTTATCGCCTCGCGCAGGGAGGCGATGAACTGCATCACGCGGTCCGGAGACAGCTCCCCCGCCTGCCGCCGGATGGCCTCGAGGGCGGTCTCATCCACCTCCAGGTCCTCCGGACCCAGCTCGGCGTGCTGCGACAGGAAAACACGGCGAAAATGCTCCTGGGCCTCCCGCGCGAATTGCACCAGGTCCCGGCCCTCCTCGTAAGCCCTCTCCACCATGGCGATGGCCCCCGCGCCGTCGCCCGCGGCGAGACAATCTCCCAGCTCCACGAGCATCTCGTCCTCCACCAGGCCGAGGAAGCCGGCGGCGCCCGCTTCGTCCACCACCCCGTCCCCGTAGCTCACCACCTGCTCCAGTATGACCAGGGCGTCGCGGGCCGAGCCCCGCGCCCTCCTGGCGATGAGCCGCAGGGCGTTTTCTTCCGCCTCTATGCCCTCCTCCCGCGACACCGCCGCCAGGTGCTCCGCCATCATGGTCGCCGGCACGCTGCGGAAATCGTGGCGCTGGCAGCGCGAGAGTATGGTGGGGGGCATCTTGTGCGGCTCGGTGGTGGCGAGGACGAAGACCACGTGCGCGGGCGGCTCCTCCAGCGTCTTGAGGAAGGCGTTGAAGGCCTCCTTGGTGAGCATATGCGCCTCGTCCAGGACATAGACCTTCATGCGCGCCGCGGCCGGCGAGAACACCACCTTCTCCCTCAGCTCCCTTATGCTGTCGATGCCGCGGGCGGAGGCGGCGTCTATCTCGACCACGTCCACCGAGGTTCCCTCGGTTATCTCACGGCACGCCCTGCAGCGGTTGCAGGGGTTCGGCGTGGGGCCCTCTTCGCAGTTCAGCGCCTTGGCCATGATGCGAGCCGTGCTCGTCTTGCCCGTTCCCCGGGGGCCGGAGAAGAGATAGGCGTGCGCGAAATTGCCGTTGCGCAGCGAGTTGGACAGGGTGCGGGTGACGTACTCCTGCCCGATGACCTCCTCGAAGGTCTGTGGCCTCCATTTCCTGTACAGAGAGACGTAAGCCAAGGCACATCGCTTCCCTACGGCCAGGGTATCCCGGCTCATGATACGCGGAATAAGTGTGACCGTGCACCCTTCCTCGACTTCCGGTCCCAAGCGCTACGCGAGCAGTTAGCTCCGGACAGGTTAGTCTGCGGCACACGAGAAGGTTTGCTTACCGCTGCTTCCTTCCGGACCTGACGGGGTTCACAAGTTCCCGTTGCGCAGGACCCGACCTTCAACACCACTTTCCCGCGCGCGATACTCAAGGCCGGAGAGCCTCAGTTGGGGATTCGGCCCCGCTGTAGCGGATTGCGGGTTCAGGGCACCGCTAGCTCCCCGCTTAGCACGATCACAAGACCAAGTATAGCACGCGCGGCTGCCCGCGATGCAGGCCTTCCCGCCGCTCCGCGCGCAAGGGGTCCGCGGCCAACGTGTATAATAATATCGACAAAACGGCGTCGGGCGGGCGAGGGCGCGGCGGATTGCGGCGGCGGCCTGCGCGGCGCCCGACAGTATGGGCATACGCTTCGATCGAGCGGGGGGAGAATGAGCGACGGCGATCTCGGAGAAAGGGCTTCCACCGGCAACGAGCGGCTCGATGCCATGATGGGGGGCGGCCCCCTGCGGGGGTCGGTGACCCTGGTCATAGGCGCGCCGGGGACGGGAAAGACCTGCCTGGGCCTGGAGTTCATAGCCCGCGGCGTGGAGATGGGGGATCCCGGGCTTATCGTCACCTTCGAGCACTTCCCCAAAAAGCTGCTGCGCGATGCCTCCTCCCTCGGCTACGACCTGCGGGACATGGAGCGGCGCGGCATGCTGCGCATCCTCTTCACCTCTCCGGAGATCTTCTTCGAGCAGGCCCAGGTCTCGGGCGGGCTGCTGGACACCATGGTGCAGGAGCTGGGGGCCAAGCGCATCCTCGTCGATTCCATATCCCACCTGGAGCGGCTGGCGCGCGACCCGGTCAGGCTGCGCGAAATAGCTTTCTCCTTCGTGAACGCCCTGCTCAGGCACGGCCTCACCGCTTTCGTCACCCAGGAGGACTCCGACATAACCGGGGAGGTGACCGCGGCCCAGTACGGCATATCCTACCTGGTGGACGCGGTGATCATCCTGCGCTACGTGGAGATGGACTCCTCCGTGAGCCGCGCCCTCCTGGTGCTCAAACAGCGAGCCAGCTCCCACGACAAGTGCATACGCGAGTTCCGCGTCACCGGGCGGGGGGTAGCCATCGGCGAGCCCTTCGCGGACCGGGACGGGGTCCTGTCGGGGCTGCCGCGCAGGAGGGAGATAGACGCGTTCATGGAGGTGTTCGGAAAGAAAGGGAAGTCCCCCGGGAAAGGGGAGGTGGATTGAGTGGCCGCGAAGATCCTGGTCGTGGACGACGACCGCGAGATGGTGGAGCTGATAGACCTCTTTCTCGGCAACGCCGGGTTTTCCACCATCTCCGCCTACTCGGGCGAGGAGGCGCTGGAGAAGACCTTCCGGGAGAGGCCCGACCTCATCCTGCTGGACATCATGATGCCCAAGGTGGACGGCTGGGAGGTGCTGCGCCGCATCAAGAACGACCCCGAGGTCCGGGACACGCCGGTGGCCTTCATAACCGCCCGCACCCAGAACATCGACAAGATGATCGGGCTCTCGGTGATGAAGGCCGAGGGGTATATCACCAAGCCTTTCAGCAAACAGGAGCTTCTGGCCGAGGTCAGGCGCATACTGGACGAGAGCAAACGGGGTTCGCATTAGGCGCGGGCGCGCTTATCGCCGACTCGCGGTCAGGGAGGGCAGTTGACGGAAAACGCTTGGCTCAAGACATTATCCCTCTTCATCTGGCTCTACAACGCTTCCGCGACGGCATTTCTCCTCGCCTATTTCTACGCCATATGCCGGCTTGCCGAGCGCAGGTTCCGGGGCCGGACCTTCGCCTTCCTGCTGCCGGTCTTCTTCGCGCTCATGGCCACCAGCACGCTCGTCTTCTCCCTGTCCGACTCCATCACCGCCTTCTACCTCTGCCATGCGGTATGGCCGGCCCTCGCGAGCGTCCTCCTCGCCGTAGTGGTGTACCGCTCCTACCGCCTCATGCTGGGAAGATGAAGTACCTGGCCTCGCTTCTTTACGTCGTCGGCCCCCTCTCGGTGGGGGTGCTGGTGATGCTGCTGGCGGCCCTGGGCAGGCGCCTGGGGGAGGCCCTGGAGCTCCCTCCCTATTACCGCCTCTACTACGTCTCCTTCGCCCTTTTCGTCCTTCCCCTGCCCGCGCTGTGGATAATCCTCTTCACCGGAGCGTGGGGCGCGCCGCACCCGGCCCCCGAGGCCGGCATGGCCCTCAAGCTCGCCACGCTCTCCGCGCCTGCGGCCGTGGCCGTCACCTTCGCGCTCTATGCCACGGCCAGGTACTGGGGATGGATTTGGGGAGAGCTCGGCCGGAAGGAGGGGCGCGGTGAGGGATGACCGTGCCGCGGCGGCGGCCTGCATCGCGGCGACGGCGGCGCTCGCGGCGGCGGGCGTGACCCTGCTCGCCGCCGTCGCGGGGTGGCGCGGGGCGTCCGGGGTCTTCGCCGCCCTCGCGGCCGCGTTCGCGGCGACGGCCCTGCTCGGGGCATGGACGCTGCTGCGCAGCGCGAAAGCGCTCCCGGCCGCGGCCATGCACGACGCCGCGCAAGTGCTGGAGTCCATCCCCGTGCCCGTCCTCATCGTGGGCGAAGACGGCGCGGTCCTGGAGCTCAACACGCGGGCCGGCGAGCTTTCCCGGGCGGCGGGCGGCGGGGCCGCAGACCCGCGGGGCAGGCCGCTGGACGAGGCCTTCCTCCCCCCCTATTTCGGCAACTGGAGCCCCCTGCTGCGCCAGGTGAGCGAGGGCGAGGGCCCCTGGGGCCGACGCAACGAACAGTATTTCCGCGAGGACCAGTCGGGCTTCTGCAACGTGTGGATATCGCTGCTGGAGGGGCCGCGCGAGGAGAAGAAGCGCATGCTGGTGGCGATACAGGACATCACCCCCGACGCATGGGAGCGCGCGATGCTCGTGGAGTCCTCGGAGAGGGAGGCGGGCGTGTTCGAGGGGGTGCCGGTGAAGATAGCCGTCCTCGACCGCAACTTCCGGCTTGCGCGCTGCAACCGCCTGATGATGCAGTGGATAGGCGACACCTGCGGGCTGGACGAATCTGAGCTGGCGGGACTTCCCGCGCTGGACATCATGCCCCAGGAGTTCCGTGCGGACTGGAAGCGCATACTGCGGCGCGTGCTGGTGGAGGGGCGTGCCTTCGAACAGCCACGCGTGCACCAGGTGGTGCGGGGCACGGACTTCTTCCACCGCGTCCGCCTGCACCCGCTGACGGACGACGCGGGCAACATGCACGAGGCGCTGCTGCTCTACGAAGACGTGACCGAATACGTCAGGCTGGAGAGGCGGCTGGCGGAGACCACCGACTACCTCAACCTGCTCATCGAGAGCCTCACGGACGGCTTTCACGCCGTGGACGCCGAGGGCAGGTTCTCCTTCTGCAACCAGGCCTTCCTGGACATGCTCGGCCTGCCGGGCAGCGAGGAGCTCTTCCGCAAGGAGGCCGCCGAGGTGGTCGCCCCCGAGGAGCGCGGCAAGGCGGAGCGCATGATGGAGAGGGGGCGGCGCGGCGAGAAGGTCTTCTTCGAGACCCTGCTCAAGCGGCGAGGCGAGGCGCCCCTGCCGGTGCAGATAAGCACGGCGCCCCTTTTCCGCGCCGGGAAGTTCTCGGGCATGGTGGGCATCGCGCACAGCCTCAGCGAGCGCCGCAGGCTGGAGGCCATGGTCGAGCGCAGCCACCAGGACCTGGAGAAGGCCTACGAGGAGCTTTCGGTCCTGGACAAGATGAAGTCGGACTTCATCGCCATCGCCTCCCACGAACTGCGTACGCCGCTGTCCATCATCAAGGGCTACGCCGACGCCTTCCAGTTCGGGGAGCTCGGCGAGATGTCCCCTTTCCAGATGGACAAGGTCAAGATCATGAACGCGCGCGCGGACCAGATGACCAAGATCATCAACGACCTGCTGGACATAACCCGCCTGGAGGAGGGACGCCTGGTGGGCGAGAGGTGGCCGGCGCCGGTGGAGGGCTTGATCGTCAACGTCGTTTCAGAGTATAAGGGGCGTGCCGCCCGCTGCGGCCAGGAGCTGAGCTACCACGTGGAGCAGGGCCTGCCGCCGATCAGCATCGACGTCTGGCGCGTGCATCAGGTCATGGAGAACCTCATCGGCAACGCCATCAAGTTCACCCCGGAGGGGGGAAAGATAGAGGTGCTGGCCCGCATGGCCTCCGAGCCGGGCATGGTGGAGATAGAGGTGAAGGACAACGGCCCCGGCATCCCGGCCCGGGAACAGGAGCGATTGTTCAACATGTTTTATCAGATTGAGTCGGACTCCTCGCGCGTCGCCGGCGGCCTCGGCCTCGGCCTGCTGATATCCAGAGGCATCGTCGAGGGGCACGGGGGGCGCATCTGGGTGGAGAGCGTGACCGACCATGGCTCGTCGTTCAAGTTCACCCTGCCCGTGAGCGGGGAGGGATAGGCGGTGAAAACGGTGTGGCCGGGCGAGCGCGGCCTTGCCGTATCCGACGTGCAGCAGAGGCTGCTCGAGCTGGGCTACTCCCCCCCGGGCTTCGCCGCCGAGATGAAGGAGGCCCACTACGGCGAGAGCACCGCGCTGGCCGTGCGCAAGTTCCAGGAGGAGCGGGGGCTGCGCGCGGTGGAGGGCGTGGACGAGACCACCTGGCAGGAACTGGTGGAGGCCTCCCTCCGCCTCGGGGACAGGTTTCTCTATCTGCGCGTCCCCCCCTTTCGCGGCGACGACGTACGCGAGGTGCAGCGCTACCTCAACCGCCTGGGCTTCAACGCCGGCCGCGAGGACGGCATCTTCGGGCAGGACACCGACCGCGCGCTGCGCGTCTTCCAGCACAATATGGCGCTGCCCGTGGACGGCATCGCCGGCGCCTCGACCATCTCCTGCCTGCAGAGCCTCAAGCACGCCCTCAAGGACACCAGCGTAGCCGAGGTGCACGAGGTCCTGCAGGACCTGGCGGCGCGGGGGACGGAGGGGAAGAACGTGGTCCTCGACGCGGCGGAGGGGGATACGGGCGCGGAGGAAGCCCTGCGCCGCGTGTCTAGCGAACTGCTTTCCTCCGGCATCGCCACCCTGCTCACCGGGGGGGCCAGCGCCCCCCTTGCGGAAAGCCGCAGGGCGCGCCTCGCCAACGACCGCGGCGCCGACCTCGTGCTCGGCTTCAGGCTCTCGGAGGAGAGGCCGCTGCGCGTGCATTATTTCGGGAGCCGGGGATACGCCTCCCCCCGCGGCAGGCGTTTCGCCGCCATCCTGCACGCCGAGCTCTCCCTCGCCACCGGAGTCCCCGCCCCTCCGCCGGGGGCCAAGAGCTATCCCCTGCTGCGCGAGACCCGCATGCCCTGCGTCATCGTGGAGGCGCCGCTGCAGATGAAGGCGGCGGATATCCTCGCTCCCGCCCTGGCCAGGTCGATCGTCGCCTACTTCAACCCCAGCGAATAAACCCGGATGGGGTCAGGTCTTGTTCTTTGCCTGCTCCGCTATCTTCCCAGTTCGCACCTGGGGTTTTACCTCAAGATTGCAAGACGTGGCCCCGCGGGATGGGCATGCGGCTTACCCCAGTGCTACGCGCCTCGCTCCCTTCCGCTGCGCGGGCGGAACACGCTCTTCCCGGCGCGTCATCGTAGAGACCGGTTCGCACACGGAAGGTGGGACCGGGCATGGATGCGGGCGCTTCCGGGTAGTCTCAGGCGTTGTCAGGTCCCGGCCTTTCACGCCCGGGGAGAAAAGCACGGGATAGGGCCCCAGCGCCGCGGACGCCGGGCAGGCGCATCAGTCCTGGAGTTCCCGGTTCCGCAAGCGGCGCGCCGCGAGGAAAAAGCAACGTGGGAGGTATCGGTGCACCGGCCCTGGATTTATCGGTTCCGCAAGCGGGGGACGGCCGGGTATCGCCGCGGGCGCTGCGGGGCAAAGAGAGCGCGCAATGATGCGCGTTGAGCGCCGGCTCCGTGGCTACGCCGGGGGCTCGATGTCCTCTATGGTTATCTCCACGCCCTCGACCTCGATCTCGGTGAGGCCCTCCACGTACTCCTTAACCTTTTTCCTCACCTCGGCGGCGATGGCCGGTATGTTCGCCCCGTAGTCGACCTTGAGGTAAACGCCGATGCGACAGGAGCCGTCCTCCCGCACCACCTTGATGCCCTTGCGGGGGAAGAGCTCCCTCATCACCCGCGAGGTGAGGCTGCCCGAGGGCCCGTGCTGAACCACCGCGGCACCCTCCACCTCCTCCACCGCCTGCGCGGCCAGCGCCGCGATGGCCTCGCCGGAGACCTCCACGTTTTCGCTCCTGCTCTCTTCTTTCACGGTTCTCCCACTCCCTGCCCGCGCTCAACGCCGGCTCCCTTGCGCGCTCACAGCTCCTGCGTGCCGTGCTTGATGGAGCTTATGGTCACCCTGCCGCTGGAGACATAAAAGCGCAGCGTCCTCCCGTGACCCCCGCCCGTGTCCTCGGCCAGCAGCCGTATCTTGTGCTCCCGCAACGCCGCCTTGGCCGCCTCGATGTTGCGTTCCCCTATCTGCGTGCCCAGGCACGGCCCCGGCACGTTGCGCGGGTTCTGCGCGCCCGGGATGGTGAACATGCACGCCCCCCCCGCCATCCTGGCCTTGATGTCCACCCGCCGCGAGCCCAGTTTCTCCATCTCCTCGAGCATCGCCTCTATGGCCGTGTCGGCGAACTTGCCCGGCTTGCCCCTCCTGCTCATGCTGCGCGAGTCGGGCAACATGATGTGAGCCAGGCCGCCCACCTTGCGCCGCTGGTCGTAGAGCGCCACCCCCACGCAGCTGCCCAACCCGAAGCTCACCAGGGTATGGGGGTTGTGGGTGACGTAATACTCCGCCACGCCTACGTTTACCGTTTCCTCCTCCGGCGCATCTCCGCTCCGCGCCTTCCCGCGCTCAACGCCGGGGTGATCGACCCCCGCGAGCATCATATCCGGCCCCCCGTCTTCTCCCATGGCGTCTTTCCCCCGCCAGCTCCGCCGCTGCCGCGCCCCGCCCCCTCAGCCGCCCACCCCCAGCCTCCCCAGGATGAGGCCCAGAGACCCCAGGTTCGGGAAGAGGATGAGGTGGCCCTGGATCACGTGCTCCATGACGTCGAACTGCGTCTCTATCACCAGCACGTAATCGTCGTGCCGGCTTATCTCCACCAGGATGAAGTCGATTATCGCCCCCGCCATGTCCATGGCGAAACCGGGGACGGACGGCCGCAGGAGGATCCCGGTCATCTGGGAGAGCGCGTTGAGGTAGGAGCCCGCGAGGATGCTCCCCGTCTCCTGCAGGGCGGACTGCTGCATGGTGCCAAGGCCCTCCGACCCGTCTCCGCTCACCATGAGGCGGGCCAGCTCCAGGGCGCTTTCCTCCGTCAGCAGCAGCAGCATGCTGCCCGACACCTCACCGCTTATGAGCAGGTAGATGCCGGCGACCAGGGCCTCCGCCCCTCCCACCAGGTCGGAGACCCCGACCAGCGGCACCAGGGAGGCCTTCGGCACGCTCAACAGCACCTTCTTGTCCACGATGGTGGAAAGGGCCACGGCGGCGTTTCCGGAGCCGATATTGCCCACTTCCCTCAAGGCGTCAAGCTGCAGGGGGCTGAGCCCCTCCCCGCCCGCCATCGCTCCTCCTTCCGGGAGTCTGCGCGCTTCGCATCCCTATCAGGATATCAGAGTGGGGATATCCAGTATAAGCGCGACCTCGCCCGTCCCCAGTATCGTCGCCCCGCCGAATCCGCGTATGCTTTTCAGAAAACGGTCAAGGCTGGTGATGACGATCTCCTGCTGCCCCACCAGCTCGTCCACGGCGATGGCCACGCTCCTCGGGGTCACCTCCACCACCACCACCGGGAAGCTCTCCCGGCCGTTGTCCTCGGCCAGGCCCAGGTGTTCGCCCAGCCGCATCAGGGGCAGGGTCTGCTCGCGCAGGAATATGACCTCCTGGTTGGAGACGTAATTGACCTCGTGGGAGGAGATCACCGCGGTCTCCGCCACCACCCCCAGCGGGACGGCATAGATCTCGCCCGACACCTTCACCAGCAGGGCCTGGATGATGGCCAGGGTGAGCGGGAGCTTCATGATGAAAGCGGACCCCTCCCCGGGGACGCTGCGCATGATCAGCATGCCCCCCAGGGACTCCACCTTGTTCTTGACCACGTCCAGCCCCACCCCCCGGCCCGACACGCCGCTCACCTCCCTGGCGGTCGAGAACCCCGGGGTGGCCAGCAGGCTCAGCGCGTCCTCCTCGCCGCGCACCCTCCCGTCCTCGGCGCCGATGAGACCGACGCTCTCGCCCTGGGCGAATATCCTGGCCGCATCTACGCCCTGGCCGTCGTCGCTGACCTCGATGGAAACGTAGTTGCGGTCCCGCTGCGCGGCCAGCTTTATCCTCCCCCGCCGCGGCTTGCCCCTGGCCTCGCGATCGTCCGGGGCATCGATGCCGTGGTCGACGGCGTTGCGCAGCAGGTGCATGAGGGGGTCACTTATCTCGTCCAGTATGGTGCGGTCCAGCTCTATATCCTTGCCCTCTACGACGAAATCGATGTCTTTACCCCGGCTCTTGGCGAGGTCCCTGACCATGCGGGGAAAGCGGTTGAAGATGTGTTCCACCGGCACCATGCGCGTCTTCATCACCTCGTCCTGCAGGTCCGCGGTGAGCCGCGCCATCTGGGCCAATGCCTTCCTGAGCTCGGGGCTGCCCAGGGAGGAGGCGATCTCCTGCAGCCTGGTGCGGTTGATGACCAGCTCCCCGATGAGGTTCATGAGGTTGTCCAGCCGGGATATGCTCACGCGCACGCTCTGGGTGCGCACCATCCCCGCGGCCGCAGGCTCGGCCGCGCGCCCCGGTCCTTCCCCCTCCTCGCGCACCGCCGCCGCTTCCGGCCCCTCCTGGGCACCGGCGTCCGCGCCCTGCGGCGAGACCACCTCCACCTCGCAGACCTCGGCGATGACCAGCAACGCCGCACGCACGCGCTCCGCGTCCTCGCGCGTGGCCAGGACCACCTCGAAGGCACGGTCGAACCTTTCTTCCTCCAGGTCCTCGAGCGGGGGCCGGGAGGAGACCACCCGGCCCATCCGCGCCAGCTTCTTGAAGACCATGAAGACCCTCACCGACTTCAGCACGCAGTCGTCGTCCAGGGTGATGCGCAGGCACAGGTCCTTCTCCCCGGCCCCTTCCGGGCCCGCGGCGGCGGTGGCCTTCCCCTGCCGCGTCTCGGCGCCGGGCTTGACCTCGGCCCGCTCCCTGGCGGGCTTCCTCCCCGGCGCCTCCGGGATCGCGGCGCGAGCCATTTCGCCGGAGTACACCTCACGCAGGGACGCGGTCATGGCCCCGGTTTCCAGCCTCCTGCCGCCCTCCTCGGCGATATCGTCGACCATCTCCCCCAGCATGTCGAAACACCCGAAGAGGAGGTCCACGATATCGGCGCTCACCTCGATGTCCCCGCCGCGCATGCCCTCGAGGACGTTCTCCATCTCGTGGGAGAGCTCCGTGAGCTGGTCGAAGCCCATGGTCGCGGACATGCCCTTGAGGGTGTGGGCGGAGCGGAAGATCTCGGTGAGCACGTCGGGGTTTCCGGGGTCCCTCTCCAGCTCCACCATGGAGCGGTTCAGGGCCTCCAGGTGCTCCTGCGCTTCGTTTATGAACAGTTCCTTGTACTGTGAGATATCCATGTCCATCAGCCGGCATCCCTTTCGGGCAACTATAAAACCGCCCCTCAGAGCAGGTCCATCACCTTGTCCGGTATCGTATCCAGGGAGACCACCCAGTCCACGCAGCCCCTCTCGATGGCCGCCTTGGGCATGCCGAAAACCAGGCAGGTCTCCTCGTCCTGGGCGACGGTGGAGCCCTGGCATCTCCTTATCTTCTCCATGCCGTTCGCCCCGTCGGACCCCATTCCGGTCATGATCACGCCGACGGCCTCGCTGCCGTACGCCTCCGCGGCGGTGACCATGGTCGTATCTATGCGCGGCGAGGCGCCCACGCGGTTGCGCGTATCCATGAGCTCTACCCTGCCGCGGCCGTCCGCGCCCGGCGTCACCACAAGGTCTTTTCCCCCCGGCACCACCAGTATCCTTCCCGCCCGCAGCTCGTCCTTCTCCTCCGCCTCCCTGACCGCCATCGGGCACACGCCGTCCAGCCGCGCGGCGAAGGAGCGGGTGAAGACCCCGGGCATGTGCTGGACGATGAGGAAGGAGGCGGGGGTATGCTCGGGGAAGCGGGGCATTATCCCCGCCAGGGCCTTGGGGCCGCCCGCGGAGGCGCCGATCACCACCAGCTTGCCCCCCGACGCGGAGGCGGAGACCTTGGCCTCCTTGCGCACCTTGCCGCGCGCCCGCGCCTTGATCAGCTGCGGCCGCGCCCGGGCCGCGGTCTTCACCTTGAACACGACCTCATCGCGCACCTCCTTGACCGCCGAGGGATAATGCGAGGGCTTGGTGATGAAATCCACCGCCCCCAGCTCCAGCGCCCTCAGGGTCGCCGCCGCCCCCCTCTGGGCCAGCGCGCTCAGCATGACCACCGGCAGCGGGTGCCTGCGCATGATATATTCCAGGGCCTCGAGGCCGTCCATCTCCGGCATGTGGATGTCCATGGTCACGACGTCCGGGGAGAGATCCTCCACGGCCCGGATCGCCTCCACGCCGTTGACGGCCATGCCGACGACCTCCAGCTCGGGGTCGCCGGCGATGACGTCCCGGAGGAGTTTACGCACCAGGGCGGAATCGTCGACTATGAGCACTCGGATCTTCTGGGACAACAGGCTCACCTCCTCCCCGCAAGGGGGGGAGCGTTCTCAATCCTTGAGGGCCTTCTCCACCGCCTCTACGACTTTCGAGGGCTGAAACGGCTTGATGATGAAGTCCTTCGCCCCGGCCTCCAGGGCCTCGACCACCAGGGGCTGCTGCCCCATGGCGCTGCACATCAGGATTCTCGCATCGGGGTCTATCTTCATTATCTGCTTGACAGCCTCGATGCCGTCCATCTCCGGCATGACGATGTCCATGGTGACCAGGTCCGGCTTCATCTCCCTGAAGCGCTCCACCGCCTCTACGCCGTTCTCGGCCTCGCCAATCACCTCAAAGCCGTCCTTGGACAGGATGTCCCTGATCATCATGCGCATAAAGAGGGCGTCATCGACGATCAGCACGGTCGGCGCCATCCCTTCCTCCTTTCCTTATCCTCTCGCTGTCCCCTCGCCTTCTCCACCCTGGAGCCCGAGCCCCGCCATCTCCTGCAGCGAGAGTACCCTGGTCAGGTCCAGAAGGATGATTAGCCTGTTTTCCTTTTTCACCACCCCCTGCAGGTAGGCGGCGGATGCGTCGGCGGCCAGCGCGGGGCTCGGCTCCACCGCTCCGGCGCCGATACGCAGCACCTCGGAGACCGAGTCCACGATCATTCCCACCTTGATCTCTTCGGCCTCCACCACGATGATACGGGCGTCGTCGCCCCGGTGGCCGGCCTCCAGCCTGAGCCGCTTCGCCAGGTCCACCACGGCGATGATCTGGCCGCGCAGGTTGATGATGCCCTCCACGAAGGGGGGGCTCTTGGGCATGCGGGTTATCTCCTCCATGCGCATGATCTCGCGCACCTGGGTTACCTCCACGGCGAACTCCTCGCGGCCCAGGCCGAACACGACCAGCTGGACCTCCTTCACCCCTACCCCCTCATCCGCCATGCTCATCCCTCCCGCGCCGCTCGCGCCCCGGCACCTCGAGCTCAATATATCCCAACGCCCATGGGCCCTCAACGAAACCGCGAAGGGTCATGTCCGGTATTCCCTCTGTATCTCCCGCAGGTGGCTGGCTATCTCGTCCAGCTCCTGGGCCGCGGCCATGACCTCCTGCATGGCCGCCGTCTGCTCCTCGATGGAGGCCGAGACCTCCTGCGTGGACGCGGCCGATTCCTGGGAGATGCCGGCGATGGAGTTCATGACCTCGACCACCCTGCCGCTCATCTGCGCTATCTGCTGCGTCGCGGCGTAGATGTCCATGACCCTTTCGGTGATACTGCGCGAGGCCTCGTCTATCTCCCGCAGCATGACCTGGGCCTCCTCTACCACCAGGTTGCCCTCCTCCGCCTCCTGCGTCCCGCCCTCCATGCCCTCGATGGTGTGCTCGATGCCGCGCTGTATCTCCCCCACCAGGTTGGCGATCTGCGAGGCCGCCTTGGCGGAGCCCTCCGCCAGCGTCCGCACCTCGCCCGCCACCACGGCGAAGCCGCGTCCCTGCTCGCCCGCCCGCGCCGCCTCGATAGCGGCGTTCAGGGCCAGCAGGTTGGTCTGGTCGGCGATGGAGGTGATCACGTCCACGATGAGGCCGATCTGGGTGGAGTGTTCGCCCAGTTCACGCACCGCGCCGGCGGAGGCGTCCACGGTTTCCTTTATCTGCTTCATCTTGGCGGTGGCCCGCTGCACCGCGATGACCCCCTTTTCCACCGTCTCCCTGGTCTGGACGCTGAACTGCTGGGCCTCCTGGCTTCTCTCCGAGGCCACCTCGATCTCCTCCACGATCTCGTTCACCGTCCCCTGTGCCTGGGAGATGGTGTGCGCCTGCTCCTCGGAGCTGCGGGCCAGCTTGGAGACGGTGTTCGCCGTCTCCTGCGCGGTGAGCGTCGTCTCCCGGGAAACGCTGGACATCATGTCGCTGGCCGAGGCCAGCTGGTCGGCCATGTCGGACTGCTCCCTGAGCATGGCGCGCGTGGACTCGGCGAGGCTGTTGAGGCCGTCGTAAAGATATTTGAACATCCCCTGCTTCAACGGCGAATCGATGTGCACGGCGAAGTCCCCCTGGTTCATCCTCTCTATGGCCTCCTCTATGGCACGCACGGGATCGATGTACACGCGCGCCATATAAAGCGACGAGGCCAGCATGGTCACCACGACCACGGCCGCGCCGTAGAGCAGGCCGGTCAGCGCCGGGCTCCAGGAGAGCCACACCGCGGCGTATGCGACCGCGATGCTCCCCCCCACGCCCAGCGGCAGCGTGATGCACGCCGCCATCAGCACTATCTTCCGCTTCTCTCTGCTCAAGCCTCCGTTACCTGCCCTGTTCAACTTCCCGCCTTTCTCTATACCCGGAACCCCCCCACGAGCTGGTTGAGCTTCTCCGCCATCGCCGCCAGCTCCGCCGCCGCCGCCGCCATCTCCTGCATGGAGGCCGTCTGCTCCTGCACCGTCGCCGAAGCCTCCTCGGAGGAAGCCGCCGTCTCGTCCGCAATGCTGGCTATCTCGGTGATGGCCCGCAGCGCCTCCTCGTTGCCGATCACCTGGCCGCGCGTGGTGTCGGCGATCTCGCTGGCGTAATGGGCGGTGCTCTCGATGGATACCGCTATATCCTGCAGGGCCCTTCCGGCCTTCTCCACGACCTCCGTGCCCCCCTTCACCTGTTCTATCGCCGAGTCGATGCTGCCGCGCATCCTGTTCACGCCCGCCTGGATCTCGCGGATGAGGTTGGCTATCTGCTCCGCCGACTTGCGCGAGTTCTCGGCCAGGCTCCTGACCTCCTCTGCCACCACGGCGAAGCCGCGGCCCTGCTCGCCCGCCCGCGCCGCCTCGATGGCGGCGTTCAGCGCCAGCAGGTTGGTCTGGTCGGCAACGCTGGTTATGACGTCAACGATGATCCCTATCTGCATGAAGCGTTCCTCCAGCCCGACGCTGGCCTCCACCACGGCCTCGGCCGCATCGCGTATAACCCCCATGGCGCTCGCGGTGTCCACCGCGGCGTCCGCCCCCTTCTGGGCCGTCTCTATGGCCTCCGTGGCCGCCCGCTTTGAGAGGTCGGCCTTGTCCGCCATCTCCTGCATGGAGGAATTCATCATCTCCATGGCGTGCGACGTCTCCAGCACGCGACGGGCCTGCTCCTCCCCGCCCCTGGCGATGTGGGAAATGGTGCTGGAGATGTCCTGGCTGGACGCATTCATCTGCTGGATGACCGCGGACATCTGCTCCGCGCTGCTGTGGAGTTCGCCGGCTACCCCCCCGATCGCCGCGACCGAGCCGCGCAGGGCGCCGATCATGCTGTTGATGGAGTCCGCCAACCTCCCGAAGGTCAGCCGGTCCTTCACCACCACCTGCCGCGTGAGGTCCCCGTCCCCGGCCGACACCTGCTGAACCTGCCGGGTCACCTCCTTCATGGTGCCCAACAGCCAGCGGCGGAAGAAGAGGACCGCAGCCACCGCCAGCGCCGCCAACAGGACGAGTATGACGACGGTCGCGACCAGGGCGTCCACGAGCAGGGTGCGCACGGACTCGATGGCCCCCTGGCGCTCGCGCGGGTCCGCTGCCGCCGCGGCATCCGAGGCCTTGGCGGCGCCCGATGCCAGCACGGCGATGCTCATGACGCCGAGAGCGAGGGCGAGGACGAGAAAGGCGGCGGCGGCCACAAAGAGCGGTGTGCGGGTGCTGTGCCCGCCTGCAGGGGCCCGACCGCTCATGCCAGCGCTTTGCTTCATGCCATATCCCTCCACCCTGTCTCCCCGCTGCCAGCTCCACCGCTTCTTCCGCCCGGCGACCGTCCCCGGCTCGGCCCGCGCCGCGCCGGGCGCCTGCCGCCTGCGCCACTTATAATTTATCCCCCGCATGGCGCTCTTCCTTCCCTGCGGCCGGGGGCGCGGCCCGCATCTCCCCGGTCGCCTTCCCGCCTTCCGCGCCCGCCCTCTCGGGCGCCTGCCGCCCTCTCGGCCGCCTTCCCGCCTTCTCGCTCCTCCGCCCCGGCGCTGCCCGCATTCGCCCCCCGGGGTCGAGAGCTTTCCTTACGGTACACCCTTTCCCGCCGGTTGAGCGCAAGGAGCCCCCCGCCGCCCGCCCCCAGGATCGCCTCGCTCTTGCCCAGGACGAGGAAACCCCCCGGCCGCAGGCAGCGTTTGAAGATCTCCAGTATGTGCTGCTGCTTCTCCCTCTCGAAATAGATGAGTACGTTGCGGCAGAGGATGAGGTCCAGGTGGCGCAGGGGGGGTCGCTGCATGATGTCCAGGCACAGGAACCTCACCGGCCGCCCGACCCCTTCTTTCACCGCGAGGCCGCCCTCCCTGGGCTCGAAATAATCGTCGAGGAGCAGGCCCGGCGGCATCTTGACCGACTCGTACACCCCCTCCCTGGCTTTGGCGATGGCTTTGTCGTCGAGGTCCGTGGCGGTGATGCGCAGCGCCCATTCGCCCGCATCCCGCTCGCGGGAGAGCGCGTCCAGGAAGAGCACGGACAGAGAATAAGGCTCTTCGCCGCTGGCGCATCCCGCGCTCCACGCGCGCAGGCTGCGGGTCCCGCTCTCCCTCTTGTCCCGTATCAGCCGGGGGATGACCTCTTCCCTGATAACCGCGTAAACGTCCTCGTCGCGGAAGAACTCGGTGACGTTGATGGTGAGGTCGTTGATCAGGCGCCCGCCTTCCTCGCGGTCCCGCCTCACCAGCCGCCGGTACTCGAGGTAGTCGCTGCATCCGGCGGCCCTCATGCGCACGCCGATGCGGCGCCTCAGGTAGTTAGGCTTGTACTGCCTGAGATCCAGGCCCATGTCCTCCTGCAACTGGCGCAGGAGCAAATCCAGCCCCACCTCGTCCTCCGCCGTCGATTCGCGCTCTCTCTCGCATCCGGGCAGGTTCATGTCCTTATCTCCCCCTCCGTGCGCCGCATATCAAGGCCGCGGGCGGGCACCTCCTGCGTCCGGCAAAATGCAACCCGCCCCGGCGCAAGCGGCCAAGGCAGAAGCCGCCCGTGCCTGCATTGCAGTTATCGACCCCGGCGGCGCCTTTCTTAACCTGCGCCCGCAGGGCCTGCGCGTGTCGCTGTCGCCCCCCAGCCGAATGCTTTATACTACGCCTGACAGCGTAAGCGGAGGCGGGGTTTCCCGCGGCGGCGAGGTGTTCCACATGTCTGCAAAGTTCACCCTCGATCCTTTCGGCGATCGATACGCCCAGCGCACGCAGAGCATGATCTCCTCGGAGATCAGGGACCTGCTGGCGGTCACGGCGCGGCCGGACATCATCTCCATGGCTGGCGGGCTTCCCTGCACGCAGGCCTTCGACCCGGAGACCATCATGCGTTCGGTGCGCCGGGTGCTGGCCGAGAACCACGCGACGGCGCTGCAGTACGGGCCGACGGACGGCTACGCCCCCCTCAAGCACTCCCTCATCGAGGTCATGGCCGAGGAGGGCACGCCGTGTTACCCGGAGGACATCATCGTGACCAACGGCGCGCAGCAGGCCCTGGAAATGATTGCCAAAATCTTCATCAATCCCGGTGACCACATCATCACCGAGGCCCCCAGCTACGTGGGCGCGCTCAACAGCTTCCTCAGCTATCAGCCGCGCATCCACCCCGTCCCCATGGACGAGGAGGGCATTGTCCTGGAGGGGGTGCGCGAAGTGCTGGCCGGCCTGGCTTCGGCGGGCAGCACGGCCAAGTTCATCTATACCGTGCCCAATTTCCACAACCCGGCGGGCATCACCCTGAGCACGGAGCGGCGCTTCGGCCTGCTGGAGCTGGCCCACGAGTACGATTGCCTGCTGGTGGAGGACAACCCTTACGGGCTGCTGCGCTACGAGGGCACGCCCCGCCCCACCCTACGCAGCCTGGACGAGAGCAGGGTCATCTACCTGGGGACGCTGTCCAAGATATTCTCCGCCGGCATGCGCATCGGCTGGGTGGCGGCCCCCCACCACATACTGGATAAGCTGCTTCTGGCCAAGCAATCGGCCGACCTCTGCACCTCCGCCTTCACCCAGATGGTGGCCCACAGCTACTTCGCCGCGGAGGACTGGAGGGGGCAGGTGGAGCAGCTGAGGGAGACCTACCGCCAGCGCCGCGACGCCATGCTGACGGCGCTGCGCGAGCACCTCTGCGGGGTCGCGCGGTGGACCCAACCCGAGGGGGGGCTCTTCGTGTGGGTGACCCTGCCCTCTTTCATCAAGACCTCGGAGATGCTGGCGGCGGCCATAGACGCCAGGGTCGCCTACGTCCCCGGGGGCGGCTTCTTTCCCTATGAGGGGGGGGAATGCTGCATGCGCTTGAGTTTCAGCTATGCGGACGTCGAGACCATAGAGGAGGGGATCACGCGGCTGGCCAAGGTGGTCGGGCGGGAGATCTCGCTGGCCAGGGCGCTGGGCTTCAGCGTGGAGACCGGCGAGGACGAAGGGCCTCAGGATAACGGTTAGGGGGTTGAAGGAAATGCGCATAGGCGTACTCATGGGCGGCAGGTCGCTGGAGCGCGACGTCTCCCTGCGTTCGGGCCGCAGGGTCTCCAACGCGCTGGCGGCGCTCGGCCACGAGGTCCTGGACCTCGACGTGGACGAAAACCTCGTCCCTCTCCTGCGCAGGGAGCGCCCCGACCTGGTGTACATAGCGTTGCACGGCAAGTTCGGGGAGGACGGCACCATACAGGAGCTCCTGGAGATACTGGACATCCCCTATACCGGGCCGGGGGTGTTCTCCAGCACCATCGGCTTCAACAAGGCCCTCTCCAAGGAGATCTTTTTGCGCGAAGGGATACCCACGCCCCCCTTCTTCGCCCTCAGCGTGGCGACCTTTCAGGAGATGGGCGCCCTCCACGCCCTCGACGCCGCGGGGGAGAAGCTGGGATTCCCCCTGGTGGTCAAGCCCGCCGCCCAGGGATCGGCGCTGGGGATCAGGGTGGCGTCCTCGCGGGGCGATCTGCCGGAGGCGGTGCGCACGGCCCTGCATTACGACGACCGCGTCCTACTGGAAAAATATGTTAAAGGGACGGAGGTGGCCGTGAGCATCCTGGGGAACGAGGAACTGCGAGCCCTGCCGCTGGTGGAAGCCGTGCCCCGCGGCGGTTTTTTCGACTTCGATTCCCGTTATACCCCCGGCCTCACCGAATACTACTGCCCGGCGCGCCTCGACACGGAGGCGTCCGGCCGCGTCGCCGAGACGGCGCTTAACGCTCACCGCGCCCTTGGATGCGCCAATGTCTCCCGCGTGGACATCATCGTGGATGCAGACGGGGTTCCCCAGGTCTTGGAGCTCAACATCAGCCCGGGCATGACCGAGACCAGCCTCCTCCCCATGGCGGCGGAGGCCGCGGGCATGGACTTCAAAGAGCTGGTTCGGCTGCTGATCGGGCTGGCCACGGAGAAATACGCCTGATCGGGCGTGCCCCCGGAGCCCGCGCCCGCCCTACTGCGGGGATTCACCTTCCGTGGCGGGGATCCCGAACTCCGCCATGAGGCGCCGCAGGTCTCCCTCCCCCTTGAACTCTATTATTATCTTCCCCTTGCGCTTGCCCTGCATGACCCGCACCCTGGCCCCGAGGCTCGCCGCTATGAGCTCGGCGTATTGGGTGAGCGGCTGTGGCTTTTCTCTCGCCTGTGTCTCTTCGCCCCCACCCATGCGCGCTCGCGCCATCTCCTCGGTCTGGCGCACGGAGAGCTCCTCCTCGATGATACGCTGCAGCAGCACCGCCTGATAGGGGTCCCCCTGCAGGGCGAGCAGCGCCCGGGCATGCCCGGGCGTGATCTCCTCCGCCACCACGGTTGCCTGAACCTCTACTGGAAGTTGAAGAAGGCGCAGGGCGTTGGCGATAGTGGAGCGCGATTTCCCCACCTTGCGCGCGACCTCATCCTGCGAGAGGCCGAATTCCTCCATGAGCTGGCGGAACGCCGTCGCCTCCTCTATCCCGTTGAGGTCGTCGCGGTGGAGGTTTTCCACCAGGGCGATCTGCAGGCATTCCTGGTTTTCGGCACCTCTTATCACCGCCGGTATCGATTTCGCCCCCGCCAACCGCGCAGCCCTCCACCTCCGCTCGCCCACCAGGATCTCGTACCCGGTTCCGGCGGGGCGCACTATGATCGGCTGCACCAGCCCGTGCTCCCGCAGCGATGCCGCCAGCTCCTCAAGGCTCTCCTCGTTGAACCTCCTGCGCGGCTGCATGGGGTTCGGGGAGATGATGTCCAGGGGCAACATCTCGTGTCTCGGCTGTTCGGCGGCGGTGCTCGTGGTTATCAGGGCGTTGAGCCCCTTGCCCAAGCCTTTCTTAGCCATGAGATATCACTTCCTTCGCTAACTCCTGATATGCCCTCGCCCCCCTGGACAGGGGGTCGTATTGGGATATGGGCTGTCCATAGCTCGGGGCCTCGCTGAGGCGGACGTTTCTCGGGATGACGGTGATGAACGTCTCTTCGGGGTACTGCCTTCTCACCTCGTCCATGACCTGCTTGGATATATTGGTGCGCGCGTCGTGCATGGTCAGGAGTATCCCCCCTATGCGCAGGTCGGGATTGAGGTATGCCCTTATCTTCTCGACGGTGCGCAGCAGCAGCACCAGGCCCTCCAGGGCATAGTACTCGCATTGTATGGGGATCATCACCTCGTCCGCCGCCGCCAGGGCGTTTACCGTCAGCAGCCCCAGGGAGGGCGGGCAGTCGACGAGTATGATGTCGTAGTCCGCACGTATGGGCTCAAGGCTTTTCTTGAGGCGGCCCTCCCGCGAGTACACGGAAACCAGCTCGACCTCCGCCCCCGCCAACCTTAGGGAAGACGGCGCCAAGTCTAAGCCGTCAGTAGAGGTATGGACTATGATGTCCTGGATGGGTATTTCGTTTACCAATACATCGTATATCTGCTCTTCATTCGATCCACCGCTCGCCCCCAGGCCGCTCGTGGCGTTGCTCTGCGGGTCAAGGTCCACCACGAGCACTCGCTGTCCTTCCATGGCCAGGTAGGCTCCGAGGTTGATGGCCGTCGTGCTCTTTCCCACGCCACCTTTTTGATTCGCGATGGCAACTATGCGCGCCTGCGCCTCCTCCACCGGCTCCTCCGCGGTTTCCGCGCCCGCCTCCTCCCCCATATCCCCCGCGAGCCCCCCCGACACCGACCTGGGGGTTGGCCCTGCGGCGTCCCCCTCCTCGCTCCACCCGGGCCCCTCTACGCCGTATTCTTCCTCCCTGCCCTCTCCCGGCGCCTCCTCCCGCGGATAGCCCTCCCGCGGCGCCCACTCCGTCTCGCCCCCGCATGCTCCCGTGCCAATCTTCTCCATTTCCATCGACATTCACCTCGCGAGCGTTATCCCCGGGGCCCTCTCCCCGGGTTTGTCGCCGCTTTTCAGCGGCCCTCCTTCTGCACAACCGCCAGGTAATTCTCTCTTCCCGCGAAGCGCTGGGTGGACCTCAGCGCCTCCAGCTTAAAACCCTGGTCTTCTAACGCGAGAGCGCTCTTTCTTATCCTCTCCGCATCGGCTTTTCCCACAAAGACAACCATCCTGCCCCGCTCGCAGAGCAGTGGCCGCGCCGTTTTGAGGAGGCGCATCGGCTCCATCGCCGCGCGCGCAAGTCCCAACTCGTAAGCGCAAAGGTGGTCCTCCTCCCTGGCCATGGCCTCCAGTCTTCCGCCATACACCTTGACCTCTTCCAGCCCGAGTTTATGCCGTATGTGGCCCAGGAAGGTAATTTTCTTCCTCTGCGATTCCACCAGGGTCAGCGGGAAGGGCCCTGCAACCAAGTATAACGGCAATCCCGGCAGGCCCGCTCCGCTGCCTATGTCCAATACCTCCTTTTCTCCCTCGAAGAGATCTCGAATGCAGAGTGGGGTCAGGGCGTCCCGATACAGGTCTATAATCCCCTCCGCGCCCAGATTTCTCCCCACCAGGTTGTATGCTCTGTTCCATTTTCGCAGCTCATCCCCATATACCGCGATTCTTTCCAGGGCCGTCTCCTCCACAACGTAATTCATCCTGGCGGCCGTCTTTTTCAGGGCCTCCGCCAGCTTTTGCGCAAATTCCTCTCTATCGCCGTTCATCTTCGCTCTTTTCGCCGCTTCAACCCCTCCCTCCCACGCAAAGACTTATCTATATATCTTCTTTCTCATTATAAACTCTCCTCTTTATATTGCGGCGATTTCCTGCCGCAATCCCCTTTCTCTTCCATTTGTATTGTTTCACGTGAAACATATGCGCCAACTTAGCCCTATACCGCCCCGCTGCTCGCCCCCCCTCCCCATGATCGGCTCACTTGCTTCTCTTTGCGCCCCGGGAAGCACCCTTGCCGCCGGGTGGGGCCTGCGTGAGGAGGGGAAATGCGGACTTTTCCCTCTCAGCACTCGTCTGCTGCGTCCACTCCCCGCCCGAAGGTTAGCCTCGCCGTTGCGCACGTCGCGTCCGCAGCAACGCCAGCGCCTCTCGGGTGCGGATAGCTTTTCTTCATCCGCGCCATCGCCCAGGAAACCCCGCCGCTTTCACGCACCGTTATGCTGCCCACGCCCTCGACGGCGGTCGTCTTCACGCCCGGCGCGCCTCTCACGCACGGCTATCCGGGCGTCCATGCTCTGTTTCATTACAGGATAACTGCATCTTCCCACCTTTTCTGTTCTCTTTCATCAATAATCGCGGCCCTGCATCATTTTCTTGTCGTGTTTCGCCGCCCTTTGTTTCACGTGAAACATTTTTCGCCCTCGGGCGTATCCGCCCGCCTCTCTCCCCCGCGGCCTCACCCCGCCGCCACCGCACCCTCTTTTCCCCACGCGCCGCCGGCGCCTCCCCCTGCATGTTGAATCGCTTCTTCCCATGCCCCCCCGCCTCCCGCCACCATCAGACGCCCTCATCGGCGTCCCCACATCGCCCGACAGAGGCTATTGCCATTTCACTTATATAAACATATTGCCATATTCGCCCATTGCTTCATTTATGGCAGGACCTGTACCTGAAGTAGGGGTTAAGGTGGCCGCCGCGGGCAGCCTCTTCCCGGGTCTCACATGCTGTTTTACCTGCTATTTTATCGGCTCTCCGGGCTTTCCCGGGACCGCGCTCTCCTCCCTCGGCGCCCCCGATCTTCCCCCCATGCGCCACCAGGAGATCGTGCCCCGCCTTTTTCGCCCCTCATTCCCTGCGGAAAAGCACCTCGTTAACTGCGTTGAGTCGCACTTCCGGGGTGTTTAGCCGTCTCCCCGCCCGTGTGGGCACACGAGCTTCGATGGCGCGCCGCCCGCAGGCCCTCAGGGGCCGCTCCCGCCATGCCCCCCACCGCCGCTGGCGGGCCCTCCCCATGAGGCAAGGGGCTTTGAGTGTCATCCCGACCCCGAGCCGCCGGGGGCGCGGCTCACCCGCGCGCGACCGACACCCAGGTGACGGACGCCTCTTCTTCCCGGCCGCATCCGCCCCCGGCCCGGGGAGATTGCCGGGCGCCCCCGCTCGATACATATGGCCCCCCATCCGGGGTTCTAGCCCTCGCCCGCGCCGCACGAGGCCCCCAGCGATGCTTTACCTGCCTGCACTTATAAAAATAGTGCCCCTGTTTCACGTGAAACGGGGGCACTCCTTATAAGCGTGTTCACAACGGCGATATGACTATGCTTCGTTGCGGGTCCTCCCCCTCGCTCTTGCTCTCCACTCCGGCGTAATCCTTGAGGGCGTCGTGCACGATCTTGCGCTCGCGGGGGTTCATGGGCTCCAGCTTCACGGGCCTTTTTGTCGCCAGCGCCCTGTCCGCCATCCTCTCCGCGTATTCCCGCAGCTTCTGGCGCCGCCTTTCCTTATACCTCTCCACGTCCACGACTATCCTGCGCATCTCCGCGCATGACCTGCGCACGATGGTGGCCACGATGTCCTGCAGCGCCTGCAGTGTGGATCCCCCTCTTCCGATGAGTATTCCCAGGTCCTCGCCCCACACATCCACGTGGATCTCCTCTTCGTCCTCCCAGCTTGTCACCCTGGTTCTCAGATCCATGAGGTTCACGATGTCCACGACTACGCTCTTCGGGGTGATCTCACGCTCTTCCGCTTCCATCGCGCTTCTCCTCCTGCTATCGCTTACGCGAGCCGCCCTTGCCCCCCTGGCCCTTGACCTGGGGCTTTTTCTGTGTGGGCGGCGGTCCCTTCGGCCTTCTCACCTGCGCGGAGGGCTTCCCCGCCGCGGTCGCCGGTGTCTTGCCCTTCTGCGCAGCCCCGCCGGGCTTGCCCCTGGGCTTCGCGCCGCTGGACTCGGCCTTTCCTTGCGTTGCCGCTCTCCTCTTCGCCGGCACGCCGGGCGGCGCTTTATGCGCCGCGCTCCTTCCCTTGGCAGGCGCTTTTTCCGGAGTCGCCTTTCTGGGCTCCGCCGGCTTCGCCGCTTCATCGGGGTGTTTCTTCCCGTAACGCTCCATGACGAACTGCTGCACAATCTGCAGGGTGTTTGTCGTCAACCAGTATATGGCCACTCCCGCGGGCAGGCTCCACCCGATGAAGGCTGTAACCAGCGGCATGATGATCAGCATGTTCTTCTGCCTGGGATCGGTCATCACCTGTTTCTGCGAGTACCAGGTGGTCACGGCGAGCAGGATGATGAATACGAAGGTGGGGTCCGCGATGCGCGTCGAGTTGGCGAGGTTATCTATCCACAGGAAGCCGGCCTGCTTGAAGCTGGGAAGGCCGGCGAAGGCGGACGGCATTCCGGCGAAGCCCTCAATGCCCTGCATAGCCGCAAAGGTGTTCCCCACGATTATGGTGGGCGGGGTCAGGATGTATTTACGCAGCACCGTGAAGAGAGCGAAGAACACGGGGAGCTGCAGGATGAGGGGCAGACACCCCCCCAGGGGGTTCACCTTGTTCTCGCGATAGAACTTCATCATCTCCTGGGAGAGGCGCTCTTTGTCGTCCTTGTATTTCTCCTGCAGCTTTTTTATCTCCGGCTGTATCTTCTGCATGGCTATCATCGAGCGCGTCTGCTTGATAGTCAGGGGGAGAAGCACCAGCTTGACCAGCACGGTGAGGAGGATTATCGCCACCCCGTAGTTGCCGGTGAGGTCGTTGATGCCCTGCAGGAGGAAGTTGAGCCCGGATACTATCCCGTTCCAGATATCCCCAAACAGATTCATGTTATTCTATCCCTCCGGTAGAGGGTCATATCCGCCGGCGTTCCAGGGGTGACATCTCGCCAGCCGCCTGATCCCCATCCAGCCTCCCCGCAGGGGGCCGTACCTTAGCACCGCCTGTATCATGTAGCTCGAGCAGGTCGGATAAAAACGGCAGGTCGGCGGCAGCCAGCTCGATATCAGTACCTGGTAAACCCTCACCGCCGCCACGAACAGCGACCCCAGGGCCCGGTCAATGCTCCCCTTCACCCGGCGCTCCTCCGCATGATCTTCTCACATCCGCCTCTATCTGCATGTATCTCGCTCTCTCTATGCCCCGTCGGGCCACGATAACGATGTCCTCTCCCTCGGGCAACACGGCCGCGCTCTCTCTCACCGCCGCCCTGATGCGTCTCTTGATGCGGTTACGCCCCACGCTTCCGCCACACGTTTTTCTGGTTACGGAGATTCCGATGCGGGTCTTTCCCTCCCTGTTGGGGAGCCTGTAGGTGATGATCGTCTGCAGATATCTTCTGCTGCCGCCCTCGACCGCCCTCCTGAAATCGCGGCTCTTCTTCAGGGTCTCCATGGGTCTTTCAGGCACTGAGCCGCTTTCTGCCCCTTTGCCTTCTCCTCTTGAGGATGGCCCTTCCGGACCTGGTGCTCATCCTCTTGCGGAAGCCATGGTGTTTCTTCCTTTTTCTGGTATTTGGTTGATAGGTTCTCTTCACTGTTTTACCTCCAAAAAAACACTACAGGATTATATCCGTGCCCCGGCGGCGTGTCAAGGAAAGTCCCTGCTGACCATATATTTTCGCGCCGCCTCCGCCGGGGCGCAGGGCTGCCTCCTACGCCCCCTCCTCCGCGCGGCATCCCGCCTGCGGCGCGCTCTTCCGCTCCCCTCCCTCCCACCCCTCCGCCCCTGTTCCCGTTTTTCCACCCCCGCCGCTAATATTTTCCAGGTGAGGCCCTGGCCCCGCCCCCTTACCCCCATGTGGGCACGCTGTTATAATGGCTGCTAGTCGTCTCGTTCGCGCATCGCGGCCTGAAGCGGGGGTTATCAACAGTTGTGGATATCTTTGTGAACAATTATTCGTTTATGCAGGTCAATCCGCACTTTCACTCCTCTGCCATACCCGTCTCCGCGGCTCTTTCTGCCCTCTACCTCGCCTTCTGCATGCCCTTCTCCGGTGTGCATAACACCCACCTTTTCCTCTTTCCGGCGGCTTTCCGGACATCTTTCCTGGGCTTTTCCCCGCAACCTAGAAGGGTAATGAAAAATGCCCCCGCGTAAACCCCCCTCCCGGCCCCCCGCCACCGTCGCCGTCCCCCACACCCGGGTCGCCATGGCTAGCGGCAAGGGCGGCTACGAGGTAGTGGAGGTCCGCGGCGACGATTTCCCGCAGTACGCCGCCCGCCTGCTGCAGCTTCTCGCGGGCGCGCTGCGGGAGGGGGGGTGCGCGGTCCCCGAGGCCGCGCTGCGCGAGGTCATCGACAACCTTGTTCACGCCATCCCCTGCGCGGTTTCCGTCGTCCTTGACGTGCGCGCGGGAAGCGTATGCCTTTGCGACAACGGTCCGGGGATCGCCAGGCCCGATCTCGCCTTCGAACCCGGATACTCGACCGCGGACGGGGCCCGCCGCAGGCATATCCGCGGGGTGGGGATCGGCCTCAAGCTGGCGCGCGACGAGATGCGCTCCCTGGGCGGAGACCTGCTCCTCTTCTCCCGTGCGGGAACGGGCACCTACGTGCAGCTCATCACCAGCACGTCGGCGGCGAACCTTGCGGGGGGCGCCTCGCCGCGGCTGACGCAACGACAGAGCAACATCCTTTTCCTGCTTTCGGAGGGGGAGTCGCTGGGTCCCTCCCAGATCTCCTCGGAGCTGAACATCGGTGTCAGCACCGCCCACCGCGACCTGGTAAAACTCCATGAATACGGGCTTGTTAACAGCGATTCTTCTGGAAAAAGATTCCTTTCGGAGACGGGCAGGTCTTACTTGCAGAGTCTTCTCTCCCTGTAATAGAATAGCGCTGTGGTCCACCCGCGACCCTCCCCGGGGGATGATTCGATGTCGGCGAAGACGACCCTTTTATGGGATAAATGCAAAAAAATATTGAACGATCGAGGCACGGACACGTCCTCCATGTGGTTCAAAAACCTGCACCTGGACAAGGTGGAGGAATCCACCCTCGTCCTCTACACCAACAACAACTTCACCAAGGAATGGGTGGAAAAAAGGTACCTCAACCTCATCCAGGCCGTCGCGACCGAGGTCTTCAGCGGCGTCGATAAGGTTAAGGTGATACTCAGGGACCGGCGCAAGAGGGGGGGCGACCCCGTTTATCTCGATGCCAACATGCTCTCCGAGGAGGCCGCCTCCTCCGGGGATCTCAACCCGCGCCTCACCTTCGACACCTTCATCATCGGCGCGAGCAACCGCTTCGCCCACGCCGCGTCCCTCTCCGTATCGGAGAACCCCACCTCCTACAACCCCCTCTACATCTACGGCGGGGTGGGGCTGGGAAAGACCCACCTACTGCATTCCATAGGGCACTATGCCCGGCGTCTTTATCCCAGCATGAAGATCCTCTATCGCTCCTCGGAGCGCTTTCTCAACGACTTTATCAACTCCCTGACCTCCAACAGCGTTGCCACCTTCCAAAAACGTTACCGTTCCATAGACATGCTGCTCATCGACGACATCCAGTTCCTGGCCAACAAGGAGCGCACCCTGGAGGAGTTCTTCCACACCTTCAACGACCTGCATAACAACAACAAGCAGATCGTCCTCTCCAGCGACTGCCCCCCCAAGGATATGACCGGACTGCAGGACAGGTTGATCTCGCGCTTCGGGTCGGGTCTGATCACCGACATTCAGCCTCCCGAGCTGGAGACGCGCATAGCCATCCTGCGCAAGAAGTCGGCACTGGACAAAAAGGACGTCCCCGACGAGGTCATCTATTATATCGCCTCGCGTTTCGACTCCAACATCCGCGAGCTCGAGGGCGCTCTCATCCGCGTGGTCGCCTACTCCAGCCTGGCCAAGGAACCCATCACCCCGGAGATGGCCAGGGAGGTGCTCAGGGACATCCTGCCCGAGGAGGAAAACCGCGACATCAGCATCGACTACATCATGAAAGTAACCGCCGACCACTTCAACTTCTCCGTCAAACAATTGACCAGCCCGAACCGTTCGCGGCAGCTGGTCACCGCCCGGCAGATATGCATGTATCTCTGCCGCGAGCTCACTGACGAATCTCTGCCCACCATCAGCAATAACTTCGGCGGCAGGCATCACTCCACCACCATCCACTCCGTGGAGAAGATAAAGAGGCTCATGGAGGAGAAGCGGGAGATATACGAAGCGGTACAAAAACTCACCAATAAGATAAAGCAGGGGTGAGAGGGGTGAGGAAAACTTGTCCGTAAACCTCTCGACAACGTGTGTAAGAAAAACGACTCCCCGCGGGCGGCGCCTGACCATGTTGACAACCGACGCCTTTTCCACTTCCGGGTCCGCTATTATCGACAATTTTATCTACAGCTTTTTTCGGGAGCCGGAGGGAAAAAGGAGGGTTTTCCACATCATCCGCAGCCACTACTAAAATTAATACTATGTCTTCAGATTAAGTTATATTATTAGGAATAACATCAGGAGGTATGAGGAAAATGAAATTCAGCTCTCTGCGCGAGGACCTCTCGGGCGCGCTCCAGAAGGTGCAGTATTCCGCCAATGCCAAAGGCATGATGCCCATACTCTCTGGGGTCAGGATAGAGGCGGCGGGGGACAAACTCTCCTTTCACACCACCGACCTGGAGACCTATACCATCACCTCTTGCCAGGCCAAGGTGGAGGAGCAGGGGGTATGCGTGGTCAGCCTCAAGGTGCTCATGGACATACTGCGCGATTCCAGGGACGAGAAGGTGGACGTGGAGGTCATGGGGAATGAGCTGGAGCTGAGGGGGGAGAAGAGCCTGATCAAGCTGTTCACCATGCCCGCGGAGGATTTTCCCAACGCGCCGGAGGTCAACTCGCCACTGCTGGAGGGGCTGCAGCGCGAGGCGCTGATGCCGGCGGTGCAGAGGGTGGCGCGCGCCGCCTCCAGGGACGAGAAGAGACCGTCACTTTTGGGCATACTCTTCGAGATAAGCGAGAACGGCATCAACATGGTAAGCACGGACAGTTACCGGCTGGCCATAGAGAGGATGACGGAGGGGTTTAAGGGAAGCGGGACGGGGCAGTACATCATCCCCGCCGCGGCCATGGTCAACCTGACCAGGATAGCCGGAAAGTCGGGCAAAGTGGATATGCTGGAGGACGAGAATAAGGGCCAGGTGCGCTTCGACCTGGGGGATTGCAGTTATATTGTCAGGCTCATTGAGGGAAAATTTCCAAAATACGGCCAGTTCATACCGGAGAGCCTGGAGAAGAAAGCGCAGATGAACAAAGAGGAGCTGCTGGGGGCGCTGAAGAGGGCGTCGCTGATAAGCAGCACGGTGAAAATGGCGGTGAGCGCCGACGGCGTGAGCATGCTCACCGAGTCGAGAGATATAGGGGAGGGAAAAGAGGCCATAGGGGTGGATTACGAGGGGGAGGCGATGGAGATCGCCTTCAACGGCAGGTTCTTGGAGGACGGCATACAGTGCATAAGGGGGGAGGAGGTCACGCTGGGGATGTCGGAACCGCTTAAGCCGGGGATCATCAAGGAGAAGGACAGCGAGGCTTTCATGTACATTATCATGCCCATAAGGCTTTAGGGGAGGAATAAAAAGGCGGGCCGTGACAGGCACAATAAGACTGCATAATTACAGAAACCACCGCCGCCGCCTGGTGAGGTTAGAGCCGGGGGTAAACGCGGTGATAGGAGAAAACGGGTGCGGGAAGAGCAATCTTCTTGAGGCCCTTTTCTTTTTGTTGCAGGGGAGGTCGCTGCGCGCCGCCGACGCCGCGGAGATTATAACCTACGGCGAGCAAGAGGCGGCGATAGAGGGCTGTTTCGACCTCGAGGGGCAGGTGCGGGTGAGGGCGCGCATAAGCGGCGAGGGCAGGGAGAGAGAGAAAACGGCGGAGGAAAGGCTGCAGGCGGTGTGTTTTCAGCCGGACGACATATGGATGGTGAAGGGTGGGCCGGAGGCAAGGAGAAAAAACCTGGACGAGGCGGTCACCTATGTGAAGAGGCATTTTGGGGAGACGGCGCGAGAATACCAGCGCGTCCTGCGGCAGAGAAACGAGGCCATCAGGGCGGTGAGGCGTGGGGCCGGTGGCAGGGAGACGATGAGAAGCTGGAATCCGCTGCTGTGCAGGCTCGGGGGGGCGATAGTGGTGGAGAGGGGAAGGGTGGCGAAGGCCCTGGAGGCGAGGATGGGAGAGCTGGCCGCGAGGTGGGGAAAAGGGGAGGCAAAAATAAAATATTACACCTCCATGGGGGATGACCCGCGCGACGAGGAAAAGATGATGGAAAAGATAGAAAGAGCGGAGGAGGCGGAGATAAGGAGAGGAGCGAGCCTCATAGGCCCGCACCGCGACGAACTGGTTATCTCGCTGGGGGGAAGAAGCGCGAGAAGGGAGTGTTCGCAAGGGGAACAGAAGCTGGTTGTTATCATGTGGAGGCTGGCGCAGGCCAGACTGGCACAGGAAATGACGCATAAAAGGACGCTGCTGCTCATGGACGATTGTCTCTCCGAGCTCGACGAGGGCAATCGGGCCCTCCTCATGCGGGAGATCGAGGGGTGGGAGCAGGCCATAGTGACCTCCACCGACGACCTGCCCGAGCTCGACGGCGCGCACAAGATATATTTGGAGGGGAAGGCGAAAAATTGAGGGGGGAGAGGGAAACAAAGAGCTTCGCGGTGACCCTGAAAGAGATGCTGGAGCGGGAGGGCATGCAGGAGCTGGGGGACCTGCTGCGCATCAGGGAGAGCTGGGTGGAGATAGCGGGGGAGAACCTAGCCGGCAAGACCAAGCCGTTCCGTCTCGAACGCGGGAGGCTCTACGTGGGCGTGGATTCCCATGCCGTGATGCAGAACGCCCTCTTCTGCGTGGAGGAGATAAAAAGGGGCGTAAAAGACGGCCTGGGGATGGAGATAGGGGAGATATTCTTCAAAAGAATAAAGCTGAAGTAAACGCTTAATAAGAGGATGCCAAACGAGGGACCTCGTCCACCCGCGGGACATCCGCCGGAGGCCGCATTCACGCGGCTACCTCGCAGTTCAGGGGAGAAAACCCTGTTGCGCGCGTTGATTAAAGAGGGGCGCCGTGCGCAGCGGAGATGATATAATTTGAGTGTTGATGAAATAGGCGAGAGTTGAGACGATCCCGGAGAGATGGAGGATAAATGACGGGGGCGAGAGAAAGAGCGGACATCTACGACGAGAACTCGATAGCCGTTCTCGAGGGGCTGGAGGCGGTAAAAAAACGCCCGAGCATGTATATCGGTACCACGGGCCCGCGGGGCCTGCATCACCTGGTGTACGAGGTGGTCGACAATAGCATCGACGAATGCCTGGCCGGGTTCTGCGGCAATATTTGGATAACCATACACGCCGACAACTCCATCACCGTGGTCGACGACGGCCGGGGGATACCGGTGGGCAAGATGGAAAAGCAGGAAAAGTCCGCCGCCGAGGTGGTGCTGACCACCCTGCACGCGGGGGGAAAATTCGGCAGCAAGGGGTACCGCGTGTCGGGCGGCCTGCACGGCGTGGGGGTATCGGTGGTCAACGCCCTTTCGCAGTGGCTGATCCTGGAGGTGGGAAGGGACGGCAAGGTTTATCAGCAGAGGTACGAGAAGGGCGTACCGTTGACCGACGTGGAGGTGGTGGGAGACGCCAAGAGGTCGGGGACCATCATCAGCTTCTCTCCCGACCCCGACGTCTTCGAGAGCGTGGAGTTCGATTTCGAGGTCATCTCCCAGAGGATGAGGGAGATGGCCTTTCTCAACCGCGGGCTGAGGATAGAGATAAAGGACGAGCGCGAGGGTTCCCCCAACGAGGTCGTTTACCGCTACGAGGGCGGCATCGTGGACTTCATCAAGCATATCAACACCCCCAAGGAGCCGCTGCACTCCAAGACCGCCTACATGAGGGCGGAACAGGAAAAGATGCAGGTGGAGATATGCATGCAGCACAACAAGGGTTATGTGGAGAGCATCTATTCCTTTGCCAACAACATAAATACCCAGGAGGGGGGCACGCACCTGGCGGGGTTCAAGGCCGCGCTGACCAGGGTGGTCAACGAATATGCGCGCAAAAAAAACCTGCTCAAGGAGAAAGAGGACAACCTGACGGGGGAGGACGTGCGCGAAGGGCTCGCGGCCATCATCAACATCAAGCTCAAAGAGCCCCAGTTCGAGGGACAGACGAAGACCAAGCTCGGAAACACCGAGGTCAGGGGCTTCGTCGAGAGCACGGTGAACGCCAGGCTGTCGGAGTGGCTGGAGGAGAATCCCAGCGAGGCCAAGGCCATCGTGGCCAAGACCATGGGAGCGGCCAAGGCCAGGATGGCCGCCCGCAACGCCCGCGAGTTGACGCGGCGCAAGGGGCTGCTGGACAGCACCTCCCTGCCGGGAAAACTGGCGGACTGCACCATGAAGGATCCCTCCATGTGCGAGATATACCTGGTGGAGGGCGATTCGGCAGGCGGCTCCGCCAAGCAGGCGCGCGACCGCCGTTTTCAGGCCATCCTGCCCCTCAAGGGCAAGATACTCAATGTGGAGAAGGCGAGGCTGCACAGGATACTCAACAACACCGAGATACAGGCGATTATCTCCGCTTTCGGCATGGGCATCGGCGAGGACTTCGACATCGCCAGGGCGCGCTATCACAAGGCGATCATCATGACCGACGCGGACGTGGACGGGGCACACATACGCACCCTCATACTCACCCTCTTCTTCCGCTACATGAAGGAGATGGTTGAGGCGGGGTACGTGTACATCGCGCAGCCGCCGCTCTATCGCCTGGCCTGCGAAAAAAAGGAATACTACGCCTACAACGACGCCGAGATGGAGGAGCTGAGCAAGAGATTCAACGGCAAGAAGTACGACATCCAGCGCTATAAGGGGCTGGGGGAGATGAACGCCGAACAGCTCTGGGAGACCACCATGAACCCCGAGCTGCGCATACTCATGCAGGTCACCCTGGAGGACGCCATCGTCGCCGACGAGATCTTCACCACGCTCATGGGCAGCGACGTGGAGTTGAGGCGGCAGTTCATCCAGAAGCATGCCAGGAACGTCCGCTTCCTCGACATCTGAGCGGAAAGAAACGGACGCATCTCGCCAGGAGGAAGAAAATGGTGCAAGCCCTTGTCGGCAAGGTAAAACCGATAGAGATAGAAGAGGAGATGAGGCGCTCCTACATGGATTACGCCATGAGCGTGATCGTGGGGCGCGCCCTTCCCGATGTCAGGGACGGGCTCAAGCCCGTACATCGCAAGATACTCTACGGCATGTACGAGCAGAACCTCGCCCCCAACCGCCCCTACCGCAAATCGGCCCGGGTGGTGGGGGACGTCATGGGCAAGTATCACCCCCACGGCGACCAGGCCATATACGACACCATGGTGAGGATGGCCCAGGACTTCTCCTACCGCTACGAGCTGGTTGACGGCCACGGCAACTTCGGCTCCATAGACGGGGACAGCGCGGCGGCGATGCGCTACACCGAGGCGCGCCTCTCCCATATCAGCATGGAGATGCTCAAGGACATCGAAAAGGAAACGGTGGACTTCGTGGCCAACTACGACGAGTCGCTGCAGGAGCCCTCGGTGCTGCCCGCGCGCTTCCCCAGCCTCTTGGCCAACGGCTCCTCGGGCATCGCCGTGGGCATGTCCACCAACATTCCTCCGCACAACCTGGGGGAGGTGATTGACGCGACCGTGGCCGCCATCGAAGATCCCGACATCGAGCCGCGGGAGCTGATGAAATACGTCAAGGGGCCGGACTTCCCCACCGGCGGTGTGGTCATGGGGCTCGAGGGGCTGCGGGAAGCGTACGAGCGGGGCCGGGGCGTGGTCAGGGTGCGGGGCAAGGCTCACATAGAGCAGAACAAGGCCGGCCGCTCCAGCATCGTCATCACCGAGATACCCTATCAGGTCAACAAGTCGCGGCTCACCGAGCGCATCGCGGAGCTGGTGCGGGAGAAGAAGATCTCCGGCATATCCGATTTGCGCGACGAGAGCGACCGCACCGGCATGCGCCTGGTGGTGGAGCTGCGCAGGGACGGCGTCCCCCAGGTGGTGCTCAACCAGCTTTACAAGCATACCCAGCTGCAGGACTCCTTCGGCATCATCATGATCGCCCTGGTGGGAGGGGTGCCGCGCACCCTCAACCTCAAGGAGGTGCTGGTCGGCTACATAGACCATCAGCTGGAGGTGGTCACCCGGCGCACCCGTTTCGAGCTGGAGCGGGCGGAGAAGAGGGCGCATATCCTGGAGGGGCTGCTCATAGCCCTCTCCCGACTCGACGAGGTCATAGGGCTGATCCGCAAGTCGCGCACCGTGGAGGATGCGCGCAAGGGCCTGATGCAGGAGTTCAAGCTCAGCCAGGAGCAGGCTCAGGCCATCCTGGACATGAGGCTGCAGAGGCTCACCGGGCTGGAGAGGGAGAAGGTGAAGGCGGAACACGCCGAGCTGAAGAAGGAGATAGCGCGGCTGCGGGAGACACTCGCCGACGAGGGTAAGCTCAAGGCCATCATCATCGAAGAGCTGCAGGCGGTGAAGAAGCGCTTCGCGGATCCGCGGCGCACCGAGATCGTCCCCTCGATCGAGGACTTCGAGATCGAGGACCTCATCGCGGAGGAGGAGGTGGTGGTGACCATCACCCACTCCGGCTACGTCAAGCGGCTGCCCATAACCACCTACCGCATCCAGAGGAGGGGAGGGCGCGGGGTGATGGGGATGAACCTCAAGGAGGGGGACTTCGTCGAGCACCTCTTCGTCGCCTCCACCCACCACTACATCCACTTCTTCTCCAACCTGGGCCGCGCCTACCGCCTCAAGGTGTACGAGCTCCCGGAGGGGTCGCGCGCGGCCAGGGGACAGGCCCTGGTCAACCTGCTGCCCCTGGCCTCGGGGGAGAAGATCTGCTCGGTCATCGCCACCAGGGAGTATGATGAGGGGGCCTTCCTGGTCATGGCCACGCGGCGGGGGAAGATCAAGAAGACCCCCTTCAAGAGCTACGACTCTCCACGCACGGGCGGGCTCATCGCCATCAGCCTGGTGGGGGAGGACGAGGTCATAGACACACGCCTGGCCACGGGGGAAAACGACCTGGTGATGGTGACCCGCGGCGGGCAGGCCATCCGCTTCTCGGAGGAGGACTGCCGCCCCATGGGGCGTGACACGCGCGGGGTCAAGGGCATAACCCTGGGCGAGGAGGACGAGGTCATCGCCATGGGCATCGCCACGGAGGACGCAGATCTCTTCGTCATCACCGAGCAGGGTTACGGCAAGCGGACCGCCATCTCCAGGTACCCCAAGCACCGGCGCGGAGGAAAAGGCGTGCGCACCATCTCCTTCGCCGACGGCAAGGGGCTGCTGGTGGGCGCGAGGGTGGTGAAGGAGAACAAGGAGCTGATGGCGGTGTCGGTGGACGGGGTGGTCATCCGCATGGCCATAGACGACATCTCGCGCATGGGGCGCGCCACCCAGGGGGTGAGGGTGATGAAGATGGGCCCCGAGGACAAGGTGGCCTCCATCGCCCAGCTGGCCTCCCAGGAGGGCCTCCGCGAGCCGGAGGAAGAGGGCGAGGAGGCGGCGGGGCCGCCGTACGCGGCAGAGGGCAAGGGGGAAGAGGACTGAAGCGGTTTGAGGTCCTGGAACACACCGCGGACGCGGGCATCCGCGCCTACGGGCGCGACATGGCGGAGGCCTTCGAGAACTGCGCGCTGGGCATGATCTCCCTGATGATGGATCCGTCCCGGGTGGAGCCACGCCGCAGGGTGCGCATCTCCGCGCGGGGAGGGGACGACATGTCGCTGTTGGCGGCCTGGCTGTCCGAGATCCTTTTCCTGGTGGAGGTGGAGGGGTGGGCCTTCGCGTCCTTTGCGCTGCTGGAGGTCGGCGGAGGAAGGGTGGAGGGATGGGGAGAAGGCGAGCCGCTCGATGCGGGCAGGCACGCGTTGGAGCTGGAGATAAAGGCCCCGACTTACCACATGATGGAGTTGGGAGAAAGCGAGGGGGAATGGAGAGCACAGGTCATCTTCGATGTTTGAGCGCAAGCCGCGCCCGCGGGGGGCGGCGTCCGTGAGCTTCATGGACGTGGTCAAGAAGCTGGACGATTACGCCTGGGAGATACCCGCGTCCGCGCAGGAGGGTATGCTCGTCCCCGGCGTGGTCTTCGCGCACCGCGCATTGCTGGAGAGGGCGGACGCGGACAAGGCCCTGCAGCAGGTGGCCAACGTGGCCTGCCTGCCGGGCATCGTCAAGGCCTCCATGGCCATGCCCGACATCCACTGGGGCTACGGCTTTCCTATCGGCGGCGTGGCGGCGATGGACCGCGAAGAGGGGGTCATCAGCCCCGGGGGAGTGGGGTACGACATCTCCTGCGGGGTGCGCCTTATCAAGACCTCCCTGGCCCGCGAGGAGGCGGAGGGGAGGTTGCACGAGGTCATAGACCTCATCGACGCGCGGGTGCCCAAGGGGCTGGGCAGCCGGGGCAGGCTGCGGCTGGAGCGCGGGGAGATGGAGCGCATCATGGCCGGGGGCGCCGGGGAGCTCATCGCCAAGGGCATCGGGTGGGAGGAAGACCTCGCGGCCATGGAGGAGGGCGGCCGCTATCCCGAAGCCGACCCCGCCAAGGTCAGCGAGAGGGCTTATACACGCGGGCGTGACCAGGTGGGCACCCTGGGGTCCGGGAACCACTTCATTGAAATTCAGGAGGTGGTGGAGACCAGGCCCCCGGCGGAGGAGTTCGGCCTCTTCGCGGAGCAGGTGGTGGTGATGGTGCACACCGGCTCGCGCGGACTGGGGCATCAGGTGTGCAGCGACTACATCGAGGTCATGAACGCCTCCCTGCCGCGTTACGGCTACCGCCTGCCGGACCGCCAGCTGGTGTGCGCCCCGGTGCAGTCGCGCGAGGGGAGGGACTACCTGGCGGCCATGGCCTGCGCGGCCAACTTCGCCATGTGCAACCGCGAGGCCATAACCCACTGGATAAGGGAATGTTTCGAGAGGGTCTTCCGCGCGGAGGCGAGAGGGCTGGGCATGGACCTGCTCTACGATGTCTCCCATAACCTGGCCAAGATGGAGGAACACGAGGTGGAGGGGAGGAGGAGAAGCCTGGTGGTGCACCGCAAGGGGGCAACCCGCGCCTTTCCGGGCAGCCGTCCCGAGGTGGGCGAGAGGTTCGCGCACACCGGGCAGCCGGTGATCATCCCCGGCGACATGGGCACCTCGTCTTACGTCCTGGTGGCCGGCGAGGAGGCCTTGGAGAAGAGCTTCGGGTCCACCTGCCACGGCGCCGGACGCCGCATGAGCCGCAAGGCGGCGAGAAAGCAGGTGCGCGGCGCGGAGCTCAAGGAGAGGCTGGAGAGAGAGGGCATCCTGGTGCGCGCCGGCCATCTCGCCGCGCTGGCGGAGGAGGCGCCCGAGGCCTACAAGGACGTGCGCGAGGTGGTGGAGGTCTGCGAGGGAGCCGGGCTCTCGCGCGTGGTGGCGCGCCTGCGGCCCCTGGCGGTGGTGAAGGGATGAGAGCGTGGGCGGCCGCCGCGGCGCTGCTGCTGGCCGCGCTCTGCGGCTGCGGGGGCGCGGCGGAGGGCACCCCGAGAGAGCGTGCGGCGCGCATGACCCTCGAGGGCAGCTATCAGGTCCGGGGTATCGAGGACGGAAAGACCCGCGGCGTGGGCGTTTACAGGAACGGCTCCTTCCGCATCTTCCCCGAGGACTCCTCCAGCATGGTCATCTACGACAGCGAGAGCGGGCAGGGGTGGCTGGTCAACTTGAACGCGAGGACGCACAAGAGCATCGGCCGCGACGAGGCCCTGCTCAGGGCGGGCTTCATGCCCGACATCGTCATGGGTCCCTACTTCGAGCTGGAGGGGTACTGGCAGGGGGAGGAGTTCCGCATGGACACCATGGATGGAAGGTCCATACGGGCCACCCTCGAGGGGCCCGACTTCCTTCCCGACGCCTGGCTGGCGGAGTTGCAGGGGCGGCCCTTCAAGGAGATAAGGTGGCGTTACCGCCGCGTCGGCCGCGTCTCGGACGCCAATTTTCACCCCCCGGAGGGGACGAGCGCCATCTGAGCCGTCCCCCGGCCCCGCGCGCTGGCGGGGGAGACGATATTGAAATTGACCATACGGCGGGATCAACCCCGGCCCCGCGCGCTGGCGGGGGGCGGCGCGATCTGCCTCCGGCCCGACGAAGGCCCACTACATCTTGGGATTTCAGGCGGACTTCTCCACAATATATTGTTGATATTGTGGAGAAGCGGGGGGTGGAGGCGCCCTCGGCGCGCAGGAGGGGAGGGCGGGAAGAGGCGCCCTCGCGGGGGGTGGAAGGGCGCGCGGGGGGCGGCGGGCCGTGTTGTTATGGCGGGGGGATGGGGTTATAATCTTTTTTTGCGAGGGCCTATAGCTCAGTTGGTTAGAGCGCACGCCTGATAAGCGTGAGGTCACTGGTTCGAATCCAGTTAGGCCCACCACAAGAAAGCCCGGAGGGAGGCGGCCTCCAGCCGGGCTTATGCTTTGCCGCCGGGAGGCGGCTCCACCGGGGGGCGGCGGGAGCAGATCATTGAGGGCGTGGGTGCAAAAATCCGCGGCCTCCCCGCGCGCGGGGAGGCGGGGATGAAGGTGCCCGCGAACTGCAGTCCCTGCGCCGCGGCCTCCCCGCGCGCGGGGAGGCGGGTACACCCGCGACAGCCGCAGGAGCGAACCCGGCGGGGAGGCGGGCCCGCGGCATGCGCCGGGGGCTGGCCCCACCGGGGGGGGCGGTGTCGGCGCCCGGGGTTATCATGGGGATGAAGGGTGAAGGATGAAGGGTGAACGGCAGGCGACAAAGAATATATGGCGGGGGTGCCTGAAAGCAGGGAGGAAGAGTTGCCCAAACAACTGATCAAGGATCTGGTGCCCGGCGCGGAGGTGAAGAGCGCCTTCATCGTGGCGCGCAAGGAAATGCGCAAGACCAGGGCGGGCGCGCCTTACCTGGCCCTGGAGCTGGCAGACAAGAGCGGCAGGGTGGATGCGCGCCTCTGGGATGGGGTAGCCCGCTACAAGGACGCCTTCGCGGAGAAGGACTTCGTGGCCGTGAGCGGCCGGGCGGAGAAGTACCGCGACCAGCTCCAGGTGGTGGTCAATTCCGTGCGGCGCTGCGCCGACGAGGAGGTGGATGCCTCAGACTTCCTGCGCGTGGTGGCCGCCGACCGGGCCGAGCTGGAGGGCGGGCTGCGCCTGGCGTTGGAGGAGGTGCGCAGCACCCACCTGCGCGCCCTGCTCCTCTCCTTTCTCGACGACCCGGACTTCATGCGCAGGTTCACTTCCGCCCCGGCCGCAAAGAACTACCACCATCCCTACCTGGGCGGACTGCTCGAGCACACCGCCTCCACGGTGCACATCTGCCGCATGGTATGCGACCTCTACCCGGACATAGACCGCGACCTGCTTATCGCCGCGGCCGCCCTGCACGACATCGGCAAGATATGGGAGCTGGACTACGAGCGCAGCATCGATTACAGCGACGCCGGGAGGTTTCTCGGGCACCTGCTGCTCTCGGACGAGATGATCCGCGAACGCATCGCCGCCCTGCCCGGTTTCCCCCCCGATCTGGCCATGCGCCTGCGCCACGCCGTGCTCAGCCATCACGGGGAGCTGGAGTGGGGATCGCCCAAGCGCCCCAAGACCCTGGAGGCCATCGTGCTGCACCACGTGGACAACCTCGATGCCAAGATCAACAGCTTCCGGGAGGTAGTGGGCAGGGCCGCGGGCGACTCCTCGTGGAGCGACATGCGTAACCTCTTCAAACGGCCCCTGTACGCCCCCAAGGCCATGAGCCAGGAGATGGAGCTGGACCTCGAGGAGGACGTGCCGCGCTGAGGCTCCGGGCCGCGCTCTCTCAGCCTCGGGCGCGCGGCCTCGCCCCGGCCCCTATCGCGCGCAGCGCGGCGTCCAGGCCCGAACGCAGGCGGAGCTCGTCCTCCGCGGTCAGAGGCTGCCCGCCGTAGCGCGCGCGCTCGAAAAGGGAGAGCTCGGCGGAGAGGTCCAGCCCCGGGACCGCGGCTGAGAGCGCGGCCAGGAACTCCCCGGCCGTCTGGCAGGGCTCGCGGCGGAAGCCCAGGGAGCCCGCGGCGGTGAGAAAGTCGCGCATGGCGCCGAGGGGGCCTTCGTCGCCCGGCGGCCCTGCCCCGACCCCCCTTCGCCCCCGCACCGCCCGGACGAGGGGCGCGGGCAGAACGACCGCCGCCAGCAGCAGCGGGAGCCAGGGCGCCACGCGCAGCGAGTAAAAGAGGCCGCCGGCGAGGGCGGAGGCGCCCGAGGCCAGCGCCGCGGCGGCGGCCCGCAGGGCCCGGCGCAGCGCGGCGGGGAACAGCGCGGAGAGGTTGCGCCCCGCCCAGGCGAAGAAGTCCCTGAAGATCCACGGCGTGCCGGAGCCGCGGTCGGGGTCCGGCAGCGAGAAGCCGGGCGTGGGCTCGCGGGTGACCCACCCCACGCCCTCCTGGTATATCTCCGTCCAGGCGTGCGCGTCGGCGAGGCCCACCTCGTAGAGGCCGGTGAAGGGGTTGAAGCCGCCGCTGGAGTATCCGGTCACCACCCGGGAGGGGACGCCGGCCAAGCGGCAGAGCACGGCATGGGCGGTGGCGAAATGCTCGCAGTAGCCGCGGCGGCACTCGAAGAGGAAGAAGTCGGCGGCGTCGGCGCCGGGGGGAAGGGGCGGCACATCGAGCGAGTACGCGTATTCCCGCGCGAGGTATTCCTCGATGGCCAGGGCGCGCGCGAAAGGGCCCGCGCCCTCGGGGGTTATGTGCGCCGCCAGCTCGACCACCCGCTGGGGCAGGGGGGGGAGCTCGAGGTAGGGGGCGAGCGCCTCCTCGGGCGCCTCGAGCGCGGCGGCGAGCAGGGTTTCGTCCGGCACGATTCGCCGCGACACCACGCTGTAAACCAGCCCGTCGTCGAGGAGAAAGGGGCTCTTGAGCCCGGACTCGTCCCGGAAGACCCGGTGCGAGGGATAGTAGAGCGCCTCCGGCCTCCAGCAGGCGAAAATCACGTTCGGCTGCTCCGCCTCCAGGTAGTAGGTCTGGGTTACCGTGCGCGTCCCGGCGTGGGGCTGGCCGGGGCCGTAGTAGATATGGAAGGGCTGGTCGCGGACCTCGAGCTCCTCCGGCTCGCCCTGCGGGTTGGTCCAGGAGTGGCCGTCATAGCGGCGAAAGAACAGGCCGGCCCAGTATGCAGGCTCGGTGCAGCGCACTTTCATCACCGGCAGGTCGAGCAGGGTTCCGCGTGAGCGCAGGTCGAGAAAGGTGCCGAAACCGAAGTAGGCCTCCGGGTTGGTCCGCAGCGCGCTTTCGGGGGGCATCGCCGGCAGGTCGGGATAGCCGGGGTTGGAGAAGCGGTAGCCCTCCTCGGAGAAAAAGGCCCTGCGTATGGAAAAGGGCAGCGAGCGCAGGTAGGAGGTGGAGATGCGGGGCATGAAGGCGCCCACGGCAAGCCCTGCCAGGGATACGGCCAGCAGCAGGCCCGCGAGGAGCGCGGCCACGTGCCTGCGCGCGCCCGGGCGCGCGCTGCTGCGCTGCGGCTCGTCGCAAAGGTCGCGCAGGCGCGAGGCCTGCTGCTGGTAAAGGGCGGGCAGGGCGGCGGCGAGCCAGAGGAGGATGAAGAATCCGAAAGAGGAGTCGAGGGAGAAGGAGCCCGCCAGGGCGAGGAGCACCAGCGAGCTCACCAGCGACACCAGCAGGTCACGGCGGCGGGGCAGGTCGAAGCTGTGCAGCACCTGCACCCAGACGAAGAGCTCGGCGAGGGGGATGCGGGGATCGTACGGCTGCAGCGTGACCCCGCGCAGGAAAGAGGCCAGCGCGGCCACGGTGAGGGCCATGATCAGGCCCTTGAGCACGAGGTTGAGGCGATACCTGCGCCGCCAGCTCAGCCAGGAGCCGAGGCTGATGAGGGCGATGGAGGCAAGGGCCGGCGCCGCGCCCATGACCCCCTGCGGGGCCAGGGCAAGCACGGAGATGGAGACCGCCGCCCACACCGCTGCGCGCAGCGGCCGGGAGTCCTCTATACTCCGGGGGGCATTGAGCCGTCGAAGATAATCGAGGGCCTTTCCAAGCATTTCCTCATGACCTCGCCTTCTCGATACATCGATACGCTGAAGAGTCCGGGGAAAGGCGCCCGTTCGAGGCGCTCGGCGACCTCCTGCGGGCCCGCCCCCTTTCCGCCCCGGGGAGGGCCGTCGCCGCGGTGGGGGAACGGGTCGACAAGCACCAGGGCGGTGGGGCACAGGGAGGGGAGCGCGGCCCCGAGGCGGGAGGGGTCCAGGCCGCGCGCCGGGGTGATGGCGCAGAAGAAGCACCCCGGGGTGAGCTCGGGCCACAGCCCCTCCGCCTGCTCCTCCAGGCCGCCGCCCCCGCTCGGGCGCAGTGCCGCCAGCCAGCGCAGCCCGGTTGGGAAGTCGGGCACGTCGTAGAGCTCGGGGGTCTCGCCGCGATAGGCCGCCAGGGTCACCGGGTGTCCGGCATGGTGGGCGTAATGGGCCACGCTGGCGGCAAGCCGCGCCTCCGTATCGAGCAGGGAGGAGCGGCCCTCGCGGTCCGAGCGCACGCGGTTGTCGACCAGCACCACCAGCGGCGTCCCCGCCTCCCGTTCGAACTCCCTCACCACCAGCTCTCCCCGCCGCGCGGTGGTCTTCCAGTGCACGTGGCGCAAGGGATCTCCGGGGCGGAACTCCCTCACGCCGTAATAGTCGCCCCCGGCGCCTTTTCTGCCCGCGTGCTCCAGGGGGGTCCTCAGGGTGTGCAGGAAGGAGTCCACCAGGGGGAAGCTACCCAGCTCCTCGTAGGCGGGCAGCACCGCCAGGCGCGAGGGCGGCCGTGTGCGGGCGCTGTGGCGGGCCAGGCCGATGATGCCCTCGGAATAGAAGAAGCCCGGCCAGCCCTCGTAAACGCCGCGGCGCAGGCCCCCGCGGCGGTAGGAAAGAGAGACCTCCCCGCCCGCGGCGAGGCGGGGGATGAGAAAAGCCGCCCTGCCGCCGCTGACGGGCGACTCCCTCTCCGCCGGCGCGGGGTCGCGGAAATGCTCGCGCAGGGTCTTTCGCGCGGGCTTCAGGCGCGGCCCGCGCCGCCCCGCCGCTTCGCCGGGGGCGCCGTCCACGACCACGATGAGGTTGCGGGAGCAGCGGCCGCGGCTGCGCACCACCAGGTCCACCTGCAGGAGCTCGTCCTCGCCTATCTCGGGGGGGTGGCGGCGCTGCAGGGAGAGCCCCCTGACCTCGAGCAGCGAGTCGGCCCAGGCCGCGAGCACGGCCGCGATGAGCAGGCCCGCGAGCCAGAAGAGCCACCCGGACTGGGAGTTGACGCCGATGAGCAGCAGGGCCAGGGAGAGGGCCAGCGCGGTAAGGGAACGGGAGTTCAGCAAGCCGGGCCCCCTAGAGCAGCGGGACGGGCACGCGCGCGAGGACGCGGCGCACGGCCTCGCGGGATTCCCGCAGGCCGCGCGAGCGCGATGCCGGTATGAGGCGGTGGGCAAGCACGCAGGAGGCAACCCCCTTGACGTCGTCGGGAGTTATGAAGTCCCGTCCGCCGGCAAAGGCCCTGGCCTGCGCCGTGCGCACCAGGAAAATGGTGCCGCGCGGGCTCGCGCCAAGGGAGATGGCCTCGTCCTCGCGCGTCGCCCTCGCCAGGCTGACGGCGTAGGCGAGAACGTCGGGGTCAACGCTCACGGCACGGGACGCCGCCTGCAGTTCCGCCACCTCCCCGGCGCGGAGGACGTGGCGCAGCCGCGACACCGGATGCTCGGCGAGCTGGCTCTCGACCATCTCCTGCTCGTGCTCCGCGGAGGGATAATCGAGGCTTATGCTCATGGAGAAGCGGTCCAGCTGCCCCTCGGGGAGGGGGTAGGTGCCGTGGTATTCGACGGGGTTCTGGGTGGCGATGACGAAGAAGGGGCGGGGAAGGGCGTAGGTGATACCGTCCACCGTCACCTGCCCCTCGTCCATCGCCTCCAGCAGGCTCGATTGCGTGCGTGGCGTGGCGCGGTTGATCTCGTCGGCGAGGAGCACGTTGGCGAACACCGGGCCGGGGCGGAACTCGAACTCGCCGTTCCTCTGGTTGAAGATCGTCGTTCCGGTGATGTCGGAGGGCAGCAGGTCGGGGGTGAACTGTATGCGGCGGTATTCCCCGGCTATGGACAGGGCCAGGGAGCGCGCCAACATGGTCTTGCCCACGCCGGGCACGTCCTCTACGAGCAGGTGCCCCCCTCCGAGCAGGGCGAGCACCGCCATCTCCACCTGTTCGTCCTTGCCCTTGATGACCAGGCGGATGTTCTCCGCCAGGGCCCGGGCCAGGCGCCCCTCGTCTTCGTCGGCTCGCTCGTTAACCATCGCGCCTCCTGTCGGCCGCCGCGCCGCGTCAATTATATATCGAGCATAGGGGCCGCCGCGTTGAGGGACAACGGTATGCGGCGGGGACGGGGGGCGCCTCTCGCAGCGGGCAAAGGGTAAGGCACCACGCCGAGCGGGTGCCTTACCCTTTGCTCCGAGCCCGCCGGTCGATGCCCACGAAGCATCCGGCCTGCCCCAAACCATGGCCCGAGGCATGATACCCCTAAAGACATCTACCCATCTCGGCGGGCGCCTAAACCCGCCCCGCGGGGTAGAATGTGCTTTGGGCGCGTTGTGTCCGCGGCGAAACCCCTTCTCGGGGGAGCGAGGAGGACGGCGATGGACGAGCGGGAACTGGAGTTGAGGTCGGGAACGGTGGTCCTGCGGGGCGCCGTCGTGCGGCCCGCCGGCGGCGCCCGGGCGCCACTGGCGGTCTTGTGTCACGGCATCCCCGCAGGGGCCCCCTCGACGGGAGAGCCAGGCTACGAGGCGCTGGCGCGACGCCTGGCGGAGGGGGGTTCCGCCGCGTGCTATTTCAACTTCAGGGGGACCGGCCTCTCCGGGGGGGACTTCTCGCTGCGCGGCTGGGCCGCCGACCTGGAGGCCTTGCTGGCGGCCGCCCGGGAGGCGCGCGGGGCCTTCGAGGGTTGCGACCCCGCGCGCATGGCCCTCATGGGCTTCAGCGGGGGAGGGGCCGTCTCCATCGTCTGCGCGGCGCGCCGAGCCCCCCTGGCCGGCGTGGCCGCCATCTCGTCTCCGGCCGATTTCTCGGTGCTCTTGGGCAGGGAGGACATGGCGGGCTTCATCGCCCACGCCCGCGCCATCGGCATCATCCGCGACCCCGCATTCCCCCCCAGCGAGGAGGAGTATTACCGCGAGATGCTGGCCATGAACCCCATCAAGCACGTGGGCGCGGTATCTCCGACCCCCTTGCTCGTGGTCCACGGCGACGAGGACGAAACGGTGCCCGTGGCCGCCGCGCGGCGCCTCTACGAGGCGGCCTCGCCGCCCCGGGAGCTGCATGTGGTCAAGGGAGGAGGTCACAAGCTGAGGCTGAACGCGGAGGCCATGGAGGTGGCCGTGGGCTGGATATGGCGGCGTCTCGGCCTGGGGCCCGCAGCGGGCGCCGGGCACGCTGGCGCCTAGCCGAGGGTCGGCCGCCCCTCCCTACATGCTCTCGGGGGCGGATACGCCCAGTATGTCCAGGCCGTTCACCAGCACCTGGCGTACGCAGCGGGCGAGGAAGAGCCGCGCCCGGGTGAGCTCGCCATCGTCGCCGATGACGCGGTGGCGGTTATAAAAGACGTGGAAGGTGGCGGCGAGCTCCTCCAGGTAGCGGGTGAGGCGGTGGGGGGCGCGGTCGATGGCCGCATCCCTGACCAGCTCCTCGAACTCGAATATCTTCAGGGCCAGGTCCATCTCCTCCCCGGAGGAGAGCAGGCGCAGCGCGTGCAGGGGGGGCACGTCCGCGCAGAGGTCCACCCCCTTGCCCGCTCCGTAGCGCAGTATGCTGCAGATGCGGGCGTGCGCGTACTGCACGTAATAGACGGGGTTGTCCATGCTCTCCTCCACGGCGAGCTGGATGTCGAAGTCGAGCGCGGTGTCCTGGCCGCGGGTGAGGAAGAGGTAGCGGGCCGCATCCCGCCCCACCTCGTCCAGCAGCTCGTCGAAGGTCACCATCTCGCCCGTGCGCTTGGACATGCGCACCGGCTCCCCGCCCCGCTTGAGGTTGACCAGCTGCCCCAGGATGACCTCCAGCCTTTGCGGGTAGCCGCGCGCCTCCATGGCCGCCTGCATGCGGCGCACATAACCGTGGTGGTCGGCCCCCCAGATGTTGATGAGGTGGTTGTATCCCCGCTGCATCTTGTCCAGGTGGTAGGCGATGTCCGCGGCGAAATAGGTGGGGGCGCCGCCGCTGCGCAGCAGGACGCGATCCTTGTCGTCGCCGAAGCGCGAGGTCTCCATCCACACCGCGCCATCCTTTTCGTAAGCGACGCCGTCCTCGAGCAGGGAGCGCACCTCCTCCTTCACGGCCCCGCTGCGCTGCAGTTCGCGCTCGCTGTACCAGGTGTCGAAGAACACCCCGAAGGAGCGCATGGATCTCTGTATGTTTTCCAGGGCCATGCGGTAGGCGCGCTCCCCCAGCTGTTCCCTGCGCCGCTGCGGGGGCAGGTGCGCACAGGCGCCCCCATCTTCCTCGTGCAGAGAGCGGGCGATGTCGGAGATGTAGGCGCCGCGATAGCCCTGCTCGGGAAACTCCGTCGTTGCGCCGCACATCTCCAGGTATCGCGCCTCCACCGACGCCGCGAAGACCTCCATCTGGGTGCCGAAGTCGTTGAGGTAGAACTCGCGGTCCACCTCGTATCCCACCCGGGCCAGCAGGTTGCACAGGGCGTCCCCCAGTGCCGCCCAGCGGCCGTGGCCGACGTGCAGGGGGCCTACGGGGTTGGCGGAGACGAACTCCACGTTGTAGCGCTGCCCGGCGCCGAAGTCCCAGCGGCCGTAGCCCTCCCCCTCGCCCGCCACCCGTGCCAGCTCCCTGAGTACCCGGTCCCGGCTGAGGGTGAGGTTGATGAAGCCGGGCCCCGCCACTTCCACCTCGCGCAGGGTCCCCTCCGCTCCTTCCGGCCCGGGGGGGGCGATGGTGGCGCGCAGGCGGGAGGCGAGGGCCTCGGCGATGTCCCGCGGCTTGAGCCCCAGGGAGCGGGAGAGCGCCAGGGCGGCGTTGGTGGACCAGTCCCCGTGGGCCTTGTGGCGCGGCCGCTCCAGCGCGAACTCGGGCGCCTCCACGGCGGGTATAGCTCCGGCGGCGGCGGCCCCGGAAATGGCCGCCGCTATCATCTCCCTGAGTTCCTTGACGATCAAGGCGTCTCCTTGCGCGTCCGCCGCCGCGGCGCATGCCGAGCGGCCCTGCGTGCACGATTCCTACCCAGAGTATAACTATGGGCCCGGGCAGGCAAGAAGGGGAGCGGGCCCCCGGCCCGGCGCACGGTTGCGCGCTCAAGCGGGCCCCGCCCCGAGCCCCGTCCCGGCCTACTGCATGACCGCGGCCGGCTTCTCCTCCAGCACGGCGGCGGCGGTCCTCTTCTCCTCGCCGCGCCAGTAGGTGATGGTCACCGCATCCCCGACGCCGCGCTTGCGTACCTCCAGGATCAGCAGGTCCATGGAGGCGATGGCCGCGTCGTCCAGGGCTACGATGATGTCGCCGCGCTGCAGGCCCGCCCTGTCCGCGGGGGCGCCGCTGATGACCCGGTTGATGATGGCGCCGTTCTCCACGGGCAGGCCGTAGCTCCTCGCCGTGTCCGGGCTGAGGGTGCTCCCGGAGACGCCCAGCCAGGGGTGGACGACGCTGCCGGTGGCGATGAGTTGCTCGATAACCGGCCTGGCGTTGTCGATGGCGATGGCGAACCCCAGGCCCTCGTAGCCCCCGCTCTGGGAGAAGATGGCGGTATTGATGCCGATGACCTGGCCCACGCTGTTGCACAGCGGACCCCCGGAGTTGCCGGGGTTGATGGCGGCGTCGGTCTGTATGACGTCGAGCAGCGGCGCGCTGTTGGGGACGTAGATATTGCGGTTGAGGGCGCTGATTATCCCGCTGGTCACGCTGCCCTCGAAACCCTCCGGGCTGCCCATGGCCACCGCCAGCTCCCCCGGCACCAGGTCCGAGGAGGTCCCCATGGTGGCGGGAGGAAGGTCGGCGGCGCCGATGGCGATGACGGCGATGTCCGTCTCGGGGTCGGCGCCCACGATGTCGGCATCGAACACCGAGCCGTCGCGCAGCGACACCCGCAGGGCCGCGGAGCCGGCCACCACGTGGTTGTTGGTGACGATATAGCCGTCGGCGCTGTAGATGAAGCCCGACCCAATGCCCGCTCCCTGGTTCTTGAGCTGCACCTCTATATTGACCACCGAGGGGAGCACCCGGGCCGCCACCTCCACCACCGCCTCCTGCCCCGCCTTGACCACGCGCTCCTCCACGGTCTTGATCTCCTGTACCTGCGTGGCCCCCCGTCCCCCGAGGACGTCAAGGGGGTTCGCGCCCAGGATGAGGGGAATCAGGAAGAGGGCGGCCAGGGCGACCACGACGGCCACGGCCAGGGATATGAAAAGCGTCCTCAGGCCCCCGCCGGACCTCGGAGGCGGTGGGGGGTAGGGCGCCTGCGGCGGCATGCCTGCCGCGGCGGTCGGCGCGGGCGGCGTCGTCCTGTTCCCGGTCATGCTCATCACCCCTCGCTCGCGGGAGCGGCCCCGCAGGCCGCATTTCTGCCTGTGGGCAACATTATCATGCCTGCGCTCCGTCCGCGCCAGAGCGCACGCCGCGGGCGCGAGCGGAACCGCAGCCCGCCGCTTGATCTCATACGTTGATATGATGGCCCGGGCGTGAGCGCGAACGCGGTCACGGCGCGGGGGCAAGGGAAACGGCTGCCGGCGGAGAAGGATTTGCAGACGGAGGTGATGACGGTGCACACAAACGAGGACAAGCCGGAGGCGGGGGGATATGCGGCGCCCGCGGAGCCGGACGCGGCGGAGGAGAAAGGGGCGTCCCGCCGCGCGGGAGCCGTGAAGCCGGAGAGGAAGCGGCGCAAGGTGAGCCTGATCGGTGCGGTGGTCATCAACGTGGTCACCCTCATCACGCTGGCCATCATGCTGCTGGCCTTCCTGCTGCCGGGATACCGCAGGTCCTTCACCGTGGCCAGGGCGATAGGGGGGTCGCAGGAGGTCCTGATCCTGGTGCGCACGAGCGAGGAGATGATGCGGCGCAACAGCACCGATTTCATCCGGGCCCAGGACGGACTGCGCAATGTCCTGCAGGAGGAGGTAAAGGGCGACGGGCGTGTCTGGGCCTACGTCAGGGATGCCTACCCCGACCTGGGCTGGGTTAAGGACAACCTGCCGGAGGGCATGCAGAAGTGGCTGCGGGAGCTCTACCCCAAGCCCGGCGTCAGCCAGGGGAATATCCCGGAAAAGGACGAGGCCGGCGGGGAGAGGCAGCCCGACGCGGAAGGGAGAACATGAGGGGCATGGCCGGCAACCTGCTGCTCGACTCCCTGCGCGACCTCTGGGAGGGATTCATCACCCGCCTGCCCTCCATGGTCACCGGGATCCTGGTGGTCCTCCTCTTCTATCTCGCCGCCCGTGGCGCGCGCTACCTTGCCGCCAGGTCTCTGAAGAAAGTGAAGGCCTCCGAGCACGCCGTGCGCCTCAGCGCGCGCATCTCCTTCGTCTGCGTCATGGCCCTGGGCGTGATGGTGGCCCTGGGCGTGATGGGGATCAACGCCGGGGCGCTGGTGGCCTCCCTGGGCCTGGTCAGCCTGGGCATCGGCTTCGCCCTCAAGGACGCCATGGAGAACTTCATCGCCGGCATCATCCTCATCTTTCAGAGGCCCTTCGTGGTGGGGGACGCGGTATGTTTCGGGAGCGTCGAGGGCACGGTGGAGGACGTGAGGGTAAGGGACACGGTGATACGCGCCTGCGACGGCAGGCAGGTCTTCGTTCCCAACTCCGCCATCTTCACCGCGCCGGTGATCAACAACAACCGTAACCGCAGGCGGCGCATGGACTTCAAGGTCAATATCGCCTACGCGGGGGATGTCTCCGCGGCCATGGGCGCCGCCGTCTCCGCCGTCTCCGCCGTCGGCGGCGTCCTCCGCGATCCCGCCCCCCTGGCCGTGGTGGAGGAACTGGGAGACAGCGCGGTGGTGCTGAAGACGTTTTTCTGGGTGGACCCCCTGGTGGTGAACATGACGGCGGCCAAGTCCGAGGCCGTCTTCGCGGTGAAGCGCGCCCTGGAGGAGGCGGGAGTGGAGATACCGCATCCCGCCCTCGCCGCCGGGGCCTGCGAGCGCTGAAGGGGCGGCGGGCCCGCATCCCGGGGCCGGGGGGTGCCCTTGGCGCGCCCGCCCCTTCAGCGGAGCTCGATGCCGAGGCGGAGCGCGGCCTGCGCCGCCGCCAGCTTTTCCTGCGCCGAAAGCCTGCGGTCGATCTCCGGGTAAAGCGTGGCGCGGTATTGCGGCCGGTACTGGAACATGAGGTTGAAATAGATGCCCGGGAGGTGGCGTGCGGTCCAGGCCATCACCGGCTCGCTGCAGCAGGCGAGGTGGCCGGGGAGCAGGAGCTGGCGCAGCATGATCTCGCCCTGGCGGTGGGCGGTGGCGAGGTTGCGGCCGACCACCGCGAAATAGCCCTCCACGTTTGAGTAACGCCTCGCGCAGGCGTCGTTGCCGTAGCGGAAATCGGCCAGATAGACGTCCACGACCCCCTCCAGCAGGCGCATGGCCTCGGCGGAGGTGAACATGTTGGAGTTCCAGATCATGGGGAGGCGCTTGCCGTCGCCCTCCAGGGCGGCGATGGCATCCAGGATGGTGTGCAGGTTGGGGTCGGGGTTGCCGCCCACGAAGTTGGCGTTGCGCGAGCCCTGGCGCATGCCTTCCCGCATGCTTTGCGCCAGGAGGGCGGGGTCGGCGGGGCTTCCCGCGCGCGCGTCCATGGCGATGTCCCAGTTCTGGCAGTAGACGCAGTGAAAAGTGCAGCCGGAGAAGAAGATGGTATGCGAGGGCACCAGCTCCGGCTCCTCCCCAAAATGGAGGAAATCGGAGGCCACGCGGGAAACGCCGCCGACCCCGCAGTAACCCCTCTCGCCCGAGCGGCGGTCAATCCCGCAGCGCCGCTCGCACATGTGGCAGTGCAGCAGCATGTCGTGAGCGAGCCGCGACTTGAGGTCGAGCAGCGAGGGGCCCCGCGGCGGCGGCGGCTCTTCCCTCCGCCGCCAGGCCGTGCGCCAGCGCCGCATGGCCGCATCATGCAGTTCCCAGAGCTCCTGCCTCTGCAGGCCCTCGAGCGAGGCGGCCCCGGCGCCCGTGCGCGCACAAACCCAGTGGCGGGCCGGGACCCCGTTTTCCAGGATAGAGAAATAATCCTCGAGCATAGCGGCATCACCATGCTAAATTTAGGACAATCGCGGGGGGCCGGCAAGTGCAAGGGGCCGGCAAGCGCAAGGGGCCCGGTGGCGGGGGCGGGGGGAGAAGGCCGGCCGGGCCGGTTGGGAAGGCGGTAAGGCGATGGTATTGTGGGCGATGTCCATAGGGATGGTGACCATCATCAACGTCACCATGGTGGGGGCGGTCACCTCCCTGGCGGGAAACATCCCCGACAGCTCCTTTCTGGCCATCCTTTCCCATTACCTGGGGAGGAAGGGCCCGGCGGCGGGGGCGCTCCTGCCTCCGCTCGAGGCCGCATCCCGGATGGAGGGCCTGCGCCGCAGGGCGCTGACGGTGGCGGCGGCGTGCGCGGCGTGCGCGCTGGGCCTCACCCTGTGGGCCTTCGCCGCGGGGTGGGGAGCGGTGGCCATGTCCGCCGTGACCCTGTGGGCGCTTGCCGCCAACATCGCCTTTCTCGAGATACCCCTGGCCTTGTGGCGCAAAAGGGCCGCCAGGATGCGCGAGGGAGGGGAGGAGGAGGCCCCCCGCGGGGCAAGGCCGCCGGCGCGAGCCGGGGGGAGCGGGAGGGAGGAGGGCGGGGGCGGCGCAGCGGGCGCGAGCGGCGGCCCCTGAAGCGGGGGCCGCCGCGCTGGGGTACAATTATGTTGACGCACGCCGCGGAAGGCGCGGCGCGAGCGAAAGGGTGAGAGCGGTGCTGGAAGGCGAGTACCTGGAGGCGAAGAGGCTGTGCGAGGGCATCGCCTCCGCCTTGGACCCCCCCCTTTTCTATGCCGACAAGGCGGCGGAGGTGGAGGAGAGCCGCGCCGCTTTCGAAGGCGACCCCATGGTGGGCGAAGCCCTGGGCATCGTCGCGGAGAGGGGGGACGTGCTGGGTCACGGGCTTTCCCACGTGCGCAAGGTGGCCATCGATGCCGGGGCGCTGGTGCTGGCGGAGACGGCGGGGAGGGAGGGGGAGGAGAGGCGCCGCAGGCTGCTCCTGCTCGCGCACCTCGCCGGCGTCCTGCACGACATCCGCAGGGAACAGCCGGAGCATGCCCAGCGGGGCGCCGAGGAGGCGGCGGTCATTCTCGCGGAATTCGACCTCGCGGAAGGGGAGAGAAAGGCGATAGTCGAGGCCATACGCAACCACGAGGCCTTCAAGCCTGACCTGCCCCTGGACGACTCCTCCCTGCAGCTCGTATCGGACGCGCTCTACGACGCCGACAAGTTCCGCTGGGGGCCGGATAACTTCACGGATACGGTATGGTTGATGGTGGCCCCGTTCAAGATCCCCATCCCCTCCCTGTTGGGGCATTTCCGGCGCAGCATGGAGGGGATAACGAGGATCAAGGACACCTTTCGCACCCCGACGGGGAGGGAATATGGCCCCGATTTCATCGCCCGGGGGTTGCTCATCGGGGAGAGGCTGTACGGGGAACTGGCAAAGGAGTACGCGGGCGGCGACATGCGTCCGCTCGGCGAAGGGCGCGATCACGGCGACGGAAGCGCCGGAAAACGGGGAGGATGAGCATGTTCGGCGGCATCGCAGATGTCAGGGAGAGGCTGGCGGAGCAGAGATACATCTGCAGCGAGGAGGTCGCCACGGTGGTCTTCCTGGCCGAGAAGCTGGAGAAGCCGGTGCTGGTGGAGGGCCCGGCCGGCGTGGGCAAGACCGACCTGGGAAAGGTGACCGCCGCGGCGCTGGGGCGCGAGTTCATCCGCCTGCAGTGCTACGAGGGGCTGGACGAGGCCAAGTCGCTCTACGAGTGGGAATACTCCAAGCAACTGCTGTACACTCAGATACTCAAGGACGTGCTGGCCGAGGAGCTCGCGGGAGCGCGGGACCTGTCCGAGGCGGTGGAGCGCGTGGCGCGCCAGGACGAGGTCTTCTTCTCCCAGAAGTTCATCGTTCCCCGCCCCCTGCTCAGGGCCCTCACCAGCGAGCGGCCCGCCCTCATCCTCATCGACGAGGTGGACAAGTCGGACCCGGAGTTCGAGGCTTTTCTGCTCGAGATCCTATCCGATTACCAGGTGAGCATACCGGAGCTCGACACCCTGCGGGCCCGGCACATCCCCATGGTCGTGCTCACCAGCAACAACGTGCGCGAGCTCAGCGACGCCCTGAAGAGGCGCTGCCTGCACCTGTTCATAGATTTCCCCGCCCTTGAGCAGGAGCTGGAGATCGTGCGCCTCAAGGTCCCCGGGATAAGCGAGCGCCTGGCGCAGCAGGTGGTGGGGGCGGTGCAGCGCCTGCGCAAGCTGGAGATCAAGAAGGTTCCGGGCATAAGCGAGACCCTGGACTGGGCCCGGGCACTGGTGGTGCTGGGCGCCGACTCCCTGGACCAGGAGCTGGCGCGGGGCACCCTGAACATCATCCTCAAATACGAAAAGGACATTCAGAAGGCAAGAGACAGCCTGCGGCAGGTCGTCGAGGGTTGAGCGCCCGTGGCGGCGCGCAGACCCGCGGAGGCCGCGCGGCGGGGAGGGGCCGTGGAGCGAAGGATACTGGATTTCATCAAGGGGCTGCGCGGGCGCGGGGTGCAGGTTTCCACCGCGGAGAGCATCGATGCCCTGGGCGCCGTCGCCGCGGTGGGCCTGCAGGACCCCGGCCCCTTTGCGGCCGCGCTCAAGGCCGCGCTGGTGAAGCGCAACCGCGACGTCCCCGTCTTCGAGGAGCTCTTCCCGCTCTACTTCTACGGCCTGGAGAGCGGAGGGGACGTGGACGCCCTCGACGACGACCTGCGCGCGCGCCTGGAGGAGGGGGTGCGCGAGCTGGCGCGGCAGCGGGAGATGGACCCCATGCTCTCCCTGGTGCTCTCGGGACAGGGGGGTGAGTGGGAGTCGCTTATACGCATGGCCGCGCAGGAGATGGGGACGGCGCAGCTCGCCACCCGCATGCAGGTGGGCATGTACACGCGCCGCATATTCCACGCTTTCGACTGGGAGAACATGGAGGGCCAGCTGGAGGAACTGCTGCAGAGCCTGCGCGAACAGGGGCTGAGCGAGGAGGAGGAGCAGAGCATACGGGAGGCCTTCGCGGTCAACCGCGATGCCCTGCGCAAGCAGGTGCGCCGCTACGTGGAGAGGGAGCAGGCCCGCAACGCCGAAAAGGTTCCCAGTTCGGAGCGCATGGAGAGGCTGATGCGGCGGCCCCTCTCGGGGCTGGACGAGATCGAGCTGCAGCAGATGCGCAAGGCGGTGGACATCCTGGCCAGGAAGCTGCGCAACAGGATCAACCTGCGGGAGAAGCGGCTCAAACGCGGCAAGCTCGACGTCAAGGCCACCCTGCGCAGGAACATGCAACACGGCGGCGTCCCCTTCGAGCTCAAGTTCAAGCACAAGCGCATGGAGAAGGCGGAGCTCGTGGTGCTCTGCGACATCTCCTCCTCGGTGGCCCGCGTTTCCCAGTTCATGCTGCAGTTCGTGTACACCATACAGGACTGCCTGGCCAAGGTGCGCAGCTTTGTCTTCGTGGACGACATCGGCGAGGTCACCGAATTTTTCCGCGACGAGGACATACAGAAGGGGGTGCGCCGAGCCCTCAGCGAGGCGGATATCTCCTACAACGCCCGCAGCGACTTCGGCGAGGTCTTCAAGGCCTTCTGCGAGCGTTACCTGCAGGACGTGGGATACCGCACCTACATCATGATCATCGGGGACGCCCGCAACAATTATAATGACCCCGCCACCCGCGCCCTGGAGCGCATGCGTGACCGCGCCAGGGGCATCGTCTGGCTCAACCCCGAGACCAGGCCCTTCTGGGACACCGGGGACAGCGTCATGGGCGACTACATCCCCTTTTGCAGGGAGGCCCGCGTCTGCCGCACCCTCAAGGACCTGGAGGACACGGTGAGCTCCATCCTCCTTTGACCCCATGATATGGTTCAGGCCGAGGTCCGCGTCTGGGTTTATAATGGGGGGGCGGAATGCTATAAAGTACATAACCGAACCCCTGGCTGCGGAGGGCAAAATGGAGCAGAGAGTGCGTGACGTGATCGTGGTGGGCGGCGGCCCCGCGGGGCTGACCGCGGGCCTTTACCTGGCGCGTGCGCGCATGGATGTCCTGCTCATAGAGAAGCAGCTCACCGGCGGTTCCCCCGCCCTCACCGAGAAGATAGAGAACTACCCTGGTTTCCCCGAGCCCCTGTCGGGCTTCGAGCTCATGGACCGCATGCGGCGCCAGGCGGAGGCCTTCGGGCTGCCCATCGCCCCCTTCAATCCCCTGGAGGGGCTGGAGGGGGAGGGAGAGGAGAAAGTTCTGCGCACCGCGGAGGGCGAGATGAGGGCGTACGCGGTCATCCTGGCCGCGGGCATGCGCCCCGCGACCCTGGGGGTGCCGGGCGAGGAGGAATTGCACGGCAGGGGCGTCTCCTACTGCGCCACCTGTGACGGCGCCTTCTTCAAGGACGCGGTGGTGGCGGTGGTGGGAGGGGGGAACTCGGCGGTGGAGGAGGCCCTCTTCCTCACCCGGTTCGCCGAGCGGGTGGTCATCGTCCACCGCCGGGAACGCCTGCGCGCCGGCGGAGTGCTCGAGGAGCGCGCCCTCTCCCATCCCAAGGTCGATTTCAAGTGGAAGAAGACGGTCAAGGAGATACGCGGGGAGGAGAAGGTGAGCGGCCTGGTGCTCGCGGACGTGGAGGGCGGCGGCGAGGAGGAACTGGCCGTGGACGGCGTCTTCCTCTACGTGGGCAACCGGCCCAACACCGCCGAGCTCGAGGGGGCGATAATGCTGGACGACCGCGGCTTCATCCTCACCGATGAAGCCTTGCGCACGAACATGCCGGGGGTATTCGCGGCCGGAGACGTGCGCTCGGGCGCGATATGGCAGGTAGCCGCCGCGGTGGGAGACGGCGTCAGGGCGGCGCTGGGGGCGCAGTCCTACGTGGAGAACCTGAAGGGGACGGCCTATATATGAGGGCGCCCCGCGCGGCGGAGGCGTGAGCATGAGCGGGCGGGCCGGAGCGCCCGAGCACATGGGAGGGAGAGCGTACAGGAGGTGTTGCCGGTGGAGGGCAAGGTTGTAGAGTTGAACGACGGCAATTTCGAGCAGGAAGTGCTGCAGAGCGAGCTGCCGACCCTGGTGGACTTCTGGGCCCCCTGGTGTGGGCCCTGCCAGATGATGGGCCCCATCCTCGAGGAGGCCGCGGCGGACTGGAAAGGCAAGATCAAGGTGTGCAAGCTGAACGTGGACGAGTCCATGGGGGTGGCGAGGGGCTATCAGATACAGTCCATACCCACCATGATCCTCTTCGACAAGGGTGAGGCGGCCAAGAAGGTTGTGGGCGCGAGGCCCAAGCAGGCGTTCGCGGAGGAGTTCAAGCCCTGGCTCTAGCGGGGAGAGAAGCATGAAGGTAGCCGTGATCGATGGCATGGGCGGCTCCATCGGGCATCAGATAATCCTGGAGTTGAGGAAGAGCCTGCCGGAGGACGCGGAGATCATCGCCCTGGGGGCCAACGCCATCGCCACCGGGAACATGATGAAGGCGCGGGCCAACCGCGGCGCGACGGGCGAAAACGCGGTGCGCGTATGCATCGGGGAGGCGGACGTGATCATGGGCAGCCTTTCCGTGCTGGTGCCGAACTCCATGATGGGCGAGTTGACGCCGGAGATGGCCACGGCCATCGCCGCGGCGCCCGGGCGCAAGGTGCTGCTCCCCCTCACCCATCCGCGCATCGAGGTCATGGGGATCAGCGACACCCCGCTGCCCAGGCTCATCGAGCAGGCGGTGGAGATGGTAAGGGGAATAGAGGAGGAGCGGAAGGGAGGCGGCGATGTGTGAGGCCGCGGTCTTTCTGGAGCGGGGCGACGAGCTGGAAAAGGTGATGGACGACGTGGTGGAGCTGAAGCCGGAGAAAGGCAAGCTCCTGCTCGTGGACGTCTTCGGGGAGCAGAAGCTGGTCTCTGCGAGGATAAGGCGGGTGGAGCTCATGGACCATCGCGTCATCCTGCGCGAGGCCTGATCGTTTCGGCCCGCCGGGCGCGCCCTGCCAGCGGGGTTTAGCGGTCAGCGCGCCGGCGCGGCCGCCCGCTTCGCGCCGGGCAGGTCCACCTCCCACTTGCCGCAGCGCCCGCCCCAGCGGGCGAGGACGTCGCCCTCGACCATGATCTTCACGATCTCGCAGTGGTTGGAGCAGCCGGTGCAGTTGAAGCTGGAGGTGCGGTAGGCGATCTCCGTGATGCGAAAGCCCTTGAAGTTGGTGCGGGAAGGGCCCTGTTCCTGCGCCAGCAGGGCGGCGCCGATGGCCCCCATCACCGCGAAGTGCCCGGGGACGACCACCTCCGTATTCAAGGCCTCCTCGAAGGCCCTCTTCATGCCCACGTTGGCCGCCACGCCTCCCTGGAAGACCACGGGGGCCTCGATGCTCTTTCCCTTGGCCAGATTGTTGAGGAAGTTGCGCACCAGGGCCTCGCACAGACCGAAGACGATGCTGTCCATGGGGTGCCCCACCTGCTGCTTGTGTATCATGTCCGACTCGGCGAAGACGGAGCAGCGCCCGGCTATCTGCACGCCGCTCTCCGCCCGCAGGGCATAGCCCCCGAAGTCCTCGATGGGGATGTCGAGGCGCGCGGCCTGATGGTCGAGGAAGGAGCCGGTGCCCGCCGCACATACCGTGTTCATGGCGAAGTCCACCACGATACCCCGGTCGAGCACGATTATCTTAGAGTCCTGGCCGCCTATCTCGATCACCGTGCGCACCTCGGGGAGCGCTTGCAGCGCGGCCACGGCGTGCGCGGTGATCTCGTTCTTGACGATGTCCGCCCCCACGATGATGCCGCTGAGGTGGCGGGCGCTGCCGGTGGTCCCGGCCCCCAGCACCTCCACGCCGGGCGGCAGCTGCGCTCCCAGCTGGCGCAGGCCCTCCTGCACGGCGCGGATGGGCTGGCCCATGGTGCGCAGATAGACGGAGGCCGCGACCGCGCCGCTCTCCTCCAGGAGCACCAGGTTGGTGCTCACCGAGCCCACGTCCACGCCCAGATATCCCCTCAAGGCTCTCCCCTCGCGTCTTTCCCGAGGCCGATGGCAACGCCTTACATTGTATTTGCCTCGGGTCCCGCGGGCAAACGCCCGGCGGCGGGCGCGCGGGCTCAGTCCCGAGGCGTGGCCGCTTCCGCCTGCGCCTTCTTGCGCTTGGCCCGGGTCTTTTTCCTCGTCACCACCTGGTCCACGAAGGTCTTCACCTCTTCCTGGAACATCTCCATGGGGGTATGCCTCCTGTCGAAGACGTCCCCGGTGAGCATGAGGGTGGGCAGGCTGTGTCTCTTCATCATCTCCCGCCGGAAATAGGCCGCCGTCCCCAGGGTGTGCTTGCAGGCGTGCACGCCGCCGAAGACGCAGGCGTCCGCCCCCAGGTCGCGGGCGGCGTGAGCGATATCGTCGAGCCAGGTCACCGAGATCGACTCCCCGCCCATCTGGCGCGTCATGGGATAGTCGAAAGCGATATCCGACAGGTTGCGCAGCATGCTCTCCTTGGAGGAGAGGTCCTTCTCCGGGAAGAAATGTATGGCCAGGATGTCGCCGAGTATGGTGATCCCCTGCTTCTCCATCCAGGTGAAGTAGCCGGCCCAGTCGAAGAGCCAGTAGATGTAGGTTATATATATCCGCGCCAGCTCCTCCGGGGCCGTGTACTCGCCCTTGCGCATCCTCTCCTTGGACATGTCAACCATCTTCTGCATGACCTGCACGGCCTCCTCGCGCCCCCACATCTGGCTGCGCAGCACCAGCAGGGTCATGCAGAAGATGTTGGGCACCGGGCAGGGCCTGACCTTTTTGAGCTCCCAGTACTCGTTGTAGAGCTCCGCCGCCCGGTAGCTTTGCTCCAGGACCTCGCGCAGCCGCTCCTCCCTGAGCTCCGCCCCGGACCACTCCTCGAGCTCCTCGACCAGCCTCTTCAGGTATTCGAAATGGAGTTCGCGGCCCCGCGACGACTCGTCCACCGGCTTCTCCAGGACGAACTGGGGGATGCCCAGGTAATCGGAGGCGAAGGCGTGTATCTTGGCGTTGGGGTTGCAGCTCCCGGCGGTGTTGTAGACGATGGCGTCGGGCCTGATACCGGGCCCCATGTAGAGGGGCATGGTGCCTATGGTGTTGGCGGAACAGAGGGAGTCGGGCAGGCCCATGCCCATGGCGAAGTCCCAGAAACGTTCCCCCTGGCCATAGCAGATATTGGTGATCATCCCGCCCAGGATCTCGGTGCACAGGGGGTAGATGTTGTCGAAAGCGTAGAAGAACTCGGGGGGAAAAGTGAAGGGGAAGAAGACCAGCTTCTTGCCCTCCTCCTGTGCCTTCTGCGCCCCCTTGAGGGACAGCATGAGCAGGCGGAAGAAAAAGAGCTCGAGCTCCCGGTCCGTGGGCAGCTCCAGCACGGACACGGCGGTCTGCCGTATATCCGGAAAGAGGAAATCGTATATGGCCTCGATGTCCTCGTCGCTCAGCACCTCGGGCAGCTTGTAGATCAGGTCGAGGATGGCCATGACGCGCTCGAAGCCGTTCTCCCCCTCCCTCATGACGAATCCCTTGTCCATCACACACCGCCTCCTATCATTTCCATGAAGGCCTGGACCCTCGTTTTCACCCTGCCGATGTCGGCCTTGGCGCTGTATTCCTTCTCCAGCACCAGAACGGGGATACCCGCCTCCTCCAGGTCTCGTTTGACCAGCACCGATTCCACGCCGTGCAAATCGCAGAACTTGTTGTAGAGGTAAACCGCGCCGTCCACCTTCGTCCGGCGCGCAGCCTCCAGGATAAACTGGCGACGCTTGTCGTATTCCTTGTACATGCGCGGGCAGTAGATGCTGGAGAGGTAGGTCTCGGCGAGGCGTCTGAGCGGCGGGCCCTCACCCCGCGGGGTGTGGGCCAAGGCGCGCGCGCCGAAGCAGAGCGCGTCGGTCACCACCGCCGCCCCCAGGCCCTCTATCTCCTCGAACCACTCGACCTCGTCCGTGGCCGGCCCGCAGAACATGAGCCTGGCGGCGGGCCTGACGCCCTCGGCCTCCTTCTTTTCCTCTATGAAGCGCGAGAGCATGAGCGCGAAGTCCCCGCTGCGCATGGAGGAGCCCTTGACCTCCAGGGCGATGGCTTCGCTCCCCCTTACCTTGGGCATGTCCAGTTCGCGCAGCGCGGAGAGCTCGCGCCACTTCTCCCTCACCGCCTCCCAGCCCCGCATGGCCTCCTCCAGGGCCTCGTCGCTCACCTGGGTTGCGAACTCCCTCTCCATGCGCTCCTTCAGGAGGAGGAAGTTTTCTTCGAAGTAGGCCAGGGAGTCGTCCCGCAGGAAGTGCGGCACCTTGAGGTAGAAGAAAAAGGTGGGGTTCAGGCGGTGCTGCCAGTTTTCGAACATGCAGCGCAGGTGGTCGCAGCCGTTGCTCTGGATGATCCCGTCCAGGAAGTCGTAGCTGCCGTCCAGGCCGAACTGCAGGCAGGCGCGGCAGAAGGAGCAGTTGAAGAGGGACATCTCCCCGTCGGCCAGCTCCGTCTCCGGGTTACCGAGGGCTTTGATGCGGTAGGGGAGCAAGCCGGCCGCCTCGATAAGCTCCACCGGGGTGGCTATGCAGGCGTACCCCATCACCTTGCCGCCGCCGCTCTTCCAGGCGTCGACGTAGTCATCGTAAATCGCGGTCGGCCTTTCCGGGGCCGCGGTCGCGTCCATACTCCTACACCCCCCGTTTCTTTCTCCGGGCCCTGAAGCCCTTCACGTATCCCTTGATCCCCCCGGCTATGGCCGAGAGCGCCGCCCTCAGCAGCGGCCTCGTAACCGCCGGGTTGCGGGCGAGCGCGTCCGCGACCAGGCTCGACGCCGTCCGCGCGGCCCGCTCCAGCTCGCTCGAGTCGAGCTCCGTGAGCAGGGTCGTCGCCCCGTCGGCGAGGAGGGCCGGGTTTGCGGCCATCCAGGCATTGCCGGACGCCAGCGCCAGGTTCAGCCCCTTGGCCGCGGCCTCCGGGCTGAGGTCCAGCTCCAGGGAGGACAGGGCCTGACGCGCCAGCCCGAAGACCAGCTCCCGGTTTTCCGCCACCGCCCTGCGGCCCAGGGCGGCGGTCGCGCCGGCGGCCCTGCCCATCTCCGCGACCTCGAGGTCCGCGGCTACCGCGGCGAGCATTTTCTGCAGCGTCTCCTGCGACAGCGCGCCGGCTTTCTCCGCGACGGAGTAAACGGCTCGAAAAGCGGAATTGGCCACCGAGACGACCGCCTCGACCAGCGACACCAAGAGGCCCTCGTTCTCCAGGAGCCTGCCCGCCAGCGCGGTGAGGAACGCTTCTCCCTCCTCCCCGATCGCGGCGATGGCCTCGGCGAAGACCGGCCCGTCCAGCATGGCGACAAACTCCGAGCTGATGTGGTAAAACGGCTCCCTGGTATAGAGGCTGCCGTCTCCCAGGATAAGGCCGCCCCGGTGCACGTTGACGAGCAGCCCGGCCAGGCCGTTCACCACGGCGGCCACCTCCCCCCAGGCTATGTCTTGCATGATTTTGAAGAGGGCAAAGGTCGTGAGTTCCGCCGGATAGTCCAGGGCCGCGAAAAGCGCCTTCAGCACCTGCAGAGCCTCGTTGGCCAGGGGCGCGACCATGTTGAACAGGTTAATCGCGATTATGGGGTTCTCTCCCACCAGCTCGACTTCCTCGCGCAGGGCTACGAGCCCCTCTTGGCCGCGATAGGTCAAGGCCTTGCGCAGTTTACCGAAATCCAGGGCCTGGATGGCATCGGCAACGATCTTCGTGCGGCCGCTGCTGAGGAAGCCGGGGTTGTGCTCGTGCAGCTGGATGATCATGCGCGAGACGGCGTTCACCGCCTCGCCGACCTCGGCACCGTCGATCCCGGCATAGGAGGCGGCGACCAGCCGCGCGCTCTCCTCTGCGGGCAGGCCCTCCACGGATTCGGCGAAGGCCTTCACCGCCTGTGCCGCCGCGCTCGCCAGGCGTGGCAGCGATGCCAGGAGAGACGCGGAGAGAGCGCCGTCGTCGGCGAAGAGCTCCCGCACCGTCTCGCCCGGGTCGTACTCGCCCAATTCCCGCAGCAGGCGTATGAGCGCGTCCGCCGCCCGCTCTGTGGTGAGAGGGGCGCCGCTTTCCGGTGCGCTCATGCGCTATCGCCCCCCGTGGCGGCACAGGCGCCCGCCCTCCACGGCACGGCCCCGCTCAAGAGCACGAGATAGAGCACGAAATACCACAGCATGAAATGCACCCCCCAAGAGGAAGCTTCTTTCCTGCGCAGCCGGTTGGCTATGAGCAGGCAGGTGATGGTCTTGTACATGATCTGGGCGTAGAGGAGGGGGAGGAAGTCCTGATACCTGGATTCGTCCCTGAGCGCTGCCGCCGAGAGCAAGCCCACCGAGGTGACGATGGATCCGTAGATGCCCATCATCACCGGGTCGTCGTGAGGCCACTTCAGGAGCCTCCTGGTCAAGTCGGGCGCGAGGACCATGGGCGGCCCGCCGCCGAGGCACATCACGGTGTTGTACGCGTACATGAACTTCTGGCGGCGCCTTCTCTTCTCCGTGCCGCCGTCGTCAGCACTCATCATCGACCTCCCCTGCTCGTCTCGGAACCATACGGCGTGCCACGGCGGCCACGCCCCTTGTGTGCCCCCCGCCGCTCAGCCCCGCAGGCGCCTGATGACCAGGAGGAGGAGCAGCAGCGCCGCGCCCCCCCCGGCCGCCGCCGCGGCGATGGGGGCTTTGCTCCCGGCCTTCTTCCCCGGACCCCGCACCGCGGCCAGCACCAGCAGCCCGCCCCTGCGCAGCGACCTCGTCAGCGCCGCGGTGTCGAGCTCCCGGAGGCCCCGGGACAGGGAGGCGGCGATCTCCTTGCGCCTGGACTCAAGCGTGAGGGTCATCCTGTCCAGCCCGGCGAGGAGGAGGTTGGCGGCGTCGATAACCGCCGCCCTGGTCTCCTCCGGGCTCTTGCCCTCCCCGATGACCAGGCGCCGGGCCAGGCGACCGTAAACCTCGGGCAGCTGCTTGAGCCGCTCCTCGTCGATGCCCGCTCCGACCTGGCCGAGCATGTCCTTGAGCAGGGGTTCCGGCAGCGAGTTGAGCTGCCGCCCCAGCTCGAGCAGCAGTTCGAACAGCCAGTTGACGGCGTCCGGTAGGGCGCCGAAGAGGCTCATGCTGATAGCGGGGTCGCCCCATAACAGGGTCTTCACCAGCCCCGGCGCGGTGCGCGCATCGATGCCCTTCATGAGCAGGAGAATCGCCTCTTTGAGGGCGGGCGTGGCGATCACCTCCCGTGACAGGCGCTCCAAGAGCCCGGGGGTCACCTTCTGGTCCTGCATGTTCATCACCCTCTATCCTTTCCCCGCCGGCTCAGGCCCGGGCGGCTTTGATGCGGCGGCATTTTCGCCGCGGGCGCCTTGTGCGCCGGCCCCGGCAGGGGCCTGAGGACGTTGTTGAAAAAAGCGGGGTATCCCCTCGCGGCATCGCCCATCGCCTGGATGCAGGCGCAGGCGGAGGCGCAGCTGGCGGCCCCTGAGAATACCCCGGCCTCGGCGGTCATCTTTCTCACCTCACAGGGCATCGGTGCGGTAATACCAGCGCGCGAAGTCGTGCTTGGCCAGCTCGTAGGCGCCCAGGTAGCAATGCACGGTCTTGATATCGCGCCAGTAGCGCTCCAGCTGCCATTCCTTGGCGTAACCGGCGGAGGCCATGAGCTCCATGGCGCGGCCGACGGTATGCTCGGCCGAGGACATGACCTCATGCGCGAGCATGAGGGCCGAGGTGAACAGGGCCTGGGAGCCGACGCCCCCGTAGGTGTCCGCCTCGGCCAGCATCCCCGCCAGGTCATAGGCGAGCAGACGGTCGACGGCCGTCTCCTTGGCCACCTCGCCCATGAGGGCCGCGGTGAGGGGGTTGTTTTTAAAGATTTGCCCGCGCCCCTTGATCACGCGGTTATCCCCCCACTCCCTGATGATCTCGTAGGTCGCCAGCAGGGCTCCCACGGCGGTGGCGGCAAGGCCGAGGTAAAACCAGGGGAGCAGCTTGAAGAAACCCTCGTCCCCGCGCCAGGCACAGTTGGCCGCGGGCACGCGCACCCCGTCCAGGTCGATGTCGGCGTTGCGGCTCGCCGCCAGCCCTGTTTTGAGCACCCCCTCGCCCCGCTTGACCCCGGGCGCGTCTCCCGGCACCAGGATGAAAGCGGGCTGGTCCTCGCCCTCCACCGCACAGGCGACCGCGAAGAGGCCGGCGTCCATGCCCGAGCAGGTGGGCCGCACCCTCCGGCCCTCCAGGATCCACCCCCCCGCGGCGGGCTTCGCCCTCACCTGCAGGCCCTTGCCCCGCCACTCCGCGGCGCCCTCCTCCTCCAGCAGGGCGGGCAGGACGAAGGATACGATGAGCGGCCGGTCGGTGCCGCAGAAGAGGGGCGCGGCGGCCGCTACCTGCTCGCCGCCCTCGTGGACCAGGGCGGCCTGCAGGGCCAGGCTGTGTGCGGCGAGAAAGGCCAGGCCCACGTCGGCCCGCGCTATCTGCTCCAGGGCCGCGACGACGGTGTAGGAGGCGGAGGGGTGGCTGTGCCCGTCGCCCCCGCAGGCCTCCGGCCAGAACATCCTCTGCAGGCCGACCTGCGCCAGGAGCATGCCCAGGCAGGGCTCGAGCAAACGCGCATAGTCCTCCTTGAGCTCCAGGCGCTTGTCCATGACCTGCCTCTGGAGCAGGGACTGCAGGCTGGCGGCAAGGTCCAGGTCGGCCTCCTGCAGGCGATTCCTGGGATAAGGGAAAATGTCCGCGCCGTTCATGGCTTGCTCCCCACGGTGGCAGCGGCATGCGCAGGCGGCAAGGCGAAGGACCTCAAAGTGTCTCGCATTCGTAGAACCATCGCGCCACCTCCATCTGGCATAGTTGTTTTGAGCCCTCCACCATCTGGAGCATCTTTACGTCACGCCAGTGCTTCTCGACGTCCCAGTCGCGGTCGGCGCCGTAGGCGCCCATGAGGTTCATGACCCTGCCGGTCACCTCCATGAAGCGGTCCATGCACAGGTAGCGCTGGGCGCGCATCTTGGCCACCAGGCCGGGGTCCCACAGGGGCCCGTAGAGGTCGTGGCGGTCGCACATGCGGGCGCACTGATAGCCCACCATGCGCACGTTCTCGGTGTTGGCGGCGAAATCGGCCAGCAGCCCGGCCACGCCGTCGTCCTCCTTGAGGGGCTTGCCCCGGTAGCGCTTCCTGCTCGCGTACTCCAGCAGCCGCTCGTATATGTTCATCATGGCCCCGGATATCCAGGCGATGATGCCCATGTTGCCGGTGGACATGACCTCGCCGAAATATTTGGCATCGTCCCCGGGGCCGATGGCGCGATACCAAAGGGGCACGCGCACGTCTTCGTACCATACGTCTCCGTTCTTGTCCGCCGCCATGCCCGCCTTTTCGTAAGCCGGTCCCTGGGTCACTCCCGGCATGTCGTCCTTGACGTAGATGACCGCGATGTCCCGCGGGTCGCTGGAGCCGGGCTTGGTGGTGCACACCACGGCCATGAGCCTGGCCAGCCCGCCGGTGTTGCTGGGCCACAGCTTGTGGCCGTTGATCACCCACTCGTCCCCGTCGCGCACGGCGGTGGTCTGTATGGTACTGCCTCCCAGGATCTCCACGTTCTCGATGTCCGAGCCTCCCTGGGGCTCGGTCATGCACAGGGCCGCGAAGACCGCCTCGTCGGTGTCGCAGAACATGGGGGCGAACTCCTCCAGCAGGCGGCGGTTCTCGTGCGGCTGCAGGGAGATGAAGAGGAGGGGCCAGTAGACGATGCCGAAGGCCATGGCCATGCCGGAATCGGCGCGGGCTATCTCCTCGAACATGCGGTAGGCGGCCACGCACAGGAAATCGGACTGGCCCATGCCCCATCCCCCCAGGTCCTCGGGGAAGATCATGCGCTGCAGGCCGTATTCCCCCAGGAGTTTCTTGAAGGGGGGGGAGATGAGGCGGTGTTCCTCCCAGTCCTCGTCGAAGCGCCGGCGGTAGGGCATGACATCCTTCTCCACCCACTCCCGGAAGATGGTGCCCAGCAGCTCGTCCATGGGCGATATGTACTCCAGCGGCCGCGAGAAATCGTCGATGGACCTCATCTCTACCTCCTCACAAAGCGGTTGCCGCAAGCCGATGCACGCCGGCATGTCCGTAGAGACGCGGAAGGTGGTCTCGGGGTGGGAAAAGGCCGCGCTCACGTTACGGGGCCTCTGCGCAAAAAAGACAACCTACCCCCAGACGGTAACCGGGCGCAAGCGTACGGTTATGCCGAGTGCCACGATATAGCTGCGTAGAAGTGCCGAAAGTGTGCTGTGACTGCGGTTATATTATGACCGCGCTCGTGGCTTGTCAATACGTGCGGAGGGAATCGATCGCTCAGTGAGCGATACGCGCGGCAAGTCCATAAAAGATAAGGACCATGTTCTCAAGGCGGATGAACGCGAGATCATTCATGCCGGCATATGCCGCAGGTATAATCTGATAATACGAACCGGATAGAGCTTCGGGCTGGACGCAGGCTGGCCGCGGACGCACCGGCACCGCGGTGACCAAGGAGGGGGGGACGGCATGAAGGAATCGACGAAGAGGGTATTCAAGCTGCACGGCTGGAGGCTGGATAGGGCTATCCACTACTACCTCTACTTCACGCTCTACGACATCTACGTGAGGGGCGCCCTGTACCTGACAAAGATATTGGTGTTGCTGTTATCGCGCCTGGAGGCGGCAAAATATATCCCCAAGTTCATCTTCAACCGTTACCACGCCAAGGTGCTGTCGCGGGAGGATGTCAACAAGATACTGGACCTGGAAGAGACGGTTATGCTGGGCCCGGATACCACCAACCGTATCGTTCCTTACAGGTACGCCAACAAGATCATCCTGCGCGAGCCCACCCACCTGGCGGTCATGGACTGCCCCTGCAAGAAGGAGATGAAGGATCCCTGCCAGCCCCTGGCATCGTGCATCGCCGTGGGCAGGCCGGTGGTGGACTTCTGGATGGAGCACTGCGAAAGGCTGAACGTGCGCCGTATCACAAAGGAGGAGGCCCTGGCCATCATCGACGAGCACCGCATGAGCGGCCACATCAACCAGGCCTTCTTCAAGGTGGCCACGGGCGGGAGCATGGGGGTGCTGTGCAACTGCTGCCCGAAGTGCTGCGTCTCCATGCGCGCTACGGCTCTGGCCCAGAAGATAAGAGGGGCTCAGGACATCACCATGTACGCGCCCTCCGGCTACACGGTGAAGTGCGATGCGGAGAAATGCAAGCTCTCCGGTGAATGCGCGAAGGCATGCAGCTTCGGGGCCATCGAGGTGGTGGATGGGGTGCGTTCTTACCGCCCCGATAAGTGCTTCGGCTGCGGGCTGTGCGTGGAGTACTGCCCAAACGATGCGCTCAGCCTCACCTATGTGGAGAGCGCGGGAGGCCTGATCCCGCTGGACATCGACCTGGCGAAGGAGATCCTGGGCTGAACGGATGGGCTGACACGGGCAGAGCAGGTCGCGCAAGCGGCTGGGGCCGGCATCGATGCCGGCCCCAATGCCAATTGCTTCTGACCAGCAATGGCGAGAAGAAGCCCCAGAACGCTGAAAAAAGACCTAGTTCCCGGGCTCCCTGCGGCTGATGTCGCGGAAGCTGGCGTACTGGGAGATGAAGGCGAGGTCGAAGGAGTCGGTGGGGCCGTTGCGATGCTTGGCCAGGTTGACCCTGGCCTTTCCCTTCACCTCGTCGTTGTCGCGGTCGCGCACCTCCTCGCGGTGGATGAAGAAGATGAGGTCCGCGTCCTGCTCTATGGCCCCCGACTCGCGCAGGTCGGAGAGGATGGGGGCGCGGTTGTGCCTCTCGGGCTCGCGCGACAGCTGGGAGACGGCGATGACCGGGATGTTGAAATCGCGCCCGATGATCTTGAGGCCGCGGGAAATGGAGGCGATCTCCTGCACGCGGTTCTCGAGGCGCCGGTCCGAGGCCATGAGCTGTATGTAGTCCACGATGACCAGCCCGATGTCGTGCTGGGAGGCGAGGCGCCTGATCTTGGAGCGCAGCTCCATGATGCCGATGTCCGCGTTGTCGTCGATGAAGATGGAGGCGGAGGTGAGATCGCCCGCCGCCTCGGAGAGGCGCTGCCAGACGTCGTCATCCTGAAAGCTGGACTTCAGCCTCTGGCTGTTCACGCGGGCGCGGGAGCACAGCATCCTCTTGGTCAGCTCGGGGGCGCTCATCTCCAGGCTGAAGATGGCCACCGGCACCTTTTCCTCCACCGCCACGTGGTCGGCGATGTTGAGGGCCAGGGAGGTCTTGCCCATGGAGGGCCGCGCGGCGATGATGATGAGGTCCGCGGGCTGAAAGCCCATGGTCAGCCGGTCGAGGTCGGCGAAGCCGCTCCTGATGCCGGTGTCTATCTCGCCCCGGGCCATCCTCTCCAGGTCCTCGAAGGTCCTCTCCATCAGCTCCTGTATGGGCTTGATGCTCTCCCTGCGCTCCTGCTGGGCCACGCTGAAAACGGCGTCCTCCGCCTCGTCCAGGGCCTCCGCCAGCTCCTCCGGGGCGCGGTATCCGACGGCGGCGACCCGCGATGCCGCGGCGATGAGGCGGCGATAGGTGGCGAGGCGTGAGACCACCACGGCATAATACCTCGCGTTGGCCGGGGTGGGGACAGAGGACATGAGGTTGAGGACGTAGGGGCGGTCCCCCACCTTCTCCAGGTTGCCCTGCGCGCGCAGGGATTCGCCCACCGTGACCGGGTCCACGGGCTCCCCGGATGCATAGAGGGAGAGGGCGGCGTCGTAGATGATGCCGTGCGCCTCCTTGTAGAAGTCCCCGGAGGTGAGGATCTCGGATACGTCGGATATGGCCTCCGTTGACAGCAGCATGGAGCCCAGCACGGACTCCTCGGCCTCCAGGCTGTGCGGCGGGAGGTGGTCGTGGCGGTTAAAAGCCTGGATCACGTTGCTCATGCCATCCCCCATCGAGCCGCGGCGGCGGCCCGCCCCGTTGTTGGAAAACCGAACCGTTATTCAGGAACGACCTTGAGGTGCACTATGGCCTCCACCTGCGGGTGCAGCTTGACGCGTGCCTCGTGGAAGCCCACCGTCTTTATGTGCTCGTCGGTGTGGATCTTCTTGCGATCCACCTCCACGCGCAGCTCCTTCTCGATCATGGCGGCGATGTCCTTGGAGGTGATGGTCCCGAAGAGCTTTCCCTCCTCGCCGGCCTTGGCGGGGACCTCGAAGGTGTGGCCGGTTATGACCTGGGCGGCCTCCTCCGCCCGCTTGAGTTCGCGGTCGGCCTTGGCCATCTTCTCCTTGGCCAGCTGGGCGGCCTCCCGGGCCCTGCCCTTGGTCGAGCGCACGGCCAGGCCTTTGGGGATGAGCAGGTTGTTGGCGTACCCGTCCTTGACCTCCACCAGGTCCCCGCGGTCGCCCAGGCCTTCCACGTCAGCAACCAGGATAACCTTCAAAACGCACTCCTTGTTCTTGGGGGCAGCGGACCTGAATCAGTATAACAAAAGCGCGGACGATGGCCACGCTCTTTCCGCGACGCCCCTACTTGACCTCTCCCTGGCGCGAGGTATAGGGGATAAGGGCCATCTCCCGCGCGCTCTTGATGGCCATGGCCACCCTGCTCTGGTGCCGGGTGCAGTTGCCGGTCACGCGGCGCGGGCGGATCTTCCCTTTTTCCGAGACATACCTTTTGAGCAGAGATACGTCCTTGTAATCGACGTAGTCCATCTTCTCCGAACAGAAATAGCAGACTTTCTTGCGTGGCTTGCGGGCATAGCCGTCCCGCGACCTCTTCTCCCGGCCGCCGGACCTTCTTCCGCGGTTAGGGCTCATCTTTCCTCCACTTGCAGATCACGTTCTCCTCGTCTCGGCACGCCTTGTGCCTAGAAGACCACCTCGTCCTCGACGCGGGCCTCCAGGTCGGTGGAGAGGTCTCCATCCGCGAGATCCACCTCGACCATGTCGCCCGGGCCGCCATCCTGCCTATCGCGCCGCCCCAGGAAGACGACGCGGTCGGCCACGACCTCCACGGTGGACCTTTTCTGGCCGTCGTTTCCCTCCCAGCTCCGGCTCTGCAGCCTGCCGGTAACGGCGATCTGGCGCCCCTTGCTGAGGTACTCGGCGCAGTTCTCGGCCTGGTTGCGCCAGACGACGATGTTGAAAAAATCGGTATCAATCTCTCCCCGCTGGTTGGTGAAGTTGCGGTTCACGGCGAGGCGCAGCGTCGCGACCGGCAACCCGGTCGGGGTGTACCTGAGCTCGGGGTCCCGCGTCAGGTTCCCGATCAACACCACGTTGTTCAAGCCAGCCATGATATCCTCCTCTGTCGCTCCGTCCGACTCACACCTCGATGTTACCGCGAGGCAGTGACGGTCGGGCGCGGCCGCGAGCGCGCCTCACCCGCGGTGGTCGATGCGAAAGGTCTTGAAGCGTATGAACTCGTCGGTGATGGAGAGGATGCGGTCCAGCTCCCTCACGATCTCCTCATCGCCCTTGAACGCGAGTACGACGTAATAGCCGTCGGTCTCGTTCTTTATGGGGTAACCCAGCTTCCTCTTCCCCCACACGTCCACGCCGGTCACCTCCCCGCCATCGCGGGCTACCAGCGTGGCCACCCTTTCCTGCAGGGCCTCGTACTGCTCTGGTTCCAGGTTGGGCCGTGCGATATACATGAGCTCGTATTCGCGCATCTTCACCTCCTTTGGTCTGGCGGCCCCCGGCGCACGCCGGGAGCAGGAGCAGCGTCGAGCACGAGAACAGATTATAGCACCCGGACGCCGTGCAGGCCAACAGAGCGGGCGGAGGGCGCGCCGCGCTATGGCTCATGCTCCATTATGGGATAGAATGGGATTGCGCGACGGCGACAAGGAGGTGCGGCGTGCTCCTGACCAATTATATGGAGGAAGCGGTGGAGAGGACTCTGGACGAGATACTCGCCGGCCGCGAGGATATCTGCCGCTGCGAGAGGTGCAGGCTGGACGTCAAGGCGCTGGCGCTTAACCGCCTTCCCCCCAGGTACGTGGTCACCGACCGGGGATATACATATACCAAGGTCAACGAGCTGGAGAACCAGTTCAAGGCGGATATCACCGTCGCCGTGACCAACGCCCTCAAGGTCATCCGCGCCAACCCCCGCCACGGCGAGGGGTGCTGAGCCCCACGAAAGCGATGCGCATACCCCTGCTCCATCCCCTGGACGTGAGCGTGGCCGAGGCCAGGGCGCTGCAGGAGAGATTGCGCTGCCGGGTGCGCGAGGAGGCCGCCCTGGACCCGGCCGCGGTGGGGACGGTGGCGGGGACCGACATCTCCTATTTGCGCGAATGCAAGCTGGCGCTGGGGGCGGTGGTGCTCATGAGTTATCCCGCCCTGGAGGTCCTGGAGGTGCGCACCTCGGCCCTGCGCGTGGATTTCCCCTACGTCCCCGGGCTGCTCTCATTTCGGGAGCTCCCCGCCCTGCTGCCGGCGCTGCGGGCCCTCACCCGGCCCCCCGACCTCATCCTCGTGGACGGCCAGGGGGTGGCGCACCCCCGCTTCTTCGGACTGGCCTCGCATCTGGGCGTGCTCACCGGCACCCCCGCCATCGGCTGCGCCAAGTCGCGGCTGGTGGGCGAGGCGGAGCAACCGGGCCCGGAGGTGGGCGACTGGGAGCCCCTTCTCTACGGAGGGCGGACGGTGGGCGCGGTGCTGCGCACGCGCCGCGCGGTCAAGCCCCTCTTTGTGTCCGTGGGACACCTGGTGGACCTGTCCACCTCGCTGCGGCTGGTCCTGGGCTGTACGCGCGGCTACCGCCTCCCCGAGCCCCAGAGGAGAGCCCATGCGGCCGCCGACGCCCTCAAGCGCGAGGCGAGGGAGGGCCGCATGCCCGGCGCGCTCTCCGCGGCTCCTCGATCGAAGGCCTGACCGCGAGGCCTTTCTTGACAACGCCCCCGGCGGGGAAGATAATCTATCCACATCGTATGCAGGCGAGGAGAAAGAGGACATGCTGAAGGAGCTCATCGGATACCGGGAAGGGAGATTCCCCTGGTGGTGGCGGGCCCGCCGTGGCGGCGCTTGCCCACCCCGCGTCTGGTAGCCGAGGGCAGGCATCAACAGGCCACGGAGAGGAACGCTCCGTGGCCGTTTTCTATGTGCAGGAAGAAGAGGAGGTAAGACGATGGCCGAGAAAGAGAAGATGATAACGCTGGCGCAAAAGGACTTGCCCGAGGCCTGGTATAATGTCCTTCCCGACCTGCCCCGGCCCCTGGAGCCGCCGCTGCACCCGGCGACCCGGGAGCCGATAACGCCCGACGACCTGGCGCCGCTCTTCCCCATGGGCCTCATCGAGCAGGAGATGAGCTCCGATAGCCATATCGAGATACCGGAGGAGATAAGGGAGGTCTACCGTATCTGGAGGCCGACCCCCCTAGTGCGCGCCGACCGCCTGGAGAGGTACCTGCAGACCCCTGCCCGCATCTATTACAAGCACGAAGGGGTGAGCCCGGCGGGCAGCCATAAGCCCAACACCGCCGTGGCCCAGGCCTATTACAACAAGAAGGAGGGGGTAAGGAGGCTGACCACCGAGACCGGGGCCGGGCAGTGGGGGAGCGCTCTGGCCATGGGGTGCAGTTTCTTCGGCCTGGACCTGCAGGTCTTCATGGTGGGGTCGAGCTTCCGCCAGAAGCCCTATCGCCGCATGCTCATCGAGACCTGGGGGGCCAGGGTGGCGCCCAGCCCCAGCGACATGACCGCGACGGGCAGGAAATACCTCGCCGAGGACCCGGAGACCTCGGGGAGCCTGGGCATGGCCATCTCCGAGGCGGTGGAGATGGCCATGCAGGGGGATGACGTTAAGTACAGCCTGGGGAGCGTGCTCAACCACGTGCTCCTGCACCAGACGGTCATCGGCCAGGAGGCCCGCAAGGCCTTCGAGGCCTTCGACGACTACCCCAACGTGGTCATAGGCTGCGTGGGCGGCGGCTCCAACTTCGGGGGGGCGGCGCTCCCCTTCGTGAACGACGTCAAGGCGGGCAGAGACGTGCGTATCCTGGCCGTGGAGCCGGCGTCATGCCCCACCCTCAGCAGCGGCAGCTACGAATACGACTTCGGCGATATCGCCGGCATGACGCCGCTCCTGCTCATGTACACCCTGGGGCACGACTTCATCCCGCCTCCGTCTCATTCGGGCGGGCTGAGGTATCACGGCGCCTCCCCCATCATCAGCCTGCTGGTCAAGGAGGGGCTGGTGGACGCCTGCACCTATCATCAGATGGAGGTATTCGACGCGGCGGTGACCTTCGCGCGCACCGAGGGGCACGTGCCCGCGCCCGAGACCTCTCACGCTATCAAGGCGGCCATCGACGAGGCGGTGAAGTGCCGGGAGAGCGGGGAATCGAAGTGTATCTTCTTCAACTTCTCCGGCCACGGCATGCTCGACCTCGCCGCCTACGACGATTATCACGGCGGCAGGCTCAACGACGTATAGGGCTTGCCGGCGCCATGCCGCGGGGGGGGCCCGGCGGGGCTCCTCCCCCTGCGCATGCGGGAGATCTTGCGCCGGCGCGCCTATAATCGGAACATGAAGAAGACGACCCTGAGCCTCATCGCCCTGCTGCTGCTTTCGCAGGCGCTCGTGCTTGCCGCGGGCTGCGGGGGCGGGGTAGAAGTGGGGATAGAGGAGGAGGTGGTAGGCTTTACCATCGAGAACCTCCTCGTCCCCGCGATGCGCGACTCCGACTTCCTGGTGCAGTGGATGAGGCGCTCCACCGGCGCGGCGGACGTCTCCCCCGAGGCGTTGGGGCTGCGTTTCTGGAAATGGGAGGGCGGGGCCCTGGCCGAGATCGGCGGAGAGGAGTTCAGGGCCCTGGCCTCCGGCAGGGAGGGGGGAGACCCCCGGATATGGACCTACAGCCAGCACTCCATCACCGTGCTCTCCTCCGACGCCGTGGCGGGAGAGGCGGTGGTGGAGGTGGGCTCGCTATACGGCCCCCTCTCGGGCTCGGGCGTGCGCTATCTCCTGCGCCGGGAGGAGGGCGGGTGGGTGAAGGTCTCGCAGCAGACGGTATGGGTCTCCCGCGGCGCGAGCCCCGGGCGCGTTCAGAAGTTGAGGGCGCGGAAGACGAGCAGCCCCAGGTTCTCGGTCACCGCCTCGTTGTCGCCATCGATGAAGCCGGCCTGGCGGCCGTAAGCGGTCATCCCCACCAGGGTTACCAGTATCTGGGAAGCTATGCGCGCGTCGAGCGCCTCGCACTTGCCCGCCTGCTTCATCTCCAGGATCTTGCCCTCGAGGATGCCGGCGAAAACGCGGTGCAGGTCCGCGTAGATGTCGGCGAAGGCCGCGCTCTGCAGCGCGGCCTCGAGGTAAACGTTGTTGAGATCGCCGTGGCGGCCGAAGATATCGCTTATCCCCTGCAGCAGGATGTGGGTGGCGTCGTAGTCGTCGAAGGCGATGCGCTCCATGAGGATGCGCGAGGACTCGCCGAGGCGGTCCAGTTCGCGGATGAACTCGCCGAGGATGGCCAGGAGGGCGTCGTCCTTGCTCCTGAAGTAATCGTAAAAGGTGCCGTGCCCGCATCCCGCGCGCTCGATGATGTCCACCACCTTGGTGCGGTGATAGCCCTTCTCCGCGAACACCTCGTGCGCAGCCCGGGTGATCTTGGCCCGGGTGATGTCGGATTTGCTGCGCTTGGCCGTCATCGGCGGCCCCCTTCACAAGTTCAGCGCCCTGGAGGCGGGGTCGCATGGTCGACATGCTGTCGAATCACAATATATCATACCGCCGCGAGGCCGCCTGCGCCACCCCCGCGCGATTGACACTACGCGGGGGTGGTGCAAGTATAGGACTCGGGCAGAGTCGGCACCGTCGGATATCGGCTAGGAAGGGGATTTACATGAGCCTGCTACCGGATAAATTCAAGTTGGCGCTGCAAAGAGACCTCACCCTCAGCAATTTTCACCATCGCATGGCCGGACTGCGGGGCGACAGGGTCTTCTGCACCCTGCACGAGCCCCTGCGCTATAAGGACTTCCCGTTGAAGCGGCTGTCCTGGGTGGACGCGGCCCGTTTCGTGGAGAAGACCTCCTCGGCCCTGCGCGAGCTGGGCGTGCGCCCGGGGGAGCGGGTGGGCATATCCACGGGCAACAACGGAGACCTGCCCCTCACCATATTCGCCATCGCGCGTGCGGGCGGCATCGCCGTGCCCATGAACTACATGCTCAAGGGCAGGGAGATGCGTTATATCCTGGAGAACTGCGGGGCCGAGCGCCTCATCGTGGACCGGGAGGTCTTCGAGGGCAATATCGGGAGCCGGGACGAGCTCCCGGGCATCAGGCAGTGGATCATGGCCGGCCCGCGCGAGGACGCCCTCGACGGCTTCATCTCCCTGGACGAGGCCATCAGCGCGGCCCCCGACTGGCCGGAGGGGGAGGAGCTGGACCTCGACCGCGAGGTGGCCATCTTCTACACCTCGGGGACCACCGGCCTCCCCAAGGGGGCGGTGATGACCTCGCGCAGCCTGCTCACCGCGCAGAAGATAGGCGCCGCCGTGATCCCGGTGGGCCCGGGCTTCTCCGGGCTCTTCTGCCTGCCCGCGGCGCACGTCATGGGCTTCGGGTGCTACATCATCGGCGCCTGTGTGGGGCTGCAGGCCTACTACATGCGCCATTTCGAGCCCCGGACCGTCCTCGAGGTCATGGAGAGGGAGGGGATAGGGCTTTTCGTGGGCGTGCCCGCCATGTACGCCATGATGCTCGCGGAGGGGATAGACAAGTACGACCTCTCCAGCCTGAAGATGTTCGGCAGCGCGGCGGATGCCATGCCCGAGGAATATGCGGAGGCCTTCCGGGCCAAGGGCACGCTCTTCCGCCTCGGGCCCTTCCGGCCCAAGGCGTTCTTCACCGAGGTCTACGGTATGGTGGAGCTAGCGGGTATCGCCACCCTCAAGATAGCCATCCTGGGCCTCAAGTACCCGCGAGGCTGCGTGGGGTGGCCGCTGCCCCCGGTGCGCGTGCGCATAATCGACGAGTCGGGGAGGAAGCTCCCCGCGGGCGAGGTGGGGGAGGTCGCCGTCTCCGGCCCCGGGGTCACCAAGGGCTACTGGAACAACCCGGAGTCCACGGCGGAGCTCATACAGGACGGCTGGATGCGCACCGGGGACGTGGGGTACAAGGACAGGCTGGGCCGCCTCTTTTTCGTGGACCGGGTCAAGGACGTCATCAAGTGCGGCGGCTACTCGGTCTTCTCGGTGGAGGTGGAGAAGGAGGTGCTGGAGCACCCCGAGATAGCGGACGCGGCGGTGGTGGGGGTGCCGCACCCCTTGAAGCAGCAGATGCCGCTGGCCGTGGTCACGCTGCGCCCGGGGGCGCAGGCGTGCGAGGAGGACATCCTCTCCTGGTGCAAGCAGAACATCGCCGGCTACAAAAGTCCCCGCGCCGTGCGCATCGTCAGGCCGGAGGAGATGCCCTACGGCATGACCCTCAAGGTGCGTAAACTGGAGCTGCGCGAACGCTTCGCGGACATTTTCTCCGGGGAGGGCGCCCGCTAAGCCCCCGGGCTTGCGCGGCGAGGGCGCCGCACGGCTGCGGGCGGATCGCATCGCGGATCGGGCCCGGATCCGAGCCGCGCGGGGCGGCGATCAGCCCTCCTCGGCCACGAGGACGGCCGCCGTGCCGTAGGCCAGGATCTCCGAGGCCGCCTGCATGATGGAAGAGGTCATGAACCTCACGTTGAGCACGGTGTTCGCGCCCATCTGTTGTGCCTGCTCGATCATGCGCTGCAGGGCTTCGTCGCGCGCCTCGGTCATCATCTCCACATAGCCCCTCAGCTCGCCCCCGACGATCTGCTTGAAGCCCGCGGCCAAGTCCTTGCCCAGGTGTTTGGCCCTCACGGTGTTTCCCATGCACAAACCCAGCATCCGCTCGATGCGGTATCCCGGCACATGGTCCATGTTGGTCAGGAACATGATTCACCCTCCTCATTCTCTCGGCTGCGAGGCATCGCATGCATATTCTATTGTGCTCTCCCGCTTTCCTCAAGGGCGCGGCCGGCGCGCAGGGTCGGCCTCGAAGCGGGCGCGGACGGCCTCGCGGAGCTCGCCCGCGCGCACCCTCTCCACGCGCAGGCCGCGGGGCAGGGCGGCGTGGAAGAGGCGGGAATAGGAGCGGGTGAGGAAGCGCGGGTCCAGCACCACGATTATGCCCCGGTCGCTGGAGCGGCGCACCAGCCTGCCGATGCCCTGGCGGAAGAGGGTCAGCGCCAGCGGCAGGTAGTAGGAGCCCCAGCCCCCCCCGCCCGCGATATCGTGGTGCTCGACGCGCCCCGCCACCACCGGGTCTCGCGGGTGGCGGAAGGGGAGCTTGACCATGATCACCGCGGAGAGCGACTCGCCGGGCACGTCCACCCCCTCCCAGAAGGCCTCGGTGGCCAGCAGCACGGAGTCGCGGTCCGCGCGGAACCTCTCCAGCAGCAGGGCGTTGGGAACGCCGCGCCTCTGGCGCAGGCAGCAGAGGCCGCGCTCCTCCAGGCGCGGGCGCAGCTCGGCGTGGAGGAAATCGACCTGCTGATGCGAGGTCAACAGCACCAGGGCCTTGCCGCCGCTGGCCAGCAGGGCCTCCTCCACCACCTCGCTGATCCCCCGCATATAGCGGCGGAAGGCCTCCCCTCCCGCGCGGGGCTCGGGAAGGTCGCTGACGGCGAAGAGGCGCACCTGGCGGGAATAGTCGAAGGGGGAATCGAGGGCCAGGAGGCGCAGGTCGCGCCCGCTTTCCTCCAGCGCGTCCAGCCCGGTGCGCGCCAGGAAAAAGGCGAACCCGTCCCTCGCGCCGGGGACGCGCAGGGAGGCGGAGGTGAGGACGCACGACTCCAGGGGGGCGAAGAGAAGGGCGCGCAGCTCATCCCCCACGCTCGCCGGGGCACTGACCAGGCTGACGGCCATGGCTTCCCGGGCCTCCCCGCCGCCGCGCCCGCGTTCTATCCAGCGCAGGTGACGCGGGAAGGATTCGTCTTCCGTTTCGCGCAGAAAGACCTGCAGGGCGGCGGACGCCTCCCGCAAGCGCTGCGAGAGGGCCTCTGCCTTCCTCGCCGCTGCCGCCGCGGCGGCATCCTCCTCGGCCTCCAGGGCCAGGGCCTTTTCGCGCAGGTCGAGGAGGAGGCCGGAGAGGCGGGAGAGGTCGGCCGCAAGATCCAGGCCCACGTCGCGCGCCGGCTCCCATGCGGGGTGGGCGAGCAGGGCGCGGTCGAGGCGGCGCTTCGTTCCCTCGCCTCCCCTCCCTCCCTCCCCCCCGGGCAGGAGGGGGGCGAGTGCGCGCAGGCACAGCTCCTCGGCCCGCTGCCCCGACCTCTCTGCGAGCTCGTGCACCTCGCCGAGCATGCCCCGCCCCTCCGGGTCCAGGGCCAGGAGGCCCCAGCGGGCGGCCACGCCCTTGCGACCGGCGGAATCGTCCAGGGAGCGCAGGCAGTCCTGCAGCGAGAAGACCAGGCTGAAGGCATCCGTGGCCACGTCCTCCAGGTGATGCGCCTCGTCCAGGACCAGGGAGGCGAAATCGGGCAGGACGAGGTTGGAGGCCCCTTCCCCCTCGTCTGGCACCTGCGAGAGCAGCAGGGCGTGGTTGACCACCACCACCTCGGCGGCGGCGGCCCGCACGCGCGCCTTCTCTACCCAGCAGCGGCTGTGCAGGGGACAGCGGGAGCGCAGGCAGTCCTCCGAGGTGGAGGCCAGCTCGCGGAGCAGCTCGTCCAGCAGAGAGCGCGCCCCCAGGGATATCTCCTCCAGGTCGCCGGAGGCGGTGCGCACCAGCCATGAGGCGAGCAGGGCGTAGGACTCCGCCGGAGCGCGCTCGCCGAAATGCATGACCGGCTCTCCCCGGGCGAGGGAGGCGCACCACTCCGACCACTTACGCAGGCAGAGATAGTTGCCCCGGCCCTTGAGCAGGGCGAAGTCGAGGTCGCCGAGGGAGCGCGCGAGCAGGGGAAGGTCGCGCTGGAACAGCTGCTCCTGCAGGCTGCGGGTGTAGGTGGAGACCACCAGGGGCATACCCGTGGCGCGGGCGTGCAGGAGCCCCGGGACCAGGTAGGCCAGGGACTTGCCCACCCCGGTCCCCGCCTCCACCGCCAGGAAGGCCTGCTCGCTGAGGGCGGCCGCGACGGCCTCCGCCATGGCCGCCTGCTGGGGTCGCGGCTCGTGGGCGGGGATGATCCCGGAAAGGGCTCCGCCGGGAGCGAGCATGGAGGCCGCATCGAGCGGGTCGGCGTCCCGCTCCCCCCCGCCCCCGCCCGGGCGCGGGCCGCTCTCGCGCCCCCTGCCCGGGGGCCATTCCAGGCGGGGGAGCATGTCCGTGAGGTCGGGGAAGGCGGCCCCGCCGCCGCCGGCCAGGAAATGGCGCCACGGGCTGTCGGCCTCTGCGAGGGCGGTGGCCACCGCCCCGCGCAGCCGCCGCGGCGCCTCTTCCCAGGCCCGGCGCATCGCCACGAGCAGGCGCTGCAGGAGGCGGGCGTCATCCAGGGCCCGCATGCAAGGCTCCTCGGCGAGCAGGGAGGCGGCGAGCGTGGCCAGGGAGTGGTCGCGCAGGTAGGGCGATACCAGGCAGGCGAGCTCGCGGGTGTCGAGGACGGAGCCGTGCGGCGGTGCCCCGAAACGCCTCATTACCACCGCCTCCATGTCCGTCCCCTCGTGGGCGAGCACGGGGCTGCGAGCGAGGAAATCGGCCAGCCGGGGAAGGGCCTCGCGCGCCTCCTCCCCGGCGCGGTAGTCGTCCTCGTCCCAGCCGCTCCTCTCGCGCACGCATGCGGGCACGGGGACGCCGACAGCGATGAGCGTGTGGAAACAGGCGACCTCCACCCCTTTCTGCACGCGGATGGCGGCCGCCTCCACGGGGAGCGCGGTCTCGGGGTCGTGGCCGGTGGTCACGATCTCCAGGACGCAGTAATCCTCCGCCCAGTCATTCATATACGCTCATTGTACAACCCGCTGCTGACCGCCCGTGGCGGGCCGGGCAGCGGCGCGAGCGTGTGGCCCGCGTGCGCGATGGGTATAAGGTAGGAAGCCCGGTCGGACCGAGAGCGAATGGGAGGGTGCCGCCATGTCCGAGATACCATGGATGTCCGCCCTGGAGTTGATCGCCGCCTACGGTGAGCGCGAGCTTTCGCCCCTGGAGGTCGTGCGCTTCCTGCGGGAGCGCATCGAGCGCCTCAACCCCGGCATCAACGCCTTCGTCACCCTGCTGGGCGAGGGGGCGGAGGAGGCGGCGCAAAGGGCCGAGGAGGCCTACCGCCGAGGTGAGGCCGGGCCGCTGGAGGGGGTGCCGGTGGCCATCAAGGACAACACCCACATGAGGGGGGTGAGGACCACTTACGGCTCCCGGCTCTACGCCGATTTCGTCCCCGAGGAGGACGCGGTGCTGGTGGAGAGGCTGAAGGGAGCGGGAGCGGTGCTCCTGGGCAAGACCAACATGCCGGAGTTCGGGGTCGTGGCCATAACCGAGAACCCCCTCTTCGGAAGGACGGTCAACCCCTGGGACAGCGGCAAGCACTGCGGAGGTTCGAGCGGCGGATCGGCGGCGGCGGTGGCGGCGGGACTTTGCCCCGTGGCCATGGGCAACGACGCCGGCGGCTCCATCCGCATCCCCGCGGCGCTCTGCGGGGTCTTCGGCATCAAGCCCCATATCGGGAGGGTGCCGTGGTACCCGCACCTGCCCGGCTTCGACCTCCTCGCACACGAGGGCCCCCTCACCAGGAGCGTGGAGGACGCCGCTCTGGTGCTCGACGTCGTCTCCGGGCCGGACCGGCGCGACCATACCTCCCTTCCCGCCTACCCCGGCAGCTTCATCGCGGACATGAAGGGGGGCGTGGAGGGGCTGCGCGTCGCCTATAGCCCGGACCTCGGCCTTGCCGCGGCGGTGGACCGCGAGGTGGCGGCGCTGGCCCGGGAGGCGGCGTTCGCCTTCGCCGACCTCGGCTGCAGCGTGGAGGAGGTCGAGGTCCGCCTGCCCGCCACCTCGGAGGCGGACTTCATCGCCATGGCCATCTGCGAGATGGTGGCCGCCAACGAGGAGCGGCTCGAGGAATACAGGGAGGTCGCCTATCCCCTTTACCTGCCCTTCCTTGACCTCGCGGCGGTCTTCACCGGCAAGGACATAGCCAGGATACCCTATCACCGCTATCAGCTCTGGGAGGAGCTGCGCGCCATATTCGAGCGCTACGACCTGCTGCTCACCCCCGCCACCGCCGCCCCCGCCTTCGACTTCGCCGAGGTCGGACCCCTCGGGCCTCCGCACGTGGAGGGAGTGGACGTCGGGCCCGCGGGCTGGGTGCCCTTCACCATGCCCTTCAACATGAGCGGTCAGCCCGCGGCCTCCGTGCCCTGCGGCTTCACCTCCCGGGGGCTGCCGGTGGGCCTGCAGGTGGTGGGGGACCGCTTCCAGGAGGCGCTGGTACTGTGCGCCGCGGCGGCCCTGGAGAAGGCCCGCCCCTGGAGGCAGGCGAGGCCGCCGCTGCCTTGAAGGCGGGCTCCGGCGCTGGCCGCCAACCTGCAGCTCGTGGGCGCATATCCAGCTGTGCCCAAGGCGAAAGGGTCTCCGGGGCGAGGGAGGGGCCTTTGCGGCTGCGCATGCCGCACCGCCCTCGACGGGGTCCGGTGCCCTTTGCCTCCCGGAAGGCGATGCCTGATAATACGGAAGGCGGGATGCGGCGCCGAGCTTGTCCGCGTGCGGCGCGTGGGCAATAATTGATGCGGGCGGCGCGGCTGTGCGAACACCAGGGCTGGGGGCGCAAGGGAAAGGACGTGAGCCTTGGCGGATGACGACCGCGGCGGCGGCATGAAAATGAAGGAGCTCTCCCAGGCGGCGGGGCTCCCCGTCAGCACTATCAAGTTCTACATGAGCAAGGGGCTGCTGAAGGCACCGCGGAAGGAGAAGCCCAACGTCGCCTACTACGACGAGGCCTTCCTGCGGCGCCTGCTGGTGATAAAGAGCATGCGCGCCGAGGGCATGTCCATCAGGAGCATGCAGAGCATCCTGGGCAAGTATTCCTTCGACAGGATCTCCGACTGGGACGATTTCCGTGCCCGCGCCCGGCAGAAAGGAGCGCACGAGCTCGGGGAGGAGGAACGCCTGGCGGCCATGAGCGACGAGGAGCGGCGCACGGAAGAGATCCTCGGCGCCGCCTTCCGCGTCTTCTCCGCCCAGGGGTATCACAACGCCACCGTGGACGACGTCGCCCGGGAGGCGGGGGTCAGCAAGGGCACCTGTTACCAGTATTTCCAGGGCAAGGAGGACATTTTCATCGCCACCGTCGAGCGCACCTTGGATACGCTGCTGGCCGAGGCGGACGCGGCGGCGGGAGATGCGGTGGACGCCCTCATGCGCCTGGGCATAGAGGGGCTGACCTTCATCAGCAAGTACCGCGACCTGCAGTTCATGTTGCTGGGCATACTCTCCGAGGCCCTTGGCGGCAACGAGAGGATGCGCGCCAAGGCCGCGGAGGTTTTCGGCAGGGTGGCCCGTTTCCTCTCGCGGGACATCGAAAAAGGCATCGCGGACGGCGTATTCCGCCCCACCGATCCCGAGACCGTGGCCTACGCCCTCTTCGGCATCGCGGAGGTGGTGGGCAACCGCTATGTCATCGAGGAGGACTTCGACGTCCTCGCTTTCTTCGTGAATCTCATGGACTTCCTGCAGCACGGCCTGTACGCGGAGAGGTGAGCCCCCCATGCGTTTGCTGCCCCTCCTCCGGCCCTTTACAGGGCCATTTACAGATAGTATATTAAGACTTGCAAGTCAATATAACTCTCCAAATGCCGGAGGAGGTTCACGTGGCGGATCGCGATGTGAGCGCCGCCGAGGCCGGGAGGGAAAGCCTGCCGGCGCCTTCGCCCGCCCGGGGGACGGCGCGGCCACGGCCGTCGCCCGGGGTATTGTGACGCCCGACCGTATTCTCATGGACCTGGACAGGAGGTAAGCGGCATGGACAGGAAGATCAAGATGGCGCTTTGCGCAGGCGCCCTGCTGGGAGCGGTGGCCGGCTTTTTCTCGCTGGAGGAGAGCACCAGGCGTTTCATTGTGCATATCGGGAAGCAGGTGCCCTACCTTCCCTATCGCTACTTCATCTGATACGCGGGAAAGGAGACGAAGATGGATTACGATGCCGTGGTCATCGGCGCCGGGCTGGGAGGTCTTTCCAGTGCGGCGGTGCTGGCCAGGAACGGGTACCGCACGCTTGTGCTCGAGCATAGCGGGCAGGTCGGCGGGTGCTGCTCCTCATATGAGCACGAGGGATACCGCTTCGACGCCGGGGCGAGCATCGTGGAGCTGGAGTGGGTTATCGACGACCTCTTCGCCAGGCTGGGGCGCAAGACGGAGGAATTCATAGACCTCATTCCCCTCGACCCCATCTACGGTTTTTTCACCGCCGACGGCAGGCGCTTCTCCTACCCGGTGAGCCCCGAGGGCACGCGCGAGGTCATCGCCGGCTTCTCCGAGGAGGACGCCAGGGCCTGGGACCGTTTCTCCGAGGTGGGCTCCGAGGCCATCAACTTCGCCTTCGGCAAGGTGATGGCAGAATCCATGGGCACCATGAAGGATCTCCTCAAGGTGACCGCCTCCCACCCCAAGCTGGCCAAGTACTTCAAGTACATGCTGCTCAACTTCGAGAGCGTGCTGTGCAAGTTCTTCAAGAGCGACACCGTGCGCGCGTCCATGAGCCTGCAGTCCTATTTCGTGGGGCTGCCCCCGGCGCTGTGCCCCGGTTACGTAGCCTTCCTCGCCTACTCCGAGCACGAGGGCATCTCCTACCCGCGCGGCGGGATGAGCGGCATCCCCGAGGGCATCGCCGCCGCCTTCCGGGAGTTCGGCGGTGATGTGCGACTCAATGCGCGCGTGGACAAGGTGCTCACGGACGGCAGGCGTGCCTGCGGCGTGCGCCTGGCGGACGGCACCGAGATCCGCTCCAATATCGTGATCTCCAACATCAACGCCAAGACCCTCTACCTCGAGCTGGTGGGGGAGGAGAAGCTCCCCTCCTGGGCCAAGCGGGCCATCAAGAGCTACGACCTCTCCATTCCCGCCCCCATGATCATGCTGGGCCTGGACAAAAAGCCCGACCTGGATGCGCACCATTCCTTCTGTTACGCCACCCTCAACGAGATGAACCGCATCTGGTTCGAGGACTACAAGAACAATAAGGTGCCCGATGGCGGCTTCATGCTCATCTCCTGGCCGACCCACGCCGACCCGTCCCTGGCCCCCGAGGGCCATCACTGCCTGAACCTCGTCTCCTTCGCCCCCTACGACCTTGCCGATGGGGACTGGGACAGCTACAGGGAGAAGTACCTGGACATGATGCTGGGCCTGCTGGAGAAGAACTTCGACCTCCATCTGCGGGAAAACATCAAGGTGGCGGTGGTGAACACCCCCAAGGATTTCGAGCGCATGCTGCTGCACCCCAGGGGAGCCGTCTACGGCCTGCAGAGCGATATCACCTGCTCGGCCGCCTTCCGCCCCAGCGTCCGTTCCCGGGTGCTCAAGGGGCTCTACCTCACCGGGGCGTCCACCCACCTGGGAGGAGGGGTGGCCCCGACCGTCGGCTCGGGCATCGTGGCGAGCGACATGATCCTGCGCGATTTCGGCTGAGCCCGCAACCCGCCGCATGGGCTCGCGTTTTGCCTCCGAGCCGTGAGGCGAGGATGCCGGGACATGACAGCAAGTGCTGCGTGAGGCATGGGAGCCGGGGGCGCGGCCCTCGCTCCGCACTCGCAGGTCTTAAAGGGCGGTCGTCTGCCCTCCTTGCCCTTCCCACCATCCGCAGCGTCTGCTCTCCCCCCACCATCCCTATAGACCTCAGCGTCTGCCCGCCCCGGCTCTCTTGTCCCGTCCGCCGCATGGGCTCGCGTTTTGCCTCCGAGCCGTGAGGCGAGGATGCTTGTGGTGGGACCGGGGGCGCGGCCCTCGCTCCGCACTCGCAGGTTTTAAAGGACCGGCGCCTGCCTTCTCTCGCGCACACTGCTCGCGAATGTCGCTTCGGACAGGCCCCCGGCCCCCGGGGATTGCTTGCATGGAGCCGGGGTCGCGGCCCTCGCTCCGCACTCGCAGGTCTTAAAGGGCCAGCGTCTGCCCACTTGGCCCTTTTCACCTTTTGCAACGTCTGCTCTCCCCCCACCATCCCTATAGACCTCAGCGTCTGTCCACCTCGGCTCTCTTGTCCCACCCGCCGCATGGGCTCGCGTTTTGCCTCCGAGCCGCGAGGCGAGGATGCCAAGACCGAGCCCAGTCATACGCATCGCGGCGGAGGGCGCGAAGCGCTGGGGTCCGGTCCCGCGCTTTTTGCGCCGCAGGCGATAAGCCGGAGGCGTGAAAGGCCGGGACCTGACAACAAGTGCAGCTACCTGGAAGCGTCCGTACCGGTACCGGGCCTCACCTTCCGTATGCGAACCGGTCCCTTTGATGACACGCCCGGAAGAACATGTGCCACCCGCGCCCCGAAGGGGAGCGAGGCGCGAAGTGCTGGGGTCAGTCGTCTGCCCACCCCGTGGGGTCACGTCTTGCGAACCCGAGGTAAAACCCCTGGTGCGAACTGGGAAGATAGCGGAGCAGGCAAAGAACAAGACCTGACCCCATCCT
>CAZEAU010000002.1:44613-158442 GCA_964510515.1 uncultured Actinomycetota bacterium | reverse complement strand
CGTGAACCCTTACCTTGGCGGGTGGGGATTTACAGAACCTTATGGGCTTAACCGGTGGAAAAGCAGAACCAAAGGTGTAAGCAATTATCCCAATGGCAAAAATGATGCCAAAAATGACATAGTAAATCATCATGAAGATCTTAAAGCCTTTTGAATGATTATTCTTAGAGTTATCATGCCCGTCCATAATCTAACGTTATCACCTGTCGCATGGAGCCTATCTTTCTTCTTCCCTGAAATAATTGGATAATCAGTTTCTTCCGTTGCGCAAATTTGCTGTGGCAAAAAAGGAGCAGGGCGTATAGCGCCCTCCCTTTCTCGCGGCTCCAGGATTTCTCCGGAATGGCAAAGCACTCTCCCAATATGCTGATCCGTATTGTTCCCCTCTCGGCAAACCCGGCACGGCTCGTTAGCAAACTCGCTGGCAAAGCCAAAAAAAAAGGGCCTTTCGACCCTGTTTGTGCTGGTGGGCGCTAAGGCCCTTGGAAGACCTTACCCCACTTATCGTCTTCGGGGAGGCGGTATAAACGCTGCTTTCAGGGAATATAGAGATGAAATCTCAATCTTGATGGCACTAGGGTAGCGTCAAGGAATCTGGCTCCATGATTCAACCCTTTCCCCCTGTTTGGCCGCTCGCGCTCAAGCCCACGGTGTTCTCTATATTTCCGCCACCCAAGATTCAGTATTCTGTCTTGTACCTCGAAGGAGCGGCGAAATCGTCGCTTGCTTCCCGGGGTTCGCAACTCAGAAGCAGGAGGGCATGGTGATTCCGGGTCTGCAAGCTCCCGCCCTTTGAGATGATTCCCTATGCGATTGTCAACGCCTGCGCATAAGAGCAAGGCGATCCTTGCCGCGCTTCTCGGCTAACCCCGCTTTCTGGCAAACCCGTAGGGGTTCAGGCGGGGGGAATGTCCCTTCCGGGGGCTGACCCCGAAAAGGGAGAGAGGGGGCGGGGGAGCCGGAGCTCCCCCGCATATGTCTTTCCTTTGAGGGCTCGCCCTCTAGGGGGCGTAGCCTACCGAGTCATGCGCCCACATCCTGCCGGGTCCGTACATGGCCCGCTCGCAGATGACCTCCCCTGAGGCCACCACCTTGGTGGAGACATCCCAGTCGCGCCAGTGCTCTCCGATGTTGAAGGAGCTGCGCGATCCCGCGGGGATCTCCTTGCCCTGCAGGCCGGCAGGGCGCTGCTCGCCCGAGGAGGTCTGCAGGATGAGGTCCACCGTGAGCGGGGAGGTGCCGGGGTTCTGCACGAGCACCCAGGTCTCCATGCCGCCCTCGGTGCAGCCTTCGGCGAGGTACCAGGTCTTGGCGGGGGCGGTCACCCCCACCGAGTCATGCGCCCATATCCTTCCCGGTCCGTACATGGCGCGCTCGCAGATGACCTCCCCTGAGGCCACCACCTTGGTGGAGACATCCCAGTCGCGCCAGTGCTCTCCGATGTTGAAGGAGCTGCGCGATCCCGCGGGGATCTCCTTGCCCTGCAGGCCGGCAGGGCGCTGCTCGCCCGAGGAGGTCTGCAGGATGAGGTCCACCGTGACCGGGGAGGTGCCGGGGTTCTGCACCAGCACCCAGGTCTCCATGCCGCCCTCGGTGCAGCCTTCTGCGAGGTACCAGGTCTTGGCGGGGGCGGTCACCCCCACCGAGTCATGCGCCCAGGCCCTTCCCGGTCCGTACATGGCGCGCTCGCAGATGACCTCCCCTGAGGCCACCACCTTGGTGGAGACATCCCAGTCGCGCCAGTGCTCTCCGATGTTGAAGGAGCTGCGCGATCCCGCGGGGATCTCCTTGCCCTGCAGGCCGGCAGGGCGCTGCTCGCCCGAGGAGGTCTGCAGGATGAGGTCCACCGTGACCGGGGAGGTGCCGGGGTTCTGCACCAGCACCCAGGTCTCCATGCCGCCCTCGGTGCAGCCCTCGGCCAGGTACCAGGTGGTGGCGGGAGGGGGCGGTGCTATCTTTGCGAATGTGGCCGCTATCTCGTGGTCCGCGGTCACGTTCTTGAACTCGTAAGTGGAGACCGCGCCCACGCTTTCCCCGTCCACCAAGACATCGGCTATGCGGTAGCCCTCACCCGGCGTGATGGCGAAGGACCGGTCTTTCCCGTGCTTCACCGCGACTGCGCCTGCGGGGTCTATGCTCCCTCCGGCGCCGGCAGAGGCGGTGATGGTGTATTCGATGAGCGCGAAGGTGGCCGCTATCTCGTGACCCGCGGTCATGTTCTTGAACTCGTAAGTAGAGACCGCGCCCACGCTCTTTCCATCGACCTTGACCTCGGCTATGTGGTAGCCCTTGTTGGGAGTTATGGCGAAGGACTGGTCCTTCCCATGCTTCACCGCGACATCGCCAGAGGGGTCTATGCTCCCTCCCTCGCCGGCGGAGGCGGTGATGGTGTAGGAATTCAAGGTGAAATTAGCAACCAGGCTGCGATTCGCGGTGGCTACGAAGGAGTAGTTGGCCTTGGCGGAGATGACCTCTTCCCCTTCCGTCCAATTTGTAAAGGTATAGCCCGCGTTTGATGTGGCTGACAGGGAGACCATCAGCCCGTGCCTGTAGTCACCTGCCCCCGTTACCGCCCCGCCTTCGGGGGGAGAGGCCGCAGCCGAGATGGTGTAGGGCTCGGAGGGCTCCAGCACAAGCTCAGCGTCGACATTCTCCCTTTTCTCGCCATAGGATAGTTCGATCACATCCGCTTCGGCCTTGCTCGCTTTCCCTTGATACCACTGGCTGAGATATGGGGAGCCGTCCGGGGGGTCGAAAAAGACCCGGTAATTCCCGCCCGGAAGCGCGGCCTTTTCATAGTAACCCTCTGAGTCCGTGAGGCAAAAAGCGCTCTCGCCGGAGCCCTCCAGGTAGAAACGAACCCGAACGTCCTTAAGGCCGCCACTTCCCGTAACCCTTCCAGAGATGGTGCCGTTCTCCAGAAGATGACAATCTATGTTGCCGGTGTTAAGCTTCTCCTGGACGGCAACCGTCAGCGCCTCACCGAAGCTCTCCCCATCTTCATACCAGGACGACGAGTAGTTCTTCTCCAAAGAGGAGTTGAAAACAACCCTGTATTCTCCGGGAGCCAGGCCCTCTATGATGTAAGTCCCGTCGCCGCGACTCACTCCGCGGCCCGCCCAGCTCCGCGCATCATTCGCGCGATAGGCATTTACCGCTATACCGCCCACTCCGCCCGGCTCTGAGTCGCTCGTGACCACGCCGGAGATAGAGCCACCGTCGCCAAGCTCGCAATCGATGCCTATCGTTTCCTCGGCGAAGGTCACCTTTACCGGGCTCGCAGAGTCGCGGTCGTAGCTGTCTTCATACCACTTACCCTTGTAGGGAAGACTTCCGGGCTCGAAGAATACCAGGTATTCTCCCGTGGCAAGGCTGCCCAAGAAATAGGTGCCGTCCTCTTCGGTGTGGCAGGCTCGCGCATACTCGCCGTTCAGGGTATAAGCGGTGATCCCGACGCCACCTATACCTCCAGGCGTGACTCTAGAGGCTACCTTGCCGCTAATGGAGCCCCCTACCCCGAGGTCGGCGTCTATGTCCGCGCGCGCCTCGCCCGATGCAAGGGTTATCGTGGTCGCGCTCGCGAAGTCGGCCTGGCCTTCATACCATTCCTCGGCATAGTTCATTCCGGAAACGGGGGAGAAGGCCACCTTGTAATCGCCGGGACGCAGCCTGCCCAAATTGTAGGCTCCGCTAGAGCCCGTGACCGCATAGGATATCCAGCTATCGGGGTTATCTGCATCGTATGCGTAGACATGCACGCCCTCAACGCCGCCGGGCTCCGTGGAGCTGGTGGCGCGCCCGGATATAGAGGCATATGTTTGGAGATGCGCATCGATTCCCGGCACCTCCTCGCCCGCAGGTACCACTATCGTTTCGGCGGATACAGAATCCGGCTGGTTGTCATACCAGATGGGGATATAGTCGTAATACCAATCGTAATACCAATCCGCAAACTTCACCTTGTATTCGCCTGCGGGAAGCCTGGTGAATCTGTAGGTGCCATTATCGTCCGTTGTTTCGCGATAAATGCGATTGTTGTCCATATCGTATGCGTATATATCGTAGTTTGTGACGCCCCCGGGATGCTCATAGCCGGTTATCCTGCCGGTTATGGAGCCGCCCTTGACCAGCGTGGCGTCTATATTGCTCGCGGGCGCGCCCAGGGCCACCGCCACCGTATCGGCAGCCTCGAAGCTCTCCTTGCCTTGATACCACTGGGAAAGATAGTCGCTGTCCCAGGGAGGAGAGAATCTTATCTTATAGTCGCCGGCAGGGATGCCGCCTGCGACCTCGTAATACCCTCCTGCGCCCGTCCGGCAATAGGCGATATCGGTCTCATCCTCGCTGTAGATGTACACCCCGATGTCAGGCACACCGCCTGGCTCGAAAGCGCTCGTGACGCGTCCGGAGATGGATACCTCCCCAGAGAAGTGGGCGTCCACGCCCTCCACGGTTGCTCCCTCGCTTACCGATACGATATCCGCCGCGTTCCGACCAGCTTTGCCGTCGAACCACTTGCCTATGCGCCAGGCGAAAAAGTCTTCGTCTGAGAAAAACACATGGTAATCTCCCGCCGGCAGGTTCTCAAGCAGATAATTGCCTTCTTCGTCAGCATAGGTGTACGCGAAGCTCGACTTGCCTCCGGCATGATAGGCTGTGATTTTTGCTCCCGCGAGCCCGCCGGGATACTTATCGCTCGTCACCTTGCCGGAGATGGACCCGATGCCCGAGATGTGGAAATCTATGCCTTTCGCGCTCTTGCCCTCGCTCACCACAACCGGGTCCGCGCTCTCCGGCATGCTTTTACCTTCATACCACATGTCATACCAGTCATAACCGTGAAGGAGTTCGGCGTACACCTTATATGTGCCGGGCTTCAGCGACATGGCATAATATCCCTCGCTGTCGGTCCTTGCCCAGCTGACATCGTTCCCCGAATCGTCTACGGCTGCAATGACTATGTTTGGCACTCCTTGCGAGGCGTCGCCGCCCGTAACCCGGCCGGCGATGCGGCCCCTGCGCTCAAGCGCCGCATCTATGCCGCTCGCGTCCTCGCCCGGCCCTATGGTCACGACGCTGGCGGCCTCAGGGCTCGCCTTGTCTTCATACCACTCGGGGGAATAGTCCGTTGCGTTCTCCTTGTTCGCATTCGCGGGGTCGAAGTGGAGGGTGTAGTCTCCCGCCTTCAGGCGCTCGAAGAGGAATTCGCCGCAGGCGTCGATCACGGTACTGCCCATCTGCTGCCAGCCGCTTCCGTCATAGAGGACCACCCTGACCCCCTCCACGCTGCCGCTTGCGGTAACGCGGCCGGAGATGCTGCCCAGGCGCTCGAGCACCGCGTCCTCAAGGGGCGTGTCCGTGCCGGCCTCAACTGACACCAGGTCGGCCTCATCCCAAATTGCCTGACCATTGTAGAACTCGCCGCGGTAATTGAGAGCGGCGCCGCTCGCGGGGTCGCCCGTATAGAACTCCACGCAGTATTCGCCTGCGGGCAGGCCCCCTACCGCATAGGAGCCATCGGCAGCGCTCAGGGTGCCGCCAATGAATGCGTAGTCGCTGTCGAGGATGCGCACCTGCACGCCCTCCAGGCCGCCGGGGGCGTCGCTTCCCGTAACCCTGCCGGAGACCGAGCCGCCCGTTGCCAGGTCGGCATCGATGCCATCTATGCCCCCTTCCCCGCGGACGAGGGATATGGCGGTTGCCGCGCCTGGGTCTTGCGCATCGTCATACCATTCATCCCGGTAGTTCTGTCCCGAGGCGTGATTGAAGGAGACCAGGTAGTCCCCAGGGGCAAGGTTGCCTATGGTGTATTCTCCGCTCTCGTCCGTCTCCGCGTATCCCAGCCAGAAGGTGGGGTCAGACGCGCGGTAGGCGTGCACGAAGACCCCGGGCGCCGCGGAGCCTCCCGAGGTAACCGTCCCGGAGATGTAGCCGGCGGCCTCGAGCGCGGCATCTATGCCCGAGACCTCGCCTGCCACGGAAACCGCATCGGCATCGAAGAAGCTCTCCTTGTCGCTATAGTACTCGCCGGTGTAGTCCCCGCCGCCGCTCTCGCGCATTGCGCTGGGGTCGAAGTAAAGCGTGTAGTCGCCCGGGCGTATGCCCTTCACGGTATAGGTTCCGCCCGTGGCGGTGAGCGCGGTTCCCACCAGGTGGAAATGCGCATCGTGCACATAGACATCGATGCCCTCAAGGCCTTCCGGGGCATCCCAGCCCGTCACCTTCCCCGAAATGGAGCCGCTCTCCAGTTCGAAGTCAACGCCCGCCGTATCATTCCCCACCACTACCTCGACGGGGTCGGCATCCTCCAATGCCCCCTTGTCCTCATGCCACTCGAAAGCATAGCTTCTCCCATCGTTGGCGTTGGGCCACCAGGGGTATGCGTAGGCGAAGTAATCGCCCGTGCGCAGGCCCTTGACGCGATAGGAGCCGTCTTCGGCAGTCACCGCGCTTCCCGCGTATTCCCCGTTCTCGTCGTAGACCAAAATGTCCACCTTGGCTACGCCATCCGGCTCATCGGAGCTGGCCACGGTCCCCGATATCGAGCCGGATATAAGGAAGGCGTCTATGCCGGAAGTCTCCAGCTCCGGGAGGACTTCCACTATGTCGGCGGAATCGAAGTCGGGCTTGCCGCCGTACCATATATCGCCGTAGACGGAAACATAGTACGGATGGAACCTGACTCGGTAGAGCCCCGGCTCCAGGGGAATTCGGTAGCGCCCATCCTGACCCGTCCAGTCGCTGCCGCACGCGTTGTCCTCGGCGTCGTAAGCGGTCACCATCACTCCTAGAACGCCTTTCGGATGCATATCGCCCGTGACTTTCCCGGAGATGGAGCCCTTGAGCTGCAGCTGCGCATCGATACTCTGGGTGATCTCCCCATCAATCACGGCTACGATGTCGGCGCCCTCGAAGCTCCCTTTGCCCCGGTACCATTGGGTCACATAGTCGCTGCCGTAAGGAGGATCGAACTCCACCTTGTAGTCGCCCGCAGGGATGTTTTTCCAAGTCTCGTAGTAGCCGTCTTCGTCTGTATGGCAATTGGTGACATAGTCCCAATCCTCGTCGTAGACATAGACACCTACATCAAATACTCCATCCGGCTCCGAGGCGCTGGTGACGCGCCCGGCTATCTTCCCGCCTACCCCAAGAGTGGCGTCTATCCCACTCGTGGTGGCTCCTGCTGTCACATGGACGGTGTCGGCCGTATCGAAGCTATTTTTATTCCGGTACCATTGGGACAGATAGTCGCTGTTCCAGAGAGGATCGAACTCCACCTTGTAGTCGCCTGCAGGGATGTTTTTCCAAGTCTCGTAGTAGCCGTCTTCGTATGTATAGCAATTGGCGACATGGCCCCCATCCTCGTCGTAGACAGAGACATTGACATCACCTACTCCATCCGGCTCAGAAGCGCTGGTGACGCGCCCGGATATCTTCCCGCCTTCTTCGAGGATGGCGTCTATCCCCCCCGTGGTGGCTCCTGCTGTCACAGAAACGGTGTCGGCCACCTCGAAGCTATCCTTGCCCCGGTACCATTGGGACAGATAGTCGCCGCCGTAAGGATCGAACTCCACCTTGTAATCGCCCGTGGGCATGACTCCCCGGGTCTCGTAGTAGCCGTCTTCGTCTGTATGGCAATTGGTGACATAGTCCCAATCCTCGTCGTAGACATAGACACCTACATCAAATACTCCATCCGGCTCCGAGGCGCTGGTGACGCGCCCGGCTATCTTCCCGCCTACCCCAAGAGTGGCGTCTATCCCACTCGTGGTGGCTCCTGCTGTCACAGAAACGGTGTCGGCCACCTCGAAGCTATCCTTGCCCCGGTACCATTGGGACAGATAGTCGCCGCCGTAAGGATCGAACTCCACCTTGTAATCGCCCGTGGGCATGACTCCCCGGGTCTCGTAGTAGCCGTCTTCGTCTGTATGGCAATTGGTGACATAGTCCCAATCCTCGTCGTAGACATAGACACCTACATCAAATACTCCATCCGGCTCCGAGGCGCTGGTGACGCGCCCGGATATCTTCCCGCCTTCTTCGAGGATGGCGTCTATCCCCCCCGTGGTGGCTCCTGCTGTCACAGAAACGGTGTCGGCCACCTCGAAGCTATCCTTGCCCCGGTACCATTGGGACAGATAGTCGCCGCCGTAAGGATCGAACTCCACCTTGTAATCGCCCGTGGGCATGACTCCCCGGGTCTCGTAGTAGCCGTCTTCGTCTGTATGGCAATTGGTGACATAGTCCCAATCCTCGTCGTAGACATAGACACCTACATCAAATACTCCATCCGGCTCCGAGGCGCTGGTGACGCGCCCGGCTATCTTCCCGCCTACCCCAAGAGTGGCGTCTATCCCACTCGTGGTGGCTCCTGCTGTCACATGGACGGTGTCGGCCGTATCGAAGCTATTTTTATTCCGGTACCATTGGGACAGATAGTTGCCAGAAGAGAAACGCACCTTGTAGTCGCCCGTGGGCATGACTCCCCGAGTCTGGTAGTAGCCGTCTTCGTCTGTATGACAACTGGTGATCCATGAATACTCATCGTAGTCGTAGACATCGACCTCGACACCAGCTACTCCATCCGGCTCAGAGGCGCTGGTGACGCGCCCGGATATCTTACCGCCCTCCTCGAGGACGGCGTCTATATCCCCTGTGGTGGTTCCTGCTGTCACAGAAACGGTGTCGGCCTCTCCGGAGCTCCCTTTGCCTTGGTACCATTGAGTTATATAGTCGCTGTTCCAGGGAGGATCGAATTCCACCTTGTAGTCGCCCGTGGGGATGTCTCCCCAAGTCTCGTAGTAGCCGTCTTCGTCTGTCCAGCCATAGGTGACATAATACCCATACTCATCGTAGACGTAGACACCTACATCAAATACTCCATCCGGCTCCGAGGCGCTGGTGACCCTGCCAGAGATGGAGCCTGACTGGGCATAAGCCTCCTTCGTCTCAAGCAGGGGAGATAAACCCAGGAGCATACCGCTCATGAATATGAGCAGCACAGTCAGAAGAAAAATCCTCGTCCTCCAGCTCAATGCCCCGTTGCGCCATGCCATCTTGCACACCTCCGAATTCGCTCGCTTGCCGCCGGCGGCCTTCATCCCAAGAAGATAGCAGGACTCTGTCTTGCGTCTTTCCTCACCTGATCACCCTATAAGCCCTGCCTATGATCACCGGCCCCTCCAGGCTTTTAGACACTCTCGCGTTTATCTCCACGGAATCGCCTGCTGAAAGCGTGCCATCTTCACCCGTTTTCCTCAGCCTCACCACGAGCTCGCTCCCCGGCGCGGCCTGCAGGGCCTCCTGGGGAACGCTCATCGGGCGGAAGGCCACCACCCTGATGAGCAGCCAGCTTTCCTCCCCCGCGTCCGCCATGGACATGATGTCTCCCGATATGACGACATCGACGGGTTCGTCAAGCTCGCCCTCCAGCTGATTCCTGTGCCCCATGATGCGTCCCAAGGACTGGGCGTTCTCCTCCTGCGTGAGGGGTCTTGCGGCTTCTCCGCCCGCCTCCTCTGTGCTTTCCGAACCGCATGAGATAACGCAGAGGGAGAGGAGCGCGAGGGCAAATGCGGTGATGGCTGCGAGCATCTTCTTTCCAGTAACCTTACGCCGCCTTCTGAGATTTCTCATCTCGCCTCCTTCTATTCCATTCCTTGTTGGCCCATGAGCAGGCGTTTGTGCCGTGCCTTGCGAACGGGCCAGGCATCAGGCAGCATGCATTTACCCGCAGGCGAGTTCTTGCCGAGCAGGCAAGATAATGGGGGCGCTTTGTAGGCGGGGGGCGGGAATGGGGCGATGAGGCGTGCGCCCGCGGCCGCGATATCTCCCGGCACAGCCGTGCACATCCCTCCTCGCATCGCTAGCTTGCCCTTCCTCTTGCGGGAAAGCGCAGCACGGCAATCCGCCCAAAAGCCAACATGGCTTGGTATGATGGCCGAAAGCATACCTGCCATTCGTGCAGTGCCCTCGACGAACTTAATCCCCATATTTCAGCAGTCGACCTGGCCCTTTCGATTCCACCCTTTGCCATACTGACCCCTTCGGGCCGCACAAGCTACTTTTCTCTCCCCGCCCAGATTCATAGAGCAGTATACCCCGGCCCGCTTTGCCAGAAGGGAGATCTTATGCTGCTGTACCCTATATGCAAATATGTGCTTATTATAGGAGCAACATCCATGTATGTCTATGGGGTTAGTGTATTCTTCTAACAATAGATATATAGGATCGTCGCAGCCGAACCCAAGAGGCAGCGGATTGAATAGACGGCTTGGCCTTCGCTGGACTCGAATGGATAGAAGCTTTGCAAACATTCCCCCACCTGCTGCCCGATTCTAAAACCATCCAAGCGAAGGAAGCCGGGCAGGTGCCCGGCTTCTATTTGCTTGGTGGGCGCTAAGGGATTTGAACCCATGGCCTCTGCCGTGTGAAGGCAGCGCTCTCCCGCTGAGCTAAGCGCCCGTGCGTAAAAATACTAACAAAATACCCGACGCTTTGAAAGGCTTGACCCCCCTCAGAAGAACTTGTAGCCCACGCCGGTCACGGTCTTGATGAACATGGGGCTGGAGGAGTCGCTCTCTATCTTCTTGCGCAGGCGGGCCACATGCGTGTCTATGGTGCGCGAGATGCCGGGGTCCTCGTAGCCCCACAGCGCCTTGACGATATCCTTGCGCGAGAACACGGTGCCGCGCTGGCTCGCCAGCAGCCACAGCAGGTCGAACTCGGTCTGGGTGAGGTCCACCGGCCTGCCGTCGAGCGATACCTCGCGCCGCTTGCGGTCGATCTCCAGCCCGCCGATGGACACGTACTCCTCCTTATCGGTGGAGTCCCGTACCATGTCCGTGCGGCGCAGGGCGGCCTTGACGCGCGCGATGAGCTCGGCCCCCCTGAAGGGCTTGGTGATGTAGTCGTCGCCCCCGATGGCCAGGCCGCTCACCAGGTCGGTGATATCGTCCTTGGCGGTGAGGAAGACGATGGGAGCGGCGGTCTCGTCGCGCAGCCTGCGGCATACCTCCATGCCGTCCATCTTGGGCATGATGATGTCCAGTATCATGAGGTCGGGGTGCTCCTCGCGGAAAACGCGCAGGGCCTCCTCGCCGTCCCCGGTCACCAGCGCCTGAAAGCCCTCGGCGGCCAGGAGCTCCGCTATGAGGCGGCGGATATGGGGGTCGTCGTCCACGACCAGTATCTTCTTCTCGGCCATGCGCATTCCTCGCTTCCTCTACGTCACTGTTACTATACTTCGGTATGCGCGCGCCTCCTATTTAGGCGGGACGCATTGCGCCGCGGGCGAGCCGCGCCTTAGGCGCGTGGAACGCAGGCCGTGCTCGCGGCATCTCCGCCTCCCCGTGCGTGGGGGGAGTAGGGGGCACGAAGCACAATTGCGGAGCCAGGAGAGCGCGGCTTCTCGTGCGCGGGGGGGAATGGGCCACCGGCTGGACGCGGCGGGTGCATGCGCGGCATCTCCGTCTCCCCGTGCGCGAACAAGGCGTGCTATCTAGCGGATACGCGCGCCATGGCCAGGGAGGTGGGCAGCTCGACCCTCACCCCCACCTCCGCCAGGGCCTCCTGCACCGCGCGGTAGTGCATGAATCCCCCGATATGCAGGATGGTCTCCCCCAGCTCGCGGTCCATCTCCATGGAGGCCACGCAGGGGAAGCTGTGCCAGTATTTCGCCACCACCTCCGCCACCGCCGCGTCCAGGGGGGCGCCCTTGAGGTTGAAGGCCACGTAGTAGGTGTTCCCGCAGGGCGCGCTGCGCAGCACCTTGGCGTCCCGGATATAGCCGTCGCCCAGCTCCAGGGCTATCTTGGGATAGCCGATGCGGAAGTACTCCATGAACTCGTCCACGGCGGGGTGTATGCCCGGGGTCAGGGCGCAGAAGGGCTTGGGGAATGCGCAGCCCATGCCCAGCTCGCGGCAGGCCTTCTTCACCTGCCCCTTCACCCAGCGGCTCAACCAGTGTGGCCCCTCGGCGGGGGCGATGATGGCGCGCGAGCCCGCGGCCGCCGCCACCTGCGGCATGGCGAGCAGTATCTCCTGATGGACGTTGACCACCACGGTGAAGTCGTGGGGCGGCAGCTCGTCCCCGATGAGCTCCAGGGGGTCGTCGAGGTAGTAGGGGAGGACGGAGGGGAACTGCAGGATGTCGGCGATGTTGCCGGAGAAGTCGATGCCGTAGGTGTCGCGGCAGTGGTCGCAGAGCACGCCGCAGCCGACGCAGTAGTCGGTGTCGTTGACCATGTGGCGCAGGAAGCGCTGCGCGAAGGTATCCTCGAAGGTCACCGTGAAGTTCTCCCGCTTGGCGGGGATGGGGCCTCCGCAGTAGGCGATGAGAAGCCGCACCCTCCCTGACCCCCGGCTCAGAAGAAGCACAGGGGAGTAGGGCATCCCCCTGCGTACTCCGCCTCGGCCATGGTGTATTCCGGCCTCTCCAGCAGGCGCATGAGGGAATCGCTCCCCAGGTAGAGCACCTGCTCCCGCTTGCTGCCGTAGCGGTAAACGGTGATGCCCTTGCAGCCCAGGTCGTAGGCGAGGCGGTAGGCCTCCTCGATGTCGTCGATGGAGGCGTCGGAGGCGAAGTTGATGGTCTTGGAAACGGCGTTGTCGCAGTGCTCCTGGAAGGCGGCCTGCATGCGCACATGCCACTCGGGGGCGATGTCGAAGGCGGTGACGAAGGTGCGCTTGATGTCCTCGTCGATGCCCTCGATATGCTGCAGGGTGCCGCTGCGCGCTATGTCCATCATGAGCTCGTTGCTGTAGAAGCCGAGCCTCTGCGCCGTCTCCTCGAAGACGGCGTTTATCTCCATGAGTCTGGTGCCCTCGATGACGTTGCGCACGAAGGAGATGGCGAAGAGGGGCTCGATGCCCGAGGAGCACCCCGCGATGATGCTGATGGTCCCGGTGGGGGCGATGGTCACGGTGGTGGCGTTGCGCATGGGCATGCCCCGCTTCTCCCACATCGAGCCGCGGTAGTTGGGGAAGACCCCCCGCTGCGCCGCCAGCTCGCCGCTGGCGAGGTGCGATTCCTCCTCCAGGATGGAGGCGACCTCGCTCGCCGCGCGCAGGCCCTCCTCGGAATCGTAGGGGATGCCCATGAGCAGCAGCGCGTCCGCGAAGCCCATGACCCCCAGGCCTATCTTGCGGTTGCCCAGGGTCATGCGCTCCGTCTCCGGCAGGGGCCAGCGGTTGATGTCGATGACGTTGTCGAGGAAGTGCACGGCGGCGCTTACGGTGCGCGCGAGCTTCTCGTGGTCCCACTGCCCGCCCTTGACCATGTTCTTGAGGTTGATGGAGCCGAGGTTGCAGCTCTCCCAGGGCAGCAGCGGTTGCTCCCCGCAGGGGTTGGTGGACTCAAGATCGCCCAGGTGAGGCGTGGGGTTCTTGCGGTTGATGGTGTCCATGAAGAGCAGCCCGGGGTCGCCGGTGCGCCAGGCCTGGGTGACCACCAGGTTGAAAGCGTCGCGCGCGTGCAGGCTGCCGGTGACGGCTCCGCTGCGCGGGTTGCGCAGGAAATAGACGTCGTCCTTGGCCAGGGCCTCCATGAACTCGTCGGTGATGCCCACCGAGAGGTTGAAGTTGGAGAGAAAGCCGTCCTGGTCCTTGGCGGTGATGAAGTCCAGGATGTCGGGGTGGTCGCAGCGCAGGATGCCCATGTTGGCGCCGCGCCTTCTCCCCCCCTGGCGGATGACCTCGGTGGTGACGTCGAAGATGCGCATGAAGGAGAGGGGGCCGGAGGCGATGCCCATGGTCGATTTCACCACGTCTCCGCGGGGGCGCAGGCGCGAGAAGGAAAAGCCGGTGCCCCCGCCGGACTTGTGCACCTGTGCCATGTTCTTCACGGCGTCGAAGATGCCGGGGATGGAGTCGTCCACGGGGAGCACGAAGCAGGCGGAGAGCTGCCCCACGTCCGTGCCCGCGTTCATCAGGGTGGGGGAGTTGGGCAGGAAGTCCAGGGAGACCATGAGGCGGTAGAAACCCTCCTCCAGGGCCGCGGTGTCCGCGCCGGGGTCGTAGGCCAGGTCCGCACGGGCCACCGCCGCCGCCACGCGCCGGAACATGCTGTCGGGGGTCTCGGCCACCTGGCCGTGCAAGTCCTTGAGCAGGTAGCGTTTCTTGAGCACGTTGACGGCGTTCACGGTGAGCTTGAGCTCGTCCTTGACCCCGAGGAAGTCCTTGGTGCGGCGTATCTCCGCCCGCCGCTCGCGGTAGAGGATGTAGGATTTGGCGGTGCGGGGAAGGCCCCAGGCGACCAGCGTCTCCTCCACCAGGTCCTGCACTTCCTCCACCGTGGGCACTTCCTGCACGAAGCGCTCCGCGAGCTTGTGCATGACCTCTCCGGCCATCTCCCCGGCCCGGGAGGGCTCGCCCTCGTCGGCGGCCTCCATGGCCTTGCGCACGGCGGCGGCGATCTTCTCCACCTCGAAGGGGACCACCGAGCCGTCCCGTTTGCGTATCTTCTCCAGGGCCATGCCTTCCTCCGTCCCTCGCTTCCCGGGGGTTTCGCCCGCCCCCCGACCCGCCTTTCCTGTCCATTGTACCCACCGTCGCCGACGTATTGCATGATATGGGAAAGGGCGCGGTGCCGGCGCGAGCGCCGCTCCTCCCGCGCCGCGGGCGTGTCGCCGCCGCGGCGCCTCCCGGGCACAAGCGGGCGATGGTGAAGTGAGGGGACGCGGGCGGCCCCTGGGCCTATGCGCCGGCGCCCCCGCCTCTCCCGGGCGCAGCGGGCCGCGGGGGCAGGCGCATGGCGCGTTCCCCGCCTTCAGGCGTCCGCGGGGGCCGAGGCGGGCGCCGCGGCCTCAGCTCGGGGGGCCTTCCTCCGTCCATCGCAGCTCGCGGGACAGCTCCTGGAAGCGCGCCACCTTGTCCGCGTCCACCCCTCGGGTCTGGAAGTCGCGCTCCGCCGTGTACAGGCCGGCGTCGGCGGCCTGGGCGGGGTCGAAGCCCTCGGAGATGCGCTTCTGCCAGCGGCTGAAGTTGCCCGCCAGAGGACTCAAGGCCTTGCGCACCTCGGGGTAGAGCACCGATAGGGGGGTCATGTAGTTCTCGATGGCCGCCAGGGTGGAGAGGAAGCCGATGGGCTTGAGCGCCTCGAGGCTCTTTTCCTCGTGCACGCTGTACATATGCACAACTTCGCAGTGCGCCCAGGTGTTGTTCTCGTAGGGGACGAAATAGGGGTTTTCGCCGCCGTCGTCTAAGATGGCCCCTTTCTCTATCCACGGCTCCTTCACCGCGGCCACGGCGTCCGCCCAGGTCATCTGGGTGTCCAGGGTGTCGTTATCGTCCAGGTTGGTGCAGAAGGTCCCCCCCAGGCGGAAGGCGATGGGTATGAGGCTGGCGCGTATGAGGTTGAGGGGGAGCACAGGTCCCAGGGGGGAGGCGTCGAGGTCCAGCATCATGCCGTTGTTGCTCAGGGTTATGTGCCTGAGCACCTCCTCCTGATACTCGAGCTCCTCCATGGAGTCCCCGGCGAGAAGGATGATGAAGGGATACCTCAGCGCATCGTAGATGACCTTGCGCAGGTTGCGCGAGCGCATGATCATGCGGTAGAGCTTGGGGGCGAAGCCCATGGGGAAGGAGCCCATGGTCATGCGCACGCAGAGATACCCTATCTCCGCTTCGCCCAGCGCATACATGGCCTCGGCAAAGTCCTCCTCCTCGTGGAAGACGCAGGAGTAGAAGTGCATGTTGGGGGGCATCTCCACCACCGAATCCAGCATCGTCCCCTCCGCCTTCATCACCGGGGGGCCGGGCCAGTTGAAGAGCTTGAGGGCGCAGGCGGTGAAAACCCCCAGGCCGCCGAAGGCGCCGGAGGAGCCGCGCATGATGCCGCGCAGGGAGGGCCCCGGACCGTCGCCGCAGAACCACTCCTCCCCCGTGCCGGGGGTGCCCAGGTGCAGCAGTTCCCCGTCGGGGAGGACCCATTCAACCCCCAGCACGTTGCGGGGGCTGTAGCTCATGTAGATGCCGTCGTGTCCCACGCCGTGCATGGAGGTGGCGCTGGCCAGGGGCGAGCATACCGGCCCCGCCCCGATGATATGGGTGTTGAGCCCGCGCCGCATGGCCTCCGCCTGCAGCTGTGCCCCGCTGACGTAGGGCTCCACCACGGCGACCATGTTCTTTTCGTCTATCTCCAGAATGCGGTTCATGCGCCGCAGGTCCACCAGGACCACGCCCTCCGTGGTGGGGCCGGCGTGCACGCCCCACCCCGTGCATATGGCCTTGAACTTGAGGCCGTGGCGGTTGCAGGCCTTCACCAGCGCCTGCACCTCCGCGGTGGAGCCGGGGAGCGCCACCGCATCCGGGCGGATAGTCCACAGCTGCGGGTCCTGGTTGAGGAAGGGCTGCCAGGCGTAAGTGTCCAGCAGCGCCGGCTCGCTCGAGACGTTTTCCTCTCCCACCGCGTCACACAGGGCAGCGTACGCTTCTTCCGAGATCATGTGCATCAACCTCCTTTGCTGACTTCGCTACTACTATATAGCAATCGCAGCCGCGTCGGAAGAAAGGCGGGGCCTTTTCGCCCTGCGCGGGAAGCGGCGCTGCCGCCACGGGCGAGTGTGAGCCTTTGGCGGATCTTTCTGCCCTGTGCGGGAAGCGGCGGCGGCGCCACCGCCCCGGGCCGTGCGGGAAGCGCGCATCCTCGCGGGGCACGGGATGCGGGCAGGGGGGAGGGCCTGGCGGGGGAGGAGCGAGACGCTAGCCGGCGGCCCTGCGCGCGAGCAGCTCCCGCACCTCGCCCACCACGCGGTAAGCCCTCTCCACGGTGGCGGTGAGGTCGGGGTTCACCAGGCAGCAGGTGGCGGGGGTGAGGAGGGAGCGGCGGGCAATCTCCTCCCCCGACAGGCCCTCCCCCTCCAGCCCCTCCCACAGGCCCAGCAGGCGCTCGGCGAGGCCGCGCGCGCTCTCGGCCTCCAGCTGATGGGTGTGGGTGGGCACCGCCCCCCAGGCGATGCTCCCGCCGCGCCGCAGCAGGCGGGCGATGCCCGAGCGGTAGCCTGCGAGGATGTCGCGGTTGTTGTAGGCGTCGAGGGATATGAGGTCCACCTCCGAGTGCAGCAGGAAGTCCCAGTCCGGGTTGCCGCAGAGATGCACCCCCCGCGGCCCCTCCAGGAGGGAGAGGAAGAGGGCGAGGTCGGCGCGGGCGCTCTCGGAGGCGTAGCCGGTGATGCCGGTGAAGAGGAACTCCAGGCCCGGCTCGTCCACCCATACGAAGGAGCGGGGGTTGATGGCGCGCAGGTCGGCCAGGTGGCGGTTCACCTTGGTGGCCACGTGCCTGATGGCCACCTCGCGGGCGTCGTCGCGGTAGATGATGGGCTTCTTCTCGCCGTCCTTGACCATGAGGCACAGGGAGATGGGGCCCATGAACTGCCCGCGCAGGGCGGGACAGGCGGAGGAGGCGCGCTCCAGGAAGCCCGCGTAGGTCGCCGATTCCTCCACGCTCACGGCGAAGAGGTCGTCCAGCGGGTCCAGGGAGAGGTATTGCTCCAGCCCGGCGTAGAAGGCATCCTCGTCGAAGAGTATCCTCAGCCCCTCGTAGTCCACCTCCACCCCCGGCATGCCCCTCACCGTCTGCACGTAGGTGTCCTCCGCATAGGAGAGGTTGGGGAGCTGGGGCCAGAAGGGGATGTCCAGCGAGAAGGCGAGGTCGAGGGCCGCCTGGACATCGCGGTGGGGCATGATGCCCATGGCCGTGGTGAGCAGGGGCTTGTCGAGATGGAGCGCTCCTTCAGCTGTGGGCATGGCTCATCCCCCCGGGCGCCTCGCCGTGCATGGTCTCCCCGCCCTATTTCGCCGCTTCGGAGAGGGCCCCGGCGTCCACAAGGGCCTTGTGGTAGGCGCCGCGGTCGAAGCCGACGATGAGCACGTCCCCCACTTCCAGCTGTGGGACCCCTATCTGGCCGCTTTTCTCCACCATCTCCTGGCCGGCCTTCTCGTCCTCGGAGACGTCCACCACCGTGAAATCGACCCCCTCTCCCGCGAGGTAGTCCCTGGCCATGCGGCAATACGGGCAACTCGGTGTGGAATACAGCTTGACCTCGGCCATCTGCAACGCCTCCTCTTTAAGCCGCCCCCCTTTCGCTCCTCCCGCGTGGGGGTAGTCTCATCATAGGCTCGTGAGATGCGCGCGCCATGACCTCCGTCAGATCTCCCCGCCCCGGGTGGGGGGTCAGCCCCGGGGTCCGCCGCCTGCGAGCGCATCAGGCGCGCGCGCAGCCCTCGCTGACCATCTCCTCCAGGTGCTTCTTATCGCGCAGGATGATCTTGCCCTTCTCCGTCTCCACCAGCCCCATCTTGCGGAAGTTGGAGAGCACGCGGATGGTCGTCTCCACCGTGGTGGCGGCCATGTCCGCGATGTCCTGGCGCGTGAGGGGGAGGTCTATGCTCACCCCGTCGGCCTGCGGGGTGCCCGCCTTGCGCGAGAGCATGAGCAGGACGCGTGCGATGCGCCATTCCACCCTCTCCATGGCCAGGGCGCGTATGGTGTTCTGCGACTCGCGCAGCCTCATGCCCAGCTCGGTGATGATCTCCAGGGCCAGGTCGGGGTTGTCGCGCAGAAAGGCGAAGAAGTCGGCGCGGCTGATGGCCAGCAGCTCCACGTCGCTCAGGGCCTGTGCGGTCATGGGGTAGGGCTGGCCGTCGAAGACGGCTTCCTCGCCGAAGATCTCGCCCGGATAGGCCATCTCCACGATGGTCTCCCGGCCATCCTCGGTCTGCTTGAGCAGCTTCACCTCCCCCTTGACCACCACGAAGAGGTTGCGCGGCTGGTCGCACTCCAGGAAGACGTACTCGCCTTTGGAGATTTTCATGGTGCTGCAGAGGGAGTAGAGGCGGTCGAGTTCCTCCGCGTCGAGGAACTCGAACATGGGGATCCTCCAGAAGATGTTGACCCTTGAGGTATCGCCCTTTTTATCCGTCATTTCTTCCCCACAAGGAAAAGGGGAACCCGGGTTCCCCTGGCTTTATCCCCGCAGACTTACTCCATGGTGATGGCTTCGGAGGGGCATTCCTCGGCGCAGGTGCTGCAGCCGTCGCAGTCGCCCGGCCTCGCCAGGAAGGCCACGTCGTCGTCGTTGAGGTCGATGCAGTCGTTGGGGCATTCGTCCACGCACAGTCCGCAGCCGGTGCACTCGTCATCGTCGAAAACCGGCCTCTTGTCGCTTGGCTCTCCCATTCGTATTCCTCCTTTTCTCTGCAAGCGCTTCCGGGAATCGCGAAAATCCCCAACTATCTATAACACAGAGATAATGTCAAGGCAATGTCCGCGCCTAAAAGGAAAAGCGCAGCATTCCGGGGCCCCCGGGCGGCATCGGGCGGGAAGGAGTTTCCCTGCGCGCGGTGGGGAACCGTATCCGGGTTGTCCACGGGCGTTGCTGTCCGCGCCGGAACGCGATTCCAACGCGGATATATTCCGCTATGGCGGGGTCGAGAGCCGCGGGGGCGTTTTTTAGCGCGAAAGGGGAGGGTGCGGCGCAAAATCTCACGCTCCGCCTTCTCTCCCGGCTCATCCAGAAGCGCAGCCGACAATGCAACATCGCTCCCGATACGGCCTCGGCGGGGGGTTCGCCGCACATCATCGGCCGGGCGGGGATGCCTTCGGGCCGCCAAAGCGCGAGGCTTGTCCCTGCCGCCCGCCGGGGAGGCGGCGGCGCCCCCTCTCCCGGCGGGCGAGCCGGAGGGCGTCGCGGTGTGCCGCCTCCTCCAGGGCGTCGTCCAGCGGCGCCAGGGACGCGATGCCGTGGCGGCGCTGCAGCGCACGCAGGATGAGCCAGTCCGCGAGGCGTGGGTTGGCGGGGAGCAGGGGGCCGTGCAGGTAGGTGCCGACGGCGTTGCGGTAAACGCAGCCCTCGTATCCGTCCTCGCCGTTGTTACCGCAACCCCTGAACACCTTGGCGAGCGGCCTGCATGCGGGGCCGAGATAGGTGCGCGCGGAGTGGTTCTCGAAGCCCACCAGCGTCCCCCGCGCCCCCTCCAGGCAGCACTCCGCGGCCACGCCGCCCACGAAGCGGGCATCCCCGCCGACCGTCCTGGCGTCGAAGAGGGAGATGCCGGGCGACTCCCCTCCGCCGCGGGCGGGATAGCTCCTTCCCAGGAGCTGATATCCCCCGCAGACGGAGAGCAGGACCGCGCCCTCCTCGACCGCGTGGCGCAGGGCGTCGCCCTTTTCCCCGGCCAGGTCCTCGCGCGCCAGCTCCGTCTCGTGCTCCGGCCCGCCGCCGATGAAAAAGAGGTCGTGCTCCTCCGCGTCCAGCGCCTCTCCGATGCCCAGCGCGCTCACGCGCACGGCGAAGCCCCGCCAGGCGCAGCGCCGGGCGAGGGCGATGACGTTTCCACTCTCCCCGTTGCTGTTCATCAGCTCGGGATAGAGGTGGCAGATACGCACTCTCGGGGCGGCCAGGTGCTCAGCCCTCCTTCCACAATCCGGGCGCGGCTCCCATGCGGGTGAGCAGGCGCCTCAGCTCCAGGGCGGCGGAGTAGTTGGCGAGGGCGTAAACCGTCTCCCCCTCCCGCGCCCCCTCCAGCGCGGCGCGCAGCGCGCTGGCGAGGTCGGGCTCGAGCGTGAGCCGGGAGAGGTCGAGGCCCGCGTATTTCATGCGCAGGGCCATATCGCGGCCGCGCGTGCCCGCCGCCACCAGGCTGCGCGAACGGCTCGCCAGTTCCTCGAAGTCCACGTCCCAGACCCAGGAGACGTCGCGGCCGTCGGCGCTGCGGTCGTTGAGCGCGGCCAGCACGGCGAGGCCTTCCCCCTCGTCCCGCAGGGCGCGGATGAGCTCGTTGAAACCGGCGGGGTTCTTGGCCAGGGCCAGGTAGAGGGTGCGCCCGCGGGCGGGGATGCGTTCCCCCCGGGCGAAGGCGGTGCTGTAGCCCTCTGTGCCGCGCTCGACCGCGGAGCGATCCAGCCCCAGGAGGTGCGCGCCTCCCGCGGCGGCGAGGAGGTTGTGCACGTTGTAGAGGCCGGGGAGCCCCAGGAAGAGGTCGCCCTTCCAGGCGGGGGTGGAGAGGCTCACCCGCGAGCCCCGCATCCCGCGGGGCTCGACGCGCGTGGCCGCGAAGTCCGGACGGGGGCGCGAGGCGCCGCATCGCGGGCAGCTGTACCTCCCCATGTGGGCGAAGTAGCCGGCCTCGAAGTCCAGGGATGAGCCGCACTCCCGGCAGTGCTTGGAGTCGGCGGCCCGGCCCGGCCCGGCCCCGGCGTCGACGGCGCATTCCAGGCCGAAGTGGACGATGCGCGCCGGGCCCTCCCGTCCCAACGCGGCCACCAGGGGGTCGTCGGCGTTGAGCAGCAGGGTCGCGCCGCCGCCCGCGCCCGCCAGGGCCGCGTCCATCTTGCGCGCCAGCGATTCCAGGTCGCCGTGGCGGTCCAGCTGGTCGCGGAAGAGGTTGGTGACGATGGTCAGGCGCGGCCGCAGGCTCCGTATCGCCGCGGGGAGGGTGGCCTCGTCCACCTCGAAGAGGCCGATGTCGGCGCGGGGCTTTCCCCGCCGGTCCGCGCCCTGGGCCAGCGCGGCGGCGATGCCGCTCATGAGGTTGGCTCCGCTACGGTTATGCACGGGGCGCATGCCCCCGCTGCGCAGCATGCCCGCCAGCAGGCCCGCGGTGGTGGTCTTGCCGTTGGTGCCGCTCACCAGCACGCAACCGCCCGCGAGGCCGGAGGCCATCTCCTCCACCGCATCCGGGTGCAGGCGCAGCACCACCTTGCCGGGGAAGTTGGAGCCCGCTCCCGTGCCCAGGCGGCGCGAGAGCAGGGTCGCCGCCTTGCCGGCGGCCACCGCGGCCGCGAGACGCGCCCTCCTGCGTTTGTTCGCCATGCTTCTATTGAACGCCACCGTAAACACGCCGCGCAAGCGGCCCATTGAAACGCAGGGGCTCATTATGGATAATGTGTAGGTCTTGTCCGTGCATGGAGGGGCGCGCGGCGGCGCCCGCGGGAGGGAGGCCGAGGGGAGTGAGCGGATTCCTCTGCCGCCTGGCCTTGAGGGCCGGGCCCTATGCCGGCCTCGCCGAGAGTTTCCGCGAGGCCCTGTCGGCCGTCCCTGATTTCCTGGTGGTGATGGTCATCTCCATGCTGCCCATCTTCGAATTGAGGGGGGGCATACCGGCGGGGGCGGCCCTGGAGATGCCGGTCTGGCAGGCGGCGGTGTTCGCGGTCATCGGCAACATGCTCCCCATCCCCTTCATCCTCTGGTTCCTCGAGCCGGTCTCGCGCTGGCTCAGCGAGCATTCCCGCATCATGCGGCGCTTCTTCGACTGGCTCTTCGCCCGCACCCGCCGCAAGCACTCCCAGTCTTTCCAGCGCTGGAGGGAAGTCGCGCTCATGCTCTTCGTGGCCATTCCCCTGCCCGTCACCGGCGCGTGGACGGGGGCGGCCGCCGCCTTCCTCTTCGGCATACCCTTCCGCCTGGCCCTGCCCTTCATCTTCTTCGGCGTGGTCATAGCCGCGGTGGTGGTCTCCCTGGCGACCTCCTTCTCCTTCCTCCTGGGCTGGCAGGGTTCGCTGGTCTTCCTCGCCCTGCTCGTGGGCGTCCTCGTCCTCCTCTACACCAGGGCCAGGGGGGAGGGGGGCGGGGAGAGCCCGCAGGAGGAGGGGCCCGGGCCCTGAGGCGGGCAGCGCGCGGCCACGTCGCCGCGTGCTGTTACAATCGCCCTGGAGGTGAAGTCCGTTGGCATCGGGCATCGAGGCGGTATTCCTGGACGCCGGCAACACCCTGCTGCTGCCCCACCCCTCCGTGGAGGAGGTCTGCGCGGAGGTGCTCGCGCGGCGCGGCCACCGTCCTGCCCTGCCCGAGTTGCGCCGCGCCCTGGAGCGCGCCGATAGGTATTACGAGGAACGGTATTGGTCCGACGATACCTTCTGGGCCTCGGAGGCGGAGGCCGCGGCCATGTGGACCCGCATGTACGCCCTGGCCGCGGAGGAGCTGGGGGTGGAGGCGCCGGGGGCGGTGGGGCGCGAGCTCTACGGCGAGTTCGGCCGGGGGGAGCGCTGGGCCCTTTTTCCGGACGTGCTCCCCGCCGTGCGCGAGCTTCACGCCATGGGCATGCGCATGGGCATCGTCTCCAACTGGGACGCCCGCCTGCCCGGGCTGTGCCGCCACCTCGGGCTCAGCCCCTACCTGGATTTCGTCATCAGCTCCGCGAACCTGGGGCGCATCAAGCCCCAGGCCTCCATATTCGCCAGCGCCCTGGGCAGGGTGGGCGTGGAGGCGGCGGGCGCCGTGCACGTGGGAGACCATTATTACGCCGACGTGCTCGGGGCGCGCGCGGCGGGCATCAGGCCGGTGCTCCTGGACCGCTGGGGCTGGTCCCAGAGCCCGGATTGCACGGTCATCGCCGGCCTCGCCGAGCTGCCCGCCCTGGTGCGTTCGGGCTCCATCCTGCCCTGAAGCGTCGAGGCCCGCACGGCCTCCGCCATCGCGGCGGGGTTCACCGCCGGGCTGGACGGCTCGCTCCCCCATAGCCGCCGGCCCTTCCGCCGGGAGCGGAAAGCGGGCGCTTTCGCGCAGACGCGCAGGCCGCCCGGGTTATTCGTAGGCGACGGGGATGTCCTCGCCGATGAGGTGAAACCAGGTCTGGCCGGGCCGCAGCGGCACCGCGTTGCCGTTCTCGTCGCGGAAGGTGGTGGGGGCGTTGCGGTTGGGCTTGCGCCAGGTGGCGTGGTGGACCTTTCCCCCCGTGAAGACGAGGCATCTCCCGCTCCCCGTTACCTGGGAAAGCGGGACGGGAGCGCCGGTCACGTCCCGCAGGCCGCTGTTGGTGACCGTCACGTACTGCACCACCACGTTGCGCGGGGCCACCCTCTTTCCGCTGCTGAGGTCGGTGTGGGGCGAGCCCTGTATGGAGTGCAGGTAACTGTCCGAGGCCGCGTCGTACTGGTAGGAGGCCGCGCACATGGCGGCCTTGTAGGCGATGCTGATGGCCGTGGCCGCGCTCACCATGACGCTTTGCGGCGCGGCTTCCTCCTCCCCGCCCTCCTCGCTTTCCTCCGCCCCCGCTTTCTCCTCCTCGCGCGGGTCCGCGAAGCAGAGCCCGCTGTCGGGCAGGGAGGCGAAGGTGTCGCCCCTCTCCAGCAGGTATTGCCGCAGCAGGGAGGTGCTGGTATAGAGGTTGTGGGGCGCGCGGCGGGTGCGCTCCCTCCAGAAGTGGGCGCCGTCCTCGCTGATGAACATCATCCCCGACCCCTGCAGCATGGACATCACCGCGCTCGCGCCGCCGCTGCAGATGAGCAGGGGGTCGAGGAAGAAGGCGATGTCTATGTCCGAGGGCCGCGCGCTGCGCGTGGGGCCGATGGAGCTCGCCTCCCGCGAGAGGTAAATGCATATGAAGCGGGTTACGCCGCCCTCCACCAGCTCTTCGTAAACCAGGTCGGCATCGACGATACCGCTCTGGGGGCGCGCCGCGGCATCGTTTTCCACCTTGACCGCGAGGGGGCGGCGGGTCACCAGGTCCAGGGAGGCCACCACCTCTCCCGTGAGGGGGTTGACGGGGGGCTTCTCCGGCTCCGGCCCGGGCTCGTCCGGCGCCTCCGCCGCCGGCCGGGCCGCGGTGCAGCCGGCCGGGATGAGCAGAAGGGAAGAGAGCAGAAGCGCCAGGATCAGGGGGAGCGGCGCCGGCCGGCGGCCTCTCGGCTTGGTGGTCATATCCCTGTGCTCCTTTCCGCGTTTTTGTTTCATTTATTCACTTCGCGGCGGGCTTACTCCTTCTCCCCGCGGGCGCCCCGCCCGGGCTTTGCACGCCCTGAGGCCCTTCTCCGCCCCGCCTTGCGCGTATGCGGGCGCGGCGGTCATGCTCGCGCCCGGGCCGCGGGGGCGGTTACGTCATATGGACGCGAAAGAGGCGCGCCGCGTTCCCCCCCAGCACCTCCCTCTGCAGGGCGGCGTCCTCCATGCCGGCGCGGGCGTCTGGGAGGGTGCGCCCGTAGGGGAGCAGGGGATAGTCGGTGGCGAAGAGGATCTTCCGCGCTCCCGCCGCGGCCGCCGCGAGGCGGTAGATGTCGCTGCGGTAGAGATAGGGAGAGGCGGCGGAATCGTAGTGCACGCGCGCGCAGGCCCGCGCCACCTCGGGCATGAGCTCGTAGAAGGGGAGGCCCCCTCCCCAGTGGGGGAGGATGAGGTCCACGTGCGGGAAGGCGAGCAGGAAGCGGTATATGACCTCCGGGGTCACCGGGCCCTTGCCGGGGTAGTCGTGCCCCAGCGGCTCGTTGACGTGCAGCATGAGGGGGACCCCGAAGTCCATGGCCAGCTCCACCAGGGGGGCGGTCACGCCGAGGTCCAGGGGGTCGAACCCCTGCGGCTGCGCGTGCAGTTCCCCCAGGCCGCGCGCCCCCGCCTCCAGGCAGCGCCGCGCCTCTGCGAGGGCGCGTTTCCCCAGGGCCGGGTTGGTCACCGCGAAGGGGAGGAAGCGGTCGGGCCGCGCGGCGGCCACCTCGAGCAGGTAATCGTTGTTCTCGGCGCAGCGCTCCAGGGTCGCCCAGGGAAAGGGGCAGAGCACGGCCATGTCCACGCCCGCCGCGTCCATCTCCGAGAGCATGCTCTCCGGGTCGCTCATGCGCTGGTCTCCCCGGCCGAACATGAGCCGGAAGGCGGCCTCGCCGTCTCCAAGCTCCCCGGGCCGCTCCCGCACCTGCGGGGGGAACATGTGGGTATGGGAATCGATCACCAGCACCGGGACCTCCCTGCGGCCGCTCCCGCCGCGGCCCGCCCGCGGCGTCCTGCAAATCCTCACCGACAGGACATATAATAACAAAGTGGCCGCGGCCTCCATAGCAAAGGACGATATGGGGTAGAAAATGGCAAGCGCGCTCTTTTTCCTTCTCCTCGCCGCGGTCGTCTTCCTCGCCGCCTTCGCCGTCTATATGCTCCTGCGCATCGTCGGCGTTTACAGAAAGGCGCGCAGGCTGGAGAGGATGCGCAACTACGAGACCATCCTCTATGCCTCGCTGCAGGAGCTGGGCCCGCGGCGCGCGCTGCGCCTGCTCCCGCGCCCGGACCCCGAGGCGCTCGAGGAGGTGCTGCTGCGCATGGCGGGCGAGGGGACGGGCATGTGGCGGGAGATGGTCGTGGAGCTGTACGGGCTGTGCGGCTTCGCCGCCTCCCGCCGGAACGAGCTGCGCTCCCGCCTGGCTGGGAGGCGGAGCCGGGCGGCCCGGCGGCTGGGCAGGGTGGGCGATGCCGCGGCGGCCCCGGAGCTGGAGCGCCTGCTGGGAGACCGCAGCGGCGAGGTGCGCGCGGCGGCCGCTTTCGCGCTGCAGAGTATGGCTGCCGTGGCGGCGCCGGAAAAAGCGCCCGCCGCGGGCGGCGAGCTTGCCCCCGCGCGGGGGACGGGCGCAGAGAACGGCTCGGGGCGTGCGCGCAGCGAGCATGACCGGGACTGAAGCCGCCGCCGCGCCCCCCGCCGCGCCCGGCCCCCTTTTTTATACCTGGCAGCGCGGGCAGAAGTACGAGCTGCGCCCGCCGATGACCTCGCGGCGGACCGCCGCGCCGCAGCGCGGGCAGGGCTCGCCCGCACGGCGGTAGACGCGGTGGCAGCCCTGGAAATCCCCCCTCTCCCCGCGCAGGTTGACGTAATCGCTCACCGAGGACCCGCCACGGGCGATGGCCTCGCGCAGGACGGTGCGCAGCTCCGCGTGGATGCGCTCTATCTCGGCCGCGCTCAGGGTGTCCAGGCGGCGCAGGGGGCTGACGCCTGCGCGGTGCAGGGATTCGTCGGCGTAGATGTTGCCGATGCCCGCCAGGCGCGACTGGTCGAGGAGGGCGGACTTGACCCGGCACCTGCCGCGCAGCGCGGCCCCCAGCTCCTCGCTGCCGAATCCGGGGCCGAGCGGCTCCGGTCCCATGCGCTGCAGCCCGCGCAGGGGCGAACGGTCGCCCGCGCGCAGCAGCGCCGTCTCCCCGAAGGTGCGCGGGTCGATGTAGAGCAGGTCGCGGCCGTCCTCCAGGTGGTAGACGATATGGGTGTGGCGGGGCCGCTCGCCGCCGCGGGGGACGAGCATCAGCGACCCGGTCATGCCCAGGTGCAGGACCAGCTCGCGCTCACCGTCCAGCTCGAAGAGCAGGTACTTGCCCCGGCGCGCAACCCCCGCCACCCGCCGCCCCTTGAGCCCGCGGCGGTAGCCGAGGGGGGTGGGGTGGCTGACCAGGCGCGGCAGCCCGACCTCGCAGGAGGCGATGCGGGCCCCCACCAGCTCTCTCTCCAGCTGTGCGCGGATGACCTCTACCTCCGGCAGCTCCGGCACCCGCCTCACCTCCCCGGCCGGGGGGACGCCACGGGCTCCCGCCTCCGGCACGCGTCCGCGTATTGACTGAGCATGGTCGGGCGCGCGCCGCGCTCACTCCTCCAGGACGCAGGCGCTTCTGCCCTGGGCGCGCGCCTTGAGCAGCGCCTGGGCGCCCCATTCGGCCACCGCCGCGTAGGTGCTCACGAAGCGGCGGGCATTGCATACCCCGCCCAGGGCCAGGTTGACGAAGGGGGCGTGGATGAGGTCGCCGCGGTAGTCGTAATAGGTGAGTTCGCCGAGCTGGAGGTGCTGCTCCAGGTAGTGCCCGGCAAGCTCCCGCTCGAAGCGCTCTATGGCCTTCTCGCACAGGGAGGGCGCCTTGTCGCAGGGGCAGAGGAAGAAAAACTCCTCGTAGGAAGGCTGGCCGAGCATCTCCTTTTCGCCCCCGAGCCCGGAAAGGGCCTCCTCCAGGATGCGCGCCACGGCGAGCATCAGCCTGTCTCCGCGGCTGATCCCGTAAGCCTCGCGGTATTCGCGGAAATGCTCCAGGCCCACGAAGAGGGCGGTGAAGATCTCCCCCTCCTGCAGGCGGCGGTTGACCTCCCTCTCCACGGAGGGGGCGCCGGGCAGGCCGGTGACGGGATGGGAGGAGAGGTCCTCCTTGCTGCTCCTGATATGCGCCTTTATCCTGGCCATGAGCTCCCGGTTGTTGAAGGGCTTGGTGATGTAATCGATGCCCCCTGCCTCCAGCCCTTGTATCTTGTCCTCCACGGACTCGCGCGCGCTGAGGAAGATGATGGGGATGAGGCGGGTGCGGGAGCGCGAGCGCAGGAGGCGGCAGACCTGTATGCCGTCCATCACCGGCATCATCACGTCGAGGATGATGAGGTCGGGCTGCACCGCCTCCGCGATCTCGATGCCGCGGTTGCCCTCCTCGGCCGTGTGCACCTCGAAGTCCTCGTCCTCGAGGTAGAATTTTACCGCCCGGAGTATCTCCGGCTCGTCGTCTATGAAGAGTATCCTTCCCTGCATCGCGGCACCTCGCGTTCCTGTCGGTCATATTATCGTACCACGGAGGGACAGGCCCTTGAGCCCTGCTTACCGGAGGCCGGGGCGGCGCGGGCGCTGCTGTGCGCGCTTCCGCCTCCACGGTTATAATGTGGGTTGCGTTCATCGAGACGCCGCCCGCGTTTCCGCCGCGGGCGGCGCGGGCGCGCGGGGCCTGCGCCGGGTCCCCGGACAGGATTGGCCGAGGACGAGCCGGGAGGTATGTGATGCGATGGGTCAGGGTCTTGCCGCTGCCGCTGCTGCTTGCCGCGATGTTGTTGCTCGCGGCCCCTCAGCCCGCGCTGCAGGCGTTCGCGCAGGCACCGGCGATAAAGAGCATCTTCCCCCCCAGGGGCTTTCCCGGCCTGCCGGTGGCCATACGGGGCGAGGATTTCGGCAACCTGCAGTTGCCCTTCTTCAGCACCGTCACCTTCAACGGCGTCGATGCCGGCCAGGCTATCAACTGGACCGACGGCTATATCGTGGTGGCCGTCCCCGAGGGCGCGACCTCCGGGCCGGTGGTGGTGAAAAACATCTGGGGGGAGAGCGAGCCCTACCACTTCACCATCTACGAGGAGCCGGCCGTGTTTTCCGCCTACTTCGCGGAGGGCACCACGCGCGCCGGTTTCGAGGAGTGGCTCACCCTTTACAACCCGCATGACGACATGCATACGGCCGCCGTCACCTACCTGATGGCGGAGGGCGCCAGCCGCATCCGCTACTACAACGTGCCCGCCCACTCGCGCCTCAATGTCTATGTCAATTCCGAGATAGGTCCCGACCGGGACGTGTCCCTGGCGGTGACGGCGCCGGAGAGGCTCTTCGCCGAACGCCCCATGTATTTCCGCTACCGCAACGGCTGGACCGGCGGCCACTGCGCCGCGCCCGCCCCGGAGGCCTCCACCACCTGGTTCTTCGCCGAGGGCTGCACCCGCCCCGGCTTCGAGGAATGGCTGTGCCTGGCCAACCCGGGCGCGAAGGACGCCGCCGCCCAGGTGACCTTCATCTTCGCGGATGGGGAATCCGTCACCCTTCCCTGCACCGTGCCCGCCTGGAAGAGGCACACGGTAAACGTCAACGCCGCGGTGGGGCTGGACAGGGACGTGGCCGTGCGCATCGAATCGGACGAGCCCCTCGTGGCCGAACGCCCCATGTATTTCTCCTATCGCGGCATGTGGGACGACGGCCATATCACCCTCGGCGCCGCCGCTCCCCGGGAAACATGGTTCTTCGCCGAGGGCTGCACGCACCCCGGATTCGAGCAATGGCTGTGCCTGTTCAATCCCGGCGAGGAGGACGCGGAGGTGAAGGTGACCTACCGCCTGGCCGGCGGCGGCGAGGTGGTGCGAGAAGTCCTCGTTCCCGCGGAGCGCAGGCTCAGCGTGCTGGTGAATTCCGTGGTCGGCCCCGGCCGGGACGTGGCCATGCAGGTAGAGTCCTCCCGGCCCATCGTCGCCGAGCGCCCCATGTATTTCGACTATGCCGGTCGCTGGAACGGCGGTCACATATCCATGGGCGCGCCCGCCCCCTCCACCTCCTGGTTCTTTGCCGAGGGCTGCACCCGCCCCGGATTCGAGCAATGGCTGTGCCTGTTCAATCCCGGCGAGGAGGAGACGCAGGTGGAGGTGAAGTACGCCTTCCAGGACGGGAGGGTCGAGACCCAGGACATCCTGCTGGCCGCGGGTCAGCGCTTCACCGTGCACGTCAACGGGCTGGTGGGTCCGTACCGGGACGTGGCGGCGTGGGTGCACTCGCAGCGGGGCATCGTGGCGGAGCGCTCCATGTATTTCCGCTATCACGACGCCTGGGACGGGGGCCATAACACCATGGGCGCCGTCCCCTGAGGCCGCGCCCGTTCCCCTCATCCTGCCGCATTTCCTTCCATGTTATAATCTCATGGTGTGAAGGTGGGAACGGGAGTTCCCCGAGGCTTTTCGGCGGGTGATCGGCAGATGGATACGGTTTGTATAGAGCGTGCAGCGTGCATGATTCAGGATGCCGTCCGGGTGGTGGCGCTGACAGGTGCCGGCATATCCGTGGAGTCCGGCATCCCCGATTTCCGCTCGCCCGGGGGCCTGTGGACCAAGTACGACCCCCTTCTTTACGGCACCTACGAATCCTTCGTCAACCACCCGGAGCGCTTCTGGGAGATGGCCAAGGAACTCAACCCGCTGCTCGAGGGGGCCGAGCCCAACCCGGCCCACTACGCGCTGGCGGAGCTGGAGCGTTTGGGGAAATGCCGGGCGGTCATCACCCAGAACATAGATCACCTCCACCAGAGGGCGGGCTCGAGCGACGTGCTGGAGCTCCACGGCACGCACCGCAGCGGCCACTGTACGGCGTGCCGGAGGATGTTCTCGCTGCAGGAGATGAAGGAGCTGAGCCGCGGCGGAGACGAAGTGGCCTGCTGTCCGGACGACGGCACCAGCATCAAGCCGGACATCATCTTCTTCGGCGAGCCGCTGGATTCCCGGGTTCTTTCCCGCGCCGCCGAGCTGGCGTCCACCTCGGACCTCATGCTGGTGGTGGGCTGCAGCCTGGAGGTCTATCCCGCCGCCGCCCTGCCGGACTACACCAGGCGCAGTAAGGGGCGGCTGATATTTTTCAACACCGTGGCCACCTATCAGGATGAACAGTCGGACCTGACCTGCCTGGGCATGGCCGGGGAGGTGCTTCCCGCCGTGGTGGAGGCCTGCAGGCGGCTGAATGCATCGGGATAAGACCGGGAGGCGGCCGTTCCGCCGCCATCTTCGCCGCGCGGGGATTTGCGGGCCGCCCCTGCTTCCCATGGCCGGAGGGCGCCCGGACGCGCCGCGGCGGCGCAGGGCCGGGGATCCGGGAGGCGGCGGCCGCAGGGCATGAAGGAGGATGATGGCGTGCCGGATGACAAGTTCCCCTGGGACTCGCTGTTTCGGGGCGGGGGCGAACCCCCCTCCCTTTTTCGCCGCAAGGACGACAAGCCGCGGGGCTCGGGCCCGCGGGAGCGCTGGGGGAAGATAAAGCCCCGCACCAAGTGGGCGGTGGGCATCACCGTCCTCGTCATCGTGGCCATAGTGCTCAGCGCCTCCTGGTTGGCCACCTTCTATACCGACCTGCTCTGGTACGACGAGGTCGGCTACACCTCGGTCTTCTGGAAGCGTATCGCCACCCAGGTCTGGCTGTTTTTCGCCTTCGGCCTGCTCTTCCTGATCATCTTTTACGGCAATGTCTGGCTGGCCCGCCGCTTCATGCCGCGCTATCAGAGGCCCGCCGGCGACCTCCCTTCTGTGGAGGAAACGCTCGCCGATTTCAGGGAGAAGGCGGGCAAGTGGCTCGGCCGCGGCCTGCTCGCCGTCTCCGTCGTCATCTCCTTCTTCGTGGGATGGGCTTCCGCGCGACAGTGGGAGAGCGCGCTCAAGTTTTTCAACCACGCCTCCTTCGGCAAGGTCGACCCCATCTTCTCCAGGGACATCGGCTATTATGTTTTCGAGTACCCCTTCCTGCGCTATTTCAGCGGATGGCTTTTCGCCGCGCTGGTGGCCGTCCTCGTGCTCACCGCGGCGGTCCATTTTCTCTACGGGGCCATCAGCTTCGGCGCGAGCAAGGGCCGGCGCTTCGCCTCCCATGTCAAGGTCCACCTCTCGGTGCTCGCCGCCGTCATCCTGCTCGTGCAGGCCTGGCGTTTCCGCCTGGACATGTTCGGGCTGCTCTATTCCCCGCGGGGCACGGTCATCGGGGCCAGTTACACCGATGTGCACGCGCAGCTCCCGGCCTATTGGATGCTCATTGCGGCCTGCTTCGTGTGCGCCTTTCTCTTCCTCCTCAACATACGCTACAGGGGGTGGAAGCTCCCCCTGGCGGGGGTGGTGGGCATGGTGGTCGTCGTCCTGCTCGCCGGCGTCCTCTATCCGGCGATCATGCAGAATTACGTGGTCAAGCCCAAGGAACTGGCGCGGGAGAGGGAGTACATCGGCCACAATATCGAGTTCACCCAGGACGCCTGGAACATCCAGAACGAGGGCGAGAAAGCCACCATGGAGGTGCGGGAGTTCCCGGCCAGCCTCGACCTCACCTACGAAGACGTGCTCGCCAACTCCGCCACCATCGACAACGTGCGCCTGTGGGACCCGCGCCTCATCGGGCAGGTGTTCACGCAGCGCCAGGAGCTGCGCCAGCTCTACGATTTCGTGGACGTGGACGTGGACCGCTACGTCGCGCTCGATGGCACCTACACCCAGATGATGCTGGCCGCCCGCGAGCTGGCCGTGGACCAACTGCGCGAGGACGCCAAGACCTGGCAGAACACCCACCTCTCCTATACCCACGGCTACGGGGCGGTCATGGCCCCGTCCAACCGCATCAACACCGAGGGCGATCCCGTCCTGGTCATCGGCGACATCCCCCCCGTGTCGGCGGAGGGCCTGGGCATAGAGGTCACGCGCCCCGAGATATATTACGGCGAGATCACCCAGGACTACGTGGTGGTGCGCAGCGGCGCGGAGGAAATCGACTACCCCCTGGAGAGCAGCAACAAGCTGGTGGAGCCGCACTATGAGGGCACGGGGGGAGTGCCGGTCTCCAATTTCCTCAAGCGCCTGGCCTTCTCCATCCGCAACGCCGACATCACCTTCTTCTTCAGCGGCTACATAGGCAGCGAGTCGCGGCTCATGTTCCGGCGCAACATCCGGGATCGGGCTCTCGAGGTGGCGCCGTTCCTGGATCTGGACGGAGACCCCTACCTGGTCATCACCGAGGACGGCCGCCAGAAATGGATACTTGACGCCTACACCACGACGGACCTCTATCCTTACTCCGAGTTCCTGGACCTGGGAGAGCGGCGTATCAACTACATGCGCAACTCGGTGAAGGTGGTCATCGACGCCTACGACGGCTCCCTCACTTATTACCTGATGGACGCGGGAGATCCCGTCGCCGCCACCTACGGCAGGGTGTTCCCGGGCCTCTTCACCCCCGCGGAGGAGATGCCGGAGGACATCAGGAGCCATTTGCGCTACCCCGAGGACCTCTTCACCCTGCAGATGGAACAGTACATGACCTATCATCTGGACGACGTGGAGGCCTTCTACCAGAAGGAGGACGTGTGGGAGGTATCCACCGAGACTTACGATACCAACCAGTCCCAGCCCGTGACGCCCTATTACATCATCCTCAAGCTGCCCGGCGAGGAGAAGGAGGAGATGGTCCTCATGCTTCCCTTTAACCCCCGCGGCAAGAACAACATGGTGGACTGGGTGGCTGCGCGCTGCGATTTCCCCGCCTACGGGAGCCTGATCAACTTCACCTTTCCGCCGGGAAGGCTGGTGAAGGGGACGCAGCAGTTCGAGTCGCTGGTGGACCAGCAGACCCAGATCTCGGAGCAGATAACCCTGTGGAGCCAGGCGGGCTCCAGGGTCATACGCGGCAACACGCTGGTCATCCCGATCGAGGAATCGCTCATCTATGTCGAGCCCCTTTATCTCGAGGCCACCAACCCGGCCATCCCGCAGCTCAAGCGGGTGCTGGTCGGCTATGGGGACCAGGTGGAGATGCAGCCCACCCTCCGGGAGGCGCTGGCCGCCGTTTTCGCGCAAGCGCCCGCGCCCGCGCCAAGGCCCGAGCCCGCGCCCGAGCCTGCGCTCCGGGAGGACCTCGCACAGCTCATCCAGCAGGCTAAGCAGATATACGGCGAAGCTCTGGACGCCCAGCGCGCTGGCGACTGGGCCGCTTACGGCAGCAAGATAAGCCAGCTGGAGCGGATTTTGGACCAGATGGCTGCTCTCAGCGCGGAGCGCTAGCGCTGCAACGAAGGGCGCGCCGCCTCGCGGCGGGCGTGGACGGGGATCGGGGGTGATGCTTGGCGATGGCCCTCAAGCGCTGCCGGAAATGCGGCCTTCCACTGCGTCTCTCGAGGGGATACGCCTGGCCCGGCAACGGCGCCATCCTGGCCCGCAACGACTCCTTCATGCGCATGGTGCTCTTCGAGGCCGACTATTACCCCTACATGTGGTCCAGGCTGGAGGAGCTCCTTGGGGTGAGCATGGCGGAGGCCATGATCAGGGGACAGAGCGCCGCCAACCGGGATTACCTGGAGAGCAACATCCTTTACGGCTGGCGCAGGTATGTCCTGCCCTACATGCCCATGCGCATGCTTTTCAGGCGCTTGCAGAGCGAGACCGCCCTCTTCGGCTTCGCCGAGGTGGAGCTCCTGGAATACAGGAGGAAGAGGTTCACGACCATAAGGGTGAAGCATCCCTTCGACATCATCTCCGTCGCCTGGGGGATCAAGGGCTTGGCTGAATGCAGGGAGGGGATGTCGTCGGAGCTGGCATGGAGGGTGGAGGGAGAGGATTGCGTCCTCTCCATCTCCTTCCGCGAACATGACGACCGCGGGGAGTCGGCGGACCTCGAACCCATGAGGCTGATAAGGGACGCCAAGCGCGAGCTCTCGCATGGCGGCAACCCGCGGCCCCCCTCGCGCAGAGACGAGGGCGAGCCCTGCCCCGCGTGCGGGCTCCCCCGCGCCCTCACCGAGCTGGAGTGGAGGGAAGCCGATGGGACCATCCGCAGGCGCGACGGCGGGCGCAGGTATATCTTCACCTCGGCGCATGTCTTCGTGGGGGTGGTGAGGGACCTGGAGGTGCGCACCGGGCGGGACCTGCAGCCCGTGATCATGGACATCAGCAGGGAGTTTCACCTGCGTGCGCTGCAGGGCATAGACATCCGCACCAGGAGCGGCGCCTACCGCGCCGCGGCTAGATACCTCTTCGCGGGGGGCTTCGGGAGCGTCACCAGCTTCAACTGCGGCGAGGGTTATCTGGAGATGCTCATCGCCAACCCCCTGTTCGTGCCGAGGCTCGTCGGCCGCATCGCCGGCCTCTTCGAGTATATCGAGGGGGAGGATGCGGATATCTCTTTCCGCCGGCCCGAGCCCCAGTTGCTGGAGCTCGAGATCAGGGCGACTTGAGCGCCGTCACTCCGCCACCTGCGCGGGGGCGGACTCCTTGAGCTCGGCCCGCACCACCAGGCGCAGGGTGGCGAGGCCCTCGGGGGCGCAGGTGGTCAGGGTGAGCACGGGCGCGATGGTCTGCAGGGTGACGTTCTCGCCGGGGTCGATATAGCGCAGCTCGCTCACCGCGTAGGCGTGGGTCCCGCGCGGGTTGTGGATGTAGATGACGTCCCCGGGCCGGAGTTCGTCCAGGCGGTTGAAGGGCCTGGTCCTGGTGGTGCGGTGCCCGGAGATGACGCAGTTGCCCGGCCAGCCCGGGAAGCCGGTGTGGGTGAGGTGCACCGGCCCCAGGGCCAGGAGGGCGTAGAGCTCCTCCTCGTCGTCGCTTCCCTCGCGCACCTCCTCGTCTATCTCCACCGCGGGGATGCGGATATGGGCCGGGGTCTCGAAGGAGAGCGGGCGCCCCAGGACGTCGTCGTGGGCGAGGGGCTGGAAAACCTCTCCCTGCAGCGGGGCTCGCCCGGCCTCCGCGGAGCCGCGGCGCAGGCGGTCGTAGAGGTGGGGGGCGAGCAGGACCACGCCCACAAGCACCACTAGGGAGAGGGAGACCGCTATGATCGTGCTCCTGCGTCCCCTCACGGGCATCTTCCTCCGTTTATGGGCAAAGCTCCCGGCCTGTTAAAAATTGTATCATCACGCCGTTCGCGGCGGCGAGCATCCGCGGGCGTGAGCGGCCTCATTTCATATTTGTCCCCATGGCATGTATAATAAGGGCGTCGAGAGTCGACGCGGGGTGGAGCAGTCAGGTAGCTCGTCGGGCTCATAACCCGAAGGTCGGGAGTTCGAATCTCCCCCCCGCTACCAGCGAGACACCGGGTCGGGGGCTCAAACCCCCGGCCCGTTTTCCAACCTCCCTTCCGTCCCTTCCGGGGTCAACCCTCGCAAGTGCCACAATGAACCTCGCCCAACGTCCCTTCCGTCCCTTCCGGGGTCAACCCTCGCAAGTGCCACAATGAACCTCGCCCAACGTCCCTTCCGGGTGTCCCTTCCGGGGTCAACCCCGCCTCGTGCCATCCCCAACGGCGTGTCCCTTTCGAGGGTTGACCCCAAGAGTGCCACAACGAACCTCGCCCAACCTCCCTTCCGTCCCTTCCGGGGTCAACCCCGCCTCGTGCCATCCCCAACGGTGTGTCCCTTTCGAGGGTTGACCCCAAGAGTGCCACAAGAGTGCCAGAGTGCCACGGTGTGTCCCTTCCGGGGGTTGACCCCAAGAGTGCCCCAAGAGTGCCACTTCAATACTTGGTGGTCAGGTACCAGTCCCAGGGGAGGCGGCGCAGCAGGCGCTCCGCGCCCTTTCTCTTCCATGCCGCGGGGATGCGCCCGCTTGCGAGCGCGAGGTCGGCCGCATGCTCCAGGGGGCGGGAAAGCCATCCCGGCAGGGCGAATATCTCGTGGTACATCCAGGCCAGCGCGGTGAAGTACTCGCTCACCAGCTCCATCTGTTCGGGGCCGATGGCGTCGAGCTTGAGGGCGGAGCGACGGGTGAAGAGGGTATCGGTGGCCTCGTCCGCGAGCAGGCCCTGCTCCCGGCAGTCGTGATAGAGCTCGGTGCCCGGGAAGGGGTAGAAGACGGTTATCTGGGTGATGCCCGGCTCGGCGCGCCCGTTGAGCTTGATGGTGTCCAGGACCATGGAGAAGTCCTCCTGGGGGAAGCCCATCATGTTCAGGGACACGGTGCCGATGCCGTGCTTGCGGCAGAGCTGGAAGGCGTCGATGATTTTCTTGTCGCTCATCCTGCGCCCGAGCACGTTCCTGCGCAGCCAGGGGTTGCCGCTCTCGATGCCCAGGCATATCGTCTTGCACCCGGCCTGCTCGAGCTTGGCTATCTTCCCCTCGTCCAGCAGGTCCACGCGTGAATTGCAGATGAAGGGCAGGTCCACCCGGCGCGGGTACTCGCGCACGAACTCCTCGAACCATTTGGGCCGCAGGGTGAGGATGTCGTCGTCGAAGCGCACGTGATCCACGCCCTCGGCGCGCTCGGCCAGCCCCTCTATCTCGGTGAGCACATTGTCCACGCTGCGGAAACGCACGTAGCTCGCGGCGTTGGGATAGGCGCTGCGCTGGGCGTGGTTGGAGCAGTAGCGGCAGCGGAAGGGGCAGCCGCGCGAGGCCATGACGCTTATCCTCTCCGCCTGGTCCGGCGCCATCCTCCGCATGTCGAAGATGGAGCGGTCCGGGAAGGGGAGGAGGTCGAGGTCCTCCACGAGGGGGCGCACCGGGTTGGCGAAGCCGCGGCCGCGCCAGCGCCCCATGAGGCTCTCCACCTCGTCCACTTCCCCCCGCCCCTCCAGGGCTTCCGCCAGTTCCGTCAGCGCCGCCTCCCCCTCGCCCACGCAGACGAAGTCTATGCACTCGTCCTCGTCGCTGCCGCGGGGGTCAAGGGTGGGATGCACGCCCCCCACCACCACCGGCAGGCCCGTTTCCTCCTTGGCCCAGCGCGCCATCTGCCGCACCTTGGGGAACATGAGGCTGGTGGAGGAGAAGGCCGCCAGGCCGGCATCCTGTGAGCACAGCCACTGCAGGAAGTCCTCGCGGCGGATGGGCTCCACCAGGTGCAGGAAGGCGATGTCGTGGCCGGCCTGCTTGAGGCAGGCGGAGAGATATGCGCTCCCCAGGTGTATCCTCCCCTGCGGCTCGCCCTCGATGCAGCCTGACTGATAGTAATCGGGATAGACAAGGGCTACGCGCAATGTGGCCTCAACTCCCTCCCTCCGCGCGGATACGGTTATTACATGATAGTCGATGGCGGGCGAGCGGTGAAGAAAGAGAAGCCGGGCCGGGGGAGGGGGCTTCCCGATATAATATGTAGGCACGCGGAGATACGCGCCCTGGTCGGCTTGGAATGCGAAGCCTGGCCGCATGCGCCCCGCGGCCGGAAGGGAGGGGGAGGAATGGATACCGAGGTCTTCAGGGTGGAGGTCGCGGGCGGCGTGGCGCGCTGCAGCATGAACCGCCCCCGGAACATGAACGCCCTCGGCGTGGAGCTCGGGGTGCCCATGGCGGAGGGCCTGACGCGGGCGCTCGACGACGATGCGGCGAGGGTCATCGTGCTGCGCGGCGAGGGGGGGAATTTCTGTTCCGGGGCCGACCTTGCCCTGCTGGGAGAGGACCTCGACCCCGCCTTCCTCAACCGCAGCATGCGCATGCTGGGGGAGGTCATCCTCAGGCTGCACGAGGGGCCCAAGCCGGTGATCACGGAGGTGGACGGGTTCGCGGTGGGGGGCGGCCTGGGACTGGCCCTGTCTTCGGATATCACCTGCGCCACGCGGAGGGCGCGTTTCGGCATGGGCTTCATCAGGATCGCCGCCGTCCCCGATATGGGCAGCTCGCTCTTTCTCGCCCAGCGCGTGGGCGTGGCCAAGGCCAAGGAGATGGCCTTCACCGGCGACATCGTGGAGGCGGAGGAGGCCCTGCGCATGGGCCTCGTCAACCACGTCTTCGACCACGACCGTATCGGCGCCGAGGTCATGAAGCTGGCGTCGCGCATCGCGGCCAGGTCGCCTCTCGCCCTCGCGGACACCAAGCGCATGTTGAACCGCTCGCGCCTGCTCGAGCTGCGCGAGGTCCTGGACCTCGAGGCCTTCACCCAGCCGGTCGCCCTGCTCAGCGAGGAGCACCGCGCCGCCATAAGGAGGTTCTACGGGGTCACCCCCTGACACGCCTTATCCAGCCCCTATCCGCATGCGGCGCCGGGGGTGAAAACCGTTTCAGGAGCGCCGGCTGGCCCGCATCCGCGCGCGCCGATATAAAGGGCCATGGCGCGTTCAGGATCGGCCCCGGATTCATGGCGGATGCGCTTGCGCGCTGCGCATGCGGTGGGGGGGGCGCCCGGGGGCAGCGGCTCACCGGCCGCCGCGCGCGGAAAAAGGCTATATGGAGATTCGGAGGCGCCGGCCGTCATGCGGCAGGCGCCCGGGGTCGCCGGTAGCGAAAACGCCGCCGCGTTCAGGGGCGTTGTCCCCGTGCCCGCGCGGGGCACGGGGACATGATGCCTTTAGGGGCTGACCCCGCCCTAGAAGGGGCGGCCGCGGTCGTCGTGCATGGTCTCGAACGATTGCTTGGCCCCGGTCAAGGCGAAGCTGAGGTCGACCATGCGCGGCAGGCCCAGGCCGCGCACGGCGGAGCCTATAAGGGTCATGAGGCGCGGCACGAATATCTCCGCCTTGTTCTTCTTCACCGCCTCCACCAGCGCGTCCGCCACCTTCTGGGGGTCCTGCCAGCGGGTGATGAAGGGCACCTTGGCGCCCTCGAACATGCCCGTGCTGATATAGCCGGGGTTGACGATGGTGAAATCGACGCCGCTGCCCTTGAGCTCCTGGCGTATGGCGTCGGTGATGCCGACGAGGGCGAACTTGGTGGCGCTGTATGCTCCCAGCCGCGGGGGCGCGATCTTGCCGGCGATGGAGCAGATATTGACCACGTGTCCGCGGCCGCGCCCGACCATGGCGGGGATGACCGCCTGCATCATCCATACCGACCCCAGGTAATTGACGTCGGTGATGCGGCGGAAGCTCTCCTCGTCCGTCTCCATGACGTAGCGGCTCATGGCGATGGCGGCGTTGTTCACCAGCACCGCTATCGGCCCCACCTCCGCCTCCACCTTTTTCGCCAACTCGAAGCAGGCCGCGCGGTCCGAGATGTCCTGGGCGTAGGGATAAACCTCGAAGCCCGCGTTCTTCATCTCCTGCGCTGTCTTCTCCAGCGCGGAGCCGTCGAGGTCGGTGATGACCACCTTGGAGCCCTCGCGCGCGAAATTCACGGCGTGCAGCCTGCCCATGCCGCGGGCGGCGCCGGTTATCAGCGCCACTTCTCCTCTGAGTTCCTTCACCTTCATCTCCTCCCTTCCCCGCCGTGTGCGGCGGCGCGGTCCGTGTATTACGCTTCGTCTACAGTGGACGGACACGCTGCCTCCGCCCGCAAAAGGAACGGAGGGGGCGCCGGCGGCGGGCCCTCAGTCCCGCCTGCCCATCACACCGCCCTTAAGTATAATGCACGCCTTGACTGATGCAAGCGGTTAGCGGCGCTCTTCCTCGTCGCCCTCGCCCCCGCCGTGCGCCTGCGCGAGCACCCCGCCTGACTGCCTCCCGGCCCGGGGGCGGACACAAAATCCACTGCGCGTCCGGGGGGCCCGGGCCCGGCCTCGGTCCGGGGGGGAATAGGCGGGAAGCCCTTCCCGAAACAAGCGGCGCGCGCCGGGGAAGGACGCCGCCGGCCCGGGGACGGGGATAAAACCAGATCACTCGTGCCCGACCCCGCGGGTTGGCGCACCCGGGAGGGGCGAGCGCTTATAATCTACGCAGGAGGCGTTACCGGAGGCGAAAGGATTATTTGCTGGGTCTCATGCGCAGATACCTGAAAGCGGCCCTGGTTCTCTTCTTCGTCTGCCTGGCCCTGCTGGGGGCGGGGCTCTCCTTCCTGCACTCGCCCTTTTTCCGCTACCCCACGGACGGCGAATATCCCCCGGCGCGTATCCGCGAGCTCATCTGGCCCAGCATCGGCTGTCCGGCCATGGCGGCGCCGGGTGGCGAGGTGGTGCTGGAGCTGGACCTGGGCGACGGAGAGGGGGCCGAGGCCACGGGGTGGCGGGCCCGCATCACCCCCTCCCGCGAGGAGCTGCGGGGGCTTTCCTTCGACCTGCAGCCGCTGGGCGCGCGCCGGGGGGCCTCGCGGCGCTGGCCGTATCGCGAGGGGGAGGTGTGGCACGCCTCCTTCCGCGTGCCCTCGCAGGCGCCCCCCGAGCTCTACGACCTGAGCGTGGAGGCGGACTCGGGCGGCGGGCGCATGAGCGATGCCCAGCCCCACGCCCTGGCGGTCACCGGCGGCGCGGGCGGCGGCCTCACCTTCATCACCCTCGCCGACGTGCACGTGCACGAGCGCGGCAACTCCTCCCTCTTCAAGCGGCAGACGGACAAGGGCATATCCCCGCAGGGCGAACCCCTCTTCTTTCAGGAGGCCATCGAGCAGGTCAATTTGCTGCGCCCGGACTTCGTGCTCGTGCTCGGCGACTTCGTGCGCGGGCAGCGCCGTCCGGGCGAGCTGCTCAGCGAGCTGGAGAGGTTCTACGAGTCCCTGCTGCGTTTGCAGGTGCCCGCCTTCCTCCTCCCCGGCAACCACGACGGCTACGTCAACGACATCGACGGCAAGAGGTGGTACGAGGAGAACATCGGTCCCCTCTACTACTCCTTCGACGCCGGGGAGTGCCATTTCGCCTGCCTGGACACCTATCAGTGGCCGCACGACGACCGCGTGGTCATGAACAAGCTCATCTACAGGGAGCCGCGCAAATGGCAGGGGCAGGTCCTGGGGGCCTCCGACGAGGCCGACCCCGCCACTTACGAGGGGGAGCTGGCCTGGCTGGAGGGCGACCTCGCCGCCCACCGCGGAGCGCCCCTCAAGGTCCTGGCCATGCATCACGACCCCTTCTCCCCGGGCGGCAGGGGGTACTCGTACGCGAACGTCCTCGGCTTGTTCCCCTCCCTGGGGGCCGGCGGGGGAGGGGGGAGGGAAGCGCTCTTGAGCATGGCCTCTCGCCATGGCGTGGACGCGGTCTTCGGGGGGCATCTGCACCGCGACCACCTGGGCAGCCTGCCCTGGGAGGAGGGCGGCGGGGAGACCCTGTACTCCTGCCAGAGCTGCGTCTATTTCGGGGCCGGGGGCATGAGCGACAGCTATCCCGGCTACCGCCTGGTCAGGGTGGAGGGCGGGGAGATCGTCTCCCTCGCCTACCTGGACGGCGTCTCCTCCTATCCCCTCTACGACGGCTCCGTGCCGGGGGGGAAGACCGACCTGGACGCCCTCGAGCGGCCCGCGCTGCGCTGGGAGGCGCGGGAGAGCGAGTCCGCGGGCGGCTGGGGGGCGAGCGTCCGGGTGGAGAACTGCCTGGGGGAGCGCATGCTGCTGGCGGGGATGACCCTGGAGGCGCCCGCGCCCCCGCCGGGCGGCTACGAGCTGGAGGGGGCCGAGCTCTACCGCGCCGTCGAGGTGGCGGAGGGGTCGGGGCGGTTCCTCCTCTACCTGAGGGCGGAGGTGGGCGCGGGCATGCCCGGGGAGGCGGGCGCGCCCGGAACCCCGGCCGCGCATCACATACGCATCGGGGAAGCGTGCATCTCGCGCCGGAGCGCCCCGCGCCGCGGCGAGTATGGGGCTCAGCCCCGAGCGCGCTCGAGCAGGCGCCGTACCCAGGGGCGGCGGGGGGAGAGGGCCAGGGAGAGCAGGAAGAACGCGAACATGACCATGACCACCGTGGCCCCCGAGGGGATGTCCGCGCGGTAGGAGAGATAGAGCCCCAGCGCCATCGAGGCCAGCCCGGAGAGCACGGAGACGAGGAGCACCCCGCGGTAGTTACGGGAGACCTGCAGGCCCGTGGCCCCGGGGATGACCAGCAGGGCCGAGACGAGGACGATGCCCACCAGCTTGAGGGAGACCACGATGACCAGGGCCATGACCACCAGCAGCCCGTAATAGACCAGGCGCACCGGGAGCCCCGACGCGGCGGCGGTCTCCTCGTCGAAGGACACGAAGAGCAGCTCCTTGAAGAAGAAGCCCAGAAAAGCGAGGGCGATGACGGCGAGCACCGCCGCCGCCAGCACGTCCCCCCAGCTCATGGCGAGGATGCTGCCGAAAAGATAGCTCATCAGGTCGAGGTTGTACTGATCGGCCAGCCCCACGATGACCACCCCCAGGGCCATGGCCGTGGTGAAGAGGATGCCGATGGTGGTGTCCTCGTGCATGCGTCCCCGCCGCGACAGCCAGCCGATGCCCAGGGCCACCAGGGCGCAGAAGCCGCCCGCCGCCCGCAGGGGGTCCACTCCGGCGGCCAGGCCTATGGCCACCCCGCCGAAGGCGGCATGCGAGATGCCCATGCCCATGAAGGCCAGCCTCCTGACCACCACGAAGAAGGAGATGAGCGAGCAGGCCAGGGAGATGATGAGGCCGCCCGCCAGCGCCTTCTGCATGAAAGCGTATTCCAGCATGCTAACCGCCTTTCCCGGGCGCATTCCCTCCCGCCAGCAAGTCGAACTCGCAGCGGTAGATGTCCCGCAGGCGCTCGCTGCCCAGCACCTCCCGGGGGCTGCCGTGCAGGTGCATGGTGCGGTTCACGCACAGCAGGGAGTCCGCGAAGCGGGCCAGCAGGTTGATGTCGTGGGAGACGAAGACCACGGTGAGCCCCATCTCCCGCTTGAGGCGGTCGAGCAGGGCGAGGAAGTTCTCCTGGGCCTCCGCGTCCAGGCCGGCGGTGGGCTCGTCCAGGAGCAGGATGCGCGTCTCCAGGCAGATGGAGCGGGCGAGGAAGGCGCGCTTCTGCTGCCCCACCGAGAGCTCGCCGATGGGGCGTTTCTCCAGCCCCTCCAACCCCACGGCGCGTATGCTCTCCCGCACCGCCTCGCGGTCCCGCCGGCTCGGAAAGCGCAGGGGCTCTATGCAGCAGGCGCGCCCCATCATCACCACGTCGTAGACGTTGACGGGGAAGATGGGGTCGAAGAGCACCTGCTGGGGCATGTACCCGATATGGTGCAGCTCGTGGCGGAGCTCCCGCGGCGCCATGCCCAGCACCGTCACCTCGCCCCGCAGGGGGCGGATGAGCCCCAGTATCACCTTGATGAGGGTGGTCTTGCCCGCGCCGTTGGGGCCGATGATGCCCAGGAAATCTCCCTCCCGGAGGGAAAAGGTGATGCCCTCGAGGACGGTCTGACCGCCGCGCTGCACCCAGACATCGCGCAGCTCGATGACCGTGCGGGGAGCGCCCGCCTCCCCGGAGAAGAACTCGCTGACCCTGCACCTGCGGGTCACCGCGCCCCCTTATTCCAGCGCCTTGCCCATCTGCTCCACGTCATACCTCAAGAGTCTATCATAGCTGTCGGTGGCGGGATCCGAGGGGTTTCCCAAGGGGTCGAGGACGACCACCTGCACCCCTCCGCCCGATGCCTCCGCCACCGCCTCGGCGGCCCGCGGGCTGAACTGGGGCTCGACGAAGATCACCGAAACCCCCTCGGCGCGGATGGCGTCCACCAGCGCCGCGATGGCGGCGGCGCCGGGCTCCTTGCCCGGCAGCTCCTCCACCACCCCCACCATCTCCAGGCCGTAGCGACGGGCGAAATAGACCCAGGAGGAATGGAAGGCCACGAACTTCCTGCGCGTGAAGGCCGCGCTGCGCTCCTCTATCCAGGCGTCGAGCCCGCGCAGCTCGGCGATGAGGGCCGCGGCGTTATCCCGGTAGCCCTCCCCGTTCTCGGGATCGACCTCTATGAGGGCGTCGCGGATGGCCTCCACCTGATAGGCGGCCAGGCCGGGGTCGAGCCAGACGTGGGGGTCGTAGAGGCCGTGCCCTTCCCCGCCGCCCCCCTCCCTCGAGGGGATGAGGTCGGCCTCGGGGACGCGGGAGGCGGTCTCCACCTTCACCAGCTCGCTGTTGCCGACGCGGGCGAGGATGTCGGTGGCCCAGGCCTCCAGGTCCAGCCCGTTTATGACCAGCAGCCCGGCCGTGGAGAGGAACTTCATCTGCGCGCTGGTGGGCTCGAAGGTATGGGGGCTGGCCCCCGGGGGCACCAGCAGCTCCACCTCCACCATCTCGCCCCCCACCCGGCGCGCGAAGTCCGCCAGCGGGGGGGTGGAGGCGGCCACCCTGATGCGTCCCCCCGCATCGTCCTCGCCCCCTGCTCCGCAGCCCGATGCGGCCATCGCCGCAAGCAGCAGCGCCAGGCCCGCCGCCGCCAGCCTCGCTCCCGCGCCCGCCGCCGCCATCCAACCCCTGTCCATGCCGCTCATCTTCCCTCCTCGCCGTCTCCTCTGCCACATGCGGTGCAGGACCTGCCCGCCGCCCTCAGGCCCCGCGCAGGCGCAGGTAAACCTTGGGCAGTTCGCTGGGAAGGTCCTCCACGCTCTGCAACACCAGGTAGCCGTGGGGCGGGCACATGCGCCTGAGGTAATCGTGTCCCGCGGCGTCCACGGTGAGGTTGAAGGGGATTATATGTCCCGCCTCCGCCTCGCGCAGGGCCTTGGCGGTGTCGCGCAATCCGTACTCGCGGTCGGTGCGGTCCTCGCCGTAGTCGCAGTCCTGGGGGTAGCCGTCCGAGAGCAGCAGCATCAGCTTCAAGGGAGAGGCCTCCGCGTCGAGCAGGCGGTGGGCGTGGCGCACCGCCGTCCCCATGCGCGTGCTGCGCATGGGCTTGAGGCCGCCGAGGCGCTGCCACACTTCCTCCCCCAGGGGCTCGTCGAATGATTTTATGCGCAGGAACTCCACCCGCCTCCTGCCGTAGCCGGAGAAGCCGTAGATGCCGTAGCGGTCGCCGAGCTGCTCCAGCGCCCTGGCCATGACCGCCACGCTGGCCGTCAGCACCTGCAGCACCGTTTCCCCCGCGTGTCCGCCGCGGGTGATCTCGGAGGAGGTGGACGCCGATAGGTCGAGGAGAAACAGCGCGCTCACCTCCCGCGTGACGCGCCGCTTTTCCATGTACAGCTTCTCCGAGGGGGGCAGGCCGCAGCGCAGGGCCACCTGCCGCTCCACCGCTTCGGATATATCGATCTCCTCCCCCCATTCCAGCTTTTTTCTCCAGGTGCGCTCCCGCAGGCGCAACATGCGGAACTGCCGGCTGACCTCGCGCACCAGTTCGTCCCACTCCTCCAGCAATCGCCTGGCCTCCCGGGCGCTCCCCTCCTCGGCCTCGAGCCCGTACAGGGTGGCCCAGTCGCGCCTGTATCCGCCCGCCAGGTAGTCCCATTCGGGATAGAGCAGGCGCTGCCCGCATTCCTCCCCGGCCTCCTCTTGCGGCTGCCCCTCGCGCCCCGCTGCTTGCGCCGCCCGCTCGCCGCCGTCCTCGCATAACTTCTGTCCCAGCATGTCCTCGCGGAGGAATTCCCCCTCCCCGGCCGGGAGCAGCAGGGAGTGGAAGTCGAGCCCGAGCGCCTCCTGCAGTTGCGGCGGCACCAGCTCCGGGCCCTCGTCCCGTTCCTCCCGGCCGAAGCGGGTGGCCCGGTTGCCGCGCAGGCCCGGCGTGGTGGCCTCGAAGAAATCGTCGCCCCCCTCCGCAAAGGCGGACTCCCCGGGAGCTAGGGCGGCCTTGAGGGCGGGCTCGAGGATGGCGTACAGGGCCAGGGTCGCCTCCAGGCAGTGTTTCAGGCCGGCCCCCGGGCCCGCCCCCCGCGCGGCCGCCTGCATGACTCTGCCGGGGTAGCCGCCCCGCGCACGGCCGCCGCTGACGGGGATCAGGATGTCGAAGAACAGGTTCCACAGCGCGGCGCGGTGGTCGGCGGGCTCCATCCCGGGGCCCAGCCGTGGGAGGAACCACGCCAGGTCCGAGGCCAGCCCGGCGAAGCGCGCGGCGACGGCGTGGCATACGCGCGCCGTCTCCAGGATGACGAAGATGTCCGCCGCCAGGGAGGGCAGGGGAAAGCTTGCGAGAAAGAAACGCAGAAACGCCAGGGGCTCCTTTCCGGCCTTCCAGGAACGGCGCATGCCCAGCGCGGCCACCTCCTCCTCCCGGGGGCGGTCAAAGGTCCCCGCGTCCCATTGCCCGGCCTGCAGGGCCGCATAGATGCGATAGACCCTCCAGTTCTCCTCCCTTTCATCGAAGATGTGGACACGGGGTGGAAGGAAGATCTGCCTGCCGTCGCTCAGGGGGAAGGGACGGCGCGGATTGGCGAGGGCGGCCGGCGCGTCGCGCAGGGAGCCGGCCTGCATATAGGTCTCGCTCAAGCCCCTGGCGAAGATGGAAAAGGAAGCCCGCGCCTCCTGCAGGGAAACCGCTTTGCGGCCTGCCTCCTCCGCGCCGTCGGGGACGGCCGTGGCGTAGATGGCGAGGTTGAGGTCGGAAGTCAAATTCAGCCTGCCTTTTTAGGTGCGGGGGAATACCGCCGCCGCCAGGTCGCGCAGAGCCTGCTGCATGACGGGGTCGTCGGAGACCGCGGAGACCACCGCCGTCTCGCAGGCGCGCAGCGCCCCGACCCCCCGTGCGATGAGGCGGGCGGCGTAGATGAGCAGGCGCGTCGAGGGGCCCTCTTCCAGGTCCCTCTCTCCCATGTTGCGCGCTCTCTCCCCCAGCAGGGCCAGGCGCCGCGCCGTCTCCTCTCCGACTCCGCCCTCGCCGGCGATGATGCTCGCCTCCAGCGCCGCCCCGGGGTAGGTGAAGTCGATGGCCACGAAACGCTGGCGGGTGCTTATCTTCATATCCTTGAGCATGCTCTGGTAACCGGGGTTATAGGAGACCACGAGGAGAAAGCGGGGGTGGGCGCGCATGAAGCCGCCCTTCTTCTCCAGGGGCAGGATACGCCTGTGGTCGGCAAGGGGATGGATGAGCACCATGGTGTCCTTGCGCGCCTCCACCACCTCGTCCAGGTAGCAGATGGCGCCCGTCTTCACCGCGGCGGTTAGCGGCCCGTCCACCCATACCGTCTCGTCGCCGCGCAACAGGTAACGTCCCACGAGGTCTCCCGCGGTAAGGTCCTCGTGGCAGGCCACGGTGATCAGCGGCAGGTCGAAACCGCCCTCCCTGCCCAGCCGCCAGGACATGTATTCGAGGAACCTGGTCTTGCCGCAGCCGGTGGGGCCCTTGAGGTTGACCGGCAGGCCGGCGTGGTAGGCGGCGCTGAAGGTCTCCACCTCGTCGCTCACGGGCACGTAGAACGGCTCTTCGCGGAAGACGAGTTCCTCACAGGATATCTCCCCGCCGCTGCGCGCAAGTCCGTCCATCTCCTCCCGCTTTCCTTAGCCTCGCGGGGCCGGTCGCCCTGACCGTCCGCTCTCGAGCCGAGCCGCCTTAAATAAATATTCTATCAGAAGCGGGCGGCGCGGCACGCGTCCCGCCCGTACGCCGCCGCGAAAAATGGGGCCGGAATAAAGGGCGCGGCTCGCCTCGCCCCGCCTCCGTTTCGCCCCGCGCAGGAATTCGCTATAGAATGGTCCTGTCGGGAGCCGCGGCGCCGAGGGGAAGGTGCGCCGGCCCACCGGCAGGTCGTCGCCTCGCGCCCCGGCCGTTAATGTCCGGGAAGGCACATCATATGTATGCGTCGGGGCGCCGCGGCTCCCGCGGCGCGGCGAGGTCGGCAATCCATGGGAATGGAGGTTTCCGGAATGGACAAACCCTGGAAGAGCGAGTTGGACGAAGTGGTCGAGGTGCTGGGAATTAAGAGCAGGCCGGTGGCGGTCACCTTCACCAACGACGAGGTGGAGAACGGCAGGCGCAAAAAGATGTGGATGTGCGGCGCCCTCAAGCAGGCGGCGAAGGGCAAGTCGTATGTCATCGACCGGGAGACCACGCAGTGTCCCGGAGGGGGCTGGCACTGCGGCCTCACCCCGCCTCCCCAGGGCCCGGCCTTCCGTGGCCTGCAGTGGTTCCTGACCCGCGGCGAGAAACTGACCCACTCCATCACCAGCTTTCACCGCATGAACGCGCTGGGCACGCCTCCCCCCACCGGCCTGGGAGAGCGCATCCTCATCGGCCCCATCTCCGAGGCCGAACTGCGGCCGGACATTGTGGTGTTCCTGGTCAACGCGGAGCAGGCCTGCCGCGTCATAACCCTCGACCACTACTGGGACGGCATTCCCCTGGACATAGAGCTGACGGGGTCCCTTTGCCACGCGGCCATCGCCTATCCCATCGTCACCGGGCGCACCAACGTCACCTTCGGGGACTGGACCGCCAGGCGCATGCAGAAATTCGCATCCGACACGGTCTTCGTGAGCGTGCCCTACGAGAGGGTGCGCAACCTGGCCGCCGCGCTGCCCGAGTGCTCGGCCGGATCCGCGGAACTGGAGATTCCGGAAGGGTTCGGCCTATCCAGATAATGCCGGCGGGGATTGCCCGACGCAGATTAAAGCGTATGCCGCCTGGACTATCAGGGGCTTGTTACTTCCAGGAACGCCTCCAGCTTGCCCTTTTCCTGCAGGATCTTCATGCCCATCTCCCCGGTGGTCTGCGGGGGCTCGGGGGATTCCCGCACCCCGACCAGGCGCAGCGCCCCCTCCGGGCAGCCGCTGACGCAGAGCCCGCAGCCGATGCAAAGGCGGCGGTCCACCACCACCGTTTCCCCGCCGACCGTTATGGCGCCGACGGGGCACCTCTCGTCGGCACAGATGCCGCATGAGGTACACAGCTCCGCATCGACCTCGGGCGCGAAACCGGAGGAGGCGAAGACGGGTGCGTGGCCCCATTCCAGGCTCACGCGCAAAAGGCCGCAGCAGCAGGTGCAGCAGTTGCACACGAAGGTCAGGCGCTCCTGCACGTTGTTGATCTGATGCACCAGCCCGGCCTCGTCGAACTCCCGCAGCTTCTCCTTCATCTCCTCCTTGTCGAGGTAGCGCCCGAAGCCTCTCTCCACCAGGTAGGTGCAGGTCTGGTCGAAGAGCATGCATGCCTCGCGGGGGGCGTCGCACTTGCGCTCCATGTCGCGGCAGGCGCAGGTGGCGATGCCCAGCACCGCGGCCTTGTCGATCATCTCGTAAACCTTCTGGTAGGGAAGGACGCCGGGCTCGCTGTCCACCTCCTCCTGGATGGGGATAATGCGAGAGAACCTGGTATCGGTGCCGCTCAAACCCTTGCCGAGCTCCGGCAGGTATTTCCTCCACAGGGGGGTCAACTTCAGCCGCATCTCGTCGCTCATCCCCTTCATGTAGGGGAACTCGAAAATGCCGGGCATAACCGGGAGGAGGGCATAACCGAGCTTTCCTTCCTTCTCCCGCACGAAGACCACCGCCTTGTCCGCCAGGGAATCGAGACACCTCTGCGCCGTATCTGCATCGACCCCGGCGCGGCGGGCGACGTCCTCCGCGCCGAAGGGGCGGAACCCCAGGCCCAGGGCCACCTTCGCTTCCTCCTCCGTGAAGAAGGCCTTCAAAATCTCGATGATCTCGGGTGCGGGGGCACATCCCGTGGGATGCCTGTCCAGCAATTCCCGCAAACGCTCGTGCACTTCATCCGGCATCTGCATCTCCTCCTTTGACCGCAAGCCGGCCTTCCCCCGCCTTTTGCCGGTCGCGGTCTTTCAGGTCCGCGAACTGCTCGAGCACGAGCGCCACGCTGTTGCGCATGGGCGCCGGGTCCCGGGTGACCTTGCTGATCATGATCCCGCCCTCCAGGGCGCCGATGATGAAATCCGCGTAGCGGGAGCTGTCGAAGTCCGGCGGCAGGCCCCCCTCCCTTTTCATTTCCTCCAGCTCCGACGCTATGAGTTGTGACCAATCCCGGAAAGACCGCGCTATCCTCTCCCGGAACCCCTGGTTGGAGTGGCTGGTCTCAAGGGCGAGGTTTCCCAGGATGCACCCGCGGGAGCAGTCCGCCGCCTCCACGATGCCCTGTACCTCCTCGAGCATGGCCTTGATGCGCTCGAAAGGCGTTAGGTCCGGTCGGTCGAGGGATGCGCGAATGCTGCCGAGGATATGCTCCGAGGAGCTCTCTATTACCGCATAGCCCAATTCCTCTTTGGATGAAAAGTGGAAATAGAAACTGCCCTTGGTCACTCCCGCCGCCGCGATAATGTCATCGATGGTGGTGCGCGCGTAACCCTTCTCGTACATGATCAGGATGGCGTGGCCGACGATGCGCCTGCGCGTCTTCTCCCCCCTGGATACGGCATTTGCCGGTACGCTCACCCCTGCCTCCATTGAATAGACCAACCAGTCGGTTTATTCAATTCTAACATGCATCGGAGGCATGTCAACGCGGAGATGAACGGCTTGGGGGTCACATCTTTGCATTAAATGGTTGATGGTCAAATAGAAAAAGGGAGGTTTTTGGATTATAAAGGCTTGACCCCAACATGTCGCGGCCGCGCGGAATGAGTCATTGCCCTCAGGTGGCCTGAAAGGCTCGCTTGGGCAGCCGCCTGCGCCACCAGGCGAAGAAGCGGGCCACCCCCAGCCCGGAGAGGGTGGCGAGGCGCGGGAAGAGGCGGCGGTAGAGATAGAGTATCCTGCTGGGCAGGCCCGGTATGACCAGGAAGTCCCCGCGGATGATGGCCTCCACCGCGCGGCTGGCCACCTTGCGCGGCGAGCCGCCCAATCCGAGGAGCAGCCGCTCAAGCTGGCGGGCCCCCGGAAAGTGGAGGGGGAGGTCCTTGATGGTCGAGGTGCTGGCCATGGGGGTCTTCACGTAGCCCGGGCAGACCAGGGTGACGCCCACGCCCTCTCCCTTGAGGTCGTAATAGAGGACCTCGCTGAAGCCGGTGACGGCGAATTTGCTGGCGCAATAGGCGGACTGCCCCGGCACGGGGATGATGCCGTCTATGGAGCCGATGTTCAGGATATGCCCGCGGCCCCTCTCCAGCATATGGGGGAGGAAGGTCTCCACGCTGTTCATCGTGCCCTTGAGGTTGACGTCGATGATGCGCTGCCATTCCTCGTGGTCGGTCGCGCTGACATGGGCGATGAGGGTGATGCCCGCGCAGTTGGCCAGGATGTCCGGGCTGTGTCCCTTGGCCGCGAGCTCCTCCCGTATGCGGGCGAGCTCCTCTATGGAGGTCACATCCGCCCGATACCCGCAGGCCTCGTAGCCCTCTCCCCGCAGCTGCGCCACCGCCTCCTCCAGCGCGGCTTCGTTCATGTCCAGCAGTATGATATCGGCGCCCTTCGCCGCCAGCCTCGCCGCCAGGGCCAGGCCGATGCCGCTCGCGCCCCCGGCTATCAGGGCTCGCCTTCCCTTTATCCTCATGCGTTTGCTCTCCATTCTCATCTCTCCCCGCAAGCGAGGACGCGGGTGCCCCCGCGCCCTTGCCGGCGCGCGTGGCCGCGGCGGCCCCGATATTCATAGCATAGCCGCCGTCCCTTTTCCCTGAGCGTGCTCAGGGGTTAGGCGCGGCTTTTCGCCACGCCCATGTTATTTGATGCTGTAAACGTTTGCAATGAGCAAAAACCCTTGCGGCGGCAACGCCCATGTCGAGGCGCCGCGGCGCCTCTCCGCGCGGAGTCCGGCCCTGCCGCGCGGCGCCCGACCTCGCCATGCGCCGCCCGGGCCGCGCGCCCCCCGCGCGTTACAAGCGATGCCCGGCCTGCGCCCCTCGCTTACGGGTTACAAGCGATGCCCGGAGGGGAACATAGGATATGCGGGCGGATGGCGGGTCGGGGTTTCGCGAAGGCGCGCCGCGCCTTCGCGCTGCGACGGGGGGTGACGTCGTGAACGTGGCTATGTTGGGCGAGCAACATCTCCAGCGGGTCGGCGAGGTGGTGGCGGTGGTCTTCGAGGGGCGGGAGATCACCAATCTGGAGCTGAGGCGCAACAGCGCTCGCCTGGGGAATGCCCTGCGCGGGCTGGGCGTCGGCGAGGGCGATGTGGTGGCGGTGAGCATGTCCAACTGCCCCGAGGTCTTCGAGGCCTTGAGGGGCATACACGCCATCGGGGCCGCGGCGCTGCCCATACTCTTCGTGCTCTCAGCCGCCGAGTGCCGCTATATCCTGGAGGATTCCGGGGCCGTGGCGCTGATCACCGACGCCATATTGCGGGATAAGATGCTGGAGGCGGCGGAGGGCCTGCCCGACCTGCGGCACATCATCGTGCTGGGGGACGATGACGGCAAGCGCGCCCTATCCTATGGGGGGCTGCTCGAGGGCTCCTCCCCCGAGCTGGAGATCGTGGACAGGGAGCCCGACGACCTGGCCATACTCATGTACACCTCGGGGACCACCGGCAAGCCCAAGGGGGTCATGCTCACCCATGCCAATCTCATCGCCTCGGCGGAGAGCGCCTATATCGCCAACGAGGTCACCAAGGCGCAGATAACCCTCATGTGTCTGCCCATGGCCCATATCTTCGGCGTGGGCGCCATAAACGCCGGCAACCTCAGCGATATCCCCGAGACCAGGGCCATACTCATGCGCTGGTACGACCCCGAGGAGTGCATGCGCCTCATCGAGAGATATCGGGTCAATTTCTTTCCCGCCGTCCCCACCATGTACTCGCTCATCCTCCACCATCCCCACGCGGACAAATACGACCTCAGCTCCCTCGAGGATTGCATCGCGGGGGGCTCACCGCTGCCCCGTGAGCTGAGGGACGATTTCATGGCCAAGTTCGGCTGCGGCATGCGCCAGCTCTATGGCCTGACCGAAACGGCGGGCATGGGGGCGGTGCTGCGGCCCAGCCAGCAGTGGCGGGACGGCTCCACCGGAAAGGCCTATCCCAACATGGAGCTGGAGGTCTGGGGCGAGGCCGACAATCCGCTGCCGCCCCGGGCCGTGGGCGAGGTCGTGGTGCGCGGGCCGCAGGTCATGAAGGGCTATCACAAGCTGCCCCAGGAGACGGAGGAGGCGCTGCGGGGAGGATGGCTGCACACCGGCGACATAGGCTTCCTCGACGAGGACGGGTATCTTTATATCACCGACCGGGTGAAGGACATCATCATCAAGGGCGGGGAGAACATCATGCCCGCGCAGATCGAAGAGGTCCTCTACGGGCATCCCGCGGTGGCGGAGGTGGCGGTGATTGGGGTGGCCGACCCCGTTTACGGGGAGGATATCGTGGCCTATGTGGCTCCGAAGCCCGGGGCGGCCACGAGCGAGGGGGAGCTGCTGGAGTTCTGCCGCCGGCGCCTGCCGAGCTTCAAGCAGCCTCGCGAGGTGCGCATGCTGGAGTCCCTTCCCAAGAGCTCCATCGGCAAGATACTCAAGCGCGAGCTGCGCAGGCATTACCTCGCCTGAAGAGGAGCACGCGCGGCCTCCCGCGGCGCGCGCCTCCGCCTGCGCCGTTCCCGGGGGTCCGAGGCGTGCCCGCTCTCCGCCCCCGGGGACCTCTACGACATGGCGCGCGAATGCGATAGACCGGCGGCGCGCTTACGCCCCGTGCGGCGCGGGCCGGGTTCTTCCCCGCGCGCAGGTTGGGTTAGAATCGTGGGCAGGCGGCCGCGGCATGCGGGCGACGCCGCGGCTTTGTTCGCGCAAGAGAGGGAAAGGTGAGATGGACATACTCTTCGTCTGCAAGACGCTGCCCCACGAGAAGGTCATCGGCGGGCCGGTCATCATCTACAACCGGGTGCGCATACTCTCGCAGCGCCATAACGTGTCGCTGCTCACTTTCGTTTCCCCCGAGGAAAGGGAGCACGAGGGGACGGTCTCGCGCTTCTGCCGCGATTTCGAGTCCGTGCCCATGCCGGCCTGCGGCAACCCCTTGCGCAAGGCGCGAGACTGGTTGTTCTCTCCCGTGCCCGTCTATTTCCTCAACAACTACGCGGACGAGATGTACGTGCGCCTGCGCGAGATGGTGGGCCGCCGGCGCTACGACGTGGTCATCAGCGAGTACTCCATGGTGGCGCAGTACCTCTTCCGCAACCCCGACCTGGCGGGGATGAAGCGGGTGATGTCGGTGCACGAGTGCTATTATCTCGCGCGTCGCAAGGCCTGGGAGGTGCAGGGGCTCTCGCGCGCCGGCCTCTCGGCGCTCTTCAACCTCAAGGGCCTGCGCCGCTTCGAGTTCGACATGTACGCGGACGCGGATAAAGTGCTCGTCCTGACCCCTCAGGGAAAGAGCGAGCTCCTCGAAATCCGCCCCGACCTGGATATCGCGGTGGTGCCGCATGGCGTGGACGTGGAGCATTTCTGCGTCTTGGAGGAATGCGAGAAGGAGCCGGCCCTGATGTTTCTGGGCAACTATCCGCATGACCCCAACCGCGATGCCGTGCTCTGGTTCTGCGAGAAGATGTGGCCGCGGGTGAAAAGCGAGGTCCCCGAGGCGCGCTTCTACGTGGTCGGCAAGGACCCCACCCCCGACCTTCAGGAGCTGGCGCGCTCCGATTCCTCCATCATCGTCACCGGGACGGTCGAGGATGTGCGCCCCTACTTCGAGAGGGCCAGGGTCTTCGTGAACCCCGTGCGCATCGGGGGCGGTTTCCGCGGCAAGATACTGGAGGCCATGTCCATGGGCCTGCCCATCGTGACCACCTCGCTGGGGGCGGAGGGGGTGGATGCCGAGCATGGGCTGGATATGCTCGTCGCAGACGACCCGGCGGAGTTCGCCGCCGCCGCCGCGCGCCTGCTGCGCGACGATGACATGTGCGATGGGCTGGGAGAGAGGGCGCGTGCCATGGCGCTGGAGTGCTTCGCCTGGGAGAAGGGCGTGGAGGAGCTGGAGCAGGTCCTGCTGGAGATGCTGCCCGAATTCGCATAGCCGGTCCCTTGGATGACATGCTGGGAAGAACGCGTGGGGCCAGGTTTTGCAGCGGCGGTTTTCTCTAAGCAGACCGAGGTCTATAATAGCTGGTCAGCGACCTCTACTTTGCCATTATATGGGCAAATAAGCGTAGCAAGCAAAGAACAAGACCTGACCCCATCTTTGGGTTCAGGCGAGGTCGGTGGCCAGGGTGTCGAGGATGCACGAGAGAAGGCGAGGGCCGTAGCCCTGCTCGGCGTGGCCGAAACGGGGGAAGGTCACCAGGGTGCAGCCATCCCCCGCGAGCCTGCTCAGCTCCCTCGCCTGCTCCACCTCGAAGACGAAATCATCCTCCCCCTGTATGATGGTCAGCGGCTGGGGGGGTATGAGGTGCACCAGGCGGGCGGGAGGCGCCTGCAGCCTCCAGGACTTGTCGACCTCCACCCCGTAGCGGCGCGAGGCGGCGGCCCTGCCCAGGGGGTTGCCGATGAGGCGGCGGATGAGGCGCGCCCCCGGGGCGCGGGCGGTGCGGATGTCTGAGGGCACGCTCACCGCGGTCACCGAGTCCAGGCCCCCGTAGAGGGCGGCGTAGCGCATGGCTGCCACCCCGCCCATGGAGAAGCCGATCACGGCCACGCGCGGGCTGCCCTCGCGCCGCGCCCTCTCCACCGCCGCCTTGAGGTCGTACACCTCCAGGTAGCCGAAGGTGGAGCGGCCGGGGGAGAGGCCGTGGCCGCGGAAATCGAAGGTATAGACGGTGTAGAGGGAAGCCAGGTCCTGTGCCAGGGCCACGAAGTCGCGGATGTTCTTGTTCCCCCCGAAGCCGTGGCAGAGCACCACCGCCCGGCCCGGTTCGCGCCCCAGGCGCACGCAGTGCAGGCGGGCGCCGTCGTCTGCATGCAGGGCAAGGGGCCGCGTGGGCACGGTATAAGCGGCGAACATCACGCCGCGGGGAAGGTCCGCGTTCGCGGGCGTCGCCATATCCGCCGTCCCTTCCTCTCCCTTACCGTCGCCTGCGGCCGGGAACCGCGCCCGGGGGCGGCGCGGGAGGGGCGTGGCCGCTTCAGCGGATGAGGCCCTCATTGCGCTCCAGGTACTCCGGCAGCCCCATGTGCCCCCAGAAGTCCTCGACTAAGCGGCCGTCCACCATGCCGCTCTGCACCCCCTCGACCAGCAGCCTGACCCGCTCCACGCCGCCGAGCTCGGTGAGGGTGTTGGCGATGGCGGCAAGGGCCAGTTCCTCGCCGGAGGCGCCGGCCCCGACGGCGGCGGCGTCGCTGAGTATCTCGGCGCTCACGTTCGCCGTGCACACCCCGTCCGCGACCTCGACGCCGAGCACCCTCACCGTGGGCGGGAGGACCGCGGAGAGCCCGGATCCCGGCGCGGGCCCGGCGATGAGCTCCTCCAGGGCGGCGCGGCAGGGGTCGGAGGCCTCGCCGACCGTCCTCTCCTCGGCGCGCAGCCACTCGCTATCACCATCGCTTTCCGCGAAATAGAGCCTGAGGGCCAACGCCTGCGGGCGCGGTTGCACCGCCTCCCCGGTGGCGACCTCCTCCGCCGGCGGCGCGGGCTCCGGGCTGCCGCAGCCCGCGGCGCAGAGAGAGGCGAGGAGCACTACCAGGCAGAGCAAGGGCATGAACACGGTCTTGGTTTCCCCGCGCTCGAACATCATGGCTATCATCTCCCATCGTTCACGGACCGCGGCGCCTCTCGCGCGGTCCCCCGCGCCCCCATTATATATTGGCGTAACGCTCCTTCGTTCCCTTGTGGGTGAGCCCTGCACTTGAAGGAAGTGCGCCGGGTGTGAAAGAATATGCGAGCCTGCCCGTTTACGGGCGGCGGAGGAGGCAACAACGTATGCTGATCGACATGCATGTGCATACCGCAGTGTCCTCTCCCTGCTCCCGCATAGACCCGCGGCAACTGGTCGAAGCGGCGCCGCGCGTCGGACTGGACGCCGTATGCGTGACCGAGCATGAGGAGATGGAGGGGGCGGAGGTCGCCCGGCGCCTGGGCGAGGAGGTCGGCTTCCCCGTCTTCCGCGGGGTGGAGGTCTATACCGAGCTCGGGGACATGCTGGTCTTCGGGCTCGAGCGTGCGCGCTACCCCTGGAAAGTCCCCTTCGAGGAATTGCTCTCCCAGGTCAGGGGGGAGGGAGGGGCCCTCATCCCCGCCCACCCCTGCCGCGACACGCGAGGCCTGCACCATATCCTGGGGGAGGAAAGGGCCGAGTACCTGCTGGCCAACGTGGACGCCGTCGAGACCCTCAACGGGGGCTCGAGCCCGCAGTCCAACGCCGTCGCGCAGGCCTGCGCGCGGGAATACGGCCTTCCCGGCATCGGCGGCAGCGACGCGCATTTCCTCATGCAGCTGGGGCGCTGCCTCACCGTGTTCGAGCGGGAGATATGCAGCGAGGCGGAGCTGGTGGAGGAGGTCAGGGCGGGCAGGTGCCGTGCCGCCTACGCTTCGGAAATGGAGGGCTTGAGGATGTCGGAGACCTGGAGCATAGGATGATAATCGACCTTCATATCCACACCAACCTGGGATCCATCTGTTCCCAGCTGGGCCCCCAGGAGCTGCTGGACAGGGCGATGGAGATGGGCCTCGACGCCATCTGCGTCACCGAGCACCACTCCCATCGCGGGGCCAACAAGATGGTCGAGTTCGCCGCCGCCAGCGGATACCCCGTATTCCGCGGCGTGGAGATATATACCGAGATGGGCGACATGCTCGTTTACGGCCTCAAGCGCGAGACCCGCTATCACCTCACGACTTTCGACGAGCTGGTGGATATGGCGGAGGAGGACGGCGCGGTGATCGTTCCCGCGCACCCCTGCCGCGGATGGGGCCGCAAGCACATGCACGCGCATACCTTCCCGCGCGAGATCGCCGACCGTGTCGTGGCCATCGAGACCCTGAACGGCGCCAACACCCCGCGCTGCAACGAGGCCGCCCTGGCCGCCGCCGCGGAATGCGGGCTGCGCGGCACCGGCGGCAGCGACGCCCACGCCATCTGGCAGGTGGGGAAGTGCGTGACCGTGTTCGAGAGAGATATCGCCAGCGAGGAGGAGCTGGTCGAGGAGCTCAGGCAGGGCAGGTTCGCCGCCGCCTATTTCGAGGACCTGCGCCGCAGCGGCGAGGAGAGCGCCTGAGCGACGCGCGGGGAATGTCCTCTGCCCATGCGTGCCGTATCGCCCCCCGGACGACCTCGCTCCCCGCGCGCCGAGCATGCGGCCCCGGGGGAATGGCCGCGCCGCTTCTCCCCGCGGGCGGGCCCCGGCCCCTTCGGCGGCTCCCCCATCCGCCGCGCCGCGTGACGCGGAAGCGGCACCTCTCGTCGCCGCGCGGCAGCGCTTCCAGGACCTCTATCTCGAAATGAACACCCCCATCAGCGAGGCGTGGAGGGCGCGGTGTTTATCGTCCACGGACATCGCGGGGCACGCCAGCACGTGCAAGGCGCATCACCCCCGTTCGCCCCTTCCAACACCCGGGCTTCTGCGCGGAGAGGCGGGCGCGGCTCAATACCTGGTTATATGCTGCTCGCACAGGCCGAAGAGGCCCTCCACCCCGACCGCGCCCGCGCCCTCTCCCATGTTCCCCCGGAACAGCCCGAAGGGCTGGTGGAAATCGGAGAGGATGGGCCCCAGCTTTATGCGCTCCGCGCGCTCCCCCTGGGGGCGGAAGACCAGGTTCACTAGGCCGTCGGTGGTGTTCACGAACCATGGGCCGAGCATGTCGGCTTCGCTGTAGCCGAAGCGGGCGGCCCCGGTGAGGTGTATCTTGCCGTCCACCCAGTAGCAGTTCTCGCTGTACTCCTCGTCGTCGGCGATGATGTTGTGGCACAGGTTGGCGGCGAGCAGCCTGCCCCCGGGCTCGAAGCCCCCGAAGCACAGCCACTTCCAGAAGCTGCGGTAGGGGTAGAAGGCCTTCTGTTCGTCCAGCAGGCATACGTCCCGGGAGGGGTCCAGCTCGACCTCCTCGCCGCCCACGCTCAGCTTCCCCTCCACCGGGCAGGCGGCCTTGTGGGTATAGAGGGGGCGGTTGGGGGCGAAGGGGCTCACCACCACCAGGGGCTGGTAGCGGGAGACGTCCTCCAGCATGCGGAACTCGCCCGCGATGGAGGGCAGCCTGGCCGTCTGCGCGGCGTCCACCCGCACGCGGTGATAGCCCTCCTGCAGGCGGTTCTGGAAGGAGAGCGAATATCCCCGGGAGGAGAAGGAGCATTCCCCGTGCCAGGTGGTCTCGGCGACCTTGGCCCTCCCCCCCGGGGCCTGATGCGCATGTTCCTGCATGGCGCCGCTCTGGCGGTCGAAATGGTAGAGAAAGGAGATGCTGAGGAACTTGGCGTCGAAGATGACCATGCCGAAATAGTGGCGGGGGTGTATCACCCCGTAGTGCTGCCATTCCTTGAGGCGGAAGCGGGCCAGGCCGCGCAAGCGGCTGCCGCCGCGGGGGAAGATCTCCGCCTCCCGCAAATTGAGCTCCCGGAACGGTTCCGCGAAGGCGCCGAACTCCACTACCCTGCCGTCCTCCACCAGGCGCGCGGGGGTTTTCTTTATCGTGCGCAAGGCCGCTCCTTTCCTCGTCGGGGCAACTATCCCCAATTTTATTACCTTTTCCCGCGCGGGGGTAATGGGCAAAACCCACTCACAAACCCTGGTTCAGATATATATTTCCCCGCGCGGGGTTAATGGGCAAAACCCATCCACAAACCCTGGTTCAGATATATATTTCCCCGCGCGGGGGGAAAATGCGTTTGCGCCCACCTTGCGGTCAAAGAGCTCCGGCTGCCTTTCGCCGCGCGCGGGGGGTAATCTGCAGCCCGCCCTCTAGGGGGCGCCGCGCAGCCTGCCTTTCACCGCGCGCGGGGGATAATGCATAGAGAAGGCCGGGCCGGGGAGGAGGCGGCCCGGCCCTCCCCGCGGCGTCAAGGGCGGTGATCGTCCCGCGCCCGCGCGCGGAGGGGGATAATGGCAAGGGAGAGAAACAGCCCGATGGGTCACATCCCGCGCCCGCGCGCGGAGGGGGATAATGGGAGGTGAAGGCCGGCCCGGGGGGGCATGGGCGGCCCCTTCCGCTTCGCGGGCAAGTCCCCCCGGGAGGCGGAGGGGAGGCCCCCGGTGGGCGCTTGCCCTCCGCTAGCGCTGGGGATAATCTAGCAGGCGGCGGCGGATTTGCGAGGCCGGGCCGGGCGCGGGAGCCGAACGGAGGAGGGATTGCCTTGATCACCGCTTTCCAGCACGTGGGGATAGGGGTGCACGACACCGGGCGCACCTACGACTTCTACCGCAGGATGATGGGTTTTCGCGTCAAGCTCAGCGACAAGACCAGCTACATGGAGGAGATGACCCCCATCATCGGCGCCCTGGTCGAGCTGCGGGCGCTCATGGCCGCCAATGCCCGGGGCGGAGCGGCCATCGAGCTCATCGAGCACACCTCCACGAGACCGCAGGAGGCGCCGCAAGCGGTGCAGTGGGGGGACATCGGCTACCTGGAGCTCGGCCTCAAGGCCTTCGGCCTCGACCAGCTCTACCTCAACCTCAAGAGCAGGGGGGTGGAGTTCCTGACCCCGGTGCGCAGCATGGAGCTCAGCAGCGGCGGGAGGGAGCGCTACGCCTACCTGCGCGACCCCGACGGCCTGCTCCTGCAGCTGGTGGAGGAGAAGGGAGGGGCCGGGCCCGCCGTCGGCGGCGTCAGGCACGTGGCCATCGGCGTTGGCGACCTGAAGAGGGCCCGCTCGTTCTACCGCGACGTGCTCGGTTTCGGCGATGTCCTGCACGAGTTCAAGGGCCGCATGCCGGAGCTGGACGCCGTCACGGGGGGCAGGGAGATGGAGGTGGCCGTGCTCGGCCACCGCGGCGAGGGCTCCAGCGCCATGCCCCTGCTGGAGCGGGCCATCGTCAAGCTGGTGCACACTCCCGCCTACCGGGGCAAGGTCGTTTACGAGGGGCGCAGGTGGGGAGACGTCGGCCTCATGGAGATGGCCTTCGACGTCAGCGACCTGGGGGAGACGACGAACGCCGTCATCTCCAGGGGAGCGGAGCTCTTCCACCCCCCCACCCGCGTGGACATGGGCTCCGGGACCGCGGGCCGCTTTTCCTACATCAAGGACCCGGATGGCAACGTGGTGGAGATGGTGGAGGTGGAGAAGGTGCTGCGCATGCCCCCCCGCGTGGTCAAGCCGCTCTTGGGGGGCGCGCTGAAGGCGGCCGCCGCCCTGAGGCTGCTGTGAAGAGGAAGCTCGCCAAAAGGAGGTAGAAACGGTGGACGCATATATTCCCGAGGACTACAGGGAGGCCGCGGCCTTCCACGGCCATACCTGCCCCGGGCTGGCCATAGGCTACAGGGCGGTCAAGGCGGCCATGGAGAGGATGGGCATCGCCCGCGCCTACGACGAGGAGCTGGTGTGCGTGGTGGAGAACGACTCCTGCAGCGTGGACGCGGTGCAATACCTCGCCGGCTGCACCTTCGGCAAGGGCAACCTCTTCTACCTGGACCACGGCAAGCAGGTCTTCACCTTCGCCTCGCGGGAGAGGCCGGGCCGGGCGCTGCGGGTGAGCCTCAAGGCCGGCGCCGGCTTCCCGGCCGGCGAGGACATGGACCCGCAGCGGCGCAGGGAGGAGGCGTTGCGCGTCATGCTGACCGCCCCGCTGGACGAGCTTTTCACCGTGGAGGAGATCGACTTCGAGCTCCCGGAGAAGGCGCGCATCCATCAGTCCGTGCCCTGCGACAACTGCGGCGAGCCCGTCATGGAGACGCGCGTGGTGGAGAGCGGCGGCCGCCGCCTCTGCATCCCCTGCTCCCGCTGACGGATGGGGTCAGGTCTTGTTCTTTGCCTGCTTCGGTATCTTGCCTGTTCGCACCAGGGGTTTTACCTCAAGATTGCAAGACGTGGCCCCACGCTTTCTTCCCGGCGGCAGCTCCCGCTGACGGATGGGGTCAGGTCTTGTTCTTTGCCTGCTTCGGTATCTTGCCTGTTCGCACCAGGGGTTTTACCTCAAGATTGCAAGACGTGGCCCCATGCTTTCCTCCTGGCGCCTGCTCCTGGGGAAAAGGGCTCTCTCATGCTTCAAGCCAGCGCCAGCGGAAGCGGCTTCGCGGGTGTTCTTCCCTTCGTCGGCCCTTGCGGGGGCCGGGTCGCAGGTGTTTTTCCCGGCTCCTCTCCGGGGCCGGGGTGGCACATGTTCTTCCGAACGTGTCATCGTAGGGGCCGGCTTGCATATGGAAGGTGAGGCCGGGTGCCGCCAGCGGCGCTGCCGGGTAGCCGCATCTGCCGCCAGCCCCGGCCTTCCACGCCTCCGGCATGCGCCTCCGGGCGCAAAAAAAGCGCTGGCGCCGACCCCGGCGCTGCGCGGAACGAGGGCGCCATCCCTCGAGCCCGGGCCATCCGCCCTAGGCCAGGATGATGCGGCTGCGTTCCCGCCAGTCCTCGTCCAGGGTGCCCGCGAAGACGCGCCTGGCGGGGCCGCGGGTGACGATGCCGCCGTCCGCGGCCACCTCCACCTCCATGAGCCCGCCCGGCTGCTGCACGTGGACCCTCCTCTTGCACCTGCGGGTACGCAGGGCGGCGGCCACGGCGGCCGAGGCGCCGGTCGCGCTGGCCATGGTCTCCCCCGCGCCCCTCTCCCAGGAACGCAGGCGCATCTCGGAGACGTTCATCACCTGGGCGAACTCGACGTTGACGCGCAGGGGGAAGAGGTGGTGGTTCTCGATGGCCGGGCCCAGCTCGTCCACCAGGGCGTCCTCCAGGTCGGCGAGGAAGAGGACGCAATGGGGGTTGCCCACGGAGAGGCAGGTGGCGTTCACCGTGTGCCCCGCCGCCTCCAGGGGCATCTCCACGGCCTCCTCCCCCTCGCCCTGCATGGGGATGGAGGAGCGGCGGAAGTCCGCCCCCCCCATGTGCACCTCCACCGAGCTCACCCGGCGCATGCCGGTGCGGATGATGAGCCTCCTCACCCCCGAGGGCGTCTCCACGAGCATCTCCTTCCCGCGGTATATGCCCATGTCGTAGAGGTGTTTGGCCAGGCAGCGCAGGCCGTTGCCGCTCACCTCCGCCTGGCTGGCGTCGGGGTTGTAGTTGAGCATGCGGCACACGGCCCGCGGCGATGGCTCCATGACGATGATGCCGTCCCCGCCGATGCCGAGGTGGCGGTGGCAGAGCATGTGGATGTCCGCCGGCGCGAGCCGCAGCGGTTTCTCCAGGGCGTCCAGCAGTATGTAGTCGTTCCCCAGGCTATGATATTTAAAGAAGCGCAATCTCCCTCCGAATCGTCGCCGCCACGGGGCGGGGGCCCGCGCCTGGGCCCGCCCGGTTTGACGCCGGTCGCCCTCCACATCCCCACATTATAAGGTAGTATATGCGTGATGGCAGCCCATGCGGGCGCGGCGAAGGGAGGCGGCGGGTTGTTCGACTGGGAGGAAGAGAATTCGCACTGGCTGGACCAGGCCCACCTCACCCTTGCCGCCGCCGAGGGCATGCTCGCCGGGGGCCTGCCGGGGGAGGCCATCGCCAACGCTTTTCTGGGCATGCTCTACGCGGCCGGCTCCGCCCTCGAGGGCCGCGGGGAGGGCGCCTCGGGGTGGGAGGAGGTCCTGCAGCGCTTCCGTGACCAGACCCCCTCGCTGCCCCTGAGCCATGAGAACCGGCGCGCCCTGCCCATCGTGGCCGACCTCTACCGCCGCGTCAGCGAAGGGGAGATGGAGCCCGATCCGCTCACCGCCGCCGCCTGCCTGAGCGATGCGCGCTCCTTCCTGGAGGAGATTGCGGCGCGGGCGCGGGGATGAGGGCCCCGGGGCGGATCGCGGGCGGCGTCAGGCGTTGCGCTTCTCCCATATCTCCATGAAGCGCTGGGAGTCCTCCCACATGCAGATGTTGTTGAAGAGCACGTAGGCCCTCTTCTTCTTGCTCTTGCGCAGTATGGTCACCAGCCTTCCCAGCTCCTGGTCGCTGTAGCGGTGGCGGAAATTTCCCGCCCCGTGCAGGCGCCAGTAGATAATCGAGCCCGCCTTTTCCCTGCCCTGGAAGGGGTCGACCACGTGCAGGAGGTCGAGCTCGCGGCACAGCTTTCCCGCCTCCTCCGGGCTCCAGCGGCCGTGGGGCTCCCAGGCCAGGTGCAGCCCGTCTCGCTCGATGGTGGAGAAGAACTCGCGCATCTGGGCGGTGTTCTTGGGCCCCGGGCCGAAGCTGGTCTGCGACTGGAAGACCACTATCTCCGCCTCCATGGCCCTCGCCACCTCCAGGGTCTCCCTCCAGGCCTTGAAGCTCTCCGGGGTGGGCCTGAACGAGCCGTAGGCGTCGCGCAGCTCGTCGGGGATGGGGTGGGAGAGGCGCCGGTAGGTGGGGCTGGAGGGGAGGTGGGTTATGAGCTGCCAGGCCTTGAGGGTGAACTCGAAATGGGCCGGGGACTCCCGGCGCCATTTCAGGGACGTCTTGACCCTGGGCAGCTGGTAGAACGTCCTTTGTATCTCCACCAGGGGAAGTGTGCGATAGTAAACCTGCCGTGCCTGGGGGAAACCGCAGCAACCTACCTTGAGCTCCAACTCAGCACCTCAGAACAGCGACTACAACCCCCGTCATGAGGGCCTGCCTCTCCTCGGTTTATTCTCTATGACCATCGGCCACGAAAGCATATTCCTATATATATAAGATTCCAGACAAATGCGAAGCTTCCTCCCCCCGGAGACCGGAAAGGACAACAATCGCGGCTTCCACCGCCGCAGCGCCGCGTATTATGCGTCGCCGTCCAGGCCCTCCAGCGGCATGGGGGGGAGCTTCGCCCGCACCCGCCTCCACCCCCGCTCGAGGCCTTTGAGAAAGTCTTTATTGAGGGTTGCCTTCAACTTGAACCCCTTCCCGCCCCCATGGCATGGGTGAGCAAGGGCATGGATACGATATATATGCCCATGCGGATGCCCGGCACAACGCCAGGAGACGGAAAAGGTTGCCCGGCTGCAGGGGCCGGGGTTTTTCCCGGCGGCCCGGCCGACTGGCAGCTAATGGAGGAACCGAAGGCGCGGGCGCAGACGCGCCACATCCCGGTGATCATCTCCACGCTGAAGAACCGCCCCGAGGGCATCGAGCGCGCCGTGGGGCTGCAGGCGGCAGGCCACATCGCCAAGCCGTACATGTTCTCGGATCTGCCGGAGAGGGTGAAGGGCATGCCGGGCGGCGCCCGAAGGGCGCTGCGCTAACCCCGGTAGGCCCAGAACCTCTCGTGGCACCACCAGCGCGGGTAATTGCTGCTGCTGCGGCTGCCGTCCTCGCTGGACACGAAATCGACGCTTATCTCCTCCCCCTCTATGTGCAGGAGGTTGAAGGAGGGCGGGGTGAGCCCGCGCGTCCTGCGCGTGCTGGCGGTCCCGGAGGTGACGAGGTACATGCGCGCCAGCGGCCACACGTAAGGGACGTGCTTGTGCCCGCTCAACACCAGGTCCACCTGCATCTCCCGCAGCACGTGGAGCACGTCGCCGGCGTCCCACACGATATTCCTCTCCCTGCCCGTGCCGGGGATGTGCACGAGGTGGTGGTGGAGCACGAATATCTTGAAGGTGGCGTCCCCGGAGAACTCCCCCTCGATGAAGCGGTAATTGTGGCGCCCCACCTCGCCGTCGTTCACGTCCGCCTTGTTCGAGTCCACCGCGACCACGGCCACCTCCTCGCTGAGGTCCCTGCCGCAGGCGCCGCCGTGGCTGAAGCGCAGGGTTGAGCGGCGCGGCCCGAAGATCTCCTCGAAGTGGAGGTAGCCCACGTTGCGGCAGTCGTGGTTGCCGGCGATGATTATCTTGTGCGGGCACTCTATGCGGTCGATGTGGAAGCGCGCCTCCTCCAGCTGCTCGCGGTAGCCGTCCACGGAGAGGTCTCCCGCCACCACCACCAGGTCGGGTTCCTCGGCGTTGACGGTCTCGATGCAGTTCTCCATCAGCCCGAGGTCGAAGCGCTGGTCGCCGCAGTGCAAATCGGAGATCTGGGCTATGGTGAAACGCTTATTCTCCCTCGTCATCGCCCGCCCCCTTTCCCTTCCTCCCCTTTCCCCGTCCGCGCGCCCGGCGCCCGCCCCCGCTCTTTTCCTCCCCGGGCGGCTCTCCGGTCAGGGGGGCGGGCCGCGCGCCCTTCGCCCCCCCGTAGGGGCGCTCGCCGCACAGCTCCCGCGCGGCCACAATCCCGCTCAGGGCCGCGCCCTCCATCCCCCCGCCGAACCTGCTCCAGGCGCCCACGAGGTAGAGGTTGGGGAGGGGAAGGCGCGGGCCGGGGCGGCGGAAATACCACTGTTCGAGCCGGGGCGCGAAGCCGAAGGCGGCCCCCCGCCCGTTGGAGGTCAGGCGGGTGAAATGGGGGGGGAGGGTGACGAACTCTTTCACCGCCTTCTTCGCCGCGGGCATGATGGACGTGATCTCCTCTTTGACCAGGTAGGTGAGCTCGGCCCCCAGCTCCGCGCTCGCCGCCTCGTCCTCGAAGACGTGGTAGCAGCGGCCGGGGATGTTCGCTCTTGCCAGAAGCACGCACCCTCCCCGGCCCGCGTCGATATTCCTCTCCTTGCTGAGCACGATGGAGTCCACCTCCAGGTAGGTGTCGCCGGTCCTCACCCGGCGCGGCTTGGCGGGGTAGAGGAGCACCCTTTCCGGCATGCGCAGGTCCTCCTCGAAGACGAGGTGGAGGGCGAAAGCGGAATCGGAGACCTTGAGCTTCTCCATCTCCTTGAGGAAGTCCAGGCCCAGGGAGGTGGGGGCGAGGATGCCGGTGAGCGCGCGGCGCGGGTCCATGTCCAGGATCACCACGTCCGAGCGCACCTGGGAGCCGTCGGCCAGGCGCAGGCCCATGGGGCGCCCCCTGGCCCCCTCGCCCCGCATGAGCACCTCCTCCGCCTCGTGGGAGGTGAGCACCTCCCCTCCCGCTCCCTCCACCACCCCCGCCAGCCTGCGGCTCAGCTGCGAGAGGTGATGCCGGGGGTAATAGATGCCGTCCACGAGGAGGGCGACGAGGACGCGCGCCCCCTCGTAGGCGGGGAAGCGGCGCGGGTCCCCCCCCAGGAGCGCGGAGGTCCCGAGCAGCAGGGAGCCGGGGCGCTGGTCGGGCAGGTACTCCTCCATCATGTCCTGGAAGCTGAGGTTCTGCCACAGGGCGGATACGGGGTGGCGCACGAACTGTTCGCGATATTCCTCCAGGTCGGAGGGCAGGGGGGAGGCGAGCGGGTCAGGGCGGTCGAGCAGTTCCCCGCGGAAGCGGCGCAGGTCGCCCGCGAGGCGCCTCAGCCCCTCGCGCGCCGCGGGAAACTTGGCCTCCAGCTTGGCCAGGTCGTCATCGATGCCTTGGCCCAGGCGCAGGGCCGTCCTCCCGTCGGTCATGCCCCACTGCAGGCGTCGCAGGGGCACCTCCTCCTCCAGGCCCAGGCGGCGCAGCAGGGCGCTGAGGACCCCCCCTTCTCCGCCGCCCGTGAGCACGGTGGGGCCCGAGTTGAGGGGAAAACCCTCCCAGTCGTAAGTCTGGCAGTAGCCCCCGACCAGGCGTGCCTTCTCCACCACCAACACCCGCATGCCCGCCTGGGAGAGCAATGCGGCGCAGGAAAGCCCGCCGATGCCCGAGCCCACCACGGCCGCGTCGTACTCGTTCCTGCGCAGCGAACGTCCCGGCTGCAGGGTGGGGGGATCCCATTTTATGGAAAGCAGCCCCTTCTCCACCAGGCCCGCCTCCATGCGCCGCGGCAGCAGGGTGAGGATGAGGGGGGTCGCCGCCATCCCCGCCGCGAAGAGGGCCGCCGACGCGATGGTCGCGGTGGAGGTGGAGACGTCCCCCCGCAAGGCCAGCATGCTCACCAGGTTGACGGCCAGGCCCGCCAGGAAGACGGCGTTCCAGGCCAGGGTAAGCACCCACAGGGCACGGCGCAGCGCCGGGCTCTCCCGCATGCTCTCCGGGTAGTCGAGATAGACGTAATGGGCGGGGAAGGATATCCCCTCCATGGCGCCGTATGCGGCCATGATGGTCAGGCAGGCGAAGCCGCCGGCGAGAAGATTTGGGATGCGGGTCTTGATGTCCTCCCCCAGGGCGAACACGGCGGCGCAGGCCACGAGAAAGAAAAGCAGGGAGAAGGCCTGCAGGATGCCCCATTTCCTGCCCGCGGGCAGCACGAAGAACATGGCCAGAACGATGGCCAGCCCGGCCGCCGCCCCCCACGGGACCAGGTCCAGGTAGGCCAGGACGGGAAGGAGCAACCAGGGCAGGCAGGCCAGGAGGAAGCTGAAGAGGCCTTTCCCGCGCATATCTCAACCTCCCTGGGCGGAATGCCCGACGGCACGCTTGCAAGCACAGCTCACAGATAAATATACCTCACGAGGCAAGCCCTCACCTTTATTGCCCGTGCGCCCCCGTGCGGGCTGGGGCTCGGAGATCGTGACCACCGGCGAGCGGGCGGAAGGGTTCATCCCTGCGCGCCCACGGGCGGGCTGGGGCGTCAGGGATGCGGCCATCGACCGCGCCCCCCACGTTCATCCCTGCGCGTCCCTGCGCGGGTTGGGGCTAAGGCGAGGCGCGGCGGGGGATGTCGCGCAGCAGGGCGGCGCCGACGTAGAGCGAGAGCAGGAACAGGCATACCCCGCACAGCGCCAGGCTGAGCTCCGGCAGGGCCGACAGCGCCGTCAGCGTCAGGCAGGCGGCGAGCAGCGCCACGGCCAGCCCCGCCACGGCCCGACTGGCCCTGCGCAGCCTGGCATCGAGCTCACGGGCACCGCGGCCGAGCTCCTCCTCGCTCGCGCCCTCGTCCCCGCCCACGGTGCGGGAGAGCGCGGCGCGCAGCCTCTCGCTCCCCATGGAGAGCGCACGCCTGCGGAAATGGAGCACGTAGAGCAGGGTCAGGGCTCCCAGGGAGGCAAAGAACAGCGATATCGCCAGCGCCGCGGTCAATCTCTCCTCCTTCCTCGCCGCCGGGGGCGGTGATGCCCCCGGAGGCCAGCCGCGCTTCCGCTCCGCGGGGGCGGCCTTTATCCGCGGCCGCGGCTTGATTATAATCCAGTCTGCGGGGCATGACACGCCGCGCCCGCGCGGGCCGCGGCGGGCGGGGAAAGGAGGCCAGGCGGTGGACGGCATATTTTCCAAGACCCAGGCGGAGGTGGCGCTGGACCTGGTGAGCAGGTATCTCGATTTCGCGGGCGAGGAGGAGAGGGCCGCATACCGCGCCGCGGACGCCTATTTCGCGCTCTACGAAAGAGCCTACCGCCTCATCCTGGAGGCGGCGGAGAAAGGCGGGAAGCCCCCCAGCGGCTTCAAGCCCTGAGCCTAGCCCGCGGAGGCCTCGACCACCTTCCGGCCCAGCCTGCTCTTGCCCAGATCGAGCCCGGCCTTATCGATCTGCTGCGAGATGACCTTCTTCATCACCGCGAGCACGGTGAAGCGGATGAGCTGTTCGGTGATGGAGCGGTCCCTCTTGGCCTTCTTGACCTTCTTCTTCGCGTCGCCTTTCAGCGGCGCTTTCCTCCCCGCCTTGCCGCGGGTTTTTTCCTCCTTGATGCGCAGTTCGATCGCCCGCGCCCTGGCTCGCGCCCGCGCCTTGGCCAGCCTCTTCTCCTTGCGGCGTTTCCTCAGGCGGCGCAAGATGAGAAGGGCTGCCAGGACGCCCAGGGCGGTACCCGCCTTCTGACCCAAGTTTTCTCCACCGACTTCATTCATGTTCAAAGCCACCTCCTCGGAGCCTGCACAGCAACCAGCGATGCGTGTATTATACCCCCTGCGCGCGGCAGTGGCAGCATCACGGTGGGGGGGAGAAGCGGCGGCGGCGCGGTTGACGGCGCCCGGGGCGCTGCTTATCGTAGAGGGGCGTTTACGGGTCGCCGCGAGTGAGGAGGAGCATTGCCGGCAGGAGAGCGCAGTCTGGCACGTTCCCTCCTGGGCGGCGCCTGGGGGGATTTCCTGCGCCGCCCGTCGGCGCTGCTCCTGCTCACGGCTTCCGCGCTGCCCCTCGTCGTGCACTCGGAGTTCATCATACCGGGCACGGTCGCCATCACCAGCGCCGCGGGGACCATATCCATGCTCATGGGCCTCATCGGGTACTCGCTCTGCTACTCGCTGCTCTTCCTCTTCTGGTGCGCGGCCGTTTTCATCTTCGGGGATGCGCGCTCCGCCGGGGGAGGGAGGGCCATGGGCGAGGCCTTGCGGGGGATATCTTCCTTGGGCGCGACGGCCCCGCTCTCCGGCCTGCTGCTGGGCCTGGTCGGCGTGTTCGTGACCCAGTTCGCCCACATAGCCGTGGCCATGCTGCTCAGCTACGCGGCCTCCGGGCAGGAGAGCCAGGCGAGCGGGGTGGTGCTCTCCTATGCCCTGGTGTATCTCACCTATATCGTGGTCGACCTGGTGCTCGTCCTCTTCGCCCTCATGCCCCAGATGATCGTCCTCGCGCGGGGCGGGAAGGTGGAGGAGGTGGTGCGCGCCAGCTACACCGCGGTCCGGGGAAGGTACCGCGATGCGGTGATGCTGCTCATCGTCCCCGAGCTGGTCTTGCGCACCCTTTTTATCGCCGCCATGTACGCGGTGAGCATGCTCTCGGGCATGTACGTCATCTTCGCCTTCGCCCTGACCATGGCCCTGCTCGAGGGGGCGCGTACCGCCTTCGTGGCCGCGGCCTTCAACCGCTTCTATTATCACCTGCTGGAGGAGGAGAAGAAAAAGCCCCGGGCAGCGAGGAAACCCTCCGCCGGGCAGGCGGCAAGGAAGCCCGCCCCCAGGCAGGTGAGAAGGAGAAAGAAATGAACTCCGCTAGCGCTCCGTTAGCGCTGCGGCGCAGCAAGGGGCGCGCATGGGGCCGCGACCGGCCCGCGTGCAGGCCCTCACCTGCGCCTCTCGCATCCGCTCGAGCTGAAGAGCAGCACGGCGGCTGTCAGGAACGCGAGCAGGGCGATGACCCGCAGCCATTTTGCAGGGGCGCGCATGGCGTCAGCTCCTTCCCTCGCGGCATTCCGAACCGGTTCCGGCCCTCGATTATAGGCGGGGGGTATCGGTCACGCCATGAGCGGGGACAGGGCGGAGCGGGAGCGGAAGCGCCGGCTCCGCCCGGCACGGCCCCGGGCCTGCGCCCGGGCCGTTCCTAGATGCCCTCCTCGTGCTCGGGGAAGATGAAGTACTTCACGTCCCGCGCGTACTGCTTGAGTTCCCCCCGAAAATCGGGATGGGCGATGGAGATGAGGGCGTGCGCGCGCTCACGCAGCGATTTCCCCTTGAGGTTGACCACGCCGTACTCGGTGACCACATACATGACGTCGGTGCGAGTGAGGGTCACGGTGGCCCCCGGCTTGAGCATGGGCACGATCCTGGAGATGGTCTCGCCGCTGGCCTTGTCCACGGCGGTGGAATGGGCGGCGATGAAGGCCCTGCCGCCCTTGGCGTTGTAGGCGCCCCGCGTGAAGTCCACCTGCCCGCCGGTGGCGCTGTACTGCTTGTTACCGATGGACTCCGAGCAGCACTGGCCGGTGAGGTCGATCTCCAGGGTGGCGTTGATGGCCACCATGTTGTCGTTCATGGCCACGCGGTTGGGGTCGTTGTTGTAGGAGATGGGGGAGAAGAAGACCATGGGGTTTTCGTTCAGCCAGCGGTAGAGCTCGTTGGACCCCCCGGCGAAGAAGGCGTTGAACTGGTAGGGATAGCAGGTCTTTTTCGTGTTGTCGATGACCCCAGCCTGGAAGAGCTTCATGATGGCGTCGGGCACCATCTCCGTGTAGCAGCCCAGGTGCCGCTTGTCCAGCAGGCATTCCCCGATGGCGTTGGGCACGCCGCCTATCCCCAGCTGTATGGTGTCGCCGTCGTTTATGTACCCCACGATGTTCTCGGCGATGGCCCGATCGACGTCGGTGACGGGGTCGGGGGGCATGTCCAGGAGGGGGGTATGGTTCTCGACCACCATATCCACCTGCGAGATGTGGTAGAAGTTGCGCCCGTGTATGCGCGGCTGATTCTCGTTGACCTCGACCACCACGCGGTCCAGTATGTGCACGACGTCCAGGAAGTTGCCGGAGACGCCCGCGCACATGTAGCCGTGGCTGTCCATGGGCCCCACCTGGGTGAACACGGTGCGGTATTCCGCGAATTCGCCCGCCAGGCGCGGCAGGTCGGAGAAATGGAAGGGGATGTGCTCGCAGATGCCGTCGTGCAGCGCCTGCCGGTCCAGAAGGGTTGCATAGAGGTTGTCGAACCTTATATGCTTGCGCATCTTCTCGCTGAGGATCTTGTAGGTGGGGGCCAGCATGATCAGGCCTCCGAAGGTGACGTCCGTGAGCTCCTCCGCGCGGTCGAAGAGCGCGTCGAGGATGCCCGCGGGCGCGCTGCCGCCGCTGCCGCAGAAGAGCTTCTCTCCGTCCTTCACCGACTTCGCCGCCTCTTCGGCGGTGGTCAACTTACGCTTGTACTCCTCTTCCCACCTGTTCATCCCGGTGTCCTCCTTCTCTTGCTAACCTTGCTCGCCCCCAGGCGGTATCGGGTGAGGGAAGCGGTGGGGGGCACGGGGTGCGGAGGCGTCTCTCCTCCGTCCGCGCGCCCGGTCTGCCGCCGCTGCCGCCCGCGGGCACGACACGCGTGCGCGCAAGGGGGCTCTTCGTCCGCGCCGTTCTCTGCTGCAAACCCTGCTCCTGCCGATTACCGACTGATGTCTTGACCAAACGGCGGTTTCGCTGGGTGCGGAACCGGACCCATTCTATATCAATGCTTCTTCGTGGGCAAGATTGGGGCCGGCACTAGGTTCCAGCCATGCAGGCAATGCGAGCCCGCCCCCGGCATGCATCGCCTCCCTCCGCAAGCCTGCGGGTGCGGGCTCTGCTTGGGGGGAGGTTTTTGCAGATAAAAGGAGGCGCTGGCGCCCCTGTGGGAGCGGGTTCCGCGCGCAAGCGGGATGCCGGTCTCCACGCATATTTTGGTCAACGCAAGAGGAGCGGGATGCGCGCGCAAGCGGGACGCCGGGCGGGGAAAGGGAACCGACGCCGCCCGAATGCGCCAGGGTTTAGACGAGCGGCTTGCGCGGATAAGTCCGCGCTGCGCCGCGGTGGCTGCGCAGCTAATTTAGCAGGGGTTCGACGTGGTTCTTGATCTTCACCTTCACGCGGCACAGGGCGTTGTCGACCACCTTGGTGTCGCGCTTTATCTCGCCCGCTATCTCCTTGTAGCTCTTGCCCTCGAGGTAGGATACCAGTACTCTCCATTCCAGCCCGCTCAGCTTCTCCTTGAGGATGCAGATGATGCGCGAGACCTCGTCCTCGAAGATGCACAGCTCCAGCGGATCCTCGGCCTTGGTGCTCACCGCGCCGCCGGCATAATAGATCACGTCCCCGCTCTCGTCGAAGACGTTTGCCTCCAGGGGGCGGTAGCAGCTCAAGGGGTTGTGCTTCTTGCGCGTATGGGTCTTGACGGCGGTTATTATCTGGCGGGTGATGCAGAGCACGGCGAAGGAGCGGAAGGAGCAGATCTCGTTGAACTTGTAGTCCCGTATCGCCTTGTAGAGGCCGATCATCCCCTCCTGAATGGTGTCGTCGTGCTCGGCCCCGTCCAGGAAATAGGACTTGGCCTTGACGTGTACCAGGTACTGGTACTTGTTGAGCAGGCGGGCTTCGGCGAGGGAGTCGCCCTGCCGGGTGCAGGTTATGAGATCATCGTCGCTCATCTCGTCGTAGGAGACCTCCAGGCAATGAAGAGGCCTGGTCCTTTCCTTTACCGGCAAAGCACCCCTCCTTGGCTCGACAACCAACATCTAGTATATTTGCAGCTATGATAATCCATATATATAGCCCATGTCAATATCTTGTGGACATATTATCATATTAGGCACAACATGGTGTGGGGCGCGGCTACGCCCGGAAGGGGTGAGCGCCCCGCCCCTTCGCCGCCGCGGGGGCCCCGGCAGCGCCGGGGTTTATAATCTACGCGGAGGCGAGGACCGGCCCAGGGAGGACGCTTTGGAGCGCGCGCAGGAAACAGGGCCCGCCCCGGAGGGCGCGGCGGCGATCCGCGCCAGCCTGCTCGCCGACCGGCGCGCCCTGGAGGGGGCCATAGCGGGCTGCCGCGCCTGCCCGGGCGGGGGGAAGGGCATCGCGGGCCGCGGCGGCATGGGCTCCGACCTCTTCTTCCTCGCCGGGATGCCCGGGCCCGGCGCCGGGCGCGAAAACCCTTGGGGGGCGTGGCGCGACCCCCTGGTGGCGAGGATGCGCGCGCAGGGGTGGGAGGAGGAGCAGCTCTACTTCTCCACCGCCCTGCGCTGCCGCCTGCCCCGGGTGACGAGGAGAGAGGTGCGCCGCTGCGCTCCCTTCCTGGCGGAAGAGCTCCTCATCGTGGGGCCGCGCCTGGCGGTGATCTCCGGCAAGGTCGCCGCCGTGTGCCTGCGCGAGGCCCTGGGGGGCGCGGTGCCGGAGAAGCCGCGGGCCGGCGATACCGCCTCGCTGCATTCGACCCGCTTCCTCTTCGAGCTGGACGTGGCACGCATCGCCAAGGAGAAAGAGGCGGAGGCGGTCTTCTGGTCCATCCTCTCCAGGCTGGAGGACATCCTCCCCGGCGGGGGCGGGGAGGCGCGGGTTTAGGCGGCGCCTGGCGCGCGCATTCCGCGGGGGGCGACCACCCGAGCCCGGGGCGTGGCGAGGCCTGCCGGGGGGTCCCTCGCGTCCGCTGCGCGATGAGGCGTGGCCGTGTTGAAGGCCCCGGACATTTCTGTTTTACTTGTGACAACGGCTGGGGACAAAGGAGGCAAGATGGATAGAAGGGCGCGCCTGGAGGCCTTCCTGCGCAAGTACTACATCCTTTTCCGGCTCAAGACCATGTTCATCTACATCTTCCCCACCACCCTGGGGTTCGCCGTCTCCGCGGCCGCCGGGGGGAACATGGCGGGGCACGAGATAGCCTTCATGTACCTGGCTTTCCTCTGCGGGTCTTTCTTCTCCAGCTCGCTCAACTTCTATGCCGACGTGGAATCCGACCGCCTGCACAACGACATGTACAAGGGCGACCTGCACATGTCCGATCAGCCTTTCGCCACCGGCGATATGGGCAGGCTGGAGACGGCGCTGCTCTTCACCCTGTCCGGCCTGGGCTGCATCGGCTTCTCGCTCCTGGTCAACCTGCAGTTCACCATCTTCATGCTCGCCTCGGTGCTCATCCTCGGCGTCCTCTATTCCCACCCCTGGTTTCATTTCAAGAACCTGCCCGTGCTGGACATCGTCACCAACGGGGTGGGCGCGGTGGTCCTGCTCATCGCCGGGTGGAAGGCGGTCAACCCCGCCACCTGGCCGCCGGCCTGGCCCCTGGTCTTCGGCTTCCTTTTCTCGGCCACCCTCTACATGCCCAGCATGGCCAACGATGTCCCCTTCGACGCGGCGGCGGGCTACCGTACCTCCGGGGTGGTCTTCGGCGCCAAGCGCACCATCGACGCCATGCTCCCCATGTGCGCGCTCATGCTGCCGGTGGTCGTTATCAGCCTCATGCGCCCGGCGCCGGGCATATTCAAGCTCTTCGTCGTCCTGGCCTATCCCGGGGCCATCGTCTTCACCGCGGGCATGCGCCTCCTGTGGCGGCCCCCGCATATCCGCTTCAACGCGGGCCTGCTCGTCTATCCCATCCTCGCCATGCTCGTCTTCTACTTCGTCTACGGGGTGAACGCCCTCGTCGATTGACGCATGCAAGGCCGCCCCGAAGGTTTTCGGCGTGCTTTTTCCTGGCGCGCAGCCGGATTCTTTCAATGTATATCCCCAGCTCAAGGTGGGTATAATATTGCCCTATAGTCATGTTATAAACTATCTTGACAATGGGACTATCAAGAGTTATATTAATTAAGGACTGAACTTCGCACCACGTGTGCGAGCATATTTTTTACATGAAGGAGGAAGAGAGAAATGGCGAAAACAGTAGGTATCGACCTGGGCACCACCAACTCCGTGGTCGCCGTCCTTGAGGGCGGCGAGCCCGTCGTCATACCCAACAGCGAAGGCGGCAGGACCACCCCCTCGGTGGTCGCCATGTCCAAGACGGGGGAGTGGCTGGTGGGCCAGGTGGCCAAGCGCCAGGCGGTGACCAACCCGGACAACACCGTGGCCTCCATCAAGCGCAAGATGGGGACGGTGGAGAAGATGAAGCTCGGGGACGGCGAATACAGCCCCCAGGAGATCTCCGCCAAGGTGCTGCAGAAGCTCAAGGCCGACGCGGAGGAATACCTGGGCGAGAAGATCACCGACGCCGTGGTCACCGTGCCCGCCTATTTCAACGACTCCCAGCGTACCGCCACCAAGGAGGCCGGGCGCATCGCCGGGCTCAACGTGCTGCGCATCATCAACGAGCCCACGGCTTCATCGCTGGCCTACGGCCTCGATAAGGAGGCCGAGCAGACCATACTCGTCTTCGACCTGGGCGGCGGCACCTTCGACGTCTCCATCCTGGACATCGGCGAGGGCGTCTTCGAGGTGAAGTCAACCGCCGGCAACACCCAGCTGGGGGGCGACGACTGGGACCAGCGCATCATCGACTGGATGGCCGAGGACTTCAAGGGCAAGAACGGCGTCGACCTGCGCGAGGACAAGATGGCCATGCAGAGGCTCAAGGAGGCGGCGGAGAAGGCCAAGATAGAGCTCTCCACCACCACCTCCACCAATATCAACCTGCCCTTCGTCACCGCGACGCCGGACGGGCCGCTGCACCTGGACATGACGCTGTCCCGCGCGGATTTCGAGAAGATGACCGCGGACCTGTTGGAGAAATGCGTGGGGCCCTTCAAGCGCGCCCTCAAGGACGCCAATTTGGACCCCAAGCAGATCGACCACGTCATCCTGGTGGGAGGCTCCACGCGCATGCCCATGGTGCAGGAGATGGTGCGCAAGCTCAGCGGCGGCAAGGAGCCCCATAAGGGCATCAACCCCGACGAGGTGGTGGCCATGGGCGCCGCCATACAGGCCGGCGTGCTCAAGGGCGAGGTCAAGGACGTCCTCTTGCTGGACGTGACCCCCCTCTCCCTGGGCATCGAGACCCTGGGCGGCGTGTTCACCAAGCTCATCGAGCGCAATACCACCATCCCCACCCGCAAGAGCGAGACCTTCACCACCGCCGCGGACGGGCAGACCAGCGTGGACATCAAGGTCTATCAGGGCGAGAGGGAGATGGCGGCCTACAACAAGCTCATCGGCAACTTCAACCTCGTGGGCATCCCGCCCGCACCGCGCGGCGTCCCCCAGGTAGAGGTGGCCTTCGACATCGACGCCGACGGCATCCTGCACGTCTCGGCCAAGGACATGGCCACGGGCAACGAGCAGAAGATAACCATCACCGCCTCCAGCGGCCTCAGCGAGGAGGAGATCGAGAAGATGGTCAAGGACGCCGGGGCCCATGCCGAGGAGGACCGCCGCAGGCGCGAGGAGGCGGAGGTGCGCAACAACGCCGACAGCCTGGTTTACACCACGGAGAAGAGCCTGCACGAGCTGGGCGACCAGGTCTCGCCCGACGACCGCAAGGCCATAGAGACGGCGCTGGAGGAGGTCAGGGAGGCCCTCAAGGGCTCCGACACCGACGACATCCGGCGCAAGGCGGAGATACTCACCCAGGCTTCCTACAAGCTGGCCGAGCACATGTATGCGCAGGCCAGCACCGAGGCGCCCCACATGGGGCCCGAGGGCGACGGCAGCTACGGCGCCACCGAGGAGGCCGAGGGAGAGGTCATCGACGAGGCGGAATTCGAGGAGATGTAAGCGCAGAGGACAGGACAGGGGAGGCGCGGCGGCGCACCCTGGGAAAAGAAAGGAGTGAGGGAGCATGGCTATCGTGAGATGGGATCCGTTCCGTGACCTGATGAGCCTGCAGGACGAGGTCAACAGCCTCTTCCGCCGCAGCTTCCTCCGCGGGGCGGATGCGCCGGTGGCGGTGGAGGCCGCGGCCTCCTGGGCGCCCGCGCTGGACGTGCACGAGAGCGCGGAGAGCATCACCGTGGAGGTGGAGCTCCCGGGCATGGAGGCCCGGGATATCGAGATATCCCTGGAGGAAGACATCCTGCGCGTAAGGGGCGAGCGCAAGTTCGCCGGCGAGGTCAAGGGGGAGGATTATCACCGCATGGAGCGGGCCTACGGGCGCTTCGAGCGCAGCATCCCCCTGCCGCGCAAGGTGGAGGAGGAGAAGGTGACCGCGTCCGTGAAGGACGGCGTGCTCAGCATCGTCCTGCCCAAGGCGGTGGAGGCCGCGGCGCGGCGTATCCCCGTCAAGGTCGAGGAGGAGAAGGAATAAGACTCCTGCCCGGTGGAAAATGCGAGGGGGCTGGCCGCGGGAGACCAGCCCCCAGGCATGCGGAGCGGAAAGCGGAGGGGGGAGAGGACGAGAGGTGAAGATGGATGAGCGAGGACAAAAGAGGAGCCAAGGAGAAGAGGCCCAAGGGGCCCGCGGCGCCTGACGCCGCGGCGGCGCGGCGGCGCAAGCTGCACTCCCTGACAAAAAAGGATCTCGAGGACGCCGTGATCGACCTCGAGGCCCGCCTGGAGCAGGCGCGCGCCCGGGCCGACGAATATCTCGACGACGCCCAGAGGCAGAAGGCGGAACTGGAGAACTACCGCAAGAGGATGGTGCGCGAGCAGACCCGCATCGTGGAGCATGCCAACCGCGCCATGGTGGCAGCGCTGCTCTCGGTTATAGACAACCTCGAGCTGGCCCTGCAGGCCGCCGAGGGCCATGACGACAAGCTGGCTCAGGGCGTGCGCATGGTGTACGAGCAGTTCATGGAGCTCTTGGGTCGGGAGGGCCTGGAGGAGATAAACCCCCAGGGGCACCGTTTCGACCCCGAGGTGTGCGAGGCCATGATGGCCGTGGTCAGCGACGACCACGAGGACGAGACCGTGGTCGAGGTGCATCAGAAGGGGTACAGGTACAAGGGATCCCTGCTGCGCCCGGCGCGGGCGACGGTGAGCAAGTGTGAATGACGCCGCCGCGCCCGTGTGCCCCGCGCGCGGCGGGCGGAGGCCCGCCCCTGGAGGGGGAACAGATATATAATGCCCCCACCGTGTGCCCCGCGCGCGGCGGGCGGAGGCCCGCGGCCCGCGCAGCCGGGCGCGCGGGGGCAGCTCCCGACCTCCCCCGCCCGCGGCCCTGAAGCGGCGGCGGCGGCCCGGCATGCGGGGCAAGGGGCGGGGCGGGGGAGAGATATAAGATGTAAAGAGGCGGTTGCAGGTGAACGGGACGAACGATTATTACAAGACATTGGGAGTCGGCAAGAAGGCGTCGGACAAGGAGATAAAGGACGCCTACCGTAAGCTCGCGCGCAAATACCACCCCGACGCCAATCCCGGGGACAAGGGCTCGGAGGAGAAGTTCAAGGAGGTCTCCGAGGCCTACGAGGTGCTCTCCAACGCGGAGAAGCGCAAGCAGTACGACACCGGCGGCATGTTCGCCGGCGCCGGCGGGCCGGGGCCAGGGTTCGGGGGTTTCGATTTCGGGGGCGCGCCTCCCGGGTCGCGTTCCTACTCCTATTCCGGAGATATCGGCGACCTCGGCGATCTGGGGGACATCTTCAACCTCTTCGGCGGGCTGGGCGCGGGCGGCGGGCGGCGCCGCGAGGCGCGCAAGGGGCGCGACCTGCAGGCCGACGTCACCATATCCTTCGGCGAGGCCATATCCGGCGTCTCCATCCCCCTCACCGTCAGCGGCAAGACCGTCTGCCCCACCTGCAAGGGGAGCGGCGCCAAGCCCGGGACCCTGCCCAAGACCTGTCCCAGCTGCGGCGGGCGGGGGTCGGTATCGCAGAACCAGGGCCCCTTCGCCTTCTCGCGGCCGTGTCCCGCCTGCGGCGGGCGGGGGACGGTCATCGAGCAGCCCTGCGAGACCTGCCGGGGGGCGGGCGCGGTGGATATGCCGCGCAACATCCGGGTCAAGATCCCGGCGGGCATAAAGGACGGCGGCAAGGTGCGCTTTTCCGGCAAGGGCGAGGCCGCGTCCGCGGGAGGGGCGCCGGGGGACCTCTACGTGAAAGTGCACGTCAAGCCGCATAAGTATTTCAAGCGAAGGAACAGGGATCTCCTCCTCGACCTTCCCATAACCTTCCCCGAGGCGGCCTTGGGCACCACGGTGGAGATACCTACCCTTGATGGCAAGGTGAGGCTGCGGGTGCCCGCGGGCACCTCGGACGGCCGCAAGTTCAGGCTGCGCGGCAAGGGCGCCCCCAAGCCCAAGGGAAAAGGGCACGGCGACATGATCGTCACCGCCCGCATCGTCGTCCCCAAGAAGATGACGGCCAAGGAGAAGGAGCTGGTGAAGAAGCTGCAGGGGCTGGAGAAGGAGGACCCGCGTGCCTTCCTGGAGGAGCAGGTGGTAGAGGATGGATAAGAGGAAGACGAGCGAGGAGCCCGTTTACGTCATCAGCATCGCGGCCAGGCTGGCCGACGTGCATCCCCAGACCCTGCGCATCTACGAGCGCAAGGGACTCATCAGCCCCGCAAGGGTGCACAACCGCAGGCGCTATTCCGAGGCGGACATAGAGCGCTGCCGGCTCATCCAGCAGTTGACCCAGGAGAGCGGGGTCAACCTCGCCGGGGTGAAGATGATCATGGACATGCGCTCGCGCATGGAGAATATGCGCAAGCGCATGGAGTCCCTGGAGGCGGAGCTGGAGGGGACGCGGGCGGACGTCGAGGAGCGCGTGCGCATGGTGCGAAAGAGCCTGCGCAACGACATCGCCCTGGCTCCCCGCGGCGAGGTGGTGCTGCGGCGCCTGGCGCCGCGCGGGCCGGGAGTGAAACGAGGGCGGCGGCCTTGAGGGGTGATTGGGGATGGTGAGGTTCGATAAGTTCACGGTGAAAGCGCAGGAGGCCCTGGCCGACGCCCAGGGCATCGCCGCCGAGCGCCATCAGCAGTTCGTGGAGGTGGAGCACCTCCTGCTCGCCCTGCTGCGGCAGGAGGGGGGCACGGTGCCCTCGCTCCTGGCCAAGCTGGGCGCGGACGCCGCGGCCATGGGCGCGGAGGTGGAGGCCGCCCTGGAGGGCATCCCCCGCGTCACCGGCGCGGTGGGCCAGGTGCAGCTCTCCCCCCGCCTCTCCGCGCTCCTGGAGGCCGCTCTCTCCGAGGCCGACGCCATGAAGGACGAATACATCTCCACCGAGCACATTTTTCTGGCCGCGGCGGAGGAGAAGCGGGGCGCGGCGGCGGAGATCCTGCGCGCCCACGGCATCGACCGCGAGCGCGTGCTCAGGGCCCTCACCGAGGTGCGCGGCACCCAGAGGGTCACCGACCCCGAGGCGGAGGGGCGCTATCAGTCCCTGGCCCGCTTCGGACGCGACCTCACCGAGCTGGCGCGGCGTGGCCGCCTCGACCCCGTCATCGGGCGCGACGCGGAGATACGCCGCGTCATGCAGGTGCTGTCGCGGCGCACCAAGAACAACCCCGTGCTCATCGGCGAGCCCGGCACGGGGAAGACGGCCATCGTGGAGGGCCTGGCCCAGCGCATCGTCGAGGGCGACGTGCCCGAGGGCCTGCGCGGCAAGAAGGTGGTGGGCCTGGACGTGGGGGCGCTGGTGGCCGGGTCAAAGTACCGCGGCGAGTTCGAGGACCGCCTCAAGGCGGTGCTCAAGGAGATCATCGAGTCCGAGGGGGAGATAATCCTTTTCATCGACGAGATGCACACCCTGGTGGGAGCGGGCGCGGCTGAGGGCGCGATGGACGCCTCCAACATGCTCAAGCCCGCCCTGGCCCGCGGCGAGCTGCACGCCATCGGGGCTACCACCCTGGACGAATACCGCAAGCACATCGAGAAGGACGCCGCCCTGGAGCGCCGCTTCCAGCCCATCCTGGTGGGGGAGCCCGACGTGCAGGACGCCATCGCCATCCTGCGCGGGCTCAAGGAGCGCTACGAGGTGCATCACGGCGTGCGCATACAGGACTCGGCCCTGGTGGCGGCGGCGGTCCTCTCCGACCGCTACATCAGTGACCGCTTCCTGCCCGACAAGGCCATCGACCTCGTGGACGAGGCCGCCTCGCGCCTGCGCATCGAGATCGACTCCATGCCCACGGAGATAGACGAGGTGGAACGGCGCATCAAGCAGCTGGAGATAGAGCGGCAGGCCCTCAAGAAGGAGGTCGACGAGGCCTCGCGCGAGCGCCTGGAGGGGCTCGAGGCCGAGCTGGCGGACCTGGTGGAGAAGTCCACGGAGATGAAGGGGCACTGGCAGGCGGAGAAGGAGAACATCGGCCGCATCCGCGCCCTCAAGGAGCGCCTGGAGCAGGTGAAGACGGAGGAGCTGCGGGCGGAGCGCGAGGGCGACCTGGAGAAGGCGGCCCGCCTGCGCTACGGCGAGACCGGCGAGCTGCAGGCCGCGCTGGAGGAGGAGAACCGGCGCCTGCACGAGCTGCAGGAGGAGCGCAAGATGCTCAAGGAGGAGGTGGACGACGAGGACATCGCCGACGTGGTCTCGGCCTGGACGCATATCCCCGTCTCCAAGCTGCTGGAGGGCGAGGTGGAGAAACTCATCCGCATGGAGGACCGCCTGCGCCACCGCGTGGTGGGCCAGGAGGAAGCTCTGGAGAAAGTATCCAATGCCATCCGGCGCGCCCGCGCGGGGCTGCAGGACCCCGACCGCCCCATCGGCTCCTTCCTCTTCCTGGGGCCCACCGGGGTGGGGAAGACCGAGCTGGCCCGCGCCCTGGCCGAGTTCCTCTTCGACGACGATAAGGCCATGGTGCGCCTGGACATGAGCGAGTACATGGAGCGGCACACCGTGTCCCGCCTCGTCGGGGCCCCCCCGGGATACGTCGGCTACGAGGAGGGCGGCCAGCTCACCGAGGCGGTGCGGCGCCGCCCCTACAGCGTCATCCTCCTGGACGAAATCGAGAAGGCCCACGGCGACGTCTTCAACCTGCTGCTGCAGATACTGGACGACGGCAGGCTCACCGATGGGCACGGCCGCACCGTGGACTTCAAGAACGCGGTCATCATCATGACCTCCAACGTGGGCAGCCACCTCTTCGCCGAGATGGCGGGCCGGGGCCCGGACGAGGTCAGGGACATGGCCATGGAGGCGCTGAAGGCGCATTTCCGCCCCGAGTTCTTAAACCGCCTGGACGAGATCATCGTCTTCAACGCCTTGGGCATGGAGGAGATAAAGCTTATCGTGGACATACAGGTGGAGTACCTGCGCGGGCGCCTGGCGGAGCGCAAGCTGGACATACGCATCAGCGAGCGCGCCAAGGATAGGCTGGCCGAGGAGGGCTTCGACCCCGATTACGGCGCGCGCCCGCTCAAGCGCGCCATACAGCGCGAGATACAGGACAACCTGGCGCGTCGCCTGCTGGAGGGCGAGTTCGCCCCCGGCGACCTCATCGAGGTGGACACGGATGCGGGCGGGGAGTTCACCTTCGCCCGCGCCGGGAGCTCCGCCTATGCCGGGGACTGAGGCGGGCCCCGGGCTGCTCCCGCAGGCGGCCGCCCCCGGCGCCGGGACGCGCTGCTGCCGGGCCGCAAGCCGGAGGCGGGCACGCGAAGGCGGCGCGTGAGCCGGCCGCCGCTTCCGCCGGGGACTGAGGCGGGCCCCGGGCCGCCACCGCCGGGAGTTGCAAGGGGCCGCAGGCCGCTTATATGGAGATAAGGAGATAAGGAGAGGAAATGAACATACTCATGCTCTACGAGTCCTGCACCGGCAACACCGAGCTCGGGGCGGAGGTCGTCAAGCGCACCCTGGAGAGGGACGGGCATGCCTGCACCCTGCGGCGCTACCGCGACATCTCCTTCCCGGACATGGACGGCTACGACCTCTACGGTTTCGCCACCCCCGTACAGAGCTTCGCCCCCCTGACCCCCGTCCATCGTTTCCTCAAGGCCATGCCCTCCCGGGAGGGCTGCCCCGCCTTCATTTTCACCACCGGCTCCGGCTGGCCCGGCGTGGCCCACCGCATGACGGCGGGCCTGCTGCGCAAAAAGGGCATGGTCGTGCTCGGGGCGCACATGCTGGCCTGTACGGACAACTGGCCCATCTCCAGGAAGCTCGACCGCTTCTTCTATGACCGCTTTTCCTTCCCGCGCAAGAAGTCGCTGAGGAAGGTGCAGTCCTTCGCCCTGGAGATGGCCAACCGGGCTTATCGCCTCCGGGAGGGACTGGATGTCGAGCAGGCGCCCCATCGCCTCTGGCCCACCCCCACCCTGCCCCTGGCCTGGTTCGCGGTGCGCGGCATGCTGGCGCGGGGATTGGGGAAGCGCACCCTGGACGCCGAGGCGTGCACGCGCTGCGGCACCTGCGTCAAGGTGTGCCCGGTGGGGGCGGTGACCCTCGCCGACCTTCCCACCTTCAGCGACGCCTGCATAGGGTGCTGGGCCTGCTTCAACATGTGTCCCAGCCATGCCATCGTCTCCAGCGTCTGCGCCCCCCGGGATTATTTCGGCGGCCTGGACGATCCGGAGAGTTTTCTCAAGAAAGTGGGCCTGTAGGGCGATACCGGCTCTCCGAGGGCCTGCCCACTTACGGCTCTCTCCCCAAGCCGCCACAAAAGGCGCACGCGCTGCGTTTGGCGCCTGCGGCGCGAAATGTCGAGGCCGAGCCTTACCCAGGAGTTTCCGAGTTAGCGGCATTCCTCTCTACAAAATGCCTGCATAGGATGGGAGTCAGCGGGAATAAGGCTGTAAGACCCCACGCATGTCCACCTGGTATCCCAGGGCCTTTAGGACCTCGGCCTGGGTTTTCGCAGGCATCTCCAGCCTGCGCACCGGCGTCCTTCCCTTGTCGGCGATGGAGAGCACGGAATGGAGATGGATCATGTCATCCATGACGTCTCTGGCGGTGCGGGCGACTCCCGCCTCGGAAAGCCTCTTGTTCTTCCCCGCTCCGGCGGGCGAGTAGCGCGAGAGGGGGACCCGGGCGAGGTCCGGTGCGTAGTAGAGAGAGTAGGTGGTTACGAAGTGTATCCTGTGGTGGTCACCCGCGACCGCGTAGTTGGCCTCTGAGTTCATGCCCTTGTCCATGACCAGGGTGAGCCTCTCCTTGGTGCCCGCAAGGCCCCCGGCCACATGTGCGAACTCCGCAAGCACCCGGGAAAAGAGCCGGGAGTCGTGCAGGTTCCCGGGGTAGGCGCACCACCACAGGGGAAGCCCCCCATCACGCTCCACCATAAGCCCCAGTCCCACCTGGCGCAGGTGATGCTTCCCCTCCTTGCTACGGCCTCTCTTCGCCAGCTCCGAGGGGGTACGCGTGGCCATGTAGGTGTAGTAGTTGGTGGTATCGAAGAGCAGGCAGTCGGCGGCCGGCTCCTCGGCCTCGGCTATCTTCTGAAAGAATCTCCGGCTGATCTCAGAAAGCTCGCCCTCTCCCACCCGCTCCCAGGCCTCCCAGTAGCGCCGGCTGGAAAGCACAGAGATGTCCACGGGCCTTATCTGCTGCACCGCAGTACGCCCGTACCATTCCGGGAGGGCGCGCTTCGGTCTCGCCTCCACCATGCGGTTGAGAACCGCGTAGAGGAAGTACTCTCCCACCGTAGGGCCTTTCTCCTTATCGCCCCTCCCCACGACGGCATCCACTATGCCTGCGAGATCTACACCCTCGTCCATGAGGTTGGCGGCAAAGAGCGCCCCGAACTCCTCTACTCGGAGCTTGACCTCCTCTTCCCAGCTCGCCGCGGGCCATGGCAGCCACCTTCTCGGGGGAGCCCACATACACCTGGGAGACCACCTTGGGCCTTCCGTCTACCCTGGCGATCTCCCGCACGTACAGATAGGGTCTTCCCTTCTTCTTCTTTACGTGGAAGTGAGCCATGTACACAATAAATCTTGCCGGGTCTTACACGTCAAGCACAATATTTGCCATATCTATGCTTCTACATGGTCTTTTATCCTAGCTGATTACTGTTATCAGTGGGGTCTTATGTTTTCGGGGGCCTGGGAATGGCCATTATGCTGGGGTTTTATGGGGAAGCTAGGTCGTTAACTCGGAAACTCCTGTCAGAGAATCACCGGCAAAGATTACATGGCGAGGGGAAGTATGCTGATACTCGCTCGTCTCTTCGCCATCCTATTTGCTCCTTTCGTTCTCGTGGAACAGTTTGCCCCTTAAACGCCTGTCCAGTTCGACCCGGCTAGCTCTCCAATACGGTATTGAATTAACAATAGGTGGTACTTTGAATCACAAGCTTTATAGCCGTTAGATCCTTACCGCAGCCAAACCCTCGGAGTACGGGTAAGCATCATAGAAGCGCTGCTCTACAACCATGTTCCCCTCGGTATCGATAAACCCGAACTTCTCGTCATTCTCTACAGCTGCCCGCCCCTCGGAAAACGTTCCTGCGGCATCGAATTGCGTGTCTATGACCAAATCTCCGGTTTTGTCTATATAGCCCATCTTACTTTTAAACTCGTATGCAACTGCCGCCAATCCTTCCGAGAAACTGAAAGACATTCCGAACTGCGGCTCGATAATCCAGTTTCCCGCTGTATCGATGTAACCCGACTTTTCATCGACACTAGCCCTCGCGAGACCCTCGGAGAATGCATCCGGGCTTATAAGCCCCGGCTCGATCACCCAATTCCCGTTCCTGTCGATGAAACCGCACAAGCCGTCGTGCTCCGGGCTCTGCACGCAAGCCAAACCCTCCGAGAACTTTGAGACATAAGAATACTTGGCCTCTATCACTAGATCCCCGGTCTTATCGATGAAACCCCACTTGCCTTCGTGCTCGAACGAGACCGCAGCGAGGCCTTCTGAGAAGGCCTCGATGGACTCGAACTGCGGCTCGATCACCCAGTTGCCTTCTTTGTCTATCAATCCAGCCTTAAAACCCATTTCACCTGCAGGAACCAAGGATGCAGCAGCAAGACCATCGGAGAAGGGCCCTGCAGTACCAAATTGGGGCTCAATCACCATTTTTCCCGTCCTGTCTATATAACCCCATTTGTCTTGCACCTGAACTGCCGCTAGTCCATCAGAGAAGGTGGAGCCGAATTCGGAATCGAAGCGGGGCTCGATTGCGAAACCCCCCGTGGTATCGATGTATCCCCACTTGCCGTCGACTTTGACCGCCGCCAATCCTTCCGAGAAAGAGAAGATTTCGTCAAACCGAGGCTCTATCACCATCTCTCCGGTCTTGTCGACGAAGCCCCATTTGCCGACCGAGACCTCTGCTTCTTCTCCGTAGTGGTTCGAGCCGTTGTCACCACAGCCGGTTACCGCCCAACCCAACAATAGTATCCCAGAGATGAGTATTACGAGAAATTTGGAATACATCCCATGATCTATCATATCCCCCTCTCTTACCAACAACCTTGGGCTAAAGATAGACTTTTCAACCCGTTAATTCTAAACCAATGAGTTCAGGCCTCGTTACTTGTGCCGAAGTCGTATACTTAGAAAGAATTCGTATCCATTAGTGCATCTAAAAAACCAATACATTGTTCCAAAGCCCTCCATCCGTTGTCCACTGCCTCATCCAGGCATCTGTGCCATTGTTCCAATTACCGTCATAATGAGCTCCGCTACAATGGAGCCAGGGTTCTGAATATACACCAATACCATGCCCTGTATATAATGCAATAGCGCCCCACAAGGTAAATCAGCGCGGGTGTTATCTTTACTGAAGGTAAGGAAAAAACGGCGCTCTGAGAGGCCGCAGGAGGCCCGCTCTCGATCGGGTAAGGGGTTTTGCCTGGGGTCTCCAGCGGTGCAAACGGCGGGGTAGGGTGGGGGAGAGGTCCTTGAGCAGCCGTGCTATAATGACGATATAGAAAAGGACCACTATTAGGACTACTTATTTAGGAGTGAGGAAGATGGCGAAAACCAAAGCATCGGCGGGCCGCATGAAGATAGAGGCCATGGAGCCTCCCTCGTCCATAGGCTTTATGGGAGTGAAGGAGATGAAGGGGCAGATGTCTGCCGTGGTGCGCGACGTCGCCGAGGAGGACAAGTGGATCATCGTAACCCGGCACGGCAGGCCCAGGGCCATGCTCATTCCGTTCTCGGAAGAGGACTTAGAGGACTTCATCCTGTCCAATCACCCCGAGCTCATAGCCAGGCGCAAGGAAGCACGCAAGGAGATAGAGGCCGGCGATTTTCTCACCCACAAGGAGATGGAAAAGCTCGCGGGCGAGTAGATGGCTTACACCCTCCGGTATTCCAAACGTTTCGCCAAGGCCTTTGGGGCCATCTCCGCTCAGGATCGCAAACGCATAGCCAAAGCCGTGGGGAAGCTGGCCGCAGATCCCTTTCCCGAGGGAAAGAGCGTGAAGCGCCTGCGCGGCCCAAAGGACGAGTTCTTCCGCCTCCGGGTAGGGGACTGGCGCATCCTTTACGACGTCAGCGGCGAGAACCTGGACATCCTGGATCTCGTGCCCAGGGGAGAGTTGGAGAAGGCAGTAAAGAGGCTATGACTCCAGGGACCCTCGGTCCTTCGCAGTAGGGGAGGAGTACAAAGATCTCACCGGTAGGGGAGGCCTCCCGCGGTCAGAACATGCCGGCAGCAGTTTAGAATGTCCCCTTTTCGCCGGAATAGAATGCCTACTTTTCGGCGGCGAAGCTGGCGCCGGATCCGCAGGCGAGCCCGGGCAAGGGGCCCCTCGCGATCGCAAGCTCTCTGGAATGTGCGCCACCCTCAGCCATCAGTAGGATTAGCTGCTGTTAACAATAACCGCCACAACCCCGTTTAGCAGGACTTTTCAGCAAAGCAAGCTATGCCGATAATATATGTTCTGTAAAGTTGATATCTGTTGAATAATCAATCACCTCGTTAGGCGGGATTTAGGCAAATCAATCCCCTTCTAGCCCACATTCCCCACCCTAAATCACGCTCAGAATAGCATTTTCCCATTCGGGAATCACCCCTTCTTCGAACCGCCGCTGCGCCGCAGCCTCGCCAGTTCGATCTCAAGAGAAACCCGCCTCGAGGTGAGTTCCCTGAATCTTTGGTAGGTCTTGAGCTCGCCCTCTTCCACCCGCTCCCAAGCCTCCCAGTAGCGCCGGCTGGAAAGCACAGAGATGTCCACGGGCCTTATCTGCTGCACCGCAGTACGCCCGTACCATTCCGGGAGGGCGCGCTTCGGTCTCGCCTCCACCATGCGGTTGAGAACCGCGTAGAGGAAGTACTCTCCCACCGTAGGGCCTTTCTCCTTATCGCCCCTCCCCACGACGGCATCCACTATGCCTGCGAGATCTACACCCTCGTCCATGAGGTTGGCGGCAAAGAGCGCCCCGAACTCCTCTACTCGGAGCTTGACCTCCTCTTCCCAGCTCGCCGCGGGCCATGGCAGCCACCTTCTCGGGGGAGCCCACATACACCTGGGAGACCACCTTGGGCCTTCCGTCTACCCTGGCGATCTCCCGCACGTACAGATAGGGTCTTCCCTTCTTCTTCTTTACGTGGAAGTGAGCCATGTACACAATAAATCTTGCCGGGTCTTACACGTCAAGCACAATATTTGCCATATCTATGCTTCTACATGGTCTTTTATCCTAGCTGATTACTGTTATCAGTGGGGTCTTATGTTTTCGGGGGCCTGGGAATGGCCATTATGCTGGGGTTTTATGGGGAAGCTAGGTCGTTAACTCGGAAACTCCTGTTACCCACTTCCCAGGGCGGAGCGCCGCGTTGCGCTGTGGCCAGGATTTATCCTGGCCTCATGCTCCTGTTGCCTCGGGCCCAACATATCGATATGCAGCCGTCCCCGCCGCTTGAGAGCAGGTATCTTCCAGGGCAACGCGGGGAAGGACATGAACCACCCACTTCCCAGGGCGGAGCGACGCGGGGTCACGTTTTGCAAGCGCGCAACAAAACCCCAGGTGCGAACAGGTGACATACCGCGGTATGCAAGAAACAAGACCCCCTATCTTCCGCATATGGGGTTGGATGTTAGAATAAGTGGTGCATATGGACACTTATGACGTGATCATCATCGGTGCCGGGCCGGCCGGCATCTTCGCGGCGCTGGAGCTGGTGAAGAGGGACGGCCTGCGCGTGCTCCTGCTGGAGAAGGGCTTCGATATCGAGAAGCGCAGGTGCTTCGCGCGCGAGGAGAAATGCCGCTGCTGCGAGCCTTGCGCCATCACCAGCGGCTGGGGCGGAGCGGGGGCCTACAGCGACGGCAAGCTCTCCCTCTCCCCCGAGGTGGGGGGCTGGCTGGACGAATACGTGGGCATGCGTATGCTGCGCGACCTCATCGACCGCGTGGATCGGCTCTACCTGGAGTTCGGGGCCCCGCGGCAGGTCTATGGGAGCGAGGGCGCCAAGGTGGTGGAGTGGAGGAGGCGGGCGGTGCTCGAGGGACTCGTGCTCACCCCCTGCCCCTACCGCCACATGGGCACGGAGCGCTGCCGCGAGCTGCTGGTGAGGATGCGGGATTTCCTCGCCGCCAGGGTGGAGGTGAGGACCGGCACCGGCGTGGATTCGATACTCACGCGGGAGGGCAGGGTGCTCGGGGTGAGGACCACGGGAGGGGAGGAGTACCTCGCGCCGAACGTGGTCGCGGCCCCGGGCAGGGAGGGCGCGGACTGGCTGGCGGAGGAGATGGGGCGCCTGGGGGTCGCCGTGTGCAACAACCAGGTGGATATCGGCCTCAGGGTGGAGGTGCCCGCGGCGGTGCTGGAGGACATCACCGCCGACCTCTACGAACCCAAGCTGCACTATTTCACGCAGCGCTTCGAGGACCGGGTGCGCGTCTTCTGCATGAATCCCTACGGTAAGGTGTGCGTGGAGCGCTATGGCGACGTGCTCACCGTCAACGGCCACTCCTATGCCGAGCAGCGCACGGAGAACTCCAACTTCGCCCTGCTGGTGAGCACCACCTTCACCGAGCCCTTCAAGGAGCCCATAGCCTACGGCAAGTACGTCGCTCGTCTCGCCAACCTGCTGGGGGAGGGCATACTGGTGCAGAGGCTGGGAGACCTCACGTCGGGTCGCCGTTCCACCCACCGCCGCATCGCGCGCTCCGCGGTTACGCCCACGCTTCCCTGCGCCACCCCCGGCGACCTCAGCTTCGCCCTGCCCTTCCGCTACATCAGCGACATCCTGGAGATGCTGCAGGCGCTCGACCGCCTCATCCCCGGGCTCTATGCCCGCGACACCCTGCTCTACGGCGTGGAGGTGAAGTTCTATTCCTCCCGCCCCAGCCTGGGTGCGGACCTGCAGTCGGAGGTGGAGGGCCTCTACGCCATCGGGGACGGCGCGGGTATCACCCGCGGGCTGGTGCAGGCTTCGGCTTCGGGCATCGTGGTCGCCCGCTCCATCCTGCGCTCGTCGGAGCGCCGGTACACGGGTGCCTGAAGCGCGCGGCCATCGGCGGGAGGAATAGAAGCCCCTACGTTATTTTTCTCTCAAGGTATGGGGGCAGCCGAAGCTTACGGGCATCGGCGAGGAAAAAAAGATACTTACCACGTTGCTTCTCCCTCGAGGCGCGCGGTCGCCCGAAGCGCGAGCGGTCTGGATTTACAAGTGCTATAATATTTCCTCGTGTGGGGCTGCGGCAGGAAAACGCGAAAGGGAAGAGAGTCAGACTATGCCCGGCATCATTGTGGTAGGCACCCAGTGGGGTGATGAGGGGAAAGGCAAGGTCATCGACCTGCTCTCGGACAAGATGCAGGTGGTGGTGCGCTTCCAGGGCGGCAACAACGCCGGCCACACCATCGTCTGCGACGGGGAGACGCTCAAGCTGCATCTCATCCCCTCCGGCATCCTCTATCCCCACATCGTCCCCGTGATCGGCAACGGCGTGGTGGTGAACCCGGCGGTGCTCATCCAGGAGATGGACAACCTCGCCGCCATTGGCGTGGACGCCGAGCGCCTGCGCATCTCCTATAACGCCCACGTCATCCTGCCCTTTCACGAGAACCTGGACGGGATGCAGGACGACGGCCGCGGTGCCGCCAGCATCGGCACCACGCGTCGCGGCATCGGTCCCACCTACGCGGACAAGGCCGCACGTTGCGGCGTCCGCATGCAGGACATGCTGGACCCGGAGGCCTTCCGCGCCAGGGTGAGGGAGGCGGTGGAGGAGAAGAACCACCTCTTCAAGTGCTGCTACGACGCCGCGGCCCTGGATGCGGAGAGCGTTTCCGCGACCTACGCGGATTACGCCGAGCGTCTGCGGCCCTGTCTCGCCGATACCCCCATGCTCATCAAGCGGGCCTTGCGCGAGGGGAAGAGCGTGCTCTTCGAGGGGGCCCAGGGCCTGATGCTCGACCTGGACCACGGCACCTATCCCTTCGTGACCTCATCCAACACCGTGGCGGGGGCGGCCTGCACGGGCGCGGGTGTGGGCCCGAGGGATATCGACGAGGTCTTGGGGGTGACCAAGGCCTACGTCACCCGGGTGGGGGCGGGTCCCTTTCCCACCGAGCAGGACAACGAGGCCGGTAGAGGCATGCGGGAGGTGGGCATGGAGTACGGCACCACCACCGGGCGCTCCAGGCGCTGCGGCTGGTTCGACCTGGTCCTGCTCAGGTACGCGGTGCGCATGAACACCCTCAGCGGGCTGGCCCTCACCAAGCTGGACGTGCTCTCGCAGTTCGATACCCTGCCGGTGTGCGTGGCCTACCGCTTGGGCGGAGAGGTCATCGAGGAGTTTCCCCAGGTCGGCCGCGATTTCGCCGCCTGCGAGCCCGTTTACGTGGAGCTGCCCGGCTGGCAGCGGGACATCTCGGGGGCGAGGAGGCTGGAGGACCTCCCCCTGCAGGCCCGGGACTACCTGGACTTCATCTCGGGGAAGGCGGGCGTGCCCGTAAGCCTCGTCTCGGTGGGGCCGGAGAGGCATCAGACCATCCTCCTCGACGGCTGCGAGGAACCCTTGCGCCAGGGCCGCCTCCTCTTCCAGGACGACTTTCCCACCTGACGTCCCTTCTGGGGTCAACCCTCGCAAGTGCCATAACCGGCGGCGCATGTCCCCTCCGGGGTCAACCCTCGAGAGTGCCGTTGCAATCGCTGCACGCTTGCAGCTCTGACCTCTCTTCCTTGTGTCCCTTCTGGGGTCAACCCCGCCCCGTGCCATACCGAATGTTCCCCCCGGCGGCAGGCCGCCAAGCGCGCCATGGGTGCGGCGTTCAATGTCCCTTCTGGGGTCAACCCCGCCCCGTGCCATAACCGGCGGCGCATGTCCCCTCCGGGGTCAACCCCGCCCCGTGCCATAACCGGCGGCGCATGTCCCTTCTGGGGTCAACCCTGCCCCGTGCCATAACGAGTGTCCCCTCCGGCGGCAGGCCGCCAAGCGTGCCATGGGTGCGGCGTTCAATGTCCCTTCTGAGGGTTGACCCCAAGCGTGCCACAAGCGTGCCATGGCACTCTTGAGGGTTGACCCCGGAAGTGCCGTCCCGGAAGCATGCGCGAGCCACATGGTGTATAATGTTTTACATAAGTACCGCACTAAATCCCCCTCATTCGGCAAAAGGTCGATGATGGAGTTTGATTCGTGGAGGAGGCAGGGATGGACAAGAGAAGTATTTATATCACGCAGTTCGACCTGGATCGCTTGAACCTGCTCGTCGCAGAGAAGAGAGCGACCGGCGGCGACAACGCCTACTTAGCCGAGTTGGAGACGGAGTTGGGCCAGGCCGAGGTCGTAGACCCCAAGGACATCCCGGTCAACGTCGTCACCATGAACTCCAAGGTCCGCATGAAGGATGTGGAGACCGGCGAGGAGATGACGTATTCCCTCGTCTTTCCCCAGGACGCAAACATCGATGAGGACAAGCTCTCTATACTGGCCCCCGTGGGCACGGGCATGATCGGCTACAAGGCGGGCGACATCATAGAGTGGCCTGTCCCGGCGGGGATACGGAAGATACAGATCCTGGAGATCCTCTATCAGCCGGAGGCCTCCGGCGACTTCGACCTATAATCTCCAGGCATTGCAGACATCGGGCTTGTGTCCCTTCCGGGGTCAACTCCGCCCCGTGCCATAACCGGCGGCGCATGTCCCTTCCGGGGTCAACCCTCGCAAGTGCCACAACGGTGTTTACAGACGTCTCTTCCGGGGTCAACTCCGCCCCGTGCCACCGCCAATGTCCCTTCCGGGGTCAACCCCGCCTCGTGCCATAACGAATGTTCTCCCCGGCGGCAGGCCGCCAAGCGCGTCATGGGTGCGGCGTTCAATGTCCCTTCTGAGGGTTGACCTTAATAGTGCCACAAGCGTGCCACAAGCGTGCCACAAGTGTGCCGCTGCGGGCGTACCGTTTGGGGGTGCGAGTGGCACTCTCGAGGGTTGACCCCAATAGTGCCGTACCGTTTGGGGGTGCGAGTGGCACTCTCGAGGGTTGACCCCAATAGTGCCATTATGCCTCTCCAAGCAGGATTGTCACCGCCGCCTATAAAATATAGAGATGTAGGCGGGGCAGAACCTAGGGAGGTTATATGAGGATTCTTGTCGTGGGAAGCGGGGGCCGCGAGCACGCCCTTACCTGGAAGATCGCGCAGTCACCCCTGGCGGACGCCATATGGTGCGCGCCCGGCAACGCGGGTATGGCGGCGCTGGCGGAATGCGTGGGCATCGGCGCCGAGGACGTCGCGTCCCTGGCGCGTTTCGCCGCGGAGAAGAAGATCGACCTCACCGTGGTGGGCCCGGAGGCCCCCCTGGTGGCGGGCATCGCCGACCACTTCCAGGCACAGGGCCTACCCGTCTTCGGTCCCGGCCGGGAGGCCGCCCGGATGGAGGGGAGCAAGGATTTCGCCAAGCGCCTCATGCTGGAGGCGGGCGTGCCCACCGGCAAGGCAGAAGCCTTCACCGACTACGACGCGGCCGAGGCCTGCATAAAAAACAGCAGCGCCCCTTATGTGGTCAAGGCGGACGGCCTCGCGGCAGGGAAGGGGGTGGTCATCGCCCAGGACGACCGCGCCGCCTACGAAGCCCTCAAGGCCTGCTTCGTGAAGCGCTCCTTCGGGCCCTCCGGCGACAAGGTGCTCATCGAGGAGTTCCTCGAGGGGCAGGAGGTGTCCATCCTCTGCTTTGTTGACGGAGAGGACATCCTCCCCATGGAGCCGGCCCAGGACTACAAGCGCGCGGGCGACGGCGACAGCGGCCCCAACACCGGCGGCATGGGCTCCTACTCCCCGGTGCCGGTGCTCTCGCCGCAAGACTACCGCCGCGCCGTCGAGGAGATCCTGCGCCCCACGGCCCGTGCCCTCGCCGGCAGGGGCATTCATTACAAGGGCATACTCTACGCCGGCATCATCTTGACCGGCGACGGGCCCAAGGTGCTGGAGTACAACGTGCGCTTCGGCGACCCGGAGACGCAGGCGGTGCTGCCGCGCTTGAAAAGCGATATCGTCGAGGCCATGCTCGCGGTGGTGGAGGGAAGGCTGGCAGGTGCGGCACTGGAGTGGCATGACGACCCGTGCGTCACCGTGGTCGCGGCCTCCGGGGGTTACCCCGGCGATTACGCCGGGGGATATACCATAACCGGGCTCGAGGATGCGGGCTCGCTCGAAGGGGTGACCGTATTTCACGCCGGCACCGCTCTCAACGAAAGGGGAGAGGTGGTCACAAGCGGGGGCAGGGTGCTGGCCGTCAGCGCCCTGGGCACGGACTTCGCCGCCGCCCGCGCAAGGGCTTACGAGGCCGTGGGCAGGATAGGCTTCGCGGACATGTACTACCGCGGCGATATCGCCTTGCGGACACTGAAATCGTAGGCGGGGACCGAGCGAGCGCCGTTCGATTCAACGCTGCCTTTGACCGTCAGGAGGAAGCTGCACGCTGATGGCGAGAATGAAGGGGTTTGAGGCCTGCCGGGAAAGCCCGGCATAACGCATTCCGGAGGTGTGATGGACATGGCCGTTCCCATAGTCGCCCTGCTCATGGGCTCCAAGTCGGATTTGAAGAAAGTGACTCCGGCGGAGGAGACCCTCGCCGAGATGGGGGTGCGGGTGAAGACCGCCGTCATCTCCGCCCACCGCCAGCCGCGCAAGCTGCGCGATTTCGTGGAGGCCGCAGCCGCCGAGGGGGTCGAGGTCTTCATCGCCGCGGCGGGCAAGGCGGCGCACCTGCCCGGCGTGGTGGCCTCCCTGACCACCCTGCCCGTCATCGGCCTGCCCGTCTCCTCGCCCGACCTGGGGGGGATGGACGCCCTGCTCTCCATGGTGCAGATGCCGCGCGGGGTGCCGGTGGCCACGGTGGCCATCGACGGGGCGGAGAACGCCGCCCTGCTGGCCAGCGCCATCCTCGCCCTCAAGTACGGGGAGGTGGCGCAAGCCCTGGCCGCCTACCGCGAACGCCTGGAGCAGGCCTGAAAAAGCCCTGTTAACCGCCGCGGCCATGAGGCATAATAGACTTGTCCCGGACGAGATGTATGGTAAAGGTTGGAAAAATGATCTCGCGTTACACCCTGCCCGAGATGGCTTTCGTGTGGAGCGAACGCAACAAGTTCCAGAAATGGCTCGACATCGAGATCCTGGCCGTGGAGGCGCGGACGGAACGCGGCGCGGTGCCGCTCAAGGCCCTGGAGGAGATAAGGGAGAGGGCTGCTTTTGACCCCTCGCGCATCCGCGAGATCGAGGAGACGGTCCACCACGACGTCATCGCCTTCCTCACCAACGTGGCCGAGAACGTGGGGGAGAGCTCGCGCTTCATCCACTACGGCATGACCTCCTCGGACGTGCTCGACACCGGCCTCGCCCTGCAGATGCGCGAGGCCGCGGACCTCGTCATCGCCGAGACGGTCTCCCTCGCCGCCCTGCTCAGGGAGAAGGCCCTCGCGTACCGCGACCTGGCCGCGGTGGGGCGCACCCACGGCGTGCACGCCGAGCCCATGGCCTTCGGCCAGAAGCTGGCCCTGTGGGCTTTCGAGACCGCGCGCGCCGCGGAGAGGCTGCGCCGCGCGCGGCGGGCGATAAGCTGCGGCAAGCTCTCCGGCGCCGTGGGCACCTACGCCCATCTCGACCCCTGGGTCGAGGAATACGTCTGCGACCGCCTCGGCCTCGCTCCGGCCGAGGCCTCCACCCAGGTGCTGCAGCGGGACCGCCACGCCGAGTACATGGCGGCCATCGCCGTCGCCGGCTGCAGCCTGGAGAAGTTCGCCCTGGAGATAAGGGGGCTGCAGCGCTCGGAGGTGCTGGAGGCGGAGGAGCCTTTCCGCCGCGGCCAGAAGGGCTCGAGCGCCATGCCGCACAAGAAGAACCCCATCCTCTGCGAGCGCATCTGCGGCTTGGCCCGGGTGCTGCGCGCCAACTCCCTGGCGGCCATGGAGAACGTCGCCCTGTGGCACGAGAGGGACATCTCCCACTCCTCGGTGGAGCGGGTCATCGTCCCCGATTCCACCACCCTCCTCCACTACATGCTGGTCAAGTTCCAGGAGGTGGTGCGCGACCTGCGCGTATATCCCGAGAACATGCGCCGCAACCTGGAGCTCACGCGCGGCCTGGTCTTTTCGGAGGGGGTGCTGCTGGCGCTGGTGGACTCCGGGCTCACGCGCGAGCAGGCCTATGCCCTGGTGCAGCGCAGCGCCATGCGCGCCTGGGAGGAGGGGGAGGATTTCCGCGCCCTCCTCTCCGCCGACGCCGAGGTGGCGGAGCGGCTGGGACCCGGCGAGCTGGATGCCTGCTTCGACCTCGGCCGCCAGCTGAGGAACGTGCCCGATATCTTCGCGCGCCTGGAGAGTCTGGGGAGCCTGGAGGGCCTGGAGGCGGGCGAGGACTGAGCGGACGAGAACGGGCGGACTTTTTTGCGAGGAGGAGATGGGCTTGCAGGTATCGATCTACGTGTCTCCCAAGCAGGGCGTGCACGACCCCGCGGGGCAGGCCGTCCTGGGCGCGCTGAAATCGCTGGGCTTTGACGAAGTGGCCGACATACGCATAGGCAAGCACATCGTCCTGCAGTTGAACGAGGGCCCCGGCGGCGATCTCGGGGACCGCGTGCAGGAGATGTGCGAGCGGCTGCTGGCAAACCCGCTTATCGAGGATTACCGCATCGACCTGGGGCCGGGCTCGAGCACTTGAGACGGCCGCCCGGACCTGGAGCCGGGCTCGAGCACTTGAGACGGCCGCCCGGATGAGGGGCCGGGCGCAAGGGCCCGAATCCGCGCCCGGTGCGGCGGCCCCGGCGCCGGGAGTCGTGCAGGCCCGGGACATGGCCCGGGAAGGGAGGAGAGGAGCCGTATGAGATTCGGAGTGGTGGTTTTTCCCGGCTCCGGCGGGGGGGCGGACTGCCGCCACGTCATCGAGCAGGTATTGGGAGAGGAGGCGGAGTACATCTGGCACCGCGACACCGACGTCTCCGCCTGCGACTGCCTGGTGCTGCCCGGGGGGGCCTCCTTCGGCAACCACCTGCGCTGCGGGGCCATCGCCGGCGTGAGCCCGGTGATGGGCGCGGTGGCCGACTTCGCGCGCCGGGGCGGGCTGGTCATCGGCATCAACAACGGCTTCCAGGTCCTGCTGGAGGCGGGACTGCTGCCGGGGGCCGTGCTGCCCAACGCCGGCCTCTCCTTCATCTGCCGCTTCGCCCACGTGAGGGTGGAGAACGCCGCCACGCCCTGGACCGGCGCGGCGCGCCCGGGGCAGGTGCTGCGCCTGCCCATCGCTCACGGCGAGGGCAACTACACCGCCGACGCGGAGACCCTGGCCAGGCTGCGCGACGAGGGCCGCATCGTCCTTCGCTACTGCGAGGAGGACGGCGCGGTCAGCGACGCCGCCAACCCCGACGGCTCGGCGGAGGGTATCGCCGCTATCTGCGGCGAGGGCTTAAACGTCTTCGGGCTCATGCCCTGCCCCGAGCGGGCCTCGGAGCAGGTCCTGGGCAGCGCGGACGGGCTGGTGATATGGGAATCGGTCATGGCGCATTACGGCTCGAGAGGATAGGGTGAAGACATGGCGGAACTCTACGAGGAACTGGGCCTGACCGGGGACGAGTACCGCGACATTGTACGCATTCTGGGCCGGGAGCCGGGCCGGGTCGAGCTGGGCATGTACTCGCTCATGTGGAGCGAGCACTGCTCCTACAAGAGCTCCCGCAAGGTGCTCGCGCAGCTCCCCACCCACGCCCCCTGCGTGCTGCAGGGCCCGGGCGAGAACGCGGGCATCATCGACATCGGAGGAGGGCTCGCCGTCGCCTTCAAGCTGGAGTCCCACAATCACCCCAGCGCGGTGGAGCCCTATCAGGGGGCGGCCACGGGCATCGGCGGCATCGTGCGCGACATCTTCACCATGGGCGCGCGGCCCATCGCCTGCCTCGACCCCCTGCGCTTCGGCACCCTGGACAGCCCCCGCCAGCGCTACCTCTTCGGCGGCGTCGTCGCCGGCATCTCCGGCTACGGCAACTGCCTCGGCATCCCCACCGTGGGGGGGGACATATATTTCGACGAGTGCTACGAAGACAATATCCTGGTCAACGTGATGGGCATCGGCATCATGCCCAAGGAGAGGCTCATCCGCGGCCGGGCCACCGGCGTGGGCAACGCGGTGCTGCTTATAGGCAACCGCACCGGCCGCGACGGCATCGGCGGCGCCTCCATCCTGGCCTCGCAGGAGTTCGACGAGGCCAGCGAGCAGAACCGCCCCAGCGTGCAGGTGGGGGACCCCTTCACCGAGAAGCTGCTCATCGAGGCCTGCCTGGAGCTGTTGGAGAAGGACCTCCTGGTGGGGCTGCAGGACCTGGGCGCGGCGGGCATCTCCTGCGCCTGCTCGGAGACGGCGGCGCGCGGAGGGGTGGGCATGAAGATAGCGCTGGAGCGCGTCCCCCTGCGCGAGGACATGGACCCCTTCGAGATCATGATCTCCGAGTCCCAGGAGCGCATGCTGGCCATCGCGGAGCCGCGCAAGCTGGAGGAGGCCCTCGCCGTGTGCGAGAAGTGGGGCCTCCCCGCCGTGGTCATCGGCGAGGTGACCGCGGGAGACATGCTGGAGATAGACTGGCACGGGGAGAAGGTGGTGGATGTTCCCGTATCCTCCCTCGCCGACGGCCCCGTTTACGACCGCCCTGCCGAGAGGCCCGCCTATCTCGATCAGCTGCAGTCCGCGGACCTCACCGCCCTCGAGCACCCCGCCGACCTGGGCCGGGTGCTCCTCGACCTGGTGAGCGGCGCCAACCTCTGCGACAAGAGCATGGTCTATTCCCGCTTCGACCACATGGCGCAGCTCAACACCGTGGTCCCCCCCGGCTCCGACGCGGCGGTGCTGCGCGTCAAGGGCACGAGCAAGGCGCTGGCGGTATGCGTGGACGGCAACTCCCGCTACGTTTATCTCGACCCTTATACCGGCACCCAGATAGCCGTCGTCGAGGCGGCGCGCAACGTGGTGGCCTCGGGCGGGGTGCCCATGGCCCTCACCAATTGCCTTAACTTCGGCAACCCCGAGCGCCCGGACATCTTCTGGCAGTTCAAGGAATCGGTGCGCGGCCTGGCCGACGCGGCGCGGGCCCTCGAGCTGCCGGTGGTGAGCGGCAACGTCAGCTTCTACAACGAGTCTTTCGGCGCGGCCATCCATCCCACCCCGGTGGTGGGCATGGTCGGCCTCATCGACAACCTCTCCGCCCGCCGCACCATGGCCTTCCCGCGCGAGGGCCTGCTGGTGGTCATGCTGGGCGACACCCTGGACGAGCTGGGCGGGTCGGAATACCTCAAGGTGGTGCACGGCATGATCGCGGGCCGCCCTCCCGCCGTCGACCTGGCGCTGGAGAGAAACGTGCAGGCGACCTGCTTAGAGGGCATCCGCCGCGGCATCGTCCTCTCCGCCCACGATTGCTCCGAGGGAGGGGCGGCGGTGGCCCTGCTCGAGTGCTGCTGCGCCGGGGGCGTGGGCGCGCTTCTCGACCCCGCCGCCGACCTGCCCCCGGTGAGCTGGCTCTTCAGCGAGAGCCAGTCGCGTTTCGTGCTCACCCTGCGGGAAGGGGACCTGGAAGCGCTGCGGGAGCTGGCCGCATCCCGCCGGGTGCCCCTGCACGTGCTGGGGCGCACGGGCGGCGACAGGCTCGTCGTCGCGGGCTGTATCGACCTCGCGGTGGAGGAGATGCGCCGCGCGCGCGAGGGAGCGCTGGCGCGCCTGCTCGCGGGTTAGGGGCGGGATGAAATGGCGAGGCGTATGCGAAAACGTGAGGTGAGAGGAACACATGAGCTTTGAGATCAACGAATCCTGCGGCGTGTTCGGGGTCCATACCCGCGAAGACGATGTGGCCAAGCTGGCCTATTACGCCCTCTACGCCCTGCAGCACCGCGGGCAGGAGAGCGCGGGCATCGCCGTCTCCGACGGCAGGGAGACGCTGCTGCTCAAGGACATGGGCATGGTCTCACAGGTCTTCAGCGAGAGGGACCTCAACAACCTCAGGGGGCACCTGGCCATCGGCCACGTGCGCTATTCCACCAGCGGCTCGGCCTTCTGGGAAAACGCCGAGCCGGTGCAGGTGCCGCGCCGCGGCGGCTCGGTCTTCGTCGCCCACAACGGCAACCTCACCAACGCCGTCGAGCTGCGCGACAAGCTCAAGGCGAAGGGGGCGCGCTTCCGCTCCGCCTCCGACACGGAGGTCATCGCGCTCATGCTGGCCCGCTCGCGGGAGAAGTCCATCGTCGATGCCGTCAAGGAGGTCATGCCCCTCCTCAGCGGGGCCTATTCGCTGGTCATCATGACCGAGGACAAGCTGCTCGGGGTGAGGGACCCTTACGGCATCAGGCCCCTGTGCGTGGGCTCCTACATGGGCGGCCACGCCGTCTCCAGCGAGAGCGCGGGGCTGGACATCATCGGGGCCGAGTACCTGCGCGAGGTCGAGCCGGGGGAGATGGCGGTCATCGACGACGACGGTCTGCGCTTCGAGTCCGCCGCGCCCGCCCGCAAACCCTCCCTTTGCATCTTCGAGTTCATCTATTTCGCCCGCCCGGACTCCATCATGTACGGGACCTATCTCTACCATGCCCGCAAGCACATGGGCATGAGCCTGGCCGACGAGGCCCCGGTAGAGGCGGACGTGGTCATGCCCATCCCCGACACCGGCATCCCGGCCGCCATCGGTTACTCCCAGGCCTCGGGGGTGCCCTTCGGGGAGGGCCTGATCAAGAACCGCTATATCGGCCGCACCTTCATCCAGCCCACGCAGGCCATCCGTCAGCTGGGGGTGCGCCTCAAGCTCAACCCCCTCGTGCACGACATCAAGGGCAAGAGGATGGTGGTGGTGGACGATTCCATCGTGCGCGGCAACACCACCAGGGAGATCGTGAAGATGCTCAGGGAAGCGGGGGCCCGGGAGGTGCATTTGCGCATCAGCTCGCCCCCCGACAAGCACCCGTGTTTCTACGGCATCGACACCGCCATACGCAAGGAGCTCATCGCCGCCTCCCGCGAGGTGGAGGATATCCGCCGCTTCATCGGCGCCGATACCCTCCATTACCTGAGCATGGAGAACCTGGTCAGGGCCACGCGCAGGCCCAAGGAGGATTTCTGCACCGCCTGTTTCGACGGCGAGTACCCCGTGCCCGTGCCCGGCCAGGTGACCATGAGGGAATGCAGCCTGCCGGAAGGCAGGGTGGGGGTACAATAGACCTCGCCGGCAAGGGAGGCAGGCGCATCCGCGGATGCCATGCGCGGCGCGCGGTTGCGTTGGCAGCGAGAGAAAGGTTGTGACCCATGGTGGACGGTAAGCGAGACGACGTGGACGCGTGCAAGCCCCTGACCTATTGCGATGCCGGGGTGGATGTCGAGGCGGGAAAGCGCGCCGTGGAGCTGATCGGGGAGGATGCGGCCTCCACCCTGCGCCCCGAGGTGCTCTCCCGCCTGGGCGGTTTCGGAGCCCTCTTCTCCGCCGCGTTCGAGGGATACAAGGAGCCCGTGCTGGTGTCCTCCGTGGACGGGGTGGGGACCAAGCTCAAGGTGGCGCAGATGCTCGACCGCCACGACAGCGTGGGCATCGACCTCGTGGCCATGTGCGTGGACGACGTCGTCACCTGCGGGGCCGAGCCACTGTTCATGCTGGACTACCTGGCCATGGGGAAGATAGACCCGGGCAAGGTCAAGAGCATCGTCTCCGGCGTCGCGCGCGGCTGCCGCCGCTGCGGGTGCGCCCTCATCGGGGGCGAGACGGCCGAGCACCCCGGGGTCATGGAGGAGGACGCCTACGACCTGGCCGGCTTCGCCGTCGGGGTGGTGGAGAAGGGGGCGATCATCGACGGCTCGCGCATCGTCGCCGGCGACGTCATCATCGGGATGATGAGCACCGGCCTGCACGCCAACGGCTATTCGCTGGCGCGCAAGGTCTTCTTCGAGCTCAACGACTTCGACCCCGCCGACCGCCTGCGCGGCCTCTCCGCCACCCTGGGAGAGGAACTGCTCACCCCCAGCGAGATATACGCCCCCGGGGTCCTCGCCCTGGCGCGCGAGGTGGAGGTCAAGGGGGTGGTGCACGTGACCGGCGGGGGGCTGGTCGAGAACGTGCCCCGCGTGCTCCCCCCGCGCGTGGACGCCAACATCGACCTCACCTCGTGGCACCCCCCGAGCATATTCAAGATCATCAGGGACATGGGGAACATCGACGAGGTGGAGATGCTGCGCACCTTCAACATGGGCATAGGCATGGCGGTCATGGTGGACCCGGGGGACTTCCGCCAGGCCGTGAGCGTGCTCGGGCTGGCCGGTTACCGTGCCGCGCGCATCGGGGAGGTGCACGAAGGCACCGGCGGCATCTGCATCACCTGTTGAGGCGGCGAAAGGGGTAAGGGCTTGAAGGCACCCTGCAGGCTGGGCGTCCTCATCTCCGGCAGCGGCACCAATATGGAGAACATCGCGGGGGAGATAGAGCAGCGCCGCCTGCCCGCCCGCATCGCCGTGGTGCTAAGCGACAACCCGGAAGCCTACGGGCTGGTGCGGGCGAGGGAGCACGGGCTGGAGACGGTGGTCGTGGACCCCAAAGATTTCGCCGGCCGCGCCGCCTACGACCGCGAGCTCGTGCGCGTGCTCGCGCAGCGGGAGGTCTCGCTGGTGGTGCTGGCCGGATACATGCGCCTGGTGGGCCCGCAGTTCGTGGCCGCCTTCCGCGAGCGCATCATGAATATCCACCCCGCGCTTCTGCCCTCGTTTCCCGGCACCGCCGGGGTCGCGGACGCCCTCGCTTACGGGGTCAAGGTCACCGGGGTGACGGTGCATTTCGTGGACGAGGGGCTGGACACCGGCCCCGTGATACTGCAGGAGGCCGTGTCCGTCCTCTCCGGAGACGACGAGGAGGCGCTGCATCAGCGCATCCACGAGGTGGAATACCGCATCTACCCGCGGGCCATCCGCTACTTCTGCGAGGGGCGGCTGGCGGTAGAGGGCAGGCACGTGCGCATCCGGGAAAAGACCTGACGGCCGCGGGCCGCAGAGCGGCGGGCCGCACGGGGGTAGAAACCCGAGGAAGGAGTTCTATGGCCGGGATAAAGAGGGCGCTGCTGAGCGTCTCCAACAAGGCCGGGATCGTGGTCCTGGCGAGGGAGCTCAGGGAGATGGGCGTGGAGATCATCTCCACCGGGGGGACGGAGGCGAAGCTGCGTGCCGAGGGCATCGAGGTCATCCCCATCTCCGAGGTCACCGGTTTTCCGGAGATGATGGACGGCAGGGTAAAGACCCTGCATCCCAACATCCATGCCGCCCTGCTCGCCGACCGCGACAACGCGGGCCACATGGAGGAGATGGCGCAAAAGGGCATCAAGCCCATCGACCTCGTGGTGGTCAACCTCTATCCTTTCGCGGAGACCGTCGCCCGCCCCGAGACTACCCTGGAGGAGGCGATGGAGCAGATCGACATCGGCGGCGTGACCCTCATCCGCGCCGCGGCGAAGAACTTCACCGGGGTGGCCATCGCCACTAACCCCAAGCGCTATTCCTCCCTCCTCCTGGAGATGCGGCGCTTGGGGGGAGACCTCTCGCTGCAGACGCGCCGCTCACTCGCCGCCGAGGGCTTCCGCCATACCGCCGCCTACGACGCGGCCATCTACGCCTATCTCTCCAGGGCCTTCGAGGAGTTCCCGCAAACGCTCAACCTGGTGTTCGACAAGCAGGCGGAGCTGCGCTACGGGGAGAACCCGCATCAGAGGGGGGCCCTCTACCGGGAGGTCGGTGCCCGCGCCGGCTCCTTCGTTTTGGCCGAGCAGTGGCACGGCAAGGAGCTCTCCTTCAACAACGTCCTCGACGGCGATGCGGCCTGGTCCCTGGTGAGGGAGTTTACCCTCCCCGCGGTGGTGATGGTCAAGCACAACAACCCGTGCGGCGTGGCCGCGGCCGGGGAGCTCTCCACCGCCTGGCGGCGCGCCTTCGAGTGCGACGAGGTCAGTGCCTACGGGAGCGTGATGGCCTTCAATCGCCCCATAGACGAGGAGACCGCGGAGCTCATCAACTCCATCTTCGTGGAGGTGGTCATCGCCCCCGAGTACGGCGAGGCCGCGCGCAAGCTGCTCAAGAAGAAGGAGGATATCCGCCTGCTCACCCTTGCCCCGCAGGGCGGCGCGCACTTTGCCCTCAAGGATTTCAAGCGTGTGGACGGAGGCCTGCTGGTGCAGGACAACGACGCCGGGGAGGACGACCTCAGCGGGGTCACCTTCGTGGGCGGCCGCAGGCCGACGCAGGAGCAGTGGGAGGAGATGGTCTTCGCCTGGAAGGTGGCCAAGCATACGCGCTCCAACGCCATCGTGCTCGCGAGGGACGGGGCCACGGTGGGGATTGGCGCGGGACAGATGAACCGTCTCGATTCCACCTACCTCGCCCTGCGCACGGCGGGGGACAAGGCCGCGGGCGCGGTATGCGCGAGCGACGCCTTCTTCCCCTTCCCCGACGCGGTGGCCCTGGCGGCGGACGCGGGGGTGGAGGCTTTCATCCAGCCCGGGGGCTCCATACGCGACGAGGAGACCTTCGCGGTGGTAGGCGAGCGCGGGCTGGTCATGGCCCTCACCGGCAAGCGCCACTTCCGCCACTGAGGGGCCCGCTCGGAAGGCCGGTTCACCGGCAAGCGCCACGAGGGCCAGCTCGCAGGGCCTGTTCACCGGCAAACGCCACTTCCGCCACTGAGGGGCCCGCTCGGAAGGCTTATTCGCCGGCAAGCGCCATGAGGGCCCGCACAGAAGGCCGGTTCGCCGGCAAGCGTCACCTCCGCCACTTGAGGGGGGCCCGCTCAGGAGGCCGGTTCGGATGACCGCGGGGCACCTCATCGTGTAACATGGTGGCATGAACAAGTTCTTTCTGGCGCTCCGTATCGTGGTGCTCCTCCTGCTCCTCTTTCTCCTCGCCGCCACCTTCTGGGGCATAGCCAACCGCGAGAGCACCATCGCCGGCCCCTCCAGCGCCGGGTCCTACGAGGAATACCAGAGGCTCATGCCCGCCGGCTACATCTCTATCCTGCTCATCGCCCTGGTGGTGGCGGGCATCTTCATCACGCTGGCCTCCATCTTCTTCGAGTACCACCGCCTCCGCAGGGGCGCGTCCTGAAGGGACGCACCCCATCCGGATCAGAGGCGTTCGATGACCGTGGCGATGCCCACGCCCCCGCCCCCGCACAGCGTCTGCAGCCCGTAACGCAGGCCGCGGCGAGCCATCCAGTGCACCATCTCCGTGAAATAGAGCACGCCCGTGCACCCGATGGGGTGGCCGAGGGCGCAGGCTCCTCCCGTGGGATTGATGCGGGGGTCGTCGAAGTCCAGCCCGAACTCCATGCAGAAGGCCAGCACCGGGGACACGAAGGCCTCGTTGGGCTCGAAGATGTCCACGTCGTCCATGCTGATGCCGGCGCGGTCCAGGGCCTTGTGCATGGCCGGGACCGGTCCCAGCAGCATGATCAGCGGCTCGGAGCCCGCCACCGCGGTGGAGACTATCCTGGCCATGGGCTCCAGCCCCAGCTCCTCCGCCTTCTCCGCGGTCATGAGCATCAGCGCCGCCGCGCCGTCCACGATGGCGGAGGAGGTGGCCGCGGTCACCGTGCCGTCGTCGCGGAAACGGGGCGGCAGCGAGGCCAGCTTGGCCAGGGCGGCGTCGGGGTCGTCGAGGGCCTGCTCGCGCGGCGGCTCGTCCCTCTCCACCAACGCTTTTTCCCCGCCGTCCTTCTCCATCTCCACGGGGACCACGCGCTTGGCGTACCATTCTGCGTCGCGCATGGCCTGCACCGCTTTCTGGTGGCTCCACAGGGCGAAGCGGTCCATGTCCTCGCGCGCGAGCTTGTAGCGGTCAGCCACCATCTGGGCGCTCACCCCCATGGGGGCCAGGGCGTAGCGCTCCATGGCCCGGGGGTGTATACTCACCGGCATCCCCGCCTGCATCGCGGCCTGGAAGTCGGAGCCCATGCCGTAATGGCTCATGTTCTCCACCCCGGCGGCGATGGCGATGTCTCCCGCCCCGCACATCAGCGCGTGCGCCTGCGAGTTGATGGCCTGCAGGCCGGCGTTGCAGTAGCGGTTGACTGTCCACCCGGCGACCTCGTCCGGCAGGTCGGCCGCGAGCACCCCGACCCTGCCCACGTTGAGGCCTTGCTCCCCGATCTGGCTCAGGCAGCCCACCGCCACGTCCTCGATGGCCACCTCCTCGAAGGCCGGCGCCTTCTCCTTGACCCGGTCCACCAGGCCCCGCAGCGCGGTGGCCAGGAGGTGCTGCGCCGATACCTGTGAGAAAACGCCGCCCTTGGCCGTGCCCGCCCAGCCCGACTTTCCGGTGGGGGTACGCACTGCCTCCACCACCACCACTTCCTTGCGTTCCATGTGCCCTCCTTATCCTCTCAAGCCCGTTTTTCCTCGTCCTTCCAGTAGAGTTTCTCCAGTTCGCGCTTGATGATCTTGCCGTCGATGTGGCGGGGGAGTTCGTCGAAGAACTCCACCTGCGCGGGAAGCGTGTAGCCGCGCAGCCCCTGTTCGCGGCAGAAGAGGAGGATGTCCTCCCCGCTCGCCTTCGCGCCCTCGTGCAGCTGCACGCAGGCCATGGCCACCTCCCCCAGGTCGGGGTGGGGCATGCTCACCACCGCCGCGTCGAACACCGCCGGGTGGCGCAGGAGCACCCCCTCTATCTCCAGGGGATATACGTTCACCCCGCCGGAGATGATTATCTCCTTGACCCTGCCGGTGATGTATAGAAAGCCGCCCTCGTCGGTATAGCCCAGGAGGCCGTCGTCGTACCACTCCACCCCGTCGATCATGCGCAGGGACTCGTGCAGCCTCTCCTCGGAGCCGGGGTAGCGCAGGGAGAGGGTGGAGGCGGTGCGCCCCATGATGCGCCCCACCTCGCCCGGGCCTGCCCAGCGCCTCTCCTCCTCGACATATATCCCCAGGTCTCCGCAGCGCGCTTTGCCCACGCTGTTGATGCGCTGCGGGTCCTGCATGTAGTCCTCGGGCAGGAGGATGGTGATGATGGCCGTCTCCGAGCTGCCGTAATACTCGCTGAACACCGGCCCGGACGCGCCCTGCCTTATGAACAGGGCGTTGATGTCCCGCTTCACCTGCGGCGGGCAGGGGGCGGCGGCACAGATGATGGAATGCATCGAGCCCAGCCAGTACCTCTTTTTTACCTCCTCCGGCAGGGCCAGCACCCTCTGCAGGATGGTGGGGGCGACGAAGGACCAGTTGATGCGCTCCTCCTCGATGAGGCGCAGGAACTCCTCGGGATCGAAGTTGCGCATGAACACGCCGGTGGCCCCCAGCATGAAGCACGGTGCCCACCCCGCCGCCGTGCCGGCGTGATAGACGGGGGTGACCACGAGGGTCCTGATGTTCTCGCTCACCGCGTCGCGGATGCGGTCGCCCCCGAACCAGTAGAAATAGCTGAAGGCCCGCGAGGTGTAGGCGAGGAAGTTCCCGAAGCTCTCGCGCGGCGCCTCCGCGAGGTCGGAGAGGGCGAAGCTGAGGCTGTCGTAGAGGTTGGAGCTCTTGGGGGCGCCGGTGGTCCCCCCGGTGTAGGGGTTGAGGGAGGCGAGGAAATTGACCTCCGGCATGGCGTCCGGATAGCCCTGCAGCAGCTCCTCGTAGGAGAGCATGCCCTCGGGAGGCGGCCCCTCGCCGCCCAGCACCACGAAGTGCTCTATCCCCTCCAGTCCGTCCTTTATCTTCAGCACCTCTGCCGTGAGCTCGGCGTCGAAGATGAACACCCGCGGCTTCCTGAGGTTGATGGTGGTGCGCAGCTCCTCGCCCCGGAGGTGCCAGTTGACGAAAGGCATGGGTGCGCCGATGAGGCTGGTGGCGTTGAGCACCTCCAGGAAAGCGGCGCTGTTGAAGATCATGGTGGCCACGCGGTCCTTGGGCTTCACCCCCAGCCCCTGCAGGGCATTGGCCAGCTTGAGCACCCGCTGCTTGAGGTCCGTGTAGGTGAGGCGTATGCTTTCGTCCACCGCCGCCTCGCGCTCGTCGAAGGTCTCCCACATGGCCAGCGCCCAGTTGGGCACGATCTTGCCCACCTTCACCCGGGAGAGGTCGCGCAGGTTTCTCAGCAGCCCCTGGCCCCCGCTGATTATCCTCCACGCTATCCTCGCCGTGTTGGCGCCGCCGCCCCACTGCTGCTTGAAGGTCCTGCCCAGCCCCTTGGTCTCCTCCATGCGCAGGAAAGGCGGCAGGGCCCGCAGCAGTCCACCCAAGGTCTTCTCAGCCTGCATGATAAATCACCCTCCTTTGACCCATCGCCAGATCCCCGGGAGCCGAGGCGTAAAACATCCTCCCGCACGGGGGCCGAGTTTCCCCTTGGGCAGGCAGCGAAGATGCGGTCGAGTCGAGGTCGCTTGCGCGCATGCCCGATATACTTGATGTGATAAGCGGCTCTCCGCGGTCCCCACGGCAGCAGAGCGGCCTCTTCTCCGGCCCTCCTCTCCCCGGTGCCCATCATGCCTCCATCGCCGATGCCGTACATATTATGGCACATCCGGGGTCAACCCCGCCCCGTGCCACTTTGCGGCACTTCCGGGGTCAACCCTCAAAAGGGACACTAAACATCGGCACCTATGGCACACCCGGGGTGGCACATCCGGGGTCAACCCTCAAAAGGGACACCCGGGGTCAACCTCGTCCCGTGCCACTTTGCGGCACACCCGGTGGCACACTCGGGGTCAACCCTCAAAAGGGACACAAACATCGTGGCACATCCGGGGTCAACCCCGCCCCGTGCCTCTATTGCGACCCCGATGAAGGTGCGGATGGCGCCGGCGTGGAACAAGAAAACGATGACCGGCGGAGGCCCCACGAGATGCGGGGGGCCGCGATAATCGGCAGGATATGTTCATAGAGATAGCCGTTCCGGATGAAGCCGAGAAGATACTGGCCCTGCAGAAAGCGGCTTACGCCACCGAGGGCCGCCTCTACCGCAATCCGCGGCTCCCCCCTCTTGCCCAGACCGCTGGGGAGGTGAGGGAGGCCATCGAGACGCAGCTGGTCCTCAAGGCCGTGGAGGAGGGGGAGATAGTGGGCTCGGTGCGCGCCCTCATGGAGGGAGATGCCTGCCTCATCGGTCGCCTCATCGTGCGGCCCGACCGCCAGGGGCGGGGGATAGGGAAGCGCCTGATGCAGGAGGTTGAGGCGCGCTTTCCCGCGGCCGTGCGCTTCAAGCTCTTCACCGGCCACCTCAGCGAGAGGGCACTGCGCCTCTATTCCGGGCTAGGCTACGAGGAATGCCGCCGCGAAGTCGTGAACGACGACCTCACCTTCATCTACCTGGAGAAGGCGAACCCGGGCGGGGGATGAAGCGTTCCTGCGGCGCGGCAGCTGCCGTTCGCGCGTAAAGGCCGGCCGCGTGGCGGCTTAGGTGCAGTCCCGCCCGCGGCGATTGCGATACGGTCCGCCCAGGGTGGCTGCCGGCCCCTTCCTCCCGCCGAGCCGCCGTGGCGGTCGGCATGCGCCGTAGAAAAGGCTCTCTATCTTGGCACTTTCCTGGGTTGACCCCAGAAAGGACTCTATGTATTGGCACTTTCCTGGGTTGACCCCAGAAAGGACACTTACCGGGGTTGACCACGGTGGGGACGCTGTTCCATGGCTCGCATGAGTCCCAGGGCCTCCTCGCGGCTGTCTCCGCAGAAGAGGGGTTCGGGGCGGTAGGCCGAACACACCTCGGGCCGCTCCGGCCTGCCCCACAGGGCGCAGAGGTCGTCCGTGGTGAGATGCTCGCACCTCACCCCCGCGGGCTTGTTGAGGGAGGAGATGGAAAGAGCGATGCAGCAGGCCCCGCATTTACGGCATTCCACGGCTATCCCCCGCACCCGCGGCATCGCATGTCCGTCCTCCATCCGCCGGAAACTATCCCCCGCACCCGCGGCATCGCATGTCCGTCCTCCATCCGCCGGAAACTATCCCCCGCACCCGCGGCATCGCATGGCCGTCCTCCGCCTGCCGGAAGCTGTTCTTCCCCCACCGGGTCTATACCCTTCCCGCCTGCTTCTCGAAGGGCCAGGCCTCCAGGCCGCCGTCCAGCACCCAGATATCGTTGTAGCCGTTATGCTTGAGGATGATCCACGCCTCGTAGGCGCGCAGGGACGACTTGCAGAAAGCTACCACCGTGCGGTCTCGGGGCACCTCGTCCAGGCGGTGGCGCAGCGCACCCAGGGGTATCAGGCTGGATCCGGGCATGCGCAACTCTTCGTATTCATCGGGCGAACGCAGGTCGAGCAGGAAGAAGTCCTTGCCCTCGTCCAGCCAGCGCCTGAGCTCCAGGGGTCCTATGCCGCGGTACTTCCCCTCGAACTTGTTGCGCAGGGAGTTGGCGGCGTCGATGAGGTTGTCCATGGCTGGCGAGTAGGGGGGGGCGTAGGCCAGGTCGAGGTCGCTTAAGTCCTCCACGTTGGCGTTGAAAGCCAGCGCCGTGGCCACCGCGTTGATGCGCTTGTCCACCTCTCCGGAGCCGACGATCTGCGCCCCCAGGAGCCTGCCGCTCTTGCGGTCGCCCACCAGCTTGACGAGGATGGGCATGGCGGTGGGGAAGAAATGGGCCTTGTCCGGCCCCGCGGTGATCACGCTCATGGGCTCGAACTCCTCCTGCCGAGCCTGCCGCTCGGTGAGCCCGGCGCGCGCCACGTTGAAGTCGAAGACCTTGAGTATGCCGGTCTGGACGATGCCGTTGAAATGCTCGTCCCCTCCGCAGGCGTTGATGGCCGCCACCCGTCCGTGCTTGTTGGCGGTGGAGCCCAGGGGGGTATAGGCGTAGAAGTTCTTCTGGCAGACGAGGCAGCGGTTCTCCACGCAATCCCCCACCGCGAAGATGTCCGGGTCGTTGGTGGCCATGCGCCGGTCCACCGCGATGGCCCCGGTCTTGCCGATGTCCAGGCCCGCTTCCCTGGCCAGCTTGACGTTGGGGCGCACCCCGGCGGCGACGATGACGAAATCCGCCGCCAGGGTGTTCTTCTCCGTGACCACCGCCTTGACCCGGCCGTTCTCTCCCTCGATACGCTCGACCTTCTCTCCCGTTACCACCTTGATGCCCTTGGCCTCCATGTGCTGCTGCACCAGCAGGGCCATCTCCTCGTCGAGGAAGCCGAGTATCTGCGGCATGACCTCCACCACGCTCACCCGGCAGCCCGACTCCGCCAGGTTCTCGGTGCTCTCGATGCTGATGAGGCCGCCCCCGATGATTACCACGTCCCTGGCTTTTCTCTGCTCGAGCTCCGCCTGTATATCCTCGGCGTCCTCAATTTTCTGCAGGCAGTGCACGCCCTCCATGTCGCTGCCGGGGATGGGCGGGACGAAGGGGTCGCTTCCCGTGGCGATGATCAGCTTGTCGTAGGGTATCTGATAGGTGCGCTCCCGGGCGAGGTCCTTGACCGTGATCTCCTTGTTGGCGCGATCAATGGAGAGGGCCTCGTGGAAGTTAAGCACGGTGAGGTCCTTAACGGCCTTGAAGAAAGCGGGGTCGCGCAGCACCCCGATGGGGGTGGACATGAGGTCGTTGCGCTCCTTGACCACGCCCGAGATGTAATAGGGGAGACCGCAGCCCGCATATGATATGTGCTCTCCTCTCTCGATGATGGTGATGTTCGCATCCTGGTCCAGGCGGCGGGCCTTGGCGGCCGCCTTGGTTCCCGCCGCTACCCCGCCGATGATCACGATCCTCTTCCCGTCCATCGCCCGTCCTCCTTATCCTCGCTTCGTCCGCACGCGGCGTTTCCTCCTATCGATAATCTTACATATGCCCCATTGTTGACAACAGTAAGCAGCCTGATATGAATCATCGCCTTGCGCCGGGTGGGGTGCGCGCCCGTGCCGGGCGACGGGGCGGCAGCGCCCGCGGGGCATTCCGCCGGGTCGAGTTCGAGCCCGTGCCGGGCGACGGGGCGGCAGCGCCCGCGGGGCATTCCACCGGGTGGGGTGCGCGCCCGTGCCGGGCGGCGCCTACTGGGTATGGCCCATGACCGCGTGCCCCCCCGCCCACTTGCCCTTGTAGCAGAAGTACATGGGCCTTTCGGCCACGATGGGGGAGTCGGCGCTGATGGCCACGGAGACGTTTACGCCCGCCCCCACCACGGCGTTCACGTCCACCGTCGCGCGGGAGTTGGCTCCGATGGGCAGCTCCTGTCCCTGGGTGCTGCCGTCCTCGAACATGTAGGTGATATGGGCCGTGGTGGGCGACGCGCCGGGGTTCATCAGGCACAGCCACTCCTCGAAGCCCTCGCCGGTGTAGCCCTCAGCGAAGTAGAACGTCTCCTGAGGGGCGGCCGCCCCCATGACCGCGTGTCCCCCCGCCCACTTGCCCTTGTAGCAGAAGTACATGGGCCTTTCGGCCACGATGG
>CAZEAU010000002.1:31434-44513 GCA_964510515.1 uncultured Actinomycetota bacterium | reverse complement strand
CGCCGGGGTTCATCAGGCACAGCCACTCCTCGAAGCCCTCGCCGGTGTAGCCCTCGGCGAAGTAGAGATAGCAGGGCCCGGCCGCCTCCTCGAAGGTCACGACCACCTCGTGGTCTTCGTTCAGCCCGGTGATGACATAGGGGTTGGAAACGGCCTTGGGGATGCCGTTGTCCGTGATGCTCTTTACGCCATAGCCGTCCTGGGGGGAGATGTCTATCGACGCCGACCCCCCCCGGCTCACCATCTGGCTGGCGGGCGAGACCGAGCCGTGTCCCCCCGAGACGGAGGCCGATACCCTGTAGGCGGGCGGCGTGTTCAGCAGGGCCCGGTAGGCGTTGATGCGCCCGTGTCCGTAATGGGGGTCCCACCCCGGGGAGCCCTTATCGTCCGCGCTCTCCGCTATCACCTGCTTGACCTGCCCGGGGGAGAGAACGGGGTTGCGGGACAGGATTAGCGCCCCCAGTCCGGCCGCCATGGGGCAGGCCATGGAGGTCCCCGAGAGAAAGGCGTAGTCGAGAGGATAGCCCTTGATGGTGGTGTTGGCCGCGTAGGTGGGCACGGTCGAATATATGTCCACGCCCGGCGCCGCCACATCCACCTTGTCGTTGTGGTTCGACGACGCCGAGCGGGCGTCGCGGTTGTCCGTCGCCGCCACCGCGATGACGCCGTCATAACCGGCGGGGTAGCTGACCGTTTCGTCGCCGTTGTTGCCCGCCGCCGCGAACATGGTCACGGCCCGCGAACGCGCGTATTCCACCGCCTCCTCGAGGGCCGTCGAGGACTCGCCCCCGAAGCTCATGCTGATGATGTCGGCGCCGTTATCGCAGGCATACCAGATGGCCTGCACTATCCACCAGTGCTGCAGATAGCCCGCGCAATCCCCGGCCTTGAGGGGCATAATCCTCGCCCCCGGGGAGACGCCCGCCACCCCCACCGCGTTATTCGTCTCCGCCCCGACGATGCCCGCGCAATGCGTGCCATGGCCGTTATCGTCCCGCGGAACATGGTTGGGGCTGGTCTCGAAGTACAGGTCGTATTGTGGGCGCTCGTACCAGGAGGAGCCGTTGTGAACATACACCTGCCCTTCGGCATAGCTGTTGTCGGTGCCGTGCACCAGGTAGTGGTTCTCCGCGTCGCTCTGCTCGGTATCCAGGCAGATATAGCAGGCGCTGCCCGCAGCGAGCCTCAGCGGCGCGGAGAGCTGACAGCGGAAGAGGCGGGAAAAAGGGTGGGGGAGGAGGGGCAGGTCCTCCGGATAGATGACCCAGGCGGCGATAGCGGGCCCGGAGAGGCGCGTGCGCAGGCTCACGAAGACGGGCTGCGTGGGGCTTTGCATCTTGCCCAGCTTTATCGTCAGGTAGTCGAGGTCCGCGCCGCTCCCCCGCAGGGATTGCGCCAGGTGCCGCGAGGCGCTATGATCCCCGAACCTGAAGGCATAGCGCGCTTCCAGCTGCGAGGTTCCCGCCCAGTTGTACCCGTGATAATCGTCGACATAGCCGTTGCCGTCGTCGTCGATGCCGTTGCCGGGTATCTCGCCCCTGTTCACCCACAGCTTGCCCGCGAGGTCGGGGTGCGCGAGGTCGATGCCCGAATCGATCACCGCCACCGTGACCGGGTTGCTCTGCCCGCGCTCCATGTCCCATGCCCTCACCGCGTCGATGTCGGCCCCCGGGGTTCCCGCGGAGCCCTGAATCGTCTGCCCCGTGTTCTTGAGCCCCCACTGCGAGGAGAGGCCGGGGTCGTTGGGCGAGTAGGATAAACGGCTGATGTAGTTGGGCTCCGCGTATTGCACGAAGGGGAGGACGGAGAGGCTCTCGGCCATCACCTCCAGCGGAAAATCCGGCGCCAGCTGCAGCAGGTGCAGCCCGCCCCCATCGGGGAGGAGAAGCCTGTCCAGGACGGCCCGTATCACCTCCCCGCCGACTATCCTCTCCAGGAACTGCCCGCTGCCCGCGAAGGCCTCCAGCCGCACTATCAGCTCCCCCGGGACGTACGCCGGCTCGCTTGCGCCGCATGCCCCGAGGGCCGTGCCCGGGGCCTCTCCCGCCCCCTTCTCTGCGCCCAGGGCATACGGAGCCGCCCCAAAGAGCAGGTAAAAGCCCAAAACGAGAGCCAGGGTCGCCAGGGAACAGCGTCTCTTTGCAGCGGACACGGCACCGCCTCCACGACGTCGCCTCATCTTGCCCGGCGCATTCCCGGGGGGATGCTCCCCCCGGAGCGCCCTATTTTGCATGTATCGGAACCCCGGGCATAAGGCTGGAGCCGCGAACCGGCCCCCATGCCGGCCCGCCCCCTAGGACAGCAGCGCCGTGAACTCGCGTATGTCGCCGATGGCCTCCATGCCCATGGCCGCGTCCACCAGTTCCTTGCGCCGCGCATCGTCCAATATATCGCGCGTGCACACGTAGAGCTTCTCGCCGATATCGATGGGGTTCTTGTAAGACCCGCGCATGGCCTCGGTGAAGCGGCTGAAGCTCCTGCCGCCTTTCAAGCGCAGGGTCACCTCCCCGGCGTTGACGCCCTCGTCCATCTCCTTCACGTCCAGGAAGGGATCGGCGGTGAAGCGGATGCGCGCGAAGAAGGAGTGCAGCTCCGGGTCCACCATCCTCTCCTTGCTGAACTGGGCCTCGGTGAGCTCTCCGTCCACGATGGCCGCCGCCAGCGGGTAGGTGGAGTTGAAGAAGAGCGGGGTGCAGGTGAGGTAGTCGCTGGCCGCGATCTCCGCGATGAGGGCCGTGAGCTCGTCCACCGGCTTGTTGAGCAGGGTGGTCACCGTGGGGCAGCGCACCAGCACCTCCTCGATGTCGCGCCAGCCTAAGGCGTTCTCGCGCAGCAAGTCCAGGGCCGAATCGATCAGGGCATCCAGCCAGCCGCAGCACGGGTAGAGCTTGGGGGAATGGGTGTCGGTGCGCCAGTCCTCCCCCAGTCCCGCCACCATCACCTCCAGGTCGTAGCGCTCGAAGAGGGCGTTGGAGAAACCGTCGGGGTGCTCGATGATGCCCCGGAATCCCTTGCAGCCGTGGGCGGCAAGGGAGGCGGCGGTGATGCCGGCGTGCACCGGGGCCCCCGTGACCATCCCCTTGCTGGGCGAGAACCATGCCGCGAAACACTGCGCCATGGGCGGGAAGCAGGAGATGCCCACGGCGTCCATGAGGCCGTCGCGGTCCAGGCGAAGCAGCTTCCCCGCCACCAGGGCCGCGTCGATCTGATGGTTGGGGCAGGAGTTGGTGTACAGGCGGCTCTTGATATAGGCCTGGCCGGTGCGGCCGCTCACCTCGTTTCCCGCCACCAGGGCGGTGAGGAGTTCCCGGCCGCTCGCTCCCACCGCCTCGGCCACGGCCAGGGCGCAAGGGACGGTGGAGGCCCCGGTGTGCTGGGAGAGGAGGTAGTCCTCCCATTCCAGGATCTGCGCGGCGAAGGCGTTGGCCATGCCGGCATGGCGCATGCTGCTCTTCAGGTCCGTCCCCACGACGCTGGATTCCTCGCGGTCGCCCCAGTCGCGCAGGGCCGCATGGAGGGGCCGGCAGGCCTCGCTGCGGCTCCCCGCATACATGGCGGCGACGATGCCGATCACCTGTTCCTTGGCGCACTTCACCGTCAGCGCCGGGATGTCCTCGAAGCGCAGGCCCTCCACCCACTCGCTGAGTATGCGCGTCACCGGTATGCGCATGCCCATCACCCCGCCTCTCCCTGCGGCAGGTTGACCAGGGCGTGCAGCACGGTGGAGAATCTCTCCACCAGGGCCATCTCCTGCAGGGGGACGACGTCCCTCAGCGGGGCGAGCTCGAAGCGGAAGATGGTGGCGTAGGTCTTGGCCCCGGAGAAGATCTTCTCCCACTGCTCCCGGGTGGTGCACATGCGGGCGTGCGCATAGGGGTCGCCGCCCTCCTCCACCGCGAAGCCCTCTTCGGAGACGGAGACGGTGTAGGAGGGGCCGCCCCTCTCGCTGAGCACCAGCTTGCGGCAGAGCAGTTCGTCGATGATGCCCATCTGTATCATCAGGGGGGTGAGGGCGTTCCACTTCTCGGACACGCCCATGATCATCTCCGACAGGGATAGCGCTTCCTCGCTCATCACGGGTATCCTTTCCTTCCATGCGCGCGGCGCCGCGGGCAAAAACTCACGCCCCCGTGCCGGCCCCTTGCCTTCCCTCCATGTGCGCGCGGCGTCATGAGGGCCAGGGCCGTCCACGAGCGGGATCGCGCCGGCATTGCCACCCGCACCCTCCTTGTCAACGGAATTATAATATCAGGCGGGCGGCTTCCCCGCCGGAGCGCCTGCGGCGCGCCCCCCCCGGGGGCGGCGGCGATAAAGGGGAGCGCAAGCGCTGCCCCGGCAAACGAAAGAGCAGGCCAAGGGATAAGCCCCCCGGCCTGCGTTTCTCTGGTGAGCCGTCTGGGAATCGAACCCAGGACACCCGGATTAAAAGTCCGGTGCTCTACCGACTGAGCTAACGGCCCACCCACATTATATATGCAGGGAGGGAAGGTAAGAAGCGTTCTCGGCAGGAAAGGCTTCCCTTTCACCCGCCTCCGCATGTGCCCCCCGGCGGGCCCTCCTCTCTTCTCCCCCGCGCGCCGGCCTCCGGGGCTGCGGTCCCGCCCCGCGCCCCCCGTGCGCTTGGGCTCCCGGCGGCCGCTTTCCCGCTCGCGGATAGGCGCCGCCCCCGGCTCGCGGGTGCGGGGGCCGCGTCCCCGGGGCGCAGCGCTCTCCCCGCAGCGGGACGCCCCCGCCGTGGTGCTATAATTAGGCCGCCATGGAACGCATATTCGAAGCCGAAAGCGTAGTCGTAGTCGGGGTATCCGAACGCCCCGGGAACCTCGGCCTCAACATCCTCCAGAACCTCATCGACTGGGATTATCGCGGCCGGGTGTACTGCGTCAACCCCAGGGGAGGGGAGGCGCTCGGCCACAAGCTCTACGCCTCGGTGGCCGACCTCCCGGAGGCGCCGGACCTGGCGGCGCTCATCATTCCCGCGCCGGCGATCCCGGGGATGGTGGAGGAGTGCGGGCGCAAGGGAATCGCCCGCCTGGCCATCCCCGCCGGGGGTTTCGAGGAGTTCGGCGGGGGAGAGGGGGTCCGCCTGCGCGACGCCCTGGTGGCGGCGGCGCGGCGCCACGGCATCCGTTTCGTGGGCCCCAATTGCCTCACGGCCATCAACGCCCACAGCGGCCTGTGCCTGCCGTTTCTGCTCGTGCCCCCGGACATCCCGCGCGGCGGGGTGAGCATCATCGCCCAGAGTGGCGGCATCGGGCTCGACTTTCTCGCCCGCCTCAAGGACGACAACGCCGGCTTCGCCAAGTTCATCAGCATGGGCAATAAGACCGACCTGGACGAGGTCGATTACCTGCGCTACATGGGGCGCGACCCCCGCACCGAGGTCATCTGCATGTACCTGGAGGACGTGGCGCGCGGCCGCGAGCTCCTGGCCGCGGCCCGCGGCATCGACAAGCCCATCCTGGCCTGCAAGGCCAACGTGGAGCCCCTCGCCCGCGACAGCGCCCGCTCCCACACCGCGGCCCTCGCCAACGACGATGCCGTCCTGGGCGGCGCCTTGCGCCAGGCGGGCATCGTGCGCGTGGAGCGCCTGGCGCAGCTGGTCGGGTACGCCAAGGCCTTCTCGCTGCCCCCCCTGCGCGGCAACCGTGTCGCCCTGGTCTCGCCCACGGGGGGGATACTGGTGCTGGCCGCCGACCAGTGCGCGCGGCACGGCTTCGAGTTCCCGCCGCTGCCCGCCTCCCTGGTGGAGGACATCAGGGCGCATCTGCGGGCGGGGGTCATCGACATCTCCAACCCCGTGGACCTGGGCGACGTGCACGACGCCGACGCCCGCGTCTATATCATCGACCGCCTCCTGGAACAGGATTTCATCGACGGGGTGATCATGCTCCTCATCACCCGCATCGGCGCGGGGAAGAGGATGGTGGGAAACATCAAGGGCTTGAACAAAAACATCCTGCCCGAGCTCGGGGCGATGATAAAGCGCCACCGCAAGCCGCTCGTCTTCAGCCTGCTCTCCACGCACGAGGTGCGCTTGGAGGCGCGCCGCGGCGTTGACTTCCCCATCTGGGACGACGCGGAGGAGGCGGTGGACGCGGCGGCCGTGCTGCGCGATCATTCCCTGCGCGGGAGGCGTCAGGGATGAGCGGCGGCGGGAGGCGGTTTCCCCGCCTGCGCGAGAGGCGTGGGAGGGTGGGAGGCGGGCGCCCGCCTCCCACGGCGGAGCTTCGTTTCCGCGCCCGTGCGGGCGTCGAGTGAGGGTGGTCGACCTGGACAAGATGAGCAAGGGGCTTTACTACGGCTGGGTGGTGGTGGGCGTGGCCTTTGCGGCCATGTTCGTCAACTACGGCGTGCGCTCCTCCCAGACCGTGCTCATCAAGGGCTTCGCGGAGGACCTGGGCATCGGCCGCGCCGCGGCCTCTCTCCCTTTCACCGCGAGCGTGCTCATCTACGCCCTGCTGGCCCCGCTCACCGGCAGGCTGGTCGACCGCTGCGGCCCGCGCTGGGTGGTGGCGGGGGGAGCCCTCGTCTCCGCCCTGGGGCTGTGGCTGTGCTCGCGCGCGGGCAGCCTCTTCGCGCTGGTCTTCTTCTTCGGCGTCTTCTTCGGCGTGGGGGGGAACGGCATCGGGCTGGTGCCCACCAACACCTCGGTGGCGCAGTGGTTCCGCCGCCGCCTCGGCCTGGCCCTGGGCGTGGCCACCATGGGCATAGGGCTGGGCACCATGGTCCTGCCGCGGCTCGCCGGGCTGGTGCAGTCGCACTGGGACTGGAGGGCATCCCTCCAGTTTTTAGGATACGTCTCCCTGGCCCTGGTCCTGCCCGCCATCTTCCTGCTGCGGGGGTCGCAGGGCGCGGGGGCGGGCGGAGAGAAAGGGGGAGGGGGCATGCGGGCGCAGCGCGAGCCCCCCAGCGGGCTCACCTTCCGCGAGGCCCTGCGCAACCCCTCCTTCTGGCTGCTCTTCAGCGGCTTCGTGCTCATCGTCATCGCCCTCTACGGCGTGGCCATCCATCAGGTCCCCTACGCCACCGACCGCGGCATCAGCAGGGACTGGGCGGAGTGGTCCGTCGTGCTCTACGGCGCCACCTCCATCTGCGGCAGGGTCTTTTTCGGCCGCCTCTCGGACCTCACGCGCGAGAAGAAGAGCGCCCTCTATCCCGCGTGCGGCGTGCTGCTGGCGGGCATCGCCATGCTCTTCCTGGTGCGCGGGCCGTGGTCGCTGATGGCCTTCGCCGCGGTTTTCGGCTTCGGTTATGCCGCCTACGGGCCGGTGATCCCCGCGGTGTGCGCGGAGGTCTTCGGCACGGCCAACATGGGGGCCATATTCGGGGCGGTGACCGCCGGCGGGGCGCTCGGCGGCGCGGCCGGCCCCTTCCTCGCCGGCCTCATCTTCGACCGCACCGGCAGCTATGCCGGGGCCTGGGCCCTGGCCCTCGCCTGCGTGGCCGCCTCCACCCTGCTCTTCTCCCGCATAAAAGGGGTCGGCCCTTAGAGATCTTAGAGATAGGCCTGGGTGTCTATGCCCAGGGCATCGGGGCGGAGAGTCTCCAGGATGGCCTGCCCCGTCTCCCCGATCTTGTCCTTGAGATAGACCAGGTCCACGATGCGCGGCTCCACCTCTCCGCCCTCCGCATCGCGCACGATCTTCACCCGCGGCCACAAGGCATCGCTCTCCCCCGGCTCATAGACCACGCCCACCTCGCCCGTGGCCAGGCGCACCGTGCTGCCCACGGGGAAGAGGCCCATCATGTCGATGAACACCTTCACCAGCAGGGAGTCGAAGGCCGTGCCCATGCCCTTGACCAGCACGCGCATGGCCTGGTCGGGGGTGCGCGCCTGCTGGTAGGGGCGGGTGGAGGTCATGGCGTCGTAGGCGTCGCACACCTCCACGATGCGCGAGAACAGGCCGAGGCTCTCCTTGTCCCTGGCCTCGGGATAGCCGCCCAGGTCGTAGCGCATGTGGTGCTCGTAGGCCACCATCACCGAGAGCGGGTGCACCCCCGGCTGTCCCATGAGGATGTCGGCCCCCCGCACCGGGTGTGAGCGCATCGTCTCCCACTCCGCCGTGGTCAGGGGGCCGGACTTGTTGAGCAAGCCCTGCGGGATGGTTATCTTTCCCAGGTCGTGCAGCAGGGCGCCCGTGCCCAGGATCATCAGCGAATTGCGGTCCAGCGGCAGCATGGACCCCAGCGCCAGCGAGAGGACGAGCACGTTCACGGAGTGGAAGGAGGTGTACTCGTCATAGCTCTTGATCGTGGCCAGCCCCAGCACCGCGGAACGGTTCTCCCCCACGCGGTTGAGCAGCATCCCCACCACGCGGTTGGCCTTCCTCACCGAGAGGCGGCGGTCGCTCAGCACCTGGTCCGCGAACTCCCGGATGACGTCCACGGCGTCGAAGTATTCCTCCCGCGCCGAATACCTCTCCCTGCCTTCATGCTTCTTCTCCTCCCAGGTGCCGGGGTCGTCGAGGGTGATGCCGCCTATCCCCTCCTCCCCCAGGAGGTGCGCCAGGCCTCCGCGCCTCGCCAGCTCGTCGCTGCTCAGGTTGAGGAGGTAGAGGAAGTCCACGAAATCGCCCGGGGCCAGGGTGCCCTCGATGGTGATCCCGCCCACGCCCTTGTCCACCAGCTCGCTGATGAGCTGGTAGTAGAGCACGCTTTCCCGGGGCATGAGCTTCTCCTCGTAGAAGATCTCCTCGCCCACGATGCGCAGCGAGAACTCGTCATGCCAGGCCAGGTATTCTCTAAAGACGCGCATGAAATCGCTGAAGGAGTTGATGCAGATCTCGTGGTTGGGAGGGTAGAGGGATGCGGATTTCTTGGCGGCCGAGAAGGCCTTGAGCACCTCCCGCGCTTTCTCCAGCTGCCCCCGGGAGTGGAAGTAGTCCAGGGCCTCCTGCTTGCGCCCCGCCCCGTCCCGCTCCTCCCGCGCAGGGGCCGCCCCGTCCCGCACCTCCCGCGCTTTCTCCAGCTGCCCCCGGGAGTGGAAGTAGTCCAGGGCCTCCTGCTTGCGCCCCGCCCCGTCCCGCTCCTCCCGCGCAGGGGCCGCCCCGTCCCGCGCCTCCCGCGCAGGGGCCGCCCCGTCCCGCTCCTCCCGCGCCTTTCCGTCCTTCATCTCTTCCTCCTCAGGTGCGGGAACCTGCCCGTCAAATGCCGCAGCGCTTCCTCCGCCGCCTCGTTGACCTCCCGCCACTCGGCACGCCCCAGGCGCCTCTGTTTGGTCCGGTACTTGCGCAGCACGTCGTAGCACTCGGGCGTGTTTATCTTTCCCAGGCTCATGATTATCTCCTTCTTCACCCCCAGGCTCTCGGCCCCGGGCTCCTTCCCCTGCAGCATCTTCACCAGCTGCGGTGCCGCGCGCGTCTCCCCCAGGCGTCCCAGCCAGCGGATGCACAGCACGCGTGTATTCTCATCGCCGTCCTGCAGGCCTTGCATGAGCAGCTCGGAGGCCTTATGGCCCCCGGTCAGGCCGAGGGCCCGGATGGTCTCCGCCCTCACCTTGGGGTTGGGGTGGTAGAGGGTGCGGCGCAGGTAGGGGATGGCCTCGGGGGAGTGGATGCGGCCCATGATGGATACGATGTTGCGCACCAGGTACCAGCGCCCGTCGTCCACGTAGGCGCCGAGGAGCTGCACGCGGTCGCGGCACAGCTCGGTGAGGGTGTCGAGCAGGCACTTGCGTATGTACATGTCCTCCACGCTTCCCAGCACTTGCACCACCGTGGCGATACCCCGCTCGCCCAGGGACTCCACGTAGCGGCTCAGCCCGTGCACCGTGCCCGGCTGGTCGCGGCGCATGCAGGCAAGCTGGACCACGCGGCCCATCACCTTGGCGCCGGCCATCTCCTCCAGCAGGCGCCGCAGGTCGGAGCGGAAGGGCTCCGTCGCCGTGTCTCCGCCGCGCGCTATCTCCGCAACCCCCTCCAGGGCCAGCGCGGCCGCATCCAGCTTTGCGGACATGGCCAGCCCCCACAGGTTGTTCTGCAGCAGCTCCACCGCCTTCATCGAGTTGTCCAGGCTGCTCCCGCGCCGCAGCAGGTCGATGAGCATCGGCGTGGTGTCGGTGAGCGCGTCCATCGCCGGGTCGAAACGGGAGATGCTCCGGATATCGTTCAGCTCCTCCGGCCGGTATTCGCCCAGGACGCCGGCCACCTCCTCCAGGCTGGGGAGGCGCTCACGCCCGCTTCGCTTGCCGGGATCCTCGTCACCGTTGTCCGTCAGCCTGGCTACCAGGGAGGGGGGGACCTGGCCCAGGTCCACCAGCTTTGCGCGCAGCAGCCTCAGGGCGCGGCGCACCTCGCCCTCCCTGAAACCGATCGTCCTCAGCATGTCCCCCGTTCCGGGGGTCAGCTCGGGGCGCCGGGGCAAAAGGACGGAGAGGAGGTCGGCCATCTCCTGCGCGTTGAAGCTGCCCATTATCTGGCGGCACCAGGGCTGTTCATGCAGGCAGGGGAATAAGTGGTCGAGGAGGAGGGTGTCGCGTAGCTCCATGTCCAGGAAGAGCACCGATTCCGCCATGCAGCGCAGGCATTCCTGCTCGTGTTCGGGATGCGCTTGCCTGACGACGCGGAGCGCGCCGGCGAGGAAGGTGAAGGCCGCGCTGGCCAACTCCTCCCCGCCCAGTGCCTCTTCCTCCTCGCCGCTGAGCGCCATGAGCGTGTTCGCGAGTGCTTCCGGCTCGAGCAGCAGCTTGAGCAGGGCCTCGGACTGTTCGGGGTCCAGGTCCTCCGCGAGGTCGGCGCCCTCCCGCGCCCGCATGAGCTCGGCCTCGATGTCGGTTGCCACGCCTGCGCCTGCTCCGGCTCCCTCTCTCGCTCCCGGCCCCGCTCCTTCCCCCTCTCCGGCCTCCGTTCCCCCTTCCTCTCCCGCCCTGCCGGCCTCGCTCTCCACCACCGCCACGTTGTGTATCCCCATGGCCAGGAGGGCGTTTTCGGCGCCGCCCTCTCTTTCCAGCTCCTCCGGGCTCAACACCAGCATCTCCACCAGGGCCCCCACCTCCTGCAGGGACGCTCCCGCGGAGATGGCGATCTCCTGGATGTTGAGAGAGCGGATGCGGGAGGCGAGCGTGCGCAGGCTCTCCATCCTCTGCCCCACCACCCACCTGTCGTAGATCAGGCTGTCCCGGCCCACCTTGACCGTCACCCTGGGGTTGTTGCGCAGCGATTCCTCCATCACGGCGTGCAGGAGGACCACGGCGTCGGCCGCCGCCGGGTGGTCGGCGGAGTACAGGGTACGGGACTTGCAGGCGATATAGAGGCGGGAGAAGATGTCCATGACGGACTTCAGGCGCTGCTCCTCCTCCTCGCTTATCCCCCCCGCCCTCTCCTCGCCGAGGCTTTGCGATTGCCCTTTCTCCATGCGCCACCGTTCCTTCAGGTGTACGGGCGCGCGTAAACGCAGGATGCCTCCCGCGCCGCGCCGGCAATGGATTGTTCCCTCCTTCTCTTATCGGTCAAAAAGGATTGATATTGAGCCGCCAAGGTGCTTAAATCTTTATGGCCCGCGTCGGGGCATCTCCCCGTGGGGATGATATCATGGGTGAAGGCGCAGGCCGCGGTGGAAACGGTTCGTATGCCCCCATCGTCTAGTGGCCTAGGATATCGCCCTTTCAAGGCGGTGACACGGATTCGAATTCCGTTGGGGGCACCAGCATACAGGCCGGCGATGCCGGCTTTGAATAGCGAGAGCGCGGCCGCGGGGGGCGCGGGAGACCGCCGGGCCCGTGAGGGCCCCCGGCAGCGGGGCCGCCCGTGATTGTCGGGGCCGATGACTTCATATACTATTATTGCTGGGGTCGCGGGACCCCGGCATCGGTTATACGCGGAGCCGTGGTGTAGTCTGGTTAACACGCCGGCCTGTCAAGCCGGAGATCGCGGGTTCAAATCCCGTCGGTTCCGCCAGAATCAACTCCCGCGGGAGCGATTCCCCGGGAGCGCGTATATGCGGCGAGATAGCTCAGTTGGTAGAGCGCAGGACTGAAAATCCTGGCGTCGGGGGTTCAAATCCCTCTCTCGCCACCAGGAAAAGGCCAGGTGGAAGGGCATATCCGGAGCCTGGTTTTTCCTTTATGCGTTTGCTGCCGGGAGATGTCCCGCATGGGCCCGGATGAGCCGGGCGCAGCGGGGCGGTATCCCCACGCGGGATGCGGCGGGCGAAGCGACTGGAGGGCAGGCATGCGTTTCGTGCCCGCCGAGGTGTGCGGATGCGAGGTGCGCACCGCGTCCGGGCTGGTCGAGGGCAGGCTGGGGGAGGGGGTCTGGGAGTTCCTGGGCATCCCCTATGCCGCGCCCCCCATAGGTGATGCGCGCCTCACAGCCTCACAGGAAGTCGCGCAGTTCCTCCAGGGCGCTGAAGACCGCCGGACACACCAGGTAGTTGGCGCCGATATTGTCCAGGTTGGCCGCCGCGTCCACGGCCAGGGATGCGGGGTATTCGCGGCAGGAGTCGGGGCGCGATTCGTAGAGGGTGCACAGGTTCCTCTTCAGGAAAGGGCAGGGGACTTGCGCGCCTCACAGCCTCACAGGAAGTCGCGCAGTTCCTCCAGGGCGCTGAAGACCGCCGGACACACCAGGTAGTTGGCGCCGATATTGTCCAGGTTGGCCGCCGCGTCCACGGCCAGGGATGCGGGGTATTCGCGGCAGGAGTCGGGGCGCGATTCGTAGAGGGTGCACAGGTTCCTTTTCAGGAAAGGGCAGGGGCGGCGGTTGATGCAGATATCGCCGTCCTCGTTCTTGCCCACGTATTCCGCCCGGAACTGCGAGCGCTTCATGTTCAGCGCCTTCGACAGGCGCGCGATGTCGTTGGTGTCCACCGTCACGTGCGCCTCCTTGCAGCAGCGCGCGCAGCGCTTGCAGTCGAAGTGGGAGAGGGCCTCCTTTATGTGCGCGTCCAGGCGTGCGTCCAGCTTTTCGTCCTCTTCGCCGCAGTGGAGCTTGAGCCATGCCAGGAAGGCATCGAGCTCCTCCTCGCGCTCCGCCGCCAGCCGCTTTATCTTGCGCAGGTCCTTCTCCATGTCCCTGTCCCTTCCGCGTGTCCCTTCTGGGGTCAACCCCGCCTCGTGCCATAACCGGCGGCGCATGTCCCTT
>CAZEAU010000002.1:11152-31334 GCA_964510515.1 uncultured Actinomycetota bacterium | reverse complement strand
GGCGGCGCATGTCCCTTCTGGGGTCAACCCCGCCTCGTGCCATAACCGGCGGCGCGTGTCCCTTCCGAGGGTTGACCCCAGAAGTGCCAGCGCCGTGAGACGCGATTATATCATCCCCGCAGGCGGCGATGAAGCGGCTCCCCACCGCCTCCCATCCTCCCGCGGCCTCCATCCGCCCCTGCGCCGCCCCATGCCATCGCCATCCATTCCCGCGCCGCCCCAGAAAGCATCGCGCCTCGTCTTTATCCACCCTGCGTTCACGAGGCGCCACGCTCGCCCGCCCGCACCCCCCACGCGTCGCGGTACGGCGTTTCAACCCCGCCCCCCTGGGTTATAATTAGGGTGCTTATCGCCGTCTCGCCGGCCCTTTTGCCGCTGCCGCACCGGCCGGTCTCTGAGGGAGGTCTCGGGCGTGAAGGTACTCGTCACGGGCGCCGCCGGATTCATCGGGTCCCATCTCACCAGGAGGTTGCTGGAGCGCGGGGACGAGGTGCGCGGCCTGCTCCTTCCCCTGGAGGGCGACCGCGGCGCCGCCGCCGCGGGCATGGAGGCGACCGTCATCCGCCCCGCCAACGTCACCGGGCCGGGCAGTGTGTGGGTGGGCGAGATACTCGACGTCATGCGCAAGGGCCCCATGCCGTTGATGGACGGCGGGCGCTGGAGCGCCAGCCTGGTCTTTGTGGAGAACCTCGTGGACGGCATACTCGCGGCAATGGACAGCGCGGCCGCGGCGGAGCCTGGGGGGGACCTTGGCGGACGGACGAAAGGAACCAGGGAGGTAAAAGATGGCTGAGGTACATGGAGGACACATCGTAGCGGAGTACCTGAAGAGCGTGGAGGGCATAGACACCATCTTCGCGCTCTCGGGCGGACACATCGCGCCCATTTTCGACGGGTGCCTGGACAAAGAGCTCAGGATAGTGGACGTGCGCCACGAGCAGGCCGCGGCGATGATGGCCCACGCCTGGTCCATCTATACCGGCAAGCCCGGGGTGTGCCTGGTCACGGCCGGCCCCGGTTTCACCAACTCCCTCACCGGCGTGGTGAGCGCCTTTATGGAGAACGTCCCCGTGGTCATCCTCTGCGGCATGGTGGCCCTGCGCGACCTGGACAAGGGGGCCCTGCAGGACATGGACCAGCAGAGCATGGTCAAGCCGGTGGTGAAGTGGTCCGCCCGGTGCCATCAGACCGAGCGCATCGCCGAGTATCTGGAGACGGCCTTCCGCATCGCCGTGTCCGGGCGCCCCGGCCCCGTTTTCCTGGAGATAAACCCCGAGGCCCTCTACGGCGCGGTGGCGGAGGAGGAGGTCTCCTACCCCGCGGGCCCGGCACGGAGGTATGCCGTGCTCCCCGAGGAGGACGCCCTGGCCCAGGCCGTCGAGCTGCTCAACGGCGCGGAGCGCCCGCTGCTCCTCGGGGGCAGCGGCATCGCACACAGCCGCTGTGGCGCCGAGGTGAAGGCCCTGGTGGAGAAGGCGGGGATACCCACCCTGCTCATGGACAACGGCCGCGGGGCCATACCGGACGAGCATCCCCTCTCTCTGTGGGATGGGGGCCTGATGGGGGCGACGGTGGCCGCGTCCATGGCCGACGTGGTGCTGGCCGTGGGCATCAGGTTCAACTGGGTGCTCAACTTCGGGGACCTCCTGGGGGGCGCCAAGGTCATCCGCGTGGATATCGACGCTGCCGAGGTCGACCGCAACCGCCGCGCCGACATCGCCCTGGTGGGGGACGCGGGGGCGGTGCTCGCGCGCTTGGCCGCCGGGGTGGAGGAGAGGGACCGCTCCGCGTGGATGGAATCCCTCCAGGGGACTTTCGCCGCCATCGGCGCTGCGGAGAAGCAGGCCGGGGAGGAAGCCGCCGATCCCATTCATCCCCTGCGCCTGGTGAAGGCGATCAGGGAGGCCACCGGCGACGACGCCATCTTCATCATCGACGGCGGCGACACCGTCTATTTCGGCAACGTGGGCCTGAGGGCCACGGAGATGTCCGGGGTCATCGGCAGCGGCACCCTCTTCGGCTGCCTGGGCACGGGCGTGCCCTTCGCCATCGGCGCCAAGGTCGCCCGCCCGGACAAGCGCGTCGTGCTCCTCACCGGCGACGGCTCCTTCGGCCTCAACGCCATGGAGCTGGAGACCTCCTGCCGCCACGACGCCCCCATCACCGTGGTCATCTGCAACGACCAGGCCTGGGGGATGGTCAAGCACCACCAGGAGCTGTGCTACGAGGAGGGCCGCGTGTGCGGGACCGAGCTGGGGGTCATCCATTACGAGAAGATCGCGGAGGCCCTGGGTGGGCACGGCGAGTTCGTGGACAAGGAGGCGGACATCCTGCCCGCTCTCAAGCGAGCGCTGGACTCAGGCGGGCCCTCCTGCGTGAATGTCATCACCGACCCCACCGTGACCAGCCCCGCCACCCTGATGTTCGTGGAGGCCTTCAAGTTCTGAGACCGGGAGGGGCCGCTCAGGTGGAGGAATAGGCGCCCTCGCGCTCGCCGGCGAAGGCCACGGCGCGCACCGGCGGGGGTATCTCGATGCCCTCGCGGCGGTACCTGGCGTGCAGGCGCTCTCGTCCCTTGGGGGAGGAGGGGCCGCTCAGGTGGAGGAATAGGCGCCCTCGCGCTCGCCGGCGAAGGCCACGGCGCGCACCGGCGGGGGTATCTCGATGCCCTCGCGGCGGTACCTGGCGTGCAGGCGCTTGATGAACTCGTGCGTGAGCAGGTACTGGTCCACGTATTCGTCCACGCGCAGGATGACCACGAAATCGATGCGGTAGGCGGAGAAGGCCTGATAGCGCACGAAGGGCCGGAATGCGCCGCTGCCACCCGGCACCTCCCGCAGCACCTCGCTCGCGACCTGCACCGTGACTTCCTCCACCCGCTCCAGGTCGCTCCCGTATCCCACCCCCACCTCCACCAGCACCGACATCTCCTTGCGCGGCTGATGGAAGTTGGTGACGATAGCCGAGGCCAGCCGGGAGTTGGGCACCACCACCATGTTGTCGGGCAGGGTGCGGATGGTGGTGTTGCGCCAGGTCACGTCCTCCACGTAGCCTTCCTCGCCCGTGTCCAGCTTGACGAAGTCCCCCGGCTTCACCAGCCGCGAGGCCAGGATGTGCAGCCCCGAGAAGAGGTTGGAGAGGGTGTCCTGGAAGGCCAGGGCCACCGCGAAGCCGCCTATCCCGAGGGCGGTGACGATGGGGGTGATGGGTATGTCCAGGTAGGAGAGGATGACCAGGAGCCCGGTGAGGAAGATGACTATGCGCAGCATATTGCCCAGGATGGTGGTGGAGGGAAGCGCCCCCTCCGCCTTCCTCACGTAGAGGTCCACCAGCCCCGCCGTTACCCTCGCCGCCGCGACGGTGAGGGAGAAGATGATGAGCAGCACCAGTATGCGGCGGTAGTAGATGAGGACGCCGGGGCTGAAATCGGTCACCCGGATGGCGAAATAGAGCCCCACGATGACGCAGAGCATGGTTATCATGCCCCGCAGCCCGCTTTTCACCGCCGCATGGGCGCCCCACTTGGTCCGGGCGGTGATGCCCTTGAGCGCCCGCAGCACCGCTTTCTCCGCCAGGAAGCCCAGCGCGAGAGAGCCTGCGATTATAGCCAGCGGCAGCAGAAACTGTCCGCCGGTCACGAAGTCGTAAATCCCTTTCACCGTCTCGTCCCCTCTATGTCCCTTCCGGGGTCAACCCCGCCATGTGCCATAACGAATGTCCCTTCCGGGGTCAACCCCGGCGTGTGCCATAACCGGCGGCGTGCGTCCCTTCCGTGCGTCCCTTCCGAGGGTTGACCCCAGAAGTGCCACCGGCGTGTGCCATAACCATCGTGTTCCGCTTACGTCCCTTCCGAGGGTTGACCCCAGAAGTGCCACCGGCGTGTGCCATAACCATCGTGTTCCGCTTACGTCCCTTCCGGGGGTTGACCCCAGAAGTGCCATGTCCCTTCCGAGGGTTGACCCCGGAAGTGCCACAAAAGTATAGGAGTGCGCGCACGGTGAAAGGTTCCCAGGGAGTCATGGAATGACAGAAGATTCCAGCTCGAGGCGGGCGCCGCGCGCCTCAGCGATCGGCCAGCGGGGCGGTGAAGAAGAAGGCAGCGCCCTTCCCGGGGCTGGATTCGACCCACACCCTTCCTCCCCAGGCGCTCACCGCGCGCTTGACCGTGGAGAGGCCGATGCCCAGCCCCGGGGGGCCGGAGAGGGTGAAATGGCGGAAGGGCTCGAATATCTTTTCGTGCAGGTCCGAGGGGATACCGGCGCCGTTGTCCCTCACGTGGAAGACCGCCTTGCCTTCCCGCACCTCGGCGACCACCTCGACCTTCGGCGCGGCGGCCTCCCCCATATGCCTTAAGGCGTTGGAGATGAGGTTGAAAAACACCTGACGCAACTTCACCGTGCTCACCCCGATACGGGGCAGGTTCTCCCCGATCTTCACCTTGATACCGCTGGCGCGCAATTCCTCCTCCAGGTTCATGAACACCTCCACGAGGACCTCCTCGGGGTCCGCCTTGGGGGATTCCACGTCCATGTGTCCGGCCTGTGCATACTGCAGCAGGGAGTTGATGAGATCGCTCATGCGCTGCGCCCCCTTGGCGATGGCCTCCAGGCACTCCCTTTCCGTCTCCGCCCTGCCCTCCTCGTCGGCCTCCAGGGCGGCCTTGGCATAGCCCTTGACTATGGCCACCGGCGAGAGCAGGTCGTGGGATATGGTATGGGCGAAAGCCTCCAGTTCCTCGTTGCGCCTCCGCAGCTCCCTCTCCATGTTCTTGCGCTCGGTGATGTCGCGCGCGAAACCGACCAGCCCGCGCGGCTCGCCGGCGGCGTCTCTGATGGAGGCGCCGTTCAACTCGATCATGAAGCGCTTCCCGCCCTTGCGCAGCGCGTTCAGCTCCACGTTCCAAACGGTGCCCCCACGCATTGCCTTGCGCCACTCGGACCGCGCCTTGTCGTGGTCTGGGGGATCGATGAGGGTGAGGGCGTGCTTGCCCAGCAGTTCCTCCTCGCTCTCGTATCCGTACATGGCCAGCGTGAGGGGCGAGACGAAGGTTATCCTCCCCTGCAGGTCCGTTATGGTCACCGCGTCCGGAGAGACGCGCACCAGGGTGCGGTGCAGTTCCTCGGAGTCGCGCAGCTTTTCCTCCACCAGCAGGCGCTCGGTGAGGTCGCGGAAGCCCAGCACGATGCCCCTGATATCCGGGTGGGAAAGGAGGTTGCGGCCGATGCCCTGCAGGTGGCGCCAGCTGCCGTCCGCGTGCCTTACGCGTAGAAAATGCTCTTTGGAGTATTCGGGCTCCCTTATGGCGCGGGCGATCAACTGGGCGGTCCAATCCACCTCGTCGGGATGGATGAAATCCATCCCGTTCGTGCCAATCATATCCTGCGGGGCGTATCCGAGCAGGCGCTGCGAGGCCCGATTAACGTACTTGATGGCGGCATCGGCGTCGATAACCATGATGATGTCCATGGCGTACTCGGTCAGCTCCTGGAGGTGTTGCCCGATCCCTGTTTCGGAATGCCCGTGGCCATCGACCCGGCCTGCTTCCGTCCCGCCCGTGTTGTCTGCTTCGGCCCGCAAGTCCGTCTCCTCTCGCGCTTCCCGGCGCACGATCATGGAGCGCGCCCCATCGCCAATATATTACCACGCGGTAACGACAAGCATCCGCTCTGCCCAGTAGCGCGGGCGCCTACGCCGACCGCATGAGCGTGAACATCGAGCTGCCCACGGAGAAGAGTCTGCGCCTGCTGGCCCCGCAAAAGAGGAAGGAGGACATCCTCGGCCCCATGGGCGGCGTGGCGGAGGAGATCGCCGGCAACCGCGAGGAGAGGAAGCGCTCGCGCAAGGCGTACGCCTTCGTCCCCGCGGGGCAGAGCACCCAGCTCATCGTGGGGGCCACGCCCGAGAACGACCTGCGCATCGTCAAGCTGGCGGAGGGCCTCTAAGGCAGGTACCGGCTCAAGCGGGTGTGCTATTCCGCCTTCGTCCCGGTGTCGGAGGACCCGCGCCTGCCCGTCCTGGATGCGCCGCCGCTGCTGCGCGAGCACCGCCTCTATCAGGCCGACTGGCTGCTGCGCCACTATCACTTCACCTCCGCGGAGATACTGTCGGAGGAGCATCCCGACCTCGACCAGGAACTGGACCCCAAGGCGGCGTGGGCCCTGCGCAACCCCCACTTCTTCCCCGTGGAGGTCAACCGCGCCGACTACGAGGCCCTGCTGCGGGTCCCCGGACTGGGGGTGAGGTCGGCGAAGAGGATAATCTACGCCCGGCGGGTGCACTCCCTGGACTACGACGCCCTGAAGAAGATCGGGGTGGTGATGAAAAGAGCCCGCTATTTCATCACCTGCAACGGCAGGTATTTCACCGGCCGCAAGGTGGGCGAGGGGGATGTGCAGCGCGACCTGTACACTCTGCTGCGGGCGCCGGCGGGCGGGAGCAAGGGCGCGCGCCAGCTCTCCCTCTTCGCGGGGAAGGGTGCGCCTGCGGGCGAGGGCCCGCTTGTGGGAGTGGGTGCGCTCGGCGGCGGGGGAGCGGCTGCGCTCGGCGGCGGGGGAGCGGCTGCGGGCGAGGGTCCTCTCGCGGGAGGCCCAAAACAGATGCGTGCGGCATGGCGAGCGTAGAAAAGGCCTGATGGTGCGCTCATCGCCGGTCAGAAGAGGGCCAAACAGAGAGAGGGGGCCGCGAGGCCCCCTCAATGCTCAGGGCGTGCTAGCCACAGCTTTTATTGCACTTGCAAGTGCCGCCCTTCCGCCTCGGGATCTTCTTGATCCTCATTTCACCACCTCCTTGGTAGTGGATTATGCATATATTATACACACGCGTCAGGGCGCCTAAACCGTGAGCGCTCAACCCCTCGCCGCCGGTGTCCCTTCCGGGGTCAACCCCGCCCCGTGCCATCGCAGATGGCACTTCTGGGGTCAACCCTCACTTGTGCCATAACCGGCGGCGTATGTCCCTCCCAGGGTCAACCCCGCCCCGTGCCGCTGCAATCGCTGCACGCTTGCGGCCGACCTCTCTTCCTTATGTCCCTTGCCTGGGTTGACCCCGGAAGTGCCATGGGGGGTGCGAGTGGCATTTTTCAGGGTTGGAATGATAAAGAATGGACGCCTGCGAACAATTGGGTGAAAACCACGACCGCCGGCTTGAAGAGACCGGCCAACCGAGGGAGGCGTCCTCCCAAGCCAATAGCTGAGCCGGCAACCCCTTCCGAAAGGGGCCTGGAGAAGCTTGCCCTTGACTTGGGCCTTTAGGGGTGACCCCGGAAGTGCCATATCCGGAAGCGCTTATGTCTCTTTCGAGGGGTGACCCCGGAAGTGTCACGACAATGGCCCGCCCGGAAGCGTTAATGTCCCTTTCGAGGGTTGACCCCGGAAGTGCCACCGGAAGGGCCAGCGGCCGGGCCCGGATTCGGGCCCGGCCGCTGAGCATGGTTAACGCGTCAGTTGACGTTTAGGCTGCCGGCGGCATTGTCGTTGGGGACGACGGGAAGCATGACGCGCGACGCCTGCCCCTCGCCCCGCAGGAGCTGGATGAAGGCGAATCCCCAATGCGGCCAGATGCTGAGCAGGTCCGCGGTAGCGACCTCCAGCTTGATGCGGCTGCCCTCCTTGAAGCGGTGATAGCAGGCCTGCATCTCGATGGGCTTGTCCACGGTGCTGAGGGTGGTCCAGGTGCGCGGGTCATAACCCTCGTAGAAGCCCATGCTCACCAGCCTCTCCGTGCCGTCCGCCTCTACCTCATAGAGGGTGGGTATGAGCTGGGTGAAGTTGGCCGAGCACTGATAGTAGGCCTCCATCTCGGGGGCGCCCAGTATGGTGACATCCTCCTCCAGTGGGGCGGATATATAGCTGCGCTCGGTTAAGGGTATGCTGAGCAGCCTGAGCCTGGCGGGTATCTGCAGGGTCTCCCCGCCGAACATATCGGTGGCGTCCTGAAAGTAGGGGAGGGAGACGGAGCCGGTGATGCCCAGGTTGATGAACAGGTCGGATGCGGCGGTGCGCGCGCCCGGCGCCTGCGTGGTCAGCGTGCCGTCCCAGGCGGAGAAGCCCAGGTAATAGGGCGCGTAGGCGGTGCCGCTCACGGGATAGGAGCTGGCCGAGCCGTAGTCCCCGGGTCCGCGATAGAAGGTCAGCCGCGGCGCCGCGTCCGCCCCGTTGTCCTCCCCCTTGAGGAAGTGGTCGAACCACGCCGCTATCTCCGCGTTCACCCACTTGTATTCATTGTTTCCGGGAAGGGGGATGGAGAAGTTCCCTCCCATTCCCCCCAGGTGCCCGTGATTGGTGATGATGGCACGCGCCGGCGTCCCCTCGGCCATGCAGCTGGAGATGACCATGAGCGCCTCGTTGGCGTAGAAGATGTCGTCGTTCCATCCCGCTAGGATGAGCATGGGGACGGTGACCGGGTTCTCCGCCACGCCGTCATAGTCCTCGTCGCACCAGTAGCGGATGGAGCGCTCGCGCAGATACAGCTTCTCCGCCCCCAGGTCCGCGACCCTGCGCTCCAGGGCCGCTCCGGCCAGGGAAGCCAGGCTGGGGGTGACGCTGCTGATGGGGGAGGCCAGCTTGAGCATCTGCCCCAGCAGGGTGTTCAGCTTCTGCCACGCGTCCAGGTCAGGGCGCGTGAGCAGGTTCAGGGTGTTGAGCAGGAAGCCCGAGAGATTGCCCATATAGGAGCCCACCACCAGGACGAGGCCCCAGAAGGCCTTGGCCGCCCCGTTGGGGAGGAGGGAGAACTCGATATCGGCCCCGCCGTGCAGGGGGGCGACGGCGCGCACCCTGGGGTCGCAGGGGTCGCCCTCCCGCGGGTTCTCGCGTGGCGAGATGAGGAAGGTGGTGCAGCCCCCCATGGAGTAGCCGGTGACTCCCACCACCGCTCCCAGCTCGTCGCAGAGCACCGGGAAGCGCTCGTCCCCTGTGATGAGGTCGATGATATTGCTCACATCCCTGATCTCCTTGTTGGGGTCCATGCAGCCTATCTCGCCCCCGGCTCCGAACCAGCCCCGCATGGTGAAGGTCACGCAGACATAGCCCCGGAGGGCGTAATCCATGGCCGTGCCCTCGAAGAAGGTCTTCTCGCAGTTCCAGGGGTGGACGAAGATGATGAGGGGATATTTGGATGCGTCGCCCTCGCCCTTGCCGGCGGGATAGAAGACCGACACCGGGAGCTCGACGCCGTCGCGCATGGTCCAGGTCTCATCTATGCGCAGCACTTCCAGGGCTTGCCGTTCAACCGCCGCCTCGTTCTCGCCCCCGGTCTCCGGCAGGGCGCCTGTTTCCCCCGCGCCCCTGTTGGATGCGGCAGGTTGCGACTCCTGCTCCAGGCCGTCAGTGGGCTGTGCGCTCTCTCCTTGGCCGTCGGCGGTTCGCCCCTTATTTTTTCGGAAGTCCGAGGATTCGCTTGCCACGGGCTCGCGTTTCGGGGGCTTTCTGGCGGCCGGGGCTATTGCCGACCCCAGCCCCATGAAGACAAGAAAGAAAAGGCAAAGGCAGGCGACAATCTTGGCAGGATAGCGGCGTAACATCTCTTCCCCCTTCGTTGTACAGCACCATTTGTGGTGCGGGAGACCGGCGCTTTTGGACGCCGTGTTTGTAAGAGATGCGTTTCCCGTATCCCCCGTCAACCCCCCCTACATGGACAACTCTATCACAACAACCTACGCATGGCACTTCTGGGGTCAACCCTCAGAAGGGACATAAGTCTCGGCTCGGATGGCACTCCTGGCACTCTTGGGGTCAACCCTCGGAAAGGACATAAGAAACGCTGTCGATGGCACACTCCTGTGGCACTTCCGGGGCCAACCTCTACCCTCGGAAGGGACATTAAAAGCAGTCATGGCACTTGCCAGGGTTGACCTCGGAAGGGACATAAGAAACGCTGTCGATGGCACACTCCGGGGTCAGCCCTCGGAATGGACATTATCCAAAGTGCGTATGGCACTTGCCAGGGTTGACCCCAAAAGGGACATGGCACTTGCCAGGGTTGACCCCAAAAAGGACACAAGAGGCTATGAGCCGCCCCCACCGGTCCCACTCACCCCGCTCACTCCATAGCGGGCACACATGAGGGGGTCGGGGCCCGCGGGCCCGCGCATGAGCTCGGCGCGGAAGCGGCATCCCCCGCCGCATTCCCCCAGCAGCTCGCAGCCCGCGCAGACGCCCTGCAGGCGCATCTTCGGCAGGTCGTTCCAGGCTTGCCGCAAGCCCCCCTCCACCGCGCCGCCGCTGACCTCGCGGTAGTAGCCGCACTTCACCAGCCGCCCCCCCGGCTCAACGTTGGCCAGATGGGCTCCGCAGGCATACCCCGGGGCTCCCTCGTGCGCCCCCCAGCCCCACTCCATCTCGAAGAAGGGCGCCGCCACCTCCGGTGAGGGCAGCAGATCGCGGTTCTCTTTCATGCGACCCCACTCCACGGGGTATTCCAGCGTCCATGCGGCAATACCCATCCCGTACAGCAGCTCCCCCAGGCGCTCCAGCTCGCCCAGGTTGCGGGAATGGACCACCGTGGCAACGGAGGCGTCCACGCCAGCCTCCAACGCGCGCCGCAGCGACGCCGTCGTCTGCGCGAAGGAGCCCTCGCCCCGGATGTAGTCGTGCCCCTCCTCCAGGCCGTCCAGCGAGAACTGTATCTCCCTGAAGTTGAAGCCCCTCAGGTCCACCCCGTCCAGGAGGGTGCCGTTGGTGATGAGCACGGCGCGGTAGGACCTCCCCGCCAACTCCCGGTTGACCAGCTTGAAGTGGGGATAAAGGAGGGGTTCGCCGCCGGTGACCATCAGGCGCAGCCCGCCCATGTCGTCGAAGTCCTCGAGGACCCGCCGCGCCGCCTCCCATTCCAGGTCCGCCGTGCCCGCATCCCCCAGGTAACAGTGGCGGCAGCTCAGGTTGCAGCGGGCGGTCACCTCCAGCATGAGGTAGCGCAGGGAGGGAAGCTCGTTGCGCCCAACCTTCACCGCCCGTCGCCGCGGCTTCTCCAGGGCGACGAGTACCCCTTCGTCGAGGCAATAGGAGAGGAACTCGGGCTCGGGCGCGAGCTCCTCGGGCGTGCGCGTGCCATCGCAGCGGGAGAGCAGCTCCATGGCCGATGCGGAGAGTTCGTAGAGCTCGTCGCCGCGGAGGTCGTAAACGCAGGGCTGCTCGAGGGACTTGAGGTGGTAGCCATCGCCCAGGGCCAGGAAATACCGCCCGCCCCGGCCGCCGTTATCGGAGCTCATGACGGGGACCCTTCCGCCGCCGCTCCCGCCATGCCTTCAAGTGTTCCTTCCGCCGTCGCTCCCGCCATCTCTCCAACCGTTCTCTCTACCGGCGCGCCCGACACGCCTCAAGCGCTTCCTCCGTCACCCCTCCCGCCATGCCTTCAAGCGTTCCTTTTACCGCCGCTCCCGCCACCTCTTCACTCCAGTTCGCGCAGCGCGCGCTCCAGGTCGAAGGCATCCCTCTGCAGCAGCGCCTTGAGGAGGAGGAAGCTGCCGCACTCCTCGTTCTCCTCCTCGCCGTGGTGGTAGAAGGCGCAGTCGGAACAGAGCAGCGCGCGGTAATCCTCGATGTCCTCCAGGCCCGAGTCTCCCTGCAGCAGCTCCCGCGCCTTTTTCACGAATCCGGGGAATGATTCATCCATAAGCGACACCGCCTCCTTGCTCGCGACGCATTTCCCTTATTATTACATGCCCGGCAACCCTTCTGGCGTCAACCCCCAGAATGGCACTCCTGGGGTCAGCCCTCGGAAGGGACATTATCCAAAGCGCGTACGGCACTTGTCAGGGTTGACCCCAAGAGTGCCATATAAAAGGACATAAGAAACGCTGTCGATGGCATACTCCGGGGCACACTCCGGGGTCAACCTCTACCCCCGGAAGTAACATCAGCCAAGGCTCGGATGGCACTTTCCAGGGTTGACCCCAGAAGTGCCACTTGCCAGAGTTGATCTCAGGAGTGCCACAGGGCAGCTTGATGGTGTAGCGGATGGCACTTTCCAGGGTTGACCCCAAGAGTGCCACAGAAGGGACATAAGAAACGCTATCGATGGCACACTCCTGGGCACACCCCGGGGTCAACCCTCGGAAGGGACATAGATCTCGGCGCGGATGGCACTTGCCAGGGTTGACCCCAAGAGTGCCACCAAGAGTGCCATAGGGGAGACAGGTCTCGGCGCGGATGGCATTCGTCAGGGTTGACCCCAGAAGTGGCACTTGCCAGGGTTGACCCCAGAAGTGCCACCCCGGGGTCAACCCCCCGGAAGGGACACTATTAACGGCGTCACTCGATGCCGGCGAGGAACTTCGCGACCTGCTTCCTCTCCTCCAGGTCATAGGTGCCCAGTATGGCGATGTCCTCCATGATGGGGGAGCCGCCGCCGTGCACGCCCGCATATTGCAGGACCCCGGCCATGGACGAGCAGGTGAAGTCGCTTATCCAGGCGAAGCACTTGTAAACATCATCGGCGCTCACCCCATCCGCCCGCATGAGATACTTCTTCACCAGCTCCCCCACCTCCGGGCTGACGAGCTCCTCGCTATAGGGCAGGGTGGCGGGAAGGCCCCCGGCGACCTCCGAGAGCAGGTCGTACTCGTGATAGAGGTTCACCCCCGCATGCTTGCGCGCCACATTGCAGAAGACCACATCGGGCATCTGGGTGCCGGAGGGCGTTTTGGTCGACTTCACCGCCGCCGCTATGCCGCATCCGTACACCAGCTCGGCCACGCTGATGAGCTCGGCCAGGGCGTGGCGCACATGCTGCTCCCTCTCGATGCCGTTATACTCCGCCACCAGCGCGGTCGTCCCCATGATCACATCGGACATGGCCGGCTTGCACCCGGTGTAGGAATGGCGGTGATAGAGGGAGAAGAGCAGCGCCAGCTGCCCCCCGTATTCCGTCTCGCCGTCCAGGAACACCCTCTCGTAGGGCACGAAGACATCGTCGAAGATGGTCAGGGACTCGATCTCGCCCTTGCCCGACAGCGCCGTCGCGTACTCCGGCACGCGGTCGCGATACCTGGCGCCGCGGCACACCATCTTCACGCCGGGCCAGTCCCCGGGGATGGCGAAGGCCACCGCCCAGTCGCCCTCCTCGGGGGTGAGGAAGCGCGTCGGGGTGACGATGATCTCCTCCGCCAGGGGGGCGAAGGAGTTATGCGCCTTGGCCCCGCGCACCACGATGCCGTCGCTGCGCCGCTCCACCACGCGCAGGTACAGGTCGGGGTCGGCCTGCTGATGCGGCCTGCGCTTGCGGTGCCCCTTTACATCGGTCTGAGCGCAGCAGCCCACGATGTCGTTGTCCTGCCAGTACTTCAGGTGCTCCAGGAAACGCTGATGGTATTCGGTGCCGTGCGCCTCATCGCACTGATAGGTGATGACCGAGAGGGCGTTCATGGCGTCGGTGCCCATGCAGCGGGCGATGCAGCCCCCCACCATGCGGCAGGCCATGCGGGTCATCTCCTGTTTGGCCAGCAAGTCCTCCACGCTCTGATGGATGTGACAGAAGCGGCTGATCGTCTCCCCGCTCAGGTGGGACTGCGCCGTGGTCAGGTGCTGCAAGTCCTTGTTGTGCGCCAGCTCGATGGTCAGGTCCATGATCTCCGTGCCGGGAAGGCCCTCTCTGCCCAGCACCTCGCCCCCCATGTACACGTTGGGCTTCATGGCCTTGAGGCTCTCGTGGTACTCGCCAACCGTGCGTATCATGGTTCTCCCCCCCCCTACTAGAGATAAGTATTGGCCCTTTCATTATAGGATGTTTGTTCTGAAGGCGGCGGTGACGCGTGCCCGGGTAGTGCGGACGATGCAAGCCGTTCGCATCGGGCAGCACGGAGGAGCGCCCCGGCCCGGCGCCTGTGCCAACATGAGTGAGACACCTGCCCCCCCATAATCTAAGGTAGAAGAGGGCGAGAACCCTCTGTGCCAACATGAGTGAGACACCTACCCCCCCCATAATTTAAGGTAGAAGGGGGCGAGAAGGAGATTGACGATCATGGAGGCACGAGGAGGGTTCTTTTGGGAGGAAAAGGAGGGATTGGCCCGGCGCCTGTGCCAACATGAGTGAGACACCTACCTCCCTGTAATTTAGGTAGAAGAGGGCGAGAAGGAGATTGACGATCATGGAGGCACGAGGAGGGATCTTTTGGGAGGAAAAGGAGGGATTGGCCCGGCGCCTGCGTATGGCCCGGGGCGTGAAGCGAAGGATGGCCGCCCCGACCCCGAGGTAACCGAGATTCCCGCCCGCCGCAAGTTCAGCCCCGAATGCAAGCTGCGCATATTCGGGGAAGCCGATGCCTGCAAGGACCCGGGCGAGATCGGCGCTCTTCTTAAGGCGCGAGGATCCGAGTTTCTCCCATCTCATCCGCTGGAGGAAGAAGGGGCGGTTCCGAAGCCGGGCCTGGCCCCAAGGCGCTCGGCCCCCGTTTAATCCAACCGCTCGCGGGAAGAATCACATGAGAGAATGGTGAGGAATCGTGTGAAAAACGTGAGTATCCCACGAGGTAATCGCATGAGGGAATCCTATGGGAGAAACATGAACATCGCATGAGGGAATCCTATGGGAGAAACATGAACATCGCACGAGGGAATCTCATGGGAGCAACATTAGCATAACACGAGGGAATCTCATGGGAGAATCTCATGGGAGCAACATGAGCATAACACGAGGGAACCCCACGTGAGCAACGTGAGCATCACATGAGGGAATCACATGAGATAAGTTCGAGCGGAACACAACATAACACAAAAGACCCACATGAGAGTAATATGAGATAAACCGCCGCAAGGCGGGCTGAAGCCAACGAAGACAACACAGACAATGAAGACAACGAAGACAACGAAAGCAACCAAAGTAACTAGAACAACGAAGCCAACCAAGACAACGAAGCCAACCAAGACAACGAAAGCAACGAAGACAACGAAGACAACAGAGACAACGAAAGCAACGAAGACAACGAAAGTAACAGAGCCAACGCAGTCAACGAAAGTAACGAAAGTAACGAAAGCAACGAAGCCAACCAAGACAACGAAAGCAACGCAGGCAACAAAAGCAACGCAGTCAACGAAAGTAACGAAAGCAACGAAGCCAACGAAAGCAACGAAAGCGAGGAGGTGATCGCGTGGCGGACCCGGAAGACGAGCGCGGCGCGATGCTGGAACTGCGCGACCTGGCCATAGCGGTCGAGGGAAAGGAGATTCTCACGGGCATCGAGCTCAAGGTGGGCTACGGCGAGACCCACGTCCTCTTCGGGCCCAACGGCTCGGGGAAGACCACCCTGCTCATGGCGCTCATGGGCTTCCCGCGCTATCGGGTGACCCGCGGCTCCATCGTCCTGCACGGCGAGGACATCACCGCCCTCCCCCCCGACGAGAGGGCCCGGCGCGGCATCGGCATCATGTATCAGAGGCCGCCCACGGTGAGGGGGGTCTCCCTGGGACAGATGGTCGCCATCTCCTCCCGCAACGACCTAGACCTCGCCGCCCTCGCCGATTCCGTGAACATGGGCGCCCTCCTCGAGCGCGACGTCAACCACGGATTCTCCGGCGGCGAGATAAAGCGCTCCGAGCTCCTGCAGCTGCAGGCACAGGGCCCGGACCTGGTGCTTCTGGACGAGCCCGAGTCTGGGGTGGACATGGAGAACCTGCAGCTCGTGGGCGCGGCCATCCGCGGGCTCCTGCAGAAGGACCTGGTCCGCAGGCGCCGCAAGAGCGGCCTCATCATCACCCACACCGGCTACATCCTGGACTACGTGGAGGCCGACCAGGGCCACGTGCTCTGCGAGGGCACCATCATCTGCTCCGGCAACCCGCGCGAGCAGCTGGAGGGGATACGCAGTTACGGCTTCGAGGAGTGTGCGACATGCACGCGCTAGGGGGCATGGAAGGCATGGAAGGCATGGAGGGCATGGAGGGCATCAGGGAAAGGGCGCGGGCGGCCGCCGACAAACCCGCCCTCTACGGCGGCGACCTCGACCTCTGCGCCTACACCGCCGAGGCGGGCGAGTGCGCGTACGTGGAGTCCCTGGATCAGCTCGAGGAGCTGGGGGACGAGGAGCTGGCCCGGGCCGGGGTGGAGAAGAGCGGCAAGGAGCGCTCGGGCTCCTACGTGCAGATAGACGGCAGCGTGGTGCACAGCAGGTCCCTGGAAAAAGGCCTGGAGGTCCTCGGCTGCCGCGAGGCGCTGGAGAAGTACGACTGGCTGCGGGACTACTACTGGAAGGCCGTCGCCGTGGACACCGACAAGTACACCGCCGACGTGGAGCTGAACCCCTTCGAGGGGTACTTCATGCGCGCCCTGCCCGGCTCCCGCACCATCTTCCCCCTGCAGGCCTGCCTGTACATTCGCGAGCCCCGTTTCGTGCAGCGCGTGCACAACATCATCATTGCCGAGGAGGGCTCCGAGCTGCACATCATCACCGGCTGTGCCAGCCAGCACGACATAGAGGACGGCCTGCACCTGGGCGTGTCCGAGTTCTACGTCAAGAAGAACGCCAAGCTCACCTTCACCATGGTGCACAGCTGGGCGGAGGGCGTGGACGTGAGGCCGCGCAGCGGGGTGGTGGTGGAGGAGGGCGGCCTGTTCATGAACAACTACATCGCCATGGAGGCGGTGCGCAGCCTGCAGACTTACCCCACCTGCCGCCTGGTAGGGGAGGGGGCCACGGCCCGCTTCAACTCCGTCATGGTGGCCCAGCCGGGGAGCGAGCTGGACGTGGGATCCCGGGTCATCCTCAGCGCTCCGGGCTGCAGCGCCGAGATAGTCTCCCGCGCCGTTACCCGGGGAGGGAACATCGTGGCCCGCGGCCACCTCAAGGGGGAGACAAGCGGCATCCGCGCCCACCTGGAATGCCACGGCCTCATACTCGAGGGGGGAGGCAACGTCCTCGCCATCCCCGAGCTGGAGGGCGACGACCCCGACGTGGACATGTCCCACGAGGCGGCGGTGGGCAAGATAGCCCAGGAGGAGGTGGAGTACCTCATGTCCCGCGGCCTCAGCGAGGAGGAGGCCACCGCCACCATCGTGCGCGGCTTTCTCAACGTCAAGATAGAGGGGCTGCCCGCCCGCCTGGAGAGCGAGCTGCAGAGGATGCTCGAGCTCTCCCAGGCCAAGGCCCTGTAAGGACCTGTAAGCACGGCTCGCCGCGCGTATCCGGCATACGGGCGGAGGGCGCGCCTCTCCTGGACCTCATCCCCGATCGCTCGCGCGCCGCAAGGGGACGCGGGAACGCGCCGGGGCGTTGCCTGTGTGCGCCCTCTCGGCGATTTCCCCCCGCGCGCGACTGCGGGCGCCGCCGCGTCCCGCCCGCCCCCCGATATGTGCCGCCCACCCGCCATATGCTCCGCCCCACGGGATTCACTACACTAAATCCGAAAAACAGCCGTTATATATAGCGGACACAAAGAAAAGCTCCCGCAAGGGACGGAGACAGACAAGGTTTCTCGCAACAACGTAGGAGGCGAGGAAGGCCCACAAAAACGTGGCCGACGAAAGAGGCCGCCCGCAAGGGCGGCCTCGCCTATCCAGTCCTCCCGGCCGCGAGAAGCCCCTCTCTGCGGATCGGGCCCCCGCCCCGCCCCGCCCCGCCCGCCTCGACGCAGGGGCAACGGAGGAGGGAGATAACGGCAGCTTTCGCTCATCACAACCCTGCTGATAACCGCGCCCCGGATATGTAGCCCTTCCTTGACCGGCATGCCCACGAATCGTCGCTTCCCGAGGGCGGATCCATTATGCGGACGAGAAGTATTTGCGCCAGCAGGAGGGCCCCCGCCCCGCCCTGCCCGCCTCGACGCAGGAGCAACGGCGTAACAGCGACGATGATAACGGCGACCGTGTGGTGTGTGAGTCAAAGAGCGCGGGAGCCGCCCGCGCGCAGGCGCCGGCAGGAGGGCCCCCCGGCCTAACGCTTGAAGAACCTCCTCCAGCCGGAAGAGGGCTTGTTCGCCTCTTCCTCCCCGCCGTAGGAGTAATGGTAGGGGGAGTAGTAGCCGTAGCGGTAGCCGTAACCATAGCCGTAGCGCCCGCTCATCTCCACGTTGTTGATGACCACGCCCAGGATGCGCGTCTCCACCTTGCCCAGCACCTCCACCGTGTGCCTGGCGCCTCCCCGGGTGGCGATGTTGTGGCTGGCCACCACCAGCACGCCGTCCATCATGGGGGCCATGGCGACGGCGTCGGAGACGGCGAGCACCGGCGGCGCATCCACGATGACGTAATCGAAGCTATTGCGCAGCCCCGCCAGCAAATCCTTCATGGTCTGGGAGGACACCAGCTCCGCGGGGTTGGGGGGCTTGGCCCCGGACATGAGCACGAACAGGTTCTCGTTCTCCGTCTTCACCACCGCGTCCTCCAGCCGCGCCGTCCCCATGATGGCGTCGGTGAGGCCCTTCTCCGGCTGCTTCGCCAGGAACTTGCCGATAACCGGGCGGCGCAGGTCGGCCTCCACCACCAGCACCCTCATGCCCATCTCCGAGAGGGCGGCGCCGAGGTTGGTCGCCACCGAGGTCTTGCCCTCCTCGGGGCCGGCCGAGGTCACCATGAGCAGCCGCGTGCCCCCGTCCATGTTCAGGAACTGCACGTTGGTGCGCAGGTTGCGGAACCCCTCCGCCGCCGCGCTCTCCGGCTGGGTGAAATAGGCCACCTCGCGCTCCTCCTCGCCGGCGGGGGTCATGCGCGCAATCTCCCCGATGATGCCGACGCCGTAGTGGCGCTCGAAGTCCTCGCGGGTCTTGAGGGTATCGTCGAGGTAATCCACGAGAAAGGCCATGCCCACGCCCAGGATGAGCCCCAGGAAGAGGGCGAGGACGCCGTTGCGGGTCACGCGCGGGCTCACCTTGACCCCCCTCTCCGCCACCTCGATGACCTCCAGGCCCCGCTGCCCCAGGGCCTCGGCGATACGCAGGCTCATGTACTTCTCGTAGAGGGTGGCCCACAGGCTCACCGCCTGGCTGGCCTGGGCCTGCAGGTCGGTGGGTATCTTCTCGTCGCCGTATTGCTTGATCTTGTCGGCGATGTCCGCTATCTGGGTCTCCAGCTCGGTGATGCGGTTCCACACCTCGTTGCGCGCATCGCTTATCTGCCGGATGGAGGCGAGGCGGCGGTCGAGGATGTACTGGTCGGCGTAGGCCTGGGCGGCGTCCCGCGCCAGCAGGGGGTCGGTGTTGGTGACCGCTATCTCGAAGACGTTGGTGTTCTGGGAGCGGCGCACGTTCACGCTCGCCCGCAGCTGCTCCGCCGAGGGCAGCGCGTCGGGTATGAAAACCTCCTCGCCCTCCTCGCGCTCGTAGGACGCCTCCTCGTAGCCGAACTCGAGGCGGTCGCGCACGGCGCGGGCGGTGGTGCGGGTGCGGATGATCTCCGCCTGGGTCTGGATGAACTCCTGCGTGTTCCCGTAGAGCAGGGAGGCCACGCTGTCGGAAACGGACTCCCCGGCGCGGTTGATGTCCGCGAGGATGAGCACCCGCGACTCGTACACGGGGTCCTGCAGCAGGGAGAAGATGAGGGCCGCCGCGACCACCAGGACGGTTACCCCGATGATCACCCACTTGCGGGCGGCTGCGACGTTTATGTAGTCTCTAAGCTCCATTATTTCCCGATTATATCACCTGGCACACCCGGGGTCAGGCCTCGGTTGTGCCATACGCGCTCCTGTCCCGACGGTGGCACACCCGGGGTCAGGCCTCGGTTGTGCCATACGCGCTCCTGTCCCAACGGAAAGGGGGCGCCCCCTTCGGGGCACCCCCCGCGTTCTCGCTGCCTCTGCGCGCGGCCTAATCCACCGCCCCGCTTTCTCCCCAGCCCAGTATGTCGGGCACGCCCACGGAGGCATGGCCCCCCGGTATGGCGTCCTTGTAGGTGAAGTACATGGCCCGCTCGGCTATCACCGGCACGTCCGATGTCACCCGGGTGGAGACGTCGTAGGTCTCGACCCCCGTATCCCCCACGTTCCAGCTGAAGCGGGAGTTGGGAGCCAGGGTCTGGGTGGGCCCGGGCACCTCGCCCCCTTCGGTCATGAAGGTGAGGGTGACCTTGGCGGGCGCGTCGCCCGGGTTCTGCACCAGCACCCAGGTCTCGAAGCCGCCCAGGGTGCAGCCCTCGGCCAGGTACCAGGCCGTAGCCGGGGCGGTTACCCCGATGGAGTCGTGCCCGCCCTGTATGGCGTCCTTATAGGTGAAGTACATGGCCCGCTCGGCTATCACCGGCACGTCCGATGTCACCCGGG
>CAZEAU010000002.1:0-11052 GCA_964510515.1 uncultured Actinomycetota bacterium | reverse complement strand
GGGTTCTGCACCAGCACCCAGGTTTCGAAGCCGCCCAGGGTGCAGCCCTCGGCCAGGTACCAGGTGTAGCAGGGCGCTATGGTGCCGATGGAGTTGTGGCCCCCCGGTATGGCGCCCTTGTAGTTGAAGTACATGGCCCGCTCGGCGATTATCCACGCCCCCGTGGTCGAGGTCACCCGGGTGGAGACGTCGTAGGTCTTTACCCCCAGGTCGCCCACGTTCCAGCTGTGGCGGGAGTTGGCGGGAAGCGTCAGGGTGGGCCCGGCCACCTCGCCCTTGTCGGTCATGAAGGTAAGGGTCACTTCGGCGGGCTCGTCGCCCGGGTTCTGCACCAGCACCCAGGTTTCGAAGCCGCCCAGGGTGCAGCCCTCGGCCAAGTACCAGGAGAAGGTCTGGAACTCGTAGACCACGCAGTCGCCGTCTTCGTCATACCAGGCGACGTTGTAAACGTCGCTGCCGGATGCTTTGCCTTCCGCATCCAGGTCAACGGCGAACGCTCCCGCAGCGTCGCTCTTCACGACATAGGTGCTCGGGTCGCCGTAGGGGTCCATGGTCACGCGCATATCCCGGTTCGCCGGGCCCGTCCCCTCCACTCTATTGGTGATGGGGTCGCACTTGGCGGAGACGTCGCGCACCGTTATCTCGCGCTTGCCTCCCATGTTGCACTCGACCTTGGTGCCGTCCTTGATGTCGAAGTCCTGGAACCAGGCCTCGAAGAAGCCGTCCGCCAGGGTGGTCACGTTCCTGGTCTTCGCATCGGCTTTCACCTGCAGGGCCGTCCCCGGGGCGAAAAAGCCCATGACGTCGTCGTACTGGGGATAGACCACCAGCCCTCCGCCGGAGCCGGCAGCGGCGTTCATCACCGTGTTGCCCTGCGCGTCGGTGGAGAAGACGTAGGCGGCGTCCCCGAGGCGCAAGTCGAGCGGGACGCCGGCGTCATAGGTGCCCCCCGCCGTCGCTGTCACCCGTATGCGGTCGGCTCCGGGGGGAACGTCGGCGTAATAGGTGGAGGGCGTGACGAAATAGGCATCGACGGTGTTTGCCGCCACCGTAGTGCCCTTCGCGCTGTCGCTGGCGAAATCGATGGTGGCGGTCAGGGTGCAGTCGATGTTCACCACGGCGCCGCCGCCGAGGTCGGTCACCTTGACCACGTCGCCGGAGACTATGCCGCCTATGTCCGTCATGTCCGCCTTGAAGTACTTGAACTCGTTCGCATCAACCGTCTTGTCTCCCTTGCCTGCCACCTCGATCTTGACCTTGGGGCCGACGGTCACCGTTCCCTCCACGCTGTTGTGGGGGATGGACACCCTCACCCCGTCATTGACGGCGGCGGCCTTGAAATCGGAGCCCGCCGCGTCCGGCCAGGCTATCTCCCTCTTCTCCAGGCGCTCCTGCGCCTCCGCGGGGGAGGAGGGGAGCCTGCCCAGGGGGTCTTCGTTCAGGGCGGTGTCAAGCGGTGTTTTCGCAGCGGCCTGCTCGGAAAAGGACGAGGTCGCCAGGGGCACCGCCACCAGGAAGGCAAGGACCAGGATCGAGCAGAAGACGTGTATCCCGAAGGTCTTCTTCATGCCAGTCATGCATATCACCTCCGGCCTTACGGCTTTATCTCTCGGATGTCGGTGAGGTGCCAGATGCAGTAGTCCTTGCGCAGGGTCATCTGCGTGTTGAACACCTTGCCACTCACACCCACGACGCGCCCCGTGAGGACGACTTCCTGGTCGGAGGCCCGGTCCAGCTTGTCCCATACCATGTAGTCGAACCGTCCCTGCGCCAGTTTGGTCAGGAAGTCCTGCAGCTCGGCTATCTCCCGCGCCAGGTCGGCCTCGAAGGACGCGGGGACCGGGTAACTGGTGCCGCCGCCGAGGTCGCCCGTGAGCCCGCGTATGGCCCCGATGCGCCACATGCCGCCCTCCTGCCGCAGCACCATGGTGCCGTTATGCGTGCCTCCGTCCGTCGTGGTCATGGAGAAATAGACGTTGGAGGTGTTGGGGTCGCCGGCGGGCTGATAGTCGGTGGCCACGGCGTCCAGCCTCTTCACGCGGCCCTCGGCGACCGCGACGAAGAAGTTCTGATGGCGCTGCGTTTCGGTGACGTAGCGCTGGTCGGGGCTCGTCTGCGCGAGGTCGTCGCCCGAGCGCAAGGCGGCCGCCTCCGCGCCGGCTGCGCTGGCCTCGTCTGCTCCCGGGGCACCCTCGCTTTCTTCCTCCTGCGCTTCCGTGCTTTTGCCCCCCGTTGTGGAAGACGCCTGCACGCCTGGAGAGTCCCCGTCCTCTCCCCGTATGACGTCCACGATCTTCCATGCAGCGAGGGCCAGGGTGGTGGAAGCCAGCAGCGCGACCAGTGCTATTACGATCACTTTGCGCAAATCCCTCACCTCTCTCCCTTTCTCGAGACGGTTGTCTGTAAGTATCAACAGCATGTACTGCTGTAACGAAAATAATGAACCGCCGTATAGGACGACATGGTCCAAGCCGGATTCTTATTGCCCAGCCCCACCGTAAGGCGCGTTTCACTCCTGCCTGTCGACCGCATGCCTTACGCTTGCATGAAACCATTCGCAGCCATTTGAAAAAGACTTCTCAATTTTATACCATCATTTGTGCAGGCGTAAACCCCATGTGCCGGGGGGTAGCTGTCATTAGAAGCAGGCATCCACATCCTGGTGAAAGCGATCATGCCGATACCGCCAAGCCCGCGAGGTGCCTGAGTACGTCCTTTACCCATGGTTGCCCACTCTTTGCGCGTAGCAGCGGAGCATGGCCCTGGCGCCACCGCTCGGGATCGCGCCTCGCCTCCCTCTTGAGTTTTTCGAAGGCCTTGGCCTCGGTGTTTTCCGCTGCTACGCGCCTGCGCTTGCACCAGTCTGCCAGCCGGGAGGAAGCCCTCTTGAGCAGGGAGATGGCCTCCGCCATGCGCTTCCTCCTCTTGGGGTTCAGGGTGCGGGCGAGGCGCTCTTCCATGGCCTCGATCACGGTATTCCCCCGGCCCTCCCGCGCCAGGGAGATAAGGCGGGAGGCCTTGGGGCCTGCCCTCCCAGGCTCACGCCAACGACAAGAGGAGTCAACGCGGCGTCCACGCGAGCGAGGTTTCCACTTCGTGCCCGTACCCTCGCCACAACCACCACTCGCGGCGTCTGCGCGAGCGGGGCCTGCCCATGGAATCGTCAGCAATACCTCCGATTGTCCTCGCGTCGTCCGCGCAAGCGGTGCCCGAGATCAACCACAGACTTCAGTACGCCTACGCGGATTGTCCTCAGTGCGCCCACGCGGATTGTCATCGCGGCGTCCGCGCGAGCGGGGCCTGCTCTCTACCACGGTTGTTAAGTGCTGACCCCATGCGTGGTAGAATTGCGTTTATCGACGGGCAATGCGGACGGTTAGCCCCACTCGGGGTGGAGGGATATGGCAGACAAAAAGGCGGCAGGACGGTCAGGGCGCCGCGGAGCGCACGGGGCCCCAGCGCGTTGGCGCAGGGCGGCGCTGTATGCGGCCCTTCTCTCCATGCTCTCGCTCGCCGCCATGTCGGGCTTGCCGGGCGGCCTCCCCGCCCGCGCAGCGCCGCGCCCGCAGGTGGAGGAGTCCCGCGGGACGGGGCCCGCTTCGCTGAACGGCGTCTGCGGCGCCGGCCGCGACACCGCCTGGATCGCGGGCGGCGGGGGATACCTTTTCCACACCAGCGACGGGGGCGCGACCTGGCTGCTGCAGGAATCGGGCACGCAGGAGGACCTGCTGTCCGTGTGCGCGCTGGATGAGACGACGGCGTGGGCGGCGGGGAGGCGCGGGACCGTCCTCTTCACCGCCGACGGCGGCGCCACCTGGCGGCACATGGAACCGGGCCTCGGGCGGGATATCTACGCCGTCTTCGCCTGCGCCCCGGGGGCGAGCGGCCCGGAGGACGGAGGGCGCGGCGGCTGCGTCTGGGCCGTTGCCGAAGGCCCGGTGGTCCTGCGCACGCTCGACTCCGGGCTCAACTGGGAGCATCTCGACCCCGGCGTCCACAGCCGCCTGACCGCTATCGCGGCCCTGGGCCCGGATGCCGCGCTGGCGGTGGGGGAGAACGGCACCGCCCTCTTCACCGCCGACGGTGGCAAGACCTGGACCATGCAGGACACCGGCACCGGAGACCATCTCGTCGCCATGAGCGTGCCCCCCTCCGTGCCCGACTCCAGGGCATCACTTGATGCCTGGGCGGTGGGCGAGACGGGCACGGTCATCGTCGCCGGCGATATCGTCGCTGGCGGCACGGGCGGCGGCAGCACGGGCAGCGGTGACGACGACGGCGGCGGCGGAGGCAGTACGACCGGCGGCGGCGGCGGTGGAGATGGCGGCAGTGGTGGCAGCGAAGGCGGCACGGGCGGCGGTGACGACGGTGGCAGCACGGGCGGCGGTGACGACGGTCCCACCTGGGTCGCCCGCAACCTGGACACCAGGGTGACCATGTCGGCGGTGAGCGCCGGCGGCGAAGGCAGCGCCCTGGTGGCGGGCCGGGGGGGCGCACTGTACCGCACCGTTGACGGCGGCGCCAACTGGGAGGCACAGGACACGGGAACCAGCAACACCATCCTCTCTATATATTCGTGCGACGCCGAGGCGGCCTGGGCGGTGGGCGAGAACGGCACGGTGATAAGGACGTACGACGGCGGGGTCACCTGGATCCCGCAGCGCGTGGGCGACGGCCGCGCCCTCAACGCCGTTTACGCCGCCGGCTCCCCCGCGGGCACGGCGTGGGCGGTGGGGGAGGCGGGCGCCGCCTTGCGCACCACCGATGACGGGTTCACCTGGAAGCCCCTCTATCCCGGCACCGCCAGCGACCTTTACGGCGTGACCGCAGCCGACGAGGACAATTCCTGGCTGGTGGGCCGGGACGGGATCGTGCTGCGCACCCGGGACGGCGGCAAGAGCTGGGAGGAGCAGTCCTCGCGCGCCGGCTACGACCTGCACGGCGTTTCCTGCGCCGGCGGCGAGGTCGCCTGGGCGGTGGGCAGGCGGGGCACCATCATGCACACCTTTGACGGCGGATATACCTGGTATCAGCAGGACCTCGGGGAAGCGCCGGGGCGGGGCGCGGAAGGGGATGGAGCAACCCCGGCAGACCTGCTCGCCGTCTATGCCGAGGACGCCCGCACCGCCTGCGCCGTGGGGCGCGGCGGGACGGTGGTGAGGACGGTGGACGGGGGCGAGACCTGGGAGGCGCATGAGTCGGGCACCACCGCCGACCTCTTCGGGGTGCACGGCGGCGGCGGCGTGCTGTGGGCCTGCGGAGGGGCGGGGACGCTGCTGCGCAGCGCCGACGGCGGGCGCACCTGGTCCGCCGTGGACGCCGGCACCGGCACGGACCTGCTCGCCGTGTCGGCCGCCGCAAGCGCGGTCTGGGTGGCCGGGAAGGGCGGTTTCGTGGGAAGGAGCGCTGACGGCGGGGCGGCCTGGAGCGCTGCGGATACCGGCACCGATGCCGCGCTCAGGGGGGTCGCGGCGGCGGATGCGGACACCGCCTGGGCGGTGGGCGTCCGCGGCAGCATCCTCCACTACCGCTCCTCGCCGCGCCTGGACGCCGTGTCGCCCGCCAGCGCGCGGGCCGGAGGCGCCGTCACCCTGAGCGGTCTGGCCTTCGGGGAGGGGGAGCCGGGGTCGCAGGTATCCTTCGGGCAGGTGAGGGCGGAGGAATACATCCAGTGGAGCGAGCGCCTCATCAAGGTGGTCATACCCGCGGGGGCGTCCACGCGCGAGGAGGTCACTGTGACCACGCCGCGCGGCGGCGCTGCGGCGCGGACGCTGGTCATCATGCCCAAGGCGCATGGGGCGAGCCCGCGTTACTGCCACATAGGACGGCCGCTGACCATCTCCGGGGCCGCCTTCGGGCACGAGCGCGGCGGCTCCTACGTGACCATCGGCAAGGTGAAGGTCACCGAGTTCGAGCACTGGAGCAACGGCCTCGTCCGCTTCATCGTCCCCGCAAACGCCCCCGCCAGCGCCGAGGTCAAGGTGGTCACGGCCTCGGGCCTCTCCAATCCCGTGACCGTGAGCGTGTCCCGCACGCCGCCGACCCTGCCGGACCTCATCAAGCCGCGGCTCGATATCCTCGAGCCCGACCCGGTGAGGGCGGGGGCCGAGCTGCGCATCTACGGCAGCGGCTTCGGCGCGGGGCGCGGCTCGTCCTTCGTGAGGTTCGGCGAGCTGAGGGCGTCCGCTTATGTCTCCTGGGCCAACGACCTCATCGTCGTGAGGGTGCCGGAGGGGGTGGCCGGCGAGGTGAAGGTGAGCGTGACCACCCCGGCCGCGACCTCGAATGCGCGCATCCTCACCGTGCAGGCGACGCCGGTCATCAGCGGCATGACCCCCGCTTCCGGGCCCGCCGGGTCCAGGGTGGAGATAAGGGGGGCCGCCTTCGGGCCGCGCGAGGGGTCCGGCAGCTATGTCTCCTTTGGCGGCGTGCGTGCGCGGGCTTATGATTACTGGTCGGACGGGCGCATCGTGGTCGAGGTGCCCGCTGGGGGCGGGGCTGGTGCGGCTAGTGCGGCGGGCGCTGCGGACGTTCAGGGTGCACCGGTCGCTGCGGGCATAGACGATACGGCTGGCGTTAAGAGCCCCGGGGGCACTGCGGTCGCTGTTGGCATAAATTGTGCGGCTGGTGCGGCGGGCGCTGCGGGCCTTCAGGGTGCGGCGGTCGCTGGGGGTGCGCCCTTGGAGGGGGCGGTGGAGGTCACCGTCACTACCCCTGTGGGGACGTCGAACGCCGTCACCTTCTACGTGAGGAAGCCCGACCTGCTGGCCGTGGACGCCGCGGCAGGCGTGGTGTGGGCGGCGGGTGAGAACGGCGTCCTCATGAAGTCGAGCGACGGCGGCGCCACCTGGAAGAACATGGAATCTGGCACCTCCCTGTGCCTCTACGGGGTGTCGGCGGGGAGCGCCTCCGTGGCCTGGGCGGTGGGGGAGGGCGGGGTCGTCCTCAAAACCGCGGACGGGGGGGCCACCTGGGAGAGGCATACCGCCGGAGCCACCGCGACTCTTTACGCCGTGGACGCCTCGGGCCCATCGAGCGCCTGGGCGGTGGGGGAGGGAGGGCTTATCCTCAGGACCGCGGACGGAGGGACCACCTGGACAACCCAGCCTTCGGGCGTAGGGGCGGCGCTGCGCGCCGTGTGCGCCGTGGATCCGCTGACCGCCTGGGCGGTGGGGGACGGCGGCACCGTGCTGACGACGGTGGACGGCGGGGCCTCGTGGGTGCCGCGCAACTCCCGCGTCACCGTTGTCCTCAACGGTGTGTCCGCGGTGAGCACGAAGGTCTGCTGGGCCGTCGGAGCGGGCGGCACCATCATCCGCACCGCCGACGGCGGTCTCACCTGGACCGCGCAGGGGGCAGCCGGCGCTTCAACCGCGGGGGTGGAGACCGGCGCGGCCGCTTGCGGGGACGAGGCCGCCGCGGCGGATGGGGGAGCTTGCGGAGGCGAAGCCGGACCTGCGGCCGGGGAGGACCTTACCGGTCAGCCCGGCCCCGCCGGCAACGGCACCGCGGGCAGTGCGGACGACCCGGCGTGCAGCGCGGACGACCCGGCGGGCAGCACTATCGGTAACGGCCCAGCAAGTGGCACTGTCGGTAACGGCCTGACGGGCGGTGGCGACCCGGCAGCAAGCAGCACTGTCGGTAACGGCTTGGCGGGCGGTGCTTCGACGAGTGGTGGCGGCTCGGAGGCAAGTGGCACTGCCGGCAACGGCTTGACAGGCGGTGGCGGCCTAGTGGCCTGGAGAACTTGCGGAGGCCGGTCCAATCCCGCGACCAGTGGAGCTTCTGTTGCCTCCGGCGCCTCGATAGATAGTGGCGATGCTGGTAGCCGCCAAACTTCAACCGGCGCTTGTGGAGGCGGAGCCGGATTCGCGGCAACGGGCGCCATTGGCGGCCAGTCCAATCCCGAGGGAAATGGATCCTCAGGCAGCGGAACGGCTGCGGCGAACGGCTCCATAGCCGGCTCCGGGACGCCTGCGGATGCTTCTGCTGCCGCCTTGGCACAAGATCCCAATATAAGCGTCGCCGCTGTAACCGCCGCGACCCTTCGCGCCGTGTGTGCCCTGGACCCGTTGACCGCCTGGGTGGTGGGGGACGGGGGAGTTGTGTTCAGGACTGCCGACGGCGGCCTCACCTGGACCTCCCAGGGCAGCGCCTCCGGCTTCTCCCTCTATGGCATCACCCCCCTGGGCGCCTCCGCCCTCACCGTGGGCGCTTCCCGCACCATCCGCCACCTCCCCTGACGTCCCTTCAGTCCCTTCCGGGGTCAACCCTCCCATGTGCCATATCGTGATGGCATTGGGAGGTGATGCCGCTTGGTGATAAGCAGGAGCCTCTGCTTATCGAGACCACCCATGCCGCTTTGTCCCTTCCGGGGTCAACCCCAGGAAGTGCCATTCGCACCGTTGCTTTTCCCTTCTTTGTCCCTTGCTAGGGTTGACCCCAGAAGTGCCACCAAGGGGTCAGGCCCTCTCTTCGGGCCTGACCCCCGCCAGCCCACTAACGTCCCTTCCGTCCCTTCCGGGGTCAACCCTCCCATGTGCCATATCGTGATGGCATTGGGAGGAGATGCCGCTTGATGATAAGCAGGAGACTCTGCTTATCGAGACCACCCATGTCGCTTTGTCCCTTCCGGGGTCAACCCCAGAAGTGCCACCAAGGGGTCAGGCCCTCTCTTCGGGCCTGACCCCCGCCAGCCCACCAACGTCCCTTCTGTCCCTTCCGTCCCTTGCGAGGGTTGACCCCAGAAGTGCCAAGGCTGGAGTTCTTGATTGACGAATGATGGCAGGCCCTTATACTAGAGAACAAGCAGGCTGGTTCGGCAACATCACCCTAGCCCTCATTGCACCAGCACTCCTCGTCAAGCCTTGCTGAGTAGGCATCACTCAAACCGAAGGATCGGCTATTCGGCGATTGTCAGGGGGCAGCCAAGGAAATGGTTGTGACATCACCGAAGGCATGGCGGCATCCCGGCAAGAGGCCGGGCAGCATCGGAGACAGTTAAGCAGGCCGGGCAAGGGGCAAGGAATCACCACGGGCGCGGGAGCGGCCCGAAAAAGGGGCTTGGCGGCACAGGAGGCATGGCGGCATCCCGGCAAGAGGCCGGACAGCATCGGAGACAGTTAAAAGTCAGGGCAACAAGTTCGGTGCCATCGGCGGTGATTAAGCAGGCCGGGCATCATAGACAGCAGTCAAAAAGCAGGCAACAAGTTCGGCAGCGTCGACGAGGGGGAGCAATCAAGAAAGGGGCTTGGAATGACCGGAAGCGACAAGGAAACGCAGGCAGGCGACATCTACGCCCAGAAGCCGTGGCTCAAGCACTACGACCCGCACGTGAGCGAGTTCCTCGACTACGAGGACAAGACCTACGCCGAGAAGTTCGTGGAGGCGGTCCAGCGGGTGGGGGACAACAGGGCCCTCATCTATATGGACAACATACTCACCTTCAAGGATGTGGACCGCCTCTCCAATCAGATGGCGACGTATTTCCTCGAACTCGGCCTCAAGCCGGACGACGTGGTGGGGCTGCACGCCCTCAACGTCCCCGCCAACTACATCGCCATGGTCGCGGTGCAGAAGGCGGGCTGCGTCTCCACCGGCATCAGCCCCCTGCTCACCCCCAACGAGCTGGAGCACCAGCTGAACGACTGCGGCGCCAAGCTCATCCTCACCATGGATCTCCTCTTCCCGCTGGTCGCCGGGGTGGCGGACAAGTGCGCCTTCTCCACGGTGGTCGTGGCGGGGACCACCGACTTCATGCCCGGGGATTTTCCTCCCGTGCAGGTGCAGGAGATCCCGGGCAAGACGGTCGTCTCCTTCTCGGACGCGCTGGAGGGCATGCCCGAGGACCCCGTCTTCGTGCCGCGCGGCATGGACGACACTATCTTCATCATGTACACAGGGGGGACAACGGGGCCGTCCAAGGGAGCGGTGCTTACCCAACGCACCTTCATGGCCAACTGCATACAGACCCTCATCTGGGCGGACGAGCCCGGCTTCAACGGGGAGGCCTCGGTCTCGGCCTTCCCCATGTTCCACATGGCCGGGCTGGCCCTGGCCGCCGGCCTCATGCAGGCGGGGCTGGGTCAGATATGCGTGCCCAACCCGCGCGACCTGGACTTCATCATCGGCGCCATCGATAAGCACAAGCCGACGTCCATCATCAACGTCCCCACCATCTTCTTCGAGCTGCTGAAGAAGCCGGAGTTCAGGGCGCTCGACTTCAGCGCCGTCAGGTATTGCATCAGCGCCGCCGCGCCCTTCCCGGCGGAGAGCATACCCGACATCAATCGGGTCGTGGGGGACAACAAGTTCATCGAGCTCTACGGCATGACCGAGACCTCGCCCGTCTCCGTGTGCAACCCGCGTTACGGCATGAAGAAGGCGGGCTCGGTGGGCATCCCCTATCCGGACACGGAGTTCAAACTCACCGACCCCGATACGGGGATGAACGTGCCCCTGGGCGAGACCGGCGAGATATGCATACGCGGCTTGCAGGTGATGAAGGGCTACCACAATAAGCCGGAGGAGACCGCCAACGCTATCCGGGACGGCTGGATGCACACCGGCGACCTCGGGCGCATGGATGAGGACGGCTATATCTACGTGGTGGACCGCCTCAAGGACATGGTCATCGTCTCCGGGTACAAGGTCTTCACCCGCGAGCTGGACGACGAGCTCGCCAAGCACCCCGACGTGGAGATGGCCGCCACCATCGGCTTCCCCGACCCCAACCGGCCGGGCTCCGAGCGCGTGATGGCGGGCATCATCCTCAAGCCGGGGATTGAGAAGAGCGAGGAGGAGAAGGAGAAGATACTCGCCTTCCTGCGCGAGAACGTGGCCCCCTACAAGGTGCCCAAGGTCATCAAGTTCTTCGATACCCTCCCGGTGAGCGCCGTGGGCAAGATCCTCAAGCGCGAGCTGAGAACCCTGATGATGGAGGAAGCAACCTAACGTCCCTTCCGGGGTCAACCCCTGTGGCACTCCTGGGGTCAACCCTCGAAAGAAGCCATGGTAAAAGTCAACCCCTCAGACCTCTGTCTGTCAGCATGC
>CAZEAU010000001.1:0-246324 GCA_964510515.1 uncultured Actinomycetota bacterium | reverse complement strand
CCCGGGAGCCGGGGGCCTGCCCGAAGCGACATTCGCGAGCAGTGTGCACGAGAGAAGGCAGATGCCGGCCCTTTAAGACCTGCGAGTGCGGAGCGAGGGCCGTGCCCCCGGATCCCTGACGCAAGCATCCTCGCCTCGCGGCTCGGAGGCAAAACGCGAGCCCATGCGGCGGGTGGGACAAGAGAGCCGGGGTGAGCGGAGGATACGGGGGGGGAAGGGGCGCGGCCCCTCCCCCATCAGGCCGGCGCAGCCGCTCCCGGCTAGTGCAGCCCCTTCAAGAGGTTGCCCATCTCCACCGCGGTGAGCGCGGCCTGCCAGCCCTTGTTGCCCTGCTTGGCTCCCGCCCTCTCCACCGCCTGCTCGATGGTGTCGGCGGTGATGATGCCGAAGGCGATGGGAACCCCTTTGTCCAGGCTCACCCGGGCCACTCCCTTGGAAACCTCCGCGGCGACATAATCGAAATGGGGGGTGGATCCGCGTATCACGGCGCCCAGGCAGATGATGGCATCGTAGCGCCCGCTCGAGGCGAGGCGGGAGGCGGCCAGCGGGATCTCGAACGACCCCGGCACCCAGGCGACGTCCAAGGCGTCCATGTCGGCGTCATGCCTCTTGAGCGCGTCGAGCGCCCCGTCGAGCAGGCGCGTGCTGATGAACTCGTTAAAACGCGCGATGACGATGGCGAACTTGAGCCCGCTGGCTATGAGGTGGCCTTCATAGGTCTGCATGTGCTTCTCCTTTCCTAGAAATCGAGGATGTGGTCGAGCTTGTCCCTTTTGGTCTTGAGGTAGGCGAGGTTGTCCTCACAGGGCTCGACCACCAGGGGAAGGCGCTCCACCACCTTGAGGCCGTATCCCTCCAGCCCCACCCTCTTGGCGGGATTGTTGGTCATCAGCCTCATGGTCGTCAACCCCAGGTCGGAGAGTATCTGTGCCCCGATGCCGTATTCGCGCGCGTCGGCGGGAAAGCCGAGCTCCAGGTTGGCCTCCACGGTGTCCTTGCCACATTCCTGGAGCTTGTAGGCTCTGAGCTTGTGCACCAGGCCTATGCCCCGGCCCTCGTGACCGATGATGTAGAGCAACACCCCCTCCCCCTCCTCCTCGATCATCTGCAGGGCGAGGCGCAGCTGCAAGCCGCAGTCGCAGCGCAGGGAGGAGAAGACGTCTCCGGTGAGGCACTCGGAGTGCACCCTCACCAGCACGTTCTCCTTGCCCTCCACGTCCCCCTTGACCAGGGCGACGAGGGAATGGCCGTCGATCAGGGACTCGTATCCGATGGCCTGGAACTCGCCGTAGGCGGTGGGCATGCGCACCTCCGCAATGCGTTTGACCAGGGTTTCGTTGCGGTTGCGGTAGCGTATGAGGTCCTCGATGGTCACCATCCTGATCCCAAACCTGCGCTTGATCTCCGCCAGTTGCGGCACCCGCGCCATGGTGCCGTCATCGTTCATGATCTCGCATATGACCCCGGCCGGAAACAGCCCCGCCAGGCGCGCCAGGTCGACCGCGGCCTCGGTGTGACCCGCCCTGCGCAGCACGCCGCCATCGCGTGCTCGCAGCGGAAAGACGTGTCCGGGCCTGGAGATGTCCTCCGGGCGGGTGGCGGGATCGAGCACCGCCTGTATGGTCACCGCGCGGTCGCGGGCGGAGATCCCCGTGGTGATCTTGCCCTTGGCCCCGATGGAGACGGTGAACGCGGTCTCGTGAGCGGAGGTGTTGTTGCTGACCATGGGATGGATGTTTAGCTCGTCCAGCCTCTCCCCCAGGCAAGGCATGCAGATGAGCCCGCGTCCGTTCTTGGCCATGAAGTTCACCGCCTCGGGGGTGACCCTCTCGGCCGCCATGAGGAAATCGCCCTCGTTCTCGCGGTCCTCATCGTCCACCACGATTATGATCTTGCCCTCGCGGACGTCCGCGATCGCCTCCTCGATGGAGTCGAACGGGCTCGCCTCCTCCTCTCTCAACTCTTCCTTCATCACATGAACCCTCCTTCTGCCAGTTTCTCCCGCAGCGATGCCCCCTCCCCGGCCGGCCCGGGCCCGGGCATGCCTCGCTCCATGTACCTGCGAACATATTTGGCGATGATATCGACCTCCAGGTTGACCGTGTCGCCCAGCTTCATCTCGCCCAGGTTGGTCTCCCGCACGGTGTGCGCTATCGCGGCGACGCTGAACCCGTCCCCGCTGAGCGCGCTCACGGTCAGGCTTATGCCGTCGACGGCGATCGAGCCCTTCTCCACCAGGTACTCCGCCACCTCGGGCGGAGCGGAGAAGGCGTAGACGCGGCCGTCGCCCTCCTCCTTCACCGCCTTCAACTTCCCCTTCCCGTCCACGTGCCCCTGCACGATATGGCCGCCGAGACGCGAGGTCGGGATCAAGGCCCTCTCCAGGTTCAGCGCCGCCCCCCTCTCCGCCTCCCCCAGGCTCGAGCGCCGCAGGCTTTCCTGCGAAAGGTCCGCGGTAAAAAAGTCCCCGCCTATCTCCACGGCGGTGAGGCAGACCCCGTTGACGGCCACGGAATCCCCCCTGCTCAAGCCCTCCAGGACGCGGCGGCAGGCGACGGTTATCCTCCCCCCCGGCCCGCTCCTCCTGAACTCCTTCAGCCTCCCCATCTCCTCGATGATACCCGTGAACATCCTTACCTCCGCCCTCCGAAGCGCGCCTCCAGCAGGAGGTCATCCCCCAGCCTGCGCACCCCTTCCCACTCAAGCTTCATGCCGCCCCGGGGGTCGCGCACCTCCAGGCCCTCCACCCATCCCCGCGCCTCCGCGTCGCCGAACACCGTGGGGGCCAGGAACAGCGCCAGGCGGTCGGCGAGGCCCGCCTGCAGCAGTGAGGCCGCCAGGGTCGGGCCGCCCTCCACCAGCAGCCGGGCGATACCCATCCCGCCCAAGGCCGCCATCATCTCGGCCAGGTCGACGCGGCCGCCGACGGCGCCGAGGGCGAGGACCCTGACCCCCCGCGAGCTGAGGACCTCCATTTTCTCCCCGTCCGCATCATGTGTGGCCGCCACTATCACCTCCGGGGTCCCACCTTGCGCCAGCCTGCAGTCGAGGGGCATGGAGAGGCGCGAATCTACGACCACCCTCAGCGGGGGGCGGGCGCCGCGCAGGGGGACCATGCGCACGGTCAGCTCAGGGTCATCGCTCTCCAGCGTTCCCCTTCCCACCATCACCGCGTCGCTCTCCCGCCGCATGGCATGGACCCTGCGCCTGGCCTTCTCCGCGGTGATCCACCTGGATGCGCCCCCCCTGGCCGCTATCTTGCCGTCAGCGGTGGCGGCCATCTTCAACGTGACCAGCGGTTTTCCCGTCAGCACGAGCTTCTCGTAAGCGACATTGAGACGCCTCGCCTTTTCCGCCAGCAGCCCCTCCTCTACCGCCAGGCCGGCCTCTCTCAACCTCTCCGCACCGCCGCCCTCAACCCCCGGGTTGGGGTCCAGGGCCGCGATGACCACGCGCCTTACCCCTGCCCGCATCACCGCCTCGGTGCAGGGCGGAGTGCGGCCCTGGTGATTGCACGGCTCCATGGTCACGTAGAGCGTGGAGCCTCCCGCTCCCTCTCCGGCCCGGGCGATGGCCTCCGCCTCGGCATGCGGCGTGAAGGGACCGCGGTGATAAGCGGCCCCGATGACCTCGCCGTCCTTGACCACCAGCGCCCCGACCATGGGGTTGGGGTGCGTCATCCCCCTTCCCCGTGCGGCCAGCGAGAGCGCCTTCTCCATGAATCCTGCGTCCTGCTCGTCGAACATCTCTACTCGGCTCCTCCCGCCTGCGTGCCGCGCTCACCGCGTCGCCCCGGCCCCGCACGCACATAAAAGGGCGCCGGGAGAAAACCCGGCGCCCCGCGTGGAACACCTGGAGGCCTTCTCCCATCCGGACTTTAACCGTCGGTGCCGGAATTTCGCCGGCTCTGCCTTTCGGCTCGCGGACTGTCACCGCCGGTCGGGGTTTTCACCCTGCCCCGAAGACCGTTACGTTTAGATTATATGGCCCCCACATGGCTTTTGTCCATGACGGACGCCTGCCGCCCGCCTCTTCAACCGGCGTCGAGGACGGCGCGTATCTCCAGAGCGGCACGGCGGGGGTCGGCGTTCCCGTAGATGGACGAGCCCACGACCACGACATCCGCTCCCGCGGCGAGCACGCTTGCGAGGTTCCCGCTCGTGACCCCTCCATCCACCTCCACCTCCAGGTCCAAGCCCCTGCGCGCGGCCTCGCTTTTCAACTCCCCCACCTTGCGCAGCGCCTCGGGTATCATCGCCTGCCCGCCGAAGCCCGGCATGACCGTCATCACCAGCGCGAAATCCATCGCCTCCAGGTGCTCGAAAAGAGTATGCGCCGGGGTCTGGGGATTGACGACCACCCCCGCGCGCCTCCGCAGGCCGCGGATGGCCCTGAGCAGCTCGCCGGGGTTGCGGACGACCTCGGCGTGGAAGGAGATCCAGTCCGCTCCGGCGTCCACGAAGTCCTCCACGAACTCGGTGGGATGAGCGATCATGAGATGGACGTCGAGCGGCAGCGCGGTCATCTTCCTCACCGCCCTGACCACCAGCGGGCCGAAAGTGATATTGGGCACGAAGTTGCCGTCCATGATGTCGAGGTGTATGACGTCCGCCGCGCCCTCGATCAGCGATACGGCCTTGCGCAGGTCGCCGAAGTCGGCGTTGAGCAGCGAGGGCGCCAGCTTGACCTTCTTCATGTCTCTATCCTCCCAGGGGCACTCTCTCCAGGGCCACGTACTGCGGCCCCTGTGCCCTCAGTATACTGCGGTAGAGCACCATCTCGTCCACCGCGAAGGGCGCGCTCCGCAATGCCTCGAGGCGGGAAGACAGCCTCTGTACCATATCCTCGCAGTCGCCCGGCCGCCTCATCCTGGCCAGGGTGATATGCCCCTTATAGCGGCGCGTCTCCCTTTGCACCCCCAGCCTCTCCAGCCGCGCCTCGACCTTCCCGGCCACCGCCGCCGCCCCCTCCCCTCCCTGCCACAGCCCCAGCCAGAGCACGCGCGCCCTTCGCGGCGAGGGAAAGGCACCGCACTCGCCCAGCACGGCCAGGAAGGGGGAGCAGCTGGCGCCGCATTCCCTGAGCTCTCTCGCCAGGCCCTCCAGCCTCTCCTCGGGGTAGGCGCCGATGAATTTCAAGGTCAGGTGAAGGTTTTCCGGGCGCACCCAGCGAGCGTGGGGCGCTTCCCCCCTCAGCTCCGCCGCCGCCGCGGCCACGCTCTCCCTGGCCGCCTCGGGAATGTCCACGGCCACGAAGAGCCTGGCGGCGCTACCGGACATGCGAGACGTCCTCCCCGCGTGCGTAGAAAAGAGCCATGGTGAGCATGACCGTGGAGGCCGACTGCCTCACCATCCCGCGGTCGCCGGGAAGACGGTATGTCCAGGCCTGCGCGCCCCGCGCGTCCGCGAGCCCGAAAGCCACCGTCCCGGGCGGCTCCTCCTCTCCGCCGCCGGGGCCCGCCACCCCCGTCAAGGCCATGCCGAGATGCGCCGCAAACCTCTCTCTCGCCCCCACGGCCATGGCCTTGGCCACGTCCTCGTTGACCGCTCCCCGGGAGCGCAGCAGGGACCCGTCCACGCCCAGCAGCCTCTCTTTGGCCTCGTGGTCGTAAGCGACGATGCCCCCGCGAAAATAATCGGAGCTCCCGGGGACGGAGGTTATCCTCTCTCCCAACATCCCGCCGGTCAGGGACTCCGCCACCGCCAGGCTCAAGCCGCGCGAGCGCAGCGCGTCCCCCAGGGTGCTCTCCAGCGTCGCCGCGCCCTCGGCCACCACCCACGGTCCCAGGGAGCGCTTGATCCTTTGCACGGCTTCCCCCACCCTGGCGCCGGCGGCGCGCGCCGTGATCTTGATCTCAATCTGGCCCATCATCGCCCGGTAGGACACCCCCATGCCCGGCATGCCCGAGAGTGCCCGCTCCACCTCTTCCGCCAGCTCCGACTCCGGCCGCGCGGCCACGAGCAGGGCCGATGTCCCGCCCTCCCCCCTGAAGCCAAAACGCTCGCGCAGCATGGGGACCACGTCCCCCTCCAGCATGTCGCGCATCTCGACCGGGACCCCCGGCACGAGAACCACGACCTTGCCCCCCCTCTCCACCCACTGCCCGGGCGCGGTCCCCAGCCTCGCCGTGATGGCGGTGGCGCCCTCAAGCAGGTCGGCCTGCTTGAGGTTGCTCGGGGACATGCCGCGCCCCATGGCCGCGAAGAATGCCCGCAGGCGGCGCTCCTGTTCGGAGTCCCGCCGCAGGGGCAGACCCAGCGCCTCCGCCACCGCCTCCCTGGTGAGGTCGTCCCCGGTCGGGCCCAGGCCGCCGGTGACGATGACCACCGCGGAGTGCTCCAGCGCGAGCTGCAGCGCGCCCCCGATACGGTCTGCTTCGTCGCCGACGATGACGCGCAGGCCCATCTCCAGGCCCAGCGGGGCCAGCTTCTCCGCGATGAAGTCCGAGTTGCTGTCCTTGACCCTGCCGTCGAGCAGCTCATCGCCGACGGCCAGAAGCGCGCAGGCGTGCGCCTTCACGCGCGCTCCGCCTTATCCAGGTAGCGCCCGGCCTTGCGCATATAGTCGAGGCCCGAATAGAGGGTCAGGGCCACGGCCGCGTTGACCGCCGCTTTTTTGCATGCGGCGTAAGCCGGCGTCTCCCGCTCCAGGATGATGAGGAGAACGGCCACAAGCTGCGAGTTCATCTTCAGCTTCCCCCACATGCTGGCGGGCACCGAGGAACCCCGCGAGCCGGCATAGAGGCGGAAGAGGGTCACGAGCACCTCGCGACCGATTATGACCCCGGGCACCCAGGGAGGCGTCCTGCGGCGCGCCGCGAGCATGAGGAAGGCGGCGGAGAGGCAGACCTTGTCCGCCAGCGGGTCCAGGAACTGCCCCAGCCTGGTCTCCTTGCCCTGCTTGCGGGCAAGGTGGCCGTCCAGGAAATCGGTCAAGGCCGCCGCCGCCACGGTCAGCGCCGCCATGGAGTTCCTCGCGCGCTCTTCGTCTGAGAGCAGGTAGGCGATCAGCGGCGCCATGAGCACACGCGAAAAGGTGAGCGCGTTGGGGAGGTTCCAGCACTCCTCTCCCAGCGGGGGGGCCAATCTATCGCCGGCATGGTTCGATGAGGCCAACCAGGTCTATCCCTTCGTTCGCCACGATGGTCACGTCTCGCATGGTGGCGGGGCGGATACCCTCCGCGTGCGCCAGGAAGACCATCCCGTCCACCTCCGGGGCCTCCCGCTGCGACCTTGCCTCCCAGTAGCCGTCCGCCTCGCCGCTCTCGCCTTCCACCAGCACCCGCACGCTTCTGCCCACCAGGGCGCAGGCCTTGTCGCGCATTATCTCTTCCTGTATCGCGGCCAGCTCCTCCCGCCTGGCGCGGGCTACTTCCCCGCTGACCCCCCCTGGCGACGAGGACGCCGGCGTGCCTTCCTCATGAGAATAGCCGAAGAGCCCCAGCCAGTCAAAACGGCTCTCGAGCACGAAATCGCGCAGCGCGCCGTAGGCCGCGGCGTCCTCGCCGGGGAACCCGACCATGAAGGTCGCGCGCAGGGCCGTCTCCCCCAGGATGTCTCCGATCATGCCCAGCAGCCTGCGATGCGCATCCGCGTCCCCCCTCCTGCCCATCCCCCGCAGAACGTCGGCGCTCACGTGCTGCAGGGGAAGGTCGAGATAGCTGCATATCCTGGGATCGCGCATGGCCGCTAGCAGGTCGGGATCGACGCCCTCGGGATGCATGTACATGACGCGCAGCCGCCAGTCTCCCTCGATGGCGCAGAGCTCCCGCAGCAATTCAGAGAGCATGGGCCTCCCCTGCGTATCCAGGCCGTAAGAGGTGGTGTCCTGGGCGATGAGCACCACTTCGCAAACGCCGCGAGCGACGAAAAAAGCTATCTCCTTGCGGATCTCCTCGCGGGGTCGCGAGCGCAGCGGTCCCCGTATGGAGGGGATGGTGCAGAAGGCACACCTGCGCGAGCAACCCTCAGAGATCTTCACGTAAACATATCCCCTGGGCAGGGTGGAGGCGCTCCTGCGCAGCGGCACGGCCGTTTGCACCGCTGTCTGAGCGCCGGCGAGGGAGGCCACGAGGGAGGCGAAGCGGGGATAGGCGGGAAAGTCCACGAAGGCATCCACCTCCGGCAGGAGTGGGCGCAGGGAATGCTCGCCGTACCTGGAGACCAGACACCCCGTCACCACCAGCCGCCTGCGGCCGCCCTCCCTTAGGTCGGCCAGCTCCAGCACCGCCTCCAGCGATTCCTCCACCGCCGCGGTTATGAAGGCGCAGGTATTCACCACCATCACCGCCGCCTGCGCCGGCCTCTCCGCCTCCCGCCATCCCCGCTCGCGCAGCGCGGCGGCGAGGAGGTCCGAATCCACCTCGTTCTTGGGGCAGCCCAAGGTGAGGAGGAAGAAAGTATGCTCGTCATCTCCCATGTCTTATCGCGCCTCCGCGCTGGTGCCGCAGCGCGCTTCCCCCCTGCCTGCGGGCAGGGCCGACGAAGAAAAAAAGACCGGGCGAGGGTTTTCGCGCCGATCTCTCGCACTCGTGGCCGCTAGCGGCCCGGCGACTCATACCGCCGCCCGGCGAGCGCTGCCGCCCCGGTCAGGCCTGGATATTCCTTATCCTCTCCGCCACTCCTTCGCCCACGTCCTTCCCGGAAAAAAAGGACACTGACTTCTCTATCTTCTCCGCCAGCGCGGGCAGCTTGTCCGGGGTGAGGTCATCCGGCGTAGCCCCGATAAGCTCACAGTTCTTCTTCACGGTTGCCTTGGCAATGAAGTCGCCTACCGCCTCCGATAGAATCTTCTCAACCTCCTGAGCCAGCCTGTTGGCCACAACGACCTCCATCTCTCTGCTTTGCATAATTATAACAGAGAATTATGGGCGAGTATCGAGCGCGGGAGGGGATGAGGGCGAGACGCCCCGTGCCCCGCCGCGGCTATGCGCCGTCGTTTTTGTGCCCCTCGGCGCGCATCCTGCGCTCCTCCAACTCCTCGGGGCTCATCAGCACCGCCCGCGGTTTGCTCCCCTCGTAGCCCCCCACCACGCCCAGTTCCTCCATGAGATCCACCAGGCGGGCCGCCCGGGCATAACCCACGCGCAGCTTCCTCTGCAGCAGCGAAGCGGAGGCCGCCCCGGCGCGGACCACGGTCTCGATCGCCTCCTCCAGGAGCTCGTCTTCGCGGGTCTGCTCCTTCCTCCCTCCCCCCACGCTCTCCAGGATCTCGTCGCGATAGTCCGCCTGGCGCTGCCGTTTGATGAAGGCGATGATCGCCGCGATCTCCCTCTCCGCGATATAGGCGCCCTGCACCCTTACCGCCTTCGAGCTCCCCGCGGGAAGGAAGAGCATGTCCCCGTGTCCCGCCAGCTTCTCCGCCCCGCCCACGTCCAGGATGACGCGGGAATCGGCCTGGCTGGCCACGGTAAAGGCCACGCGCGAGGGCATGTTCGCCTTGATCAGGCCGGTGACCACGTCCACCGAGGGGCGCTGGGTGGCCACCACGAGGTGGATGCCGACCGCCCTGGCCATCTGGGCGATCCTGGCGATGGAGTCCTCGACCTCCGTGGGCGCGACCATCATCAGGTCGGCCAGCTCGTCGATGACCACGAGGATGTAGGGCATGTGCGCAAAGAGGCGCTCTCCCGCTTCGTCCTCCTCCTTCTGCAGCCCCTCCTTCAAGGCCATGCGGTAGGCGACGATGTTCTTTACCCCGGCCCGGGAGAGCACCTGATAGCGCTGCTCCATTTCCCGCACCACCCAGGACAGGGCCCCCGACGCCTTCTTGGGGTCGGTGATGACCGGCGCGAGCAGGTGGGGGATGCCGTTGAAATGCGAGAGCTCTACGTATTTGGGATCCACCATAAGCATGCGCACCTCGTGCGGAGGGGCCGTGAGCAGCACGGAGGCGATCATGGAGTTGATGCAACAGCTCTTGCCGGTGCCCGTGGCCCCGGCAAGGAGAAGGTGCGGCATCTCGCGCAGGTCCACCAGTATGGGCTGGCCCGATACGTCCATGCCCAGCCCGACCCTCAGGGGGGAAACGGCCTTGCGCGCTGCGGGTGAGCTCAATATATCCCCCAGGGTGACCAGGTCCCTCTCGCGGTTCGGTATCTCGATCCCGATGGCAGATTTTCCCGGTATGGGGGTGATGATCCTGATATCGGGCGAGGCCAGCGCGTAGGCGATGTCGTCGCTGAGGTTGAGGACGCGGTTCACCTTCACCCCGGAGCTCAGCTCGACCTCGAACCTGGTCACGGTCGGGCCGCGGGTAACCCGCGTCACCGCCGCGTCCACGCCGAAATCGCGCAGGGTTTTCTCCAGGATGGAGATACTCTCGTTGACGCTCTTGTGCGCTATGGGGCTGCGTTCCCCGCCGCGGTTGAGCAGCTCCAGGGGGGGCAGCCGGAAGGGTTTCCCACCTTCCGCCTCCCCCACTTCGATGGCCATCTGCCCGCCCTCCTCCTCCACCACCAGGGGTGGCGCCGTCATCTCCAGCGCCGCCTCCGGCGCGGCCGGGGGAAGGGGAGGTGCCGCCTCCTCCTCGCCGCGGGCCTCGCCGCCCGGCGCCCTTCCGGCCTCCCGCTCCCGCGGAGCCGCCGCCTCCCTGCGCGCGGCGGCCTCGACCACCTTCGCCGCCGACTGCCTTCCCGCGGCGCGCACGCGGCGCCTCCGCTCCACCCTCTCCTGGAAGTACTTGGAAACGGTCAGCCCGCTGAGGAGGAGGAAGCCGACGGTGAGCATGGCGATGATCAGGACGTAGGCACCGGCCCTGCTGAACATCTTCAGCAGCGGCCAGGCCATCGCCGCCCCCACTATCCCGCCGTTGCCCTCCAGCGCGGCGCGCGTGAACATCTGCTCCACCTCGCCGACGCGGAGGTGGAGCAGGGCGCTGACCGCCAGCAGCATGACCGCCGCCCCCGACAGCTCGACCCAGGTCAGCCTCCAGGTCCCCCCCTTGCCGCCCATCTCCCCCAGGCGGCCGAGGAGGAAGGCCAGCCCCAGTACGGCCAGCATGAAGGGGAGGGCGTAACGGACGTTTCCGAACAGCAGGGAGAAGGCGAGGTCCAGCCACCTGCCCACGGGCCCCAGGGCCGAGATGAAGAAAGCCAGGAAGCAGAGCACGGCGAGGGTGATGATGACGACGCCGTATATCTCTCTCAGGTTGCGGGGCATGCCCCGTGCGCCGCGGCCGCCCGCGGCGCCACGCTTCCCCGCGGCGCCGCCGGCCTTCCGGACCTCCCGCCCTGCCCCGCTTCTCTTCTTCCTGTCCGCCATGCCTCCCCCGAGATCGAGCCTCTCACGTCCTGCCTTATCGAGAGGGGTGGATAAAGGTATGCCTCATGTCCATCGCAACCATGTTCTTCAACGTGGGGGGGCGAATGACCTTTGCGCGTCGCGCCGGGCCGCCGCGGCGTGCTTATTCCAGCCCCATGAGCGTGTGCAGGCCCTCTACCAGCCCCCCCAGCTCGCCCACCCTCCGCACCGCCATTATGACGCCGGGCATGAAGGAGCTGCGGTTGTAGGAATCGTGCCGGATGGTGAGCGTCTGTCCGGTCGCCCCGAAGACGACCTCCTGATGCGCCACCGCGCCGGGAAGCCTCAGGGAGTGAACGCGCACCCCCGCCACCTCCATTCCGCGCGCGCCGGCGTCGCTGCCGGCCCCACCCTCCATGCCCTCGGCAGCGATGAGGGCCGCCGTGGCCAGGGCCGTACCGGAGGGGGAATCCAGCTTGGCGGCGTGGTGCATCTCGACCACCTCGCATCCCTCCATGAAGCGGCTGGCCCGACGGGCGAAGTCCATCATCAGCACCGCCCCGATGGCGAAATTGGGGGCAAGCAGGCAGCCCACCTCCCCCTCGCGCGCCAGGCGGTCGAAGGCAGCGAGATCCCCGGGTGAGAAGCCGGTGGTGCCGACGACGCAGGATATGCCGCGGGAGAGGGCGAAGCCCACGTTCTCGCGCGCGGCGTCCGCCGTGGTAAAATCGACCATCACCTCCACTCCGCTCGCGGCCATGCTCTCCACATCTCCCGCCACCCTGATGCCGCTCTTCAGCCCGGGCACGAGCTCGTCGAGACCCCGCCCTGCCCAGGCGGGATCGACCGCGCATACGAGGTCCAGGCCGTCCTCGCGGGTCACCGCCCCGCACACCTCACGGCCCATGCGTCCCCCCGCACCGCAGACTCCCACTCGCATAGCTCATCACCCTTTCCCCGACCTGCGCGGCATCGTGCGCGAGGGCGCGGGCGCCGCGCCCGCCCTCCCTCAGAAAAGATGCCCCTGTATCTCCCTGCCCCCGAGGGGGCCGATTATGGTCGCCACCAGCTTGCGGGGGCCGAAGAGCCCCTCGGCCAGCCGGCGCACGTCCTCCGTGCTCACGGCGTCCACTCTGGCCAGGAGCTCGTCCAGGCCCAGGATCTCGCCCGAGCAGATCTCGGCCTTGCCCAGGCGCGTCATGCGGCTCCCGCTGTCCTCGAGGCTGAGCACCAGGCTGCCCTTGATATGCCCCTTGGCCCTCTCCAGCTCCTCGGCGGTGACGCCCCGGGAGAGCAGGTGGTCGATCTCCTCCTTGATCAGCTCTATCACCGCGGAGACGTTCTCGGGGTTGGTGCCCGCATAGACGGCCACGAGGCCCGCTTCGACGTACATGGAGTGATAGGAGAAAATGGCGTAGGCGAGGGATCGCTCCTCGCGGATCTTCTGGAAGAGGCGTGAGCTCATCCCGCCTCCCAGGATATTGTCCAGAACGGCGAGGGCGAAGCGGGACGGGTGCTGCCGCGGCAGTCCCTGCGTCCCCAGGACGATATGGGCCTGTTCGGTGGGGCGGTTGTAGACGGCGGTATGCGGTCGTATCTCGGGGACCACGCCGTGGCGTTCGCGGGCTTCGCCCGCGCCGCCGCCGTCCATGAGGCGCTCGACCAGTTCCACTATCATCTCGTGCTCCACGTTGCCGGCAGCGGCAATGACCATGTTCTCCGGGGTGTAATAGCGCTTGAAGTAGGCGGCTATATCCGCGCTCCCCAGGGTGCGGATGACGTCCTGGTATCCGAGCACGCTCTGGCCGAGGGGATGTGACTCCCACAGCGCGGACACGAAAAGGTCGTGGATGATGTCGTCGGGGGAATCCTCGTGCATGGCGATCTCCTCGAGGATGACCCTCCTCTCGGCGTCGATGTCCCGGGGGCGCAGGAGGGAGCGCAGGAGCATGTCCGCTATGACCTCGAAGGCGCTCTCCACCTTCTCGTCCAGCACCTTGGCGTAAAAACAGGTGTATTCCTTCGCGGAGAAGGCGTTGAGCTCGCCCCCCATGCTGTCGAACTCCTCGGCGATGCGCCTGGCGCTGCGCATGGGGGTGCCCTTGAAGAGGAGGTGCTCTATGAAATGGCTTATTCCGGACAGCTCCCGCGGCTCGTCGCGCGACCCCACCCCCACCCAGAAACCGGAGGTCACGCTGCGCAGGCCGGGCATCCGCTCGGTGAGGATGCGGATGCCGCTGCCGCTCTCGCTGCGCCGGAAATGCCTTTCCATGGCGGAGGCTGCCTGCTAGCAGTTCTTCCGGTCCTGCCTTGGACGGTTGGGGTCCCCCTTGTCCCTCCTGCCCTCCTGGCCGCCCTGCGGGGGCCCGGACCGGTAACGGGGCCGGGAATCCCTGCGGCCATCGGGGCGGCGGTCGCCGCGCGGGGGCGGCCCCGAATCGGGCAAATCGTCGGGGATCTTAAGACCCAGGGCACGCAGGTTGATGCGCCCCATCTTGTCGATCTCCGTCACCTCGACCTTGACCGCATCGCCCACGTTGATGACGTCCTCCACGCGAGGTATGTGGCGGTCGGCCAGCTTGGAGACGTGGACGAGCCCTTCCTTGCCGGGGAGGATCTCCACGAAAGCCCCGAAGGAGGTGGTACGGGTCACCGTGCCGTCGTACTGCTCTCCAGCCTTGGGCTCGCGGATGATCTGCTCCACCATGCGCCGCGCGCCCTGCGCGCCGGTCTGGTCCTTGGCGGTGATGAACACCCGGCCGTCGTCCTCGATATCCAGCTCGACGTCGTGCTCGGCCATGATCTTGTGGATGACCTTGCCGCCGGGGCCGATGACCTCGCGTATCTTGTCCACCGGCACCGTGAAGGCGACCACGCGCGGCGCGAAGGGCGAGAGCTCGCCCCGCGGCCGCGGCATGACCTCGCTGATCTTGCGCAGGATGTAGAGCCGGGCCTCGCGTGCCTGCTCCAGGGCGCGATGCATGGTGTCCACCGATATGCCGTGCACCTTCATGTCCATCTGCAGGGCGGTGATGCCGCTCTCGGTCCCGGCAACCTTGAAGTCTATGTCGCCGTACCTGTCCTCGAAGCCCTGTATGTCCGTGAGCACGGCCACCTTGTCCTCTCCCTTGATCAGGCCCATGGCGATGCCGGCGACGGCCCTGTTGCCCTTGAGGGGCACCCCCGCGTCCATGAGGGCCAGGGTGGAGGCACAGACCGAAGCCATGGAGGTGGAGCCGTTGGAGGACAGCACCTCCGAGACCAGCCTTATGGTATAGGGGAACTCCTCCTCGTCGGGGATGAGATTGACCAGGGCCCTCTCGGACAGCGCGCCGTGACCTATCTCCCTGCGGCGGGGTCCGCGCAGCATCGCCGTCTCCCCCACGGAAAAGGGCGGGAAGTTGTAATGGTGCAGGTAGCGCTTGCTCTCGTCCGGAGAGATGTCGTCTATCTTCTGCATGTCGCTGATGGGCCCGAGGGTGAGCAGGGTGAGCACCTGGGTGAGGCCGCGCCGGAAAAGGCCCGATCCGTGAGTGCGGGAGATGAGGCCGACCTCGCAGGAGATGGGCCGTATCTCCTCGGGGCGCCTGCCATCGATACGCATGTCCTCCCCTATGATCATGCGCCGCATGCTCAGTCCCACCAGGTGGCTGAAGTATTCCTTGATCGCCGCCACGAAATCCTCGCCCGCGCCCTCCATCTCCGCCGCCAGTATCAGTTCGCTCCGGAGGTTGTCCATGGCGTTGTCGCGTTCGCTTTTGTCCAGCTGATTGCGGGCTATCTCGCCCATCATGCGCTCCACGCGCTCCTGTATATCGGGGAAACGGGACCTCACCGCGTCGAAGTCGTAGCTCTTGAGGTTTACGCTGCGCTTCTCCTTCCCGATCTCCCGCACCATCTGCTGCTGCAGCCTGATCATCTCCCGGATACCCTGTTTAGAGTATTCCAGCGCGTCCACCATCTCGTCCTCGGGGACCTGCCGGGCCCCCGCCTCCACCATGATGACGTCGATCTCGTTGGTCTCGGCGTTCAAGACCCCCGCGACCACCAGGTCCAGGCGGCTGCTCTCCAACTCCTGCAGGGTGGGGTTGAGCCTGAACCCCTCCGGGAAGAGCCCGACCCTCACCGCGCCGATAGGCCCGCCGAAGGGTATGTCGGATATGCACAGTGCGGTCGAGGCCCCGTTGATGGCCATGACGTCGGGGGGATTGCTCTGGTCGACGGAGAGGATGGTCGCTATCACCTGTACCTCGATGCGCATCCCCTCCGGGAAGGTGGGCCGCAGCGGCCTGTCGATGAGGCGCGCGTTGAGTATCGACTTCTCCGAGGGGCGCCCCTCGCGGCGGAAGAAACCGCCGGGTATCTTCCCCGCCGCATACATGCGCTCCTCGACGTCCACCACCAGGGGGAAAAAGTCGCGGTCCACCTCGTGCTTGGACCCCATGGCGGTTACCAGTATCTCGGTCCCCCCGCAGGATATCAGCACCGCTCCGTCCGCCAGGCAGGCCAGCTTACCGACCTCCAGATCGGTCACCTTTCCGGCTATCTCCAGCGAGTATTTCCTTACTTCTTCCGTCATCTCGATTTCATCTCCAATCATCGTCGGTTCTTCTCTCCCGGCGGCGCGCAGGGATCAGCGCCGCAGGCCCAACCTCTCTATGAGGTTGCGGTAGCGCTCCACGTCCTTATCCCTGAGATAGTGGAGCAGCCTTCTTCTTTTACCGACCATCTTCAGCAGTCCCCTGCGGGAATGATGGTCTGTTTTGTGCACTTTGAGATGCTCGGTGAGCTCGTCGATACGCTTGGAGAGGATTGCGATCTGCACTTCCGCGGATCCCGTGTCCTTTTCGTGGGACCTGTACTCCTCGATTATCTCGAGTTTCCGCTCACTGCTGAGTGGCATGCCTTTTCACCTCCTTCATCCCCATGAACCCAAGAAGGGAGTCGGCTTTCTCCCATCCTAGATCCAGGTTCCGGCGGCACTTGCGCCGCCGCTCCTGTTCACTCTTCCCTTTCGTACACGATGCGATGATAGCACAGCGGCCGAAGCGCGGTAAATCGAGGTGCTCACCGCGCACCGCCCGCGCCGGGGGCGTTCGCGCCTACCCTTGCGTCAGGCGGTCCAGCGCCCTCTTCACGTCCTTCTCGATCTGCGCCGTCAGCGCGGCGGCGTCTGGAAACGTCTCCTCGCCTCGCAGCCTGGCCTGAAAGGAGACGCCCATAAAGTGGTCGTAAAGGTCGTCCTCCCAGCCCGGGATATGCACCTCGACGCGTCGCCGCTCCTCTCCCCCCGTGGCGAAGGTGGGGACGGAACCGATATAGCTGACCGCGGGCAGCACGCGGTGTTCGAGCAGCGCCTCCCCGGCATAGACCCCGCTGGCGGGGATGCAGCGGTTGTCGTGCACCTCGATATTGGCGGTGGGGAATCCCATCTTGCGCCCCCGAGCGTCCCCCCTGACCACCACGCCCTCGAGCGTATAGTCCCAGCCCAGCCTGTGCCCTGCCTCCTCCACCTCGCCGCGCTCTATCAGGCTGCGGATGAGGGTGCTCGAGATGACCTCGCCGCCGTCCCGCAGCAGGGGGACCGCGGTGGTCGTCATGCCGTAGCGCTCCCCCTCCTGCGCCAGGAAGGACACGTCCCCCTCGCCCCCCCTCCCGAAATGGAAGTTCTCGCCCAGCACGACCTCGCGCGCACGCAGGGCGCGGTGGAGCATGTCCTGCACGAAACCCGCGGCGGATACGTCGGCGAAGGCGGCGTCGAAATGGGCCATGAGCACCGTGTCCACGTCCAGTTCCTCCAGCAGCCTCAGCTTCTGGGTGCTGGAGGAGAGCAGCTTGGGGTGTTTTCCCGGTCTCAAGACCTCCAGGGGATGACGGTCGAAGGTGAAAACGACGCAGCGCAGCCCGCGCCGGCGCGCCTTTTCGTGGGCGATGTGAATGATCTTGCGGTGCCCGCGATGCACCCCATCGAACATGCCGATGCTCACCACGGTGTCGCCGATGTCCTGCGGGATCGCCCCCGTACCCGGTATGATCTCCATCTCGCCTAAGCTCTCTCCTCCCTGCCGCCCTTTCCCTGCGCAGAGCGGCATGGGGGCAGCGCTTGCTCTCGTCGCTGCTACAAGTATAAACCCGGCCATCCCTTTTTGTATCCCAGCGCGCAGTGCCTCGTCCGGGCGGCTCACATCATGCCTCGTCCGAGCGGCTCACATCATGCGCACGGCGCGCGAGAGATATGGCGAGGCGCTGCAGACGCGGTGCATGCCGAGCAGCGTATCGCCGTGAAAAACCGCCACCACCTCTCCCTCCGCTATGGCGGCATCCGCCGCGCTGAGCATGCCGGCATCCAGCGGCGAGCCGTTGCTCGCACGCCCGCGTGCCGCATCGCTCACCGCCACTGCTCGGTAGCCCGCGAGCGCCGACTGCGGGGGCAGCAAGCAGCTCTCCCCGCGGGCGGCGACGTCCTCGAGCTCGCCCAGGGCCAGCGCCTCCTCCACCCGGAAAGGGCCGCAGGCGGTGCGGCGCAGACTGGCCAGCGTCCCCCCGCAGGAAAGCGTTTCGCCGACGCTCGCCGCCAGTTCCCGCACGTAGGTCCCGGGGGAACAGGAGACCAGGAAATCGACTTCCGCGCGTCCGCCGAGCTCCCGGAAAGCGGTCATCTCCGCCTCATAGATGCGTATCCTGCGGCTCTTCCTGGGGACCTCCTCTCCCCTGCGCGCATAGCGGTACAGGGGGCGGCCGCGGTATTTCACCGCGGAGAACATGGGGGGGACCTGTTCGCGTTCCCCCAGCAACGCTTCCAGCGCCGCCCTCACCGGCTGCGGTCCGCCGCGGTATTCCCCCTCGCCCGTGACCTCGCCCAGCACATCCATGCTGTCGGTGGTGAGCCCGAGGATGAGGCTTCCCCGGTAGCGCTTGGGGTCTTCCCGCACATAGGGAGCCAACCTGGTGGCGGCGCCCACGAGCACCAGGAGCAGCCCCGTTGCCAGTGGGTCCAGGGTGCCGGTATGGCCGACCTTGCGCGTCCCCAGCACCCGGCGCAGGGCCGCGACCATGTCGTGGGAGGTGGGACCGCTGGGTTTGTCGAGGAGCAGCAGGCCGGACGGGTCCAAGCTACGCCCGCCCTCGCTCGAGCATCTCCAACAGGCCGCCGAGACTGGCCTCGATGCCGGACGCGGAGGTATAGCCCGCGGCCAGGGCATGCCCTCCTCCGCCGAGCAGGCGGGCGATGGGGCCCACCTCGAAGCCGCCACGCGACCTCAGACTGACCCTGACCTTGCCGTCGGGCAGCTCCTTGAAGAGGGCCACCACCCGCGTTTGGCGCAGCGCGCGCAGGTGGTCGATCATGTCCTCCGTCTCCGGCAGGGTGGCGCCGGTCTCGGCAAGGTCGCGCCGGGTGATGTAACTGTAGGCGAAGGCGTGGCGTTCCACGATCTCGGCGCGCTGCAGGATCCGGCCCAGGAGGCGCGTGTAGGCGAGAGACTGGCTGCCGTAAAGCTCGTCCCCCACCCGGAAGATATCCGCCCCGGCCTGCACCAGCTCGCCCGCGACCGCGAAGGCGGAGGCGGAGGTGTTGCGGTGGCGGAAGCGGCCCGTATCCGCCACCAGGCCGGTATAGAGGCAGGTGGCCTCGGCGGGGGTCGGGGGGGACCATCCCGCCGCTTTGAGCGCCCGGTAGACTATCTCCGAGGTGGATGAGGCCTCTTTCTCCACCACGTTGATGCCGCCGAAGAGGCTGTTGTCCTCGTGGTGGTCGATGTTGATGAGCAGGGACGCGGCCTGCGCTTTTTCCCGCAGTTCCCCCAGACGTTCCGCGTTGCTGCAGTCCAGGGCGACGAAAAGCTCGGGGGCTTCCTCCAGCTGCGAGGGGTCGAGGAGGAGTTCCCTGCCCGGCAGGAACAGGTACTGGGGCGGATACTTCCACGGCTCCGGCAGGCCGGGATACACTTTCTTCCCTGCCCTGGAGAGGGCCATGGCCAGGCCCAGGAGGGAGCCCAGGCTGTCTCCGTCCGGATTGACGTGGGACGCCATGGCTATGGCCTCCCCCTCCCTGAGCGCCGCTACCGCTCGCTCCAGGGCCTTCATCCCTGCTCCCCCTTCAGGGTGTGGAGGATATCCTGAATCCTCCTGCTGACCTCCGGCCCCTGGTCGAGATAGAGCTTCAGTTCAGGCGTATAGCGCATGCGCACCCGCGAGCCCAGCTCCCTGCGCATGAATCCCCGGGCCCTCTGCAGCGCCCGCATCGCCGCCTCCGCCTCTTCCTCCGTCCCCATGACGCTCACCCACACCTTGGCCTGCTGCAGGTCCGCCGTCACCTCCACGCCGGTCACGGTCACGAAGCCGATGCGGGGGTCCTTGGCCTTCTCCAGCAGTATCTCGCCCAAGGCTTCCTTGCAGGCCTCGTTGACCCTTTTCATCCTCTCCGGGATCATCACCATCACCTCGCATCTCCGCCCCGGGGATCATGGCGTGAAGACGTGGAGCGGCGATTCCAGGACCTCCGCCTTGCCCATGGCCTCGACGGCCCGCTCGATGCGGCCGAGGGCCTCCCTCACCGCGTACTCGCTGTTGCTCACGCAGGCGATGGCCAGGCTGCTCACCTGCCACAGGTCCTGCTTGTCGACTTCCGCCACCGCGACGTTGAAGCGATTGCGGATACGATCGATGATCGACCTTACCACCTGGCGTTTTTCCTTGAGGGTGCGGCACTGGGGCATATAGAGCTCCATCCTCAGCGCGCCTACATACATGGCGCCGACCTCCTCAGGAGTCAGCCGCCTCGACGCCCCTGGGTATCTCGCGCATCTCGACTACCTCGATGACGTCGCCTTCCTTGACATCCTGGAAGTTCTCGAGGCCGACCCCGCACTCGTAACCCGCCGAGACCGAGCGCACGTCGTCCTTGAATCTGCGCAGGGATGAGATCCCGCCCTCGAAGATTATGGATCCGTCGCGCAACAGCCTCACGCGCGAGTTCCTGTTTATCTCTCCCTCGCGCACATAGCTGCCGGCGACCGCGCCCTGGCGCGGCACGCGGAAGACGGCCCTCACCTCCAGCTCGCCGATCTTCACTTCCTCGTAGACCGGCTTGAGCATGCCCACCAGGGCGGCCTCCAGCTCCTCCAGCAGCTGATAGATGACCCGGTAGGTGCGCACCTCCACCTTCTCCCTGGCCGCCATGTCCAGGGTGCTGGAGTCGGGCCTGACGTTGAAGCCCATGACCACGGCGTTTGAAGCCCTTGCGAGCATGATGTCGTTTTCGGTTATGGCCCCCACCCCGGTGTGGATAATATTCACCGCGATGTCGCCGACCTTTATCTTGGCCACGGAATCCTTCACCGCTTCCACCGAGCCCTGGGTATCCCCCTTGATGATGAGGTTGAACTCCTGGACCTCGCCCTCCTGTATCTGGCGGAAGAGGTCCTCCAGGGAGAGCGTGCGCACGGCGCCGCGGTCGTCCGCCGCCCGCTCGCGCGATGTCCTGGCCTCGGCGATGGCGCGGGCTTTCTTTTCGTCCTCCACCACCGCGAACTCGTCCCCGGCCTCGGGGATCGTGCTCAGGCCGAGCACCTCCACCGGGGTCGACGGCCCCGCCTCCTGCACCGTCCTGCCCCGGTCGTCGATGAGCGCGCGCACCCGCCCGAACGACTTCCCGGCCGTGAGCGCGTCTCCCCTCCTCAAGGTTCCCCGCTTGACCAGGAGGGTGGCGACAGGCCCCCGTCCTTTCTCCAGGCGGGCCTCGACGATGTTCCCGCTCGCCGGGACCTCCGGGTTCGCGCGCAGGTCCTGTATCTCCGCCAGGAGGAGCAGCATCTCCAGGAGGTGGTCGAGGTTGGTGCCCTGCTTGGCCGAGACGTCCACGTAGATAGTGTCGCCGCCCCATTCCTCGGGAAGGAGGTTGTATTCGGTGAGCTGCTGGCGCACCCGCGTGAGGTTGGCCTCGGGTTTGTCGACCTTGTTCACCGCCACCACGATGGGCACCTCCGCGGCCCGGGCGTGGTCTATGGCCTCTACGGTCTGCGGCATGACCCCGTCGTCGGCCGCCACCACCAGCACCGCTATGTCCGTAACCCCGGCCCCCCGGGCCCTCATCGCCGTGAAGGACTCGTGGCCCGGGGTATCGATAAAGGTTATGCTCCTGCCCTCGAATTCCACCACCGAGGCCCCGATATGCTGGGTGATGCCCCCCATCTCCTTGCCGGTGACGGAGGTCTTGCGTATGGCGTCGAGCAGCGACGTCTTCCCGTGATCCACGTGGCCCATGACCGTGACCACCGGGGGGCGGGGTCGCAGCGACTGCGGGGTGTCCTCTATCACCGTGACCTCTTCGACGGCGCGCGACTTGACCTCTATGTCCACCTTGAGCTCCTCGGCCACGAGCAGAAGCGCCTCCTCGGACATGCCCTGGCTCGCGGTTATGGTCTCGCCCATCGCCATGAGGATTGCGATTATCCTCGCCGGGGTCCTGCCCACCCTCTGCGCGAAGTCTCGCACGGCGATGCCCTCGGGCACGCGTAATTTCTTCTTCATAGGCTTGGTGCCCGGTTCGCGCTGTGCGGGCCTCTCCGCGCGCGCCTGCGCGCGCCTGCCCGGCCTCTGCCTGGACGGCGGTTTTGCCGCCTGCCTGCCCCGGCCCTTCCCCCCGCCGCCTGGCCTGGCCTCCGCGCCCGGCGGCCGTGCCGGAGCGCGGCCCTGCCGTGGCGGCCTGGCCCTGGGCGCCGGCGTGCTCGCTTTCCCCTGCGGCCTGCCCGCAGCGGGGCCCTCTCCACGTCCTGGCGTGGCCGCCTTCCCCTTGCCCCCCGCGCCCGGCGCGGGAGTCGCGCGGGGCGCCCGCCCGGCGGGGGGTGCAGGGGGCTTCTCCGCGCCGCGGGGCGGCGCGGGCTTCGCCGCCGCAGGACCCTTGGCCCTGGTCTGCGCGGCTTTCGTCCCCGCCTCCCTGTGCGCCGCCTTGCGGGGCTCCGCCTTCTCCGCCCTGGCCCCGGACAGCTTCCTCACCACCGCCTTCTCCGTCTCCTCGCTCAGCGAGGAGAGCGGATTGTGGATGTCCTCGCCCATGGACTGCAGTGCTTCAAGCAGCTCCTTGCTGGCGATGCCAAGTTCCTTGGCCAGCTGATGGACTCTCTTTCCCTTTCTCGCCATGCTCACTCCCCGTTCGGCTTCCCTGAGGCCATATTAAACAACAAACCCGCCCCGGCAGGAAGCCCCCGCGCTCCTTTGCGTGAAAGTTTTTACCCCTCGACGCTTGGCGGCCCCTCGGCGTCCGGACTCTCCGCCGCCTCCGGCTCAGGCTCCGCCCCGCTGCCGCCATCACCTTCCCCAGCTTCTCCGGCTTCTCCGGCTTCCCCGGCTTCCCCGGCTTCCCCGGCGGCCTCCTCCTCGTGTCCGTTCTCCTCCGCGCTCTCCTCCGCGCTCTCCGCGGCCATGGCCCGGATCTCCGCGTGGGCGGTGTAGCCTTCCTTCTCATCCCTCGCCTGCGACTCGCTCTTGATGTCTATCCTCCATCCCGTCAGCTTGGCGGCGAGGCGGGCGTTCTGCCCCTCCCTGCCGATGGCCAGGGACAGCTGTCCGTCGGGCACGATGATCTCGGAGAGCTCCTCCTCCTCGTAGACCTCGACCTCCTTGACCTTGGCGGGGCTGAGCGCGTTGGATACGAACTCCCGCGGGTCCTCGCTCCAGGGGATGATATCGACCTTCTCGCCCTTGAGCTCGTTGACCACCATACGTACGCGCGAACCCCTGGCCCCCACACAGGCGCCCAGCGGGTCTATGTTGCGGTCGTGGGAGACCACCGCGATCTTGGAGCGATGTCCCGGCTCCCTGGCCACCGCCTTGATCTCCACGTAGCCCTCGGCGATCTCCGGGACCTCGAGCTCGAAGAGCCTCTTCAGCAGCCCGGGGTGGGTGCGTGAAACCAGTATCTGCGGGCCCTTGCTGGTCTTGCGCACCTCGACGATATAGACCTTGATCCGCATCCCATGCCTGGGCCTCTCGCCCGGCATCTGCTCGGATACGGGAAGCAGCGCCTCCACCTTGCCCAGGTCCACCAGGGTGTAGCGCTGGTCCGACTGCTGCACGATGCCGGTAACGATGTCCCCCGTCTTCTCGCGGTACTCCTCGAACATGAGGTCGCGCTCCGCCTCCCGGATGCGCTGCAGGATGACCTGCTTGGCGGTCTGCGCGGCTATCCTGCCGAAGTTGCCGGGGGTGACTTCCTCCTCGCTGACCTCGCCGCTCTCCTCGTCGGTAAGCAGCGCGTGGACGTGGATGGAGCCGGTCTCGCGGTTCACCTCGACCCGTGCCTCCTCCTCGGTGGAATAGTCCTTCTTATACGCGGACAGCAGCGCCGCCTCCAGGGCCTGTATTATCGTCTCCGCCTCGATGCCCTTTTCGCGCTCTATCTGCCGCAGCGCATCCAGCCATTCCACGCTCACACCTCTTCCCTCCGTCCGCAAGCGCCCCTACCAGGGGGCGTTGAAATGGAGCTTCGTCTTCTTTAGGGCCTGGTAGGGGAAGCTGACCTCCTCGCCGTCCGCCAACAGGGTTATCCCCTCGTCGTCGGCGGCCTTGAGGCGCCCCTGCAGCTTCTGCCGCCCCCGGAAAGGCTGACGCAGGACTATCTCGACCTCCCTGCCGGTGAAGCAGCGGAACTCGCGCGGTTTGCGCAGGACGCGCTGCAGGCCGGGCGATTCGACCTCCAGGTTATAGCTCTCGCTGATGGCGTCCTCCACGTCCAGATAGCGGCTTATCTCCTCGCTCATCTCCGCGCAGGTGTCCACGTCGATGCCCCCCTCGCGGTCGAGGCATACCGTGACCACCAGGCGCTTGCCCCTTCTCTCTACGTCGACCGAGATCAGGCGCAGGCCCTCCCTGGCCACGAGGGGATCTATCAAGTCCTCGAGCAGGACCTCAGTATCCTTGAGCGGCCCTCCAGGCATAGGCATCACCCCATGATCAAATAAAAAGTGGGCTCCTGCCCACTCGGCTCCCCGGTCACGCTCTTTTGCCCTTGAAGTATAGCACACCGCCGACTTCGCGGGCAAACCGACATCGGCCCTCAAATCCCCTCTCAACAGGAAAAACCCGCTGCGGCGGCGGCGCGGCATGTCCGCCGCGGCGGCGCCCGGCGCGCGGCGCCGACCTCCTCCTCCCTCGGGGGGCCAAGAGGCTATGGCCTCATGCCGGAGTCACGCATATAATGGTTAGGGTTATCCACAAGGAGAGGAAAGGAACGGGGATCCCATGGACAGGTTCGAGATGGAGAAGATACGTAATGTAGCCTTGTTCGGCCACGGCGATGCGGGCAAGACCTCCCTGGCCGAGGCCATGCTCTTCAACAGCGGCGCGATCAAGCGCATGGGGCACGTGGGGGAGGGCAACACGGCGGGCGATTTCGACCCCGACGAACAGAAGCGCGGCATCTCGGTCACCGCCACCCCGCTGGCCATGGAGTGGAGCGGTCATAAGATAAACCTCCTGGATACCCCGGGTTTCGCCGATTTCGTCGGCGAGGTCACCTCCGTGCTGCGGGTGATAGACGGTGCCGTGTTCGTCCTCTCCGCCGTGGCCGGCGTCGAGGTGCAGACCGAGCTCATATGGAAGATGGCCGACGGCTACGGCTACCCGCGCATCGTCTTCGTCAACAAGATGGACAGGGAGAACGCGAGCTTTCAGCGTTGCCTCGACCAGCTGCAGCAGGCCTACGGCTCGCGGGTGGTGCCCTTCCAGCTTCCCGTGGGCGAGGAACAGGAATTTCGCGGCGTCGTGGACCTCATCTCATCCAGGACCTGCCTCTACGAAGGCGAGGACGGCAAGCCCAGGGAGGCGGACACGCCCGGTGAGATGTCCGCGCAGGTGGAGGAGGCCAGGGAGAAGATGATAGAGGCCGCTGCGGAGGCCAGCGACGAGCTCATGGAGAAATACCTCGAGGGGGAGGAACTGGAGGAGAGCGAGGTGCGTTCCGCCCTCCTGGCCGGCGTTTCCGGCGGCGCCATTATCCCCGTCCTCTGCGGCAGCGCCACCCACAATATCGCCGTGGACCTGCTGGCCGACGCCATCGTCAACTCGCTGCCCTCGCCGGCCCGCCTGGGCGAGATAAGCGGCAGCGGCAGGGGCGGGGAGGGAGAGGTCACCCTGAAAGCCGCCGCGGACTCCCCCCTGGCGGCGCTGGTGTTCAGCACCATATCGGACCCGTACGTGGGGAAGCTCACCTACTTCCGGGTGTTCTCGGGCACCCTCAGCGCGGACAGCTCCGTTTATAACCCTGGGCGCGACAGGGAAGAGCGCGTGAGCCAGGTGTTCGTCGTCCGCGGCAAGAACCAGATCGCGGCGAGCGAGATACCGGCGGGAGACATCGGGGGCGTGGCCAAACTCACGGAGACCACCACCGGGGATACGCTGTGCGACAAGGACAACATCATCGTTCTCCCTCCCATCGACTTCCCGGAACCCGTCATGTCTCTTGCCGTCGAGCCCAAGACCAAGGGAGACGAGGACAAGCTCTCGGTGGCCCTTGCGCGTCTCAGCGACGAGGACCCGACCTTCAGCGTGCGCCGCGACACCGAGGTCAATCAGACCATTATCTCCGGCATGGGCGAAGCTCACCTGGACATCATGATGGGGCGCATGTCGCACAAGTTCGGCGTCAACGTCAACACCGAACTCCCCCGCGTCCCCTACAAGGAGACCTTCCGCAAAAGCGCGCGCGCCGAGGGAAAGCACAAGAAACAGACCGGCGGCCACGGCCAGTTCGGCGTCGCCTGGGTGGAGATCGAGCCGCAGGAGAAGGGCGCCGGTTTCGAGTTCGTGGACAAGATCGTCGGCGGCGTGATCCCCAAGCAGTTCATCCCGTCGGTGGAGAAGGGGGTGCGCAAATCCATGGAGGAGGGCTTTCTGGCCGGCTATCCCGTGGTCGATTTCCGCGCCACCCTCTACGATGGCAAGTACCATCCCGTCGACTCCTCGGACATATCCTTCCAGATAGCGGGCTCGCTGGCGATGAGAAGCGCCATGCAGGAGGCGGACCCCTACCTCCTGGAGCCCATCATGACCGTGGAGATCATGGTCTCCGAGGCTTACATGGGGGACGTCATCGGCGACCTCAACGCCAAGAGGGGTCGCATCCTGGGCATGGACTCCGCGGGCGGCCTGCAGGTGGTGCGGGCACAGGTGCCCATGGCCGAGATGCTGCGCTATTCCATCGACCTGCGCTCCATAACCGGAGGCCGCGGCACCTTCACCATGTCGCCCTCGCATTACGAGGAGGTCCCCTCCCATATCGCGGCCAAGATCATCGAGGCCTCCAGGGAGAAGAAGGACTGAGGGGTCCGCGCCCCCGGGCCACCCCCGCGGGGCCACGTCTTGCGAACCCGAGGCAGAACCCCGGGTGCGAACAGGCAAGATAGCGGAGCAGGCAAAGAACAAGACCTGACCCCGTCAGGGGAGGGCGGCGAGGGCTTGGAGCAGCCTGTCGTAGGTCGCCGTGATGCTTTCCGGCATGACCTTGGAGCCCGCCAGCACGGGCATGAAGTTGGTGTCGCCCTGCCAGCGGGGCACGACGTGCATGTGCAGGTGCTGATCATAGCCGGCGCCCGCGGCCTTGCCCATGTTCATCCCCAGGTTGAAGCCCGGGGGGCGCATCGCGGACCTGACGGCCCTGACCATCAACAAGGTGAGCTCCATCAGCTCCGCCCGCTCCGCCTCCTCGAGGTCCTCCAGGTCGCCGGCGTGGCGGAAGGGGGCGACCATGACGTGCCCGGTGTTATAGGGATAGAGGTTCATGATCACGAAGGCGGTCGCGCCGCGGTGAAGGATGAGGGCGGCGCGATCGTCGCCGCTCTCCGGCTTGGCGCAGAAGATGCAGCCCTCGTCGCAGAGGCTCTCGGCGTTGCGCACGTATGCCCCCCTCCACGGCCTCCACAGCCTCTCCATCAACCCTCCCAGGAGCCGGAGGTGCTCCTCTCCCGCACCATGGCCAGGGCGCGGGCCAGGAATTCCTGCAGCGGCACTCCCCGCTTCTCCGCTCCGGCGCGGTCGCGCACGGAAACGGCGCCTGCGTCCACCTCCCTGTCCCCCACCACCAGGGTGAAGGGCACCTTCTGCACCTGGGCGCGGCGAACCTTCATGCTCACCGTCTGGCGGTCGTCGTCCACCTCGGCCCGCAGCCCCTCCTCGCGCAGCGCTTTCTCCACCTCGCGTGCGTAGTCGAGGTGCCTGTCCGCTATGGGGATGACCGCGGCCTGCAGGGGCGCCAGCCAGAGGGGGAGCTCGCCGGCATAATGCTCGAGGAGCACGCCGTAGAAGCGCTCGATGCCGGCGAGGACCACGCGGTGTATCAACACCGGACGGTGCGGTCGATTGTCGGCACCCGTGTAGGTGAGGTCGAACCTCTCCGGGTTGTTGAAGTCCGCCTGCACCGTCGGCCCCTGCCACGACCTGCCGATGGCGTCCTTGAGCTTGACGTCTATCTTGGGGCCGTAGAAGACCCCCTCCCCGGGGTCCACGGCATAGGGGATGCCCAGGTCGTCCAGGGAGCGCTCGAGGCTCGCCGTCGCCTTCTCCCACAGCTCATCGCCGCCCACGGCGTCCCGCGGGCGCGTGCTCAGATAGACGTCGAAATCCTCGAAACCGAAGGCGCGCAGGGAGGAGAAGGCGAACTCCAGGCATTCCGCCACCTGCTCCTCCAGCTGCTCCTCGCTGCAGATGATGTGGGCGTCGTCCTGGGTGAACCCCCTCACCCGCATCAGCCCGTGCAGCACCCCCGAACGCTCGTAACGGTACACGGTGCCGAGCTCGAAGTACTTGATGGGCAGGTCGCGGTAACTGCGGGGGCGCGTCTTGTAGATGAGCAGGTGGCCGGGGCAGTTCATGGGCTTGATCACGTATTCCATGCCGTCCTTCTCGAAGAAGTACATGTTCTCCTTGTAGTAGTCCATGTGCCCCGAGATGTGCCAGAGCTGACCCCTGAAGAGATGCGGCGTGACCACCATCTCGTAGCCCCTGCGAGCGTGCTCCTGCTTGAGGAAGTCCTCGATGATGCCGCGCAGCACCGCCCCCCGGGGGTGGTAAAAGACGACCCCCGGCCCCGCCTCCTCGTGGAAGCTGAAGAGGTCGAGGTCCCTGCCCAGGCGGCGGTGGTCGCGTTTCTCCGCCTCCTGCAGGAAATGCAGGTGGGCCTCGAGCTCGCCCGCCTCATAAAAAGCGGTGCCGTAGATGCGCTGCAGCATGGGGCGCGTCTCGTCCCCGCGCCAGTACGCGCCCGCCAGGCTGAGGAGCTTGTAATGGCGCAACCTTCCCGTGGAGCGGAGGTGGGGGCCGCGGCACAGGTCCACGAAGCGGCCCTGGCGGTAGACACTGACCTCGTCGTCCTCTATCTCCTCGAGCATCTCCACCTTGTAGTCCTGCCCCTGCTCCCGGAAATAGTCGACCGCCCGCCGCCTCTCCCATTGCTCGCGTTCCACGGGAAGGTCCCTTTCGATTATCTCGGCCATGCGCTCCTCGATACGCGGCAGGTCGTCCGGGGTCAGGCTTTCCGCCAGGTCGAAATCGTAATAAAAGCCGTCGGCGATGGCCGGACCGATGGCCAGCCCGGTGCCGGGAAAGAGCTCCATCACCGCCTGCGCCATGACGTGGGAGGCGGTGTGGCGGTACACCTCTTCCGCGCCCTCGTCCCCCCAGGTCACCGCCTCCAGGACGCCCTCCTCCAGCGGGGAGTCGAGGTCGACAAGGCGTCCGTTGAGGCGCGCCGCTATGGCGCCCTCCGCCGCATGGGCGTCCAGCTCCCGCAGGAGCTCGATGACGCTGCGGCCGGGTTCGACCTCTATCTCTCCCTTGCCGCCCACCTCTACCTTCAACCCGTCCTCCTAGGCGTTCTCCAGGATGATCTCCAGCTCCACGTCGTCCAGGTGGGTGAGCACGCCTTCGCCCGCAAGGGCCACCCTCAGGCGCACATCTCCACCCCCGGCGCGCACGTCCTCCCCCAGCAGCGCGACGAGCTTCATGGCGTGGGTAACGGCGCTGCGCCCCCGCGCCTGCAGGCGCGGCTTGAGCCCCCTCCTCAGGTGATCGGAAAGGCGCCTTATCACCGCCGCGCCGTCCGTCTCCGCCGTGAGCGGGATGGCCTCGACGGCCCTTTCCTCCTCCTCCTCCCTCAACGCCGCCCGCGCCCGCGCGCGCATCCTCTCCTGCTCCTCTTCGCCGACCAGCAAGGCCTCGAGGTCCTCGAACGCGAAGCCGCAGTCCAGGCAGAACGGCGACGCGGGCGGGCTCAACGCCGCGCAGTTCGGACAGCGGAGCTTGGCGCCCCGATGCGTCTCGCGCAGGAGCGCTGCCGCCTCGTCCGCTTCCGCAAACCTCGGCCTGGCCGCAAAGCGCGCGTAACAGAGGGAGCAGAACTCGGCGTTCTCAGGGTTCTCGGCCCGGCATTCGGGACACTTCACGGCCTCACCTCCGCTCTCAACTCCCCCCGCACGCGCGAGTGTGCATGGGCAGCGTGCCGGCGCGGCCGCGGGGCGACTGCGAACGCCACCGCCCCCGGCACTCCGGCCCGCTCGCACGCAGGCGGGCAGGTCTTCAGGCTATACGCAAGCCCTTGCGTACTTTTTAGTATGGTGGGCGCGGAGGGGATTGAACCCACGGCCTCTTCCGCGTCAAGGAAGCGCTCTCCCACTGAGCTACGCGCCCACACCGCTATATTGTGTGCGATTTCCATCCTTTTCGCAACATCGCCGTTTGCGTGCCGCCGCCCGCATAGCCACCGCTGCCGCTTCCGAAAAGATAAGCCTGAGAGGCCGCGAGGACATGGACATTTACGCCGGGGCGGCCCGCGATCGCGGGCGCTTGCCCCTGGCCATGGCCACGCTTGCGGCCTTCCCCGTGCCCCCGTCCGGGCTCGCCGCCCGCTCGCCCCGCGCCGCGCCCGGCCTTGGAGGTCGAACCTGGCCGCCGCGGGCCGTGTTCCGGCTCCCCTGCCCGCCCTGCGTCCTCCTCCGCCACGCCCACGGCGGCATGTGGATACCAAGGGGGGCGTGCCGCGCCTCCCCGGCGGGTGGGCAGGCGCCCGGGGGATGCCCCGCCGCCCGGGCCGCAAACGAAGAGGCCCTCCGAGGAGGGCCTCCGCCGGTTCTGGAGGCGGCGACCGGATTTGAACCGGTGATCAAGGTTTTGCAGACCTTTGCCTTACCACTTGGCCACGCCGCCGGTGCCCACGTGCTAGCCCGCGTCCGCCGCGGCAAAAAGGCAGGCGATGCGACGCCTACCGGTATTGCTGGAGCGGAAGACGGGACTCGAACCCGCGACCCTCACCTTGGCAAGGTGATGCTCTACCAACTGAGCCACTTCCGCCCGCTTACGTACTAGATTCTAACATCGCCCGCGAGGTTGCTCAAGGCATGCGCTCACTTCCTGGCTTCCTTCTGCAGCACTTTGCTCACGATGATCAGCCGGCTCGCCCGGTCCTTGAGCGCGCGCTTGAAATCGATGACCGCTTTCTCAAAATCCGGCTCCGGCTTGTAGGCGTAGATGGTCTCCGCCCCGTCACCGGCCCTGAACTCGTGGGAGAGGATGCCCTTGGCGGTCATCCTCTCCAGGTAGGGCTCGATGTCGGAGCCCAGCCTGCCGATGCTCATGGCGATGCTGGACGGCGACCCCACGGTATAGGGATTCTCGTGGAAAAACAGGATAAGGTCCCAGGTGATGAAGGAGTCCACATACCCCTCCACGAAACCGCTTACCTGCGGGTCGAGGTTCTCGAATTCAAGCATCGCGGGCTCTCACCTCTTGATCCAGCATCTATCTGAAGAACTCCTCCGCTTTTTTCAGGCGCCGCGTAACGTATGGGTTACCGCTCAATATGCCCTCCCGGCCCTCGAAGGCGGCCTCGAGCTCGATCCCCGAGGGGGTGATGGACATGCGCCGTATGCTCTTATCGTGATCTGACGCACGGTGCTTGAGCACGAAAAGGGCGCGTTCGATGCTCGAGCTGATCTCCACGTAACGCAGGTGGATGATGGTATCGACGATATAGGATAGTCCGGCTTCGGCCACCGACATGTCGCCGGTGATAAAGGCGTCCTCCTGAGATACCAGGGCGGTGATATCATACCTGAGCAGCCCGTTGAGGAAAGTGTACATTATCTCCCTCAACTGCACCGGCTCCTGGGTTATGCGCTCCAGCTGGGTCATGGAATCGACGAACACTCTTCGCGCCGAGACCTCCTCGATGGTGCGGTCGAAGATCCCCCCGGGCTGCTGTATCTCCCGCAGGAAGACGGCCGGGGTGGTGAATATGGTGCGCAGCTTGTTGTCGCGTTCGTAGGCGCGCAGGTCGAAACCGATGGAGATCGCATCCCGGTAGAGCTGGCGCGGGAACTCCTCGAAGGTGATGATCAGGCCCGGCTCGTCGTACTCCCGTATGCCCCGCGACACATACTCCATGCCCATGCAGCTCTTCCCGGTCCCGGGTGCGCCCTTGACTACCGCCACCGAGTTGAAGAGCAACCCCCCGCAGAGCATCTCGTCCAGGCCCGGTATTCCCGTGGGCACCCTGCGCGGCCTGCTCCCCTTGTCTCCCATGCCCGCCTACTCCCCCCTCGTGTCCTTACAGGGCTGTAACCATTCTACAACATTCTCGATCCCCGCAAACAGGCGGCGCCCGGCGCGCAAAGGTGTCGGGGCGGCTGAACGCCGCCCCGACCGGTTGAAGGACGAGATGCGATGAGGCTGTTTAATGCAGGAAACAGTGATGGCAGAAGGAATCGTCGATGTCCTTCCCCAGCTTGCCGCAGTAGGCCTTGAAGCCCCTGAGCTCCATGCTCTCGCCGTCGCGTATCTCGCGCAGAACGTGGAGCTTGTCGCACCAGAAGAAGTCGTCGAGCCTGAGGGCACCCTTTCCCCTCAAAGCCATCACCTCCTTCCTATTGTTAAACATTTATATAATATTTTAACAATATCAACTTCAGTATAAAGTTATAACGATAGTTGTCAACCCCCCCTTTTTTTCGCTCTCGCCCCCGATGCGCGCATGACGCCCTTGTGCACCTTTTTCCCTTTCACATATAATCGTGGGCGGTCGAAAACAAGGAGGGTTTTATGGCCAGCGACCTGGATAGGATCTTCTATCCCGAATCGATCGCCATGATAGGGGCCTCCAATGTCCCCGCCAAGTGGGGATCCTTTCTCCTCATCAACCTCATGGCGGGCGGCTATCCACGGGAGAGCATCTATCCCGTAAACCCCCGCGAGGAGAGGATACACGGCCTTGCCGCCTATCCCTCCCTCGCCGCCCTGCCCGTGGCCCCCGACCTCGCTTTCATCACCACCCCCGCCGCCACCGTCCCCGGCATCCTCGAACAGTGCTCGGCCAAGGGGGTGCGGCATGTCATCGTCGTCTCGTCAAACTTCTCGGAGGCCGGCGAGGATGGCGCCAGGCTGGAGAGGGAACTGGTGGAGGTGGCCACGAGGCACGGCCTCGTCGTCGTGGGCCCGAACACCATGGGGATAGTCAACACCGGCCAGAGTATATTCGCCGTCGGCGCGCCGCTGCAGCTGCACCAGGGCGCCATCTCCTTCGTCTCCCAAAGCGGCAACGTGGGCGCCAACATGCTCGGCTGGACCATGAACCAGGGCATCGGCTTCGGCAAGTTCGTGGGCAGCGGCAACGAGGCCCTCCTGCGCGCCGAGGACTACATCGAATACTTCGGCGAGGACGAGGAGACCCGGCTCATACTCGCTTACCTCGAGGGGGTCGACAACGGCCGCCGCTTCCTCGATATCGTCTCCCGCATAACCCCCCGCAAGCCGGTGATCGTGCTCAAGTCCGGCCGCACCGAGGAGGGCGGCAAGGCGGCCATGTCACATACCGGCTCCCTGGCGGGCTCGGACCACATCTACGATGCCGCCTTCCGCCAGGCCGGGGCCATACGCGCCGAGACCTCTCAGGACATGCTGGACCTGGCCAAGGCCTTCGAGAGGCTGCCCCTGCCCCGCGGAGACCGCCTGGGCATCATCACCCTGGGAGGAGGCTGGGGCGTCCTGGCCACCGATGCCACGGCCATGGCCGGCCTCAAGCTGGCCGACCTGGACGAAGACGTCATCGCGGTATGCGACAGCCTGCTACCCCCCTTCTGGAGCCATGCCAATCCCATCGACCTCGTCGGAAACCTCTACATGGACACCCACCTGGCCATCCTCGAGGCCATGGCGAAGTCCGCGAACATAGATGCCATGATCGTTCTCGGCTCGCTGGGGACGGGGACCATGATCGGGCTCAACCTCCTCGTCTCCCAGAACCTGATCATGGAGATGAGCGAGGACGCGCTGAAGAGCTTTTTTATCGACCTCAAGGGACGCAACATTCGCCTTCTCGCGCGGGCCAAGGAGCTGATGAGGGAACACGGGAAGCCCATCGTCTTCGTGGAGATGCAATTCATCGGGGAGGAGAGCCTGCGCGACCTCGAGGCGGGCGAAACGGTCATCTTCACCGCTCCCGAGAAGGCGGCGGTCATCCTCTCCAGGATGCTGCAATACCGCCGTTTCCTGCAGAAGAGAGACGCGCTCTGAGCCCGCCTTCCCGCGGCGCGGGCATGCTTGCACGAGCCCCCCGCGAAGCGCGCCACAGGCTCGCTGCGACTCCAGGCCAGACAAGTTACGGGGCGCTCGCCTCACCCGCGCAGCGCGCCGCGGGCCCGGCAGGGGCAAAGGAAAGGGCGCCCCGAATGGAGGCGCCGCGCTTCCTGACCCTTCGGTTCCCCGCTTACGCGCTCTCCTCGAAGCGAGACTTCAACCTGGTCGGGTTCCACACGGTGTAGATGCCCTCGTCCGGGCAGTCCGGGAGCGGTACGTTCTCGTCCTTGTGTTCGTACTCATACCCACATTTGTCGCAGTAGTACTTTCCGGCCGGAGCCGTCTCTCCCGTGCTCAAGACCTCGTCCGCCATCGGGTTCACCTCCGCGTTCAGCTATGACGGATGGCATGATTCCGCACCTGGTGCGGGCCATTTCCCATTCTGTTCCCTGGCCGGGCATTAGTCAACCCATCGCATCGACTCATAAGAAATGTCCTCCGAATGGATTCCTTGCCTCAAAATCAAAAGGTGCTCGAGGAAAGCGCTGATAATACCGTTCCCCCGGGAAAGATCAAAGACCCGGGGGGATGGCGATTGAGGTTGAAAGTAAAGAGGGCAAATAGATCACCAGATAAGTGGCAAAGAGATACCGCAAGGCCTCCGGGGCGGATAAGGGGTCCTGGACGAGTTCTGCGCCACCGCCGGGTAGAACCGCTCCCATGCGGCGCGAACGGTCGCAAAGGGGCAGGGCGGCGCGCGGGGGCGGGCTCAGGCGCTGCCCAGGATGCGCTTGACCACGTCCAACAACTCACCGATGGTGAAGGGCTTGATCAGGCAGGCCTCCACCTGCATCTTGCCCTCCCGCTCGATCTCCTCCACCGCCCTTTTCATGGCGCTGATGATGATCACCGGGATATCCCCCATGCCCTCGCGGCTCTTGAGTTCCCGGTACACCTCTATCCCGTCCACGTGCGGCATCATGAGATCGAGGAGGATGAGCTCGGGCTTCAGCGACTCCAGCCTGGGGATTATCTCGCGGCTCTCCGTGAACCCCGCCACCTCATACCCGTGTTTGTGAAGGATGATGGACACCAGATCGATCATGTCCGGATCGTCCTCGATGTAGGCAATCGTCTTCATTTTGCGAGCTCCTCTTGCGTGCGCATGCCTCATTGCATGTATCGTTATCGGCTCCCCGCACCTTGAGCGCGCGCTGCCATAAAATTCTTCATCTGGAAAATATCCTCCGCGGCGGCATCACAACCCCCGCATGAACTCGGGCCTCAGCATCCGCGGCGTGCGCACGGCCCGGTCTATGGTCTGCAGCATGGCCTCCCTGTCCCTGGAGAGCACGCCCTTGAGGGGAAGGTAGTTGGAGGCGTGATTGGTCCTGAACACGCACTGCGAGAGCTCACACCCCTGCAGAAACAACCTCAGCTCCGCCAGCAGCCCGCGCTGGTCGGGGAGCACGAACCCCCCTTCCTCCTGCTCGCGGTGCAGGGGCGTGCCGGGGACCACCATCAGGGTCAGGGCGCTGAGGTAATCGGGGTCCATCCGCGATACCGCCTGCGCGCTCCTCACCGCGTGCTCGCGCGACCCCTCCCTGCCCCCCAGGCCGAGGAGCACGATCACCGAGACCTGCATGCCGCATTTCCTGGCCTTGATCGCCGCCCGCACCATCTCCTCGCTGCTGTCCCGCTTGCGTACCCTTTCCAGCACCCGGTCGTCCCCGCTCTCCAGCCCGAGGTAGAGTATCCCCAAGCCCATGCGTGCCAGCTCCCGCAGCTCTTCCTCGCTCTTGGCGTTGATGTCCCCGCCGTTGGCGTATGCCCCCACCCTCTCCAGGCGCGGAAAGGCACCGCGCAGCGCCGCCAGTATCGCCTTCAGGCGCTCGCCGGGGAGGCAGAGGGCGTTTCCATCGGCCAGGAACACGCGGCGCGTGCGGGGCATCACCACCGCTGCCTCCCCGATGTCCTCCAGTATCTCCCCCAGTTCACGGACCTGGAAACGCGTCCCCTTGTAGGTGGGACAGAAGGTGCAGGCATTATGCGAGCAGCCGTAGGTCACCTGCAGGATGTAACTTCCGGCCTCGCTGGGGGGCCGGATGACCATTCCCCTGTAGCGCATCGTTCTCCTTCAACCCGGAGGCGCCGCCCGGGGCGCCCCTGCCAGTATAGCATGCATCCCGCGCGCGAAGCGCCGCGCGCGCCTACCCCCGCCCGCCGTTCCTCCAGCTCGCCGTGCCTTCCCCCAACACCTCTCTCATGGTGCGCGGCATGCCGCGGAACTCCCCCCAGGAGCGGTCCTTAAAAAGCAGTTGTTCGAAGCAGTCGTAGAGCTCTGAGCCGACCCCGGGACCGATGCGGGCCGAGAAGAAGTTGGCGGAGTCGAGGTTCACGTTGGGCTCATCCGTCTCGTAATACATGAACCCCGCCTTCTCCAGGTACTGCAGCAGCATGCGGCGGTACTGGTCCTTGTCCAGGCCGTTGGCCCTCAGGTCCCAGTGCCACGTATATCCGGTGCAGATGACGATCTTGTCGTCGAAGAAGGGGTCGCGCAGGCCGACCTCCATCATCTTGTCGGCGATGCCCAGCCCGCGCCAGTCCTGGCTCACCTCGATGGCCATGGCCTCGATGAGCCCGTGCCCCGAGAGCCGGCCCCACCTCTCCGCCGCACTGGGGGGAGCGATGGCCACGAAGCCCACTATCTCCCCCTGCTCCGTATAGGCCAGTATCACCCTGCCCTCCGCGCTCCTGGCGATGCGCTGCAGCGCCTTCTTCTCCCGGGAGGCGGGGTAGTTCGGCGCCGCAAAGGCGCCCATGCCCTGGTGCAGTTGCATGGATTCGATGGCCTGGGCTCCCGCCCGGGCGGCGATCAAGACCCTGCCCTTGGGAGTGTGGAGGGCGTCCTCCCCCGCTCCAGCCGCACTCCCGTCATCTTCCGGTCCCGCCATATCTCCCGTCCGTTTCTCGCCTGTCCCGCGCCCACAGCGCCGTCGCCGGCGCGCGTGGCCGCCCGCGGCCCTGGAGCATGCGCCGGAGTTAACCTATAATATACACGTCCGGTACCAATATGACCTGCGGGACTGAAACGGAGTATGATGCGCAGCATTAGTGCTCGTGGGGTCGGCGACGTCTTCCGGGGACTGAACAAGGATTCCCCCCACCACAGCATCCATGCCCTCAACCAGCTCGATCCCGAGGTCAAGGGGAGCGTTTACTCCCTGCTCATCCCGGACAAGATATTCGAGACCTTCGAGATAGACCGCAGCAGCCTCCGCAACAGCGCGGGCGAGCGCGTGGTCAAGATCGTCGCGCCGCGCCAGGCCGGATTTACCATCATCGAGGTAAGAGAGCATGCGGATGACCGGGACTGCATCTTCTTCCTGGAGATCGCGGATACCGCCTTCTTCAAGGTGGAGATCACCTTCCTCATCATCAACGATCCTCGCTCCCCCCGCTTCAACACCGACATCGACGACGCGGGGCGGAGGACGAAGTTCGGCACCACGCGGCGCAACCGCAGCGAGGAGACGAGGGCCATACGGGCCGGCCTGGCGCCCGGGCAGGTGCGCAGCGGCCTGCGCCTGCTGCGCGACTTCGTGCCCCTGGCCCTGGACTTCCTCGCCGCCATGGGACATGACATGCTGGTCGCCGAACCGCTCGCCTACCACGACGCCATCATCTTCGAGAAACATGGCTTCAGCTACATCCGCGGCAAGAAAAAGATGGATGATATCCACGGCGGCTTCCAGCCCGGGGGGGAGCTCCTCGCCGCGCTGGACGGGAGCACCCCTTTCCGCATGCCGGGCGCGGAGAAGACGGTGAGGGGAAGGAGCTGGGCCATCCACGACGGCATACTGGGAGAACCCTGGAAGGACGTCGAGATGTACCGGCCCCTGCGTAACCCGCCGCGGGTGTGCACCTTCCCGGGGTGGGTCTATTGACGGCGTGCGCGCCCCGCCCGGCGTGACCGCGCAGAAAAGAGGTGAATGGCCTGCGCGCACAGGAGTTATAATAGGCACGTAGGCGTGCGTGGGACGAGGAGGAGGGAAATGCTGGTTCGCCATCACATGAGCATCGATCCCGTCGTGCTGGGCCCGGAGGACACGCTGCGCCGCGTCCGCGCCCTGATGAGGGAGAGTGGCCTGCGCCGCTTTCCCGTGGTCGAGGACGGCGAGCTGGTGGGCATGGTCACCGACCGGGACGTGCGGCAGGCCGACATGAGCTCGGAGGTGGTGCAGGAAAGGCGCTACGTGGAATACGTGCTCGACCGCATACTCGTGGGCGGCATAATGACGCCGCACCCCATCACCGTGGGCCCGGACGCTTCTCTGAAGGAGGCCGCGGAGCTGATACTCGAGCACAAGATCGGCGGGCTCCCGGTGGTGGATGCGGGCAGGCTGATAGGCATCATCACCGAGACCGACCTCATCAGGGCGCTCATCGCCCTCGCGGACGCCGCCGAGACCGTGGGCTAGAGAAGGGACACGAATATGATCGTCGTCATGTCGCAGGACGCCGACCGGGAGCAGGTCGCGGCCGTATTGAGCAAGATCGAGGAGTTCGGCCTGCGAACCCACCCCATCTTCGGGGTGCAGAAAACGGTCATCGGCGTCATCGGGGACGATAAGACGAAGGTCGTGGAGACCATGGCCGGCTATCCCGGCGTGGAGCAGATCATCCCCATCCTCAAGCCCTATAAGTTCGCCGCACGGGAGACCCAGCCCCAAAACACCCGCATCGAGGTGGCCGGGGTTGTCATCGGCGGCGAGAAAGTGGTGGTCATGGCCGGCCCATGCGCGGTGGAGAGCAGGGAACAGATACTGAACTCGGCGCGCCTGGTCAAGCTCGCCGGCGCCTCCATCCTCAGGGGCGGCGCCTACAAGCCGCGCACCTCCCCCTACAGCTTCCAGGGGCTGGGCGAAGAAGCCCTCAAATACCTGGCGGAGGCCCGCGAGGAGACGGGACTCCCGGTGGTCACCGAGCTCACCGACCCGCGCATGGTCGAGCTCATCTGCGCCTATGCGGACATCATCCAGGTGGGGGCGCGCAACATGCAGAACTTCGTGCTCCTCACCGAGATAGGGCGCAGCGGGCACCCCGTCCTGCTCAAGCGGGGGGCGAGCTCGAAGATCGAGGACCTGCTCCTGGCCGCGGAGTACATCATCAAGGAGGGCAACCGCAATATCATCCTCTGCGAGCGCGGCATCAGCACCTTCGAGACCTACACCCGCAACACCCTGGACCTCTCCGCGGTGGCCGCGCTGCGCCGCCTGACCCATCTCCCCGTCATCGTCGATCCCAGCCATTCCGTGGGCATCGCCAACCTCATACCGGACATGTCCCTGGCCGCCGTGGCCGCGGGCGCGGACGGACTGCTCATCGAGATACACCCCGATCCCAACGCTGCCCTCTGCGACGGGCCGCAGTCCCTGGAATTCGAGTCCTTCGGCGACCTCATGGGCAGGTTGCGCAAGGTGGCGAGGGCGGTGGGGAGAGACGTCTGAGCGGCCGGGCCGCCATCCCTTTCAGGCCGTGTAGAAGACGAGGTCGCGCGTCTTGAGGATGGCCCGCACGAAGTCCGACTGCAGTTCCTCTTTCACCGGGTGGCGGATCATGAACATGTTCACCTCCACCCGCTCATCCCTCTCGTCCGTGCGCAGCGGGTTGGGTATGGTCATGTACTGGTGGAGCCCGGAGAGCTCTTTCCCCAGCTCGTCCAGGAGATTACGGTCCTGGTCGCGGTACACTCCCACCAGGGACATCTGGGTCGCGTACTCGAAGAAGACCACGCGCGATATGCCGATGACCTTCTTGCCGTAAGTGAAGCAGTACACCTCCAGCGGCGAGATGGAATCCGCCACCCGCATGGCGCGGGTATCGACGATGCGGAAGGCGGGCAGGCCCCGCTCCAGCCTGTCCATGAACAGGGAGGCCGTCGTCCCCTCTCCCGCCAGGAAGGTGATGCCCTTGAAGACCACCCCGCCGGCGATGATCACGCGGGACTGCGCGGGCCTCGCCGCCAGCACCCCCTCGCGCAGGAGGTCGTTCTCGCAACCCTCCTCGATCCCCCTCTGGAAGTTGTCCATGTCCACGCCGAAACCGTAGAGGTTGATCCTCCGCCAGCCCTCGGGCTCGTTATGCGCGATGATGCCGAGGCCGGGTGCCTTGTCGTAGTAATAGAGGAAAGCTTTGTGCTTGATCAACGCGGACGCCCTCCCTTCTCTCGCCTCCACTGTCCCCGGGCGCCGGCAAGTGATTTCCCCATGGCGCCCCTCCCGCTCCCCTGGAAATATCCTTGGTGCAAGCGTATCACCTTGATAATATCATTAAATGGCCGACGCGATTATCTCCGCCGCAAAGCGGCCGGGGCGCGCGTGCCGGCCCGCACGAAGGCCCCCCCGGTGGGGGCGCGTACCGTGGTGAGGAGGAGATAGACATGCTGCGTTTCTACCTCGGATGGCCGCTTTTCCGCCTTATCGCCGTGCCCTATCGCCTGCGCGGCAGCGGTTACGGGAGCGTGCCCCGCAAAGAGGCCCTGCTCGTGGTGTCCAACCACAACAGCCGCAAGGACCCCGTCGCGGTCAACCTGATGCTCAAACGCCCCGTGCGCTACATGGCCAAGAAAGAGGCTTTCGACCCGCGCAACGGGCTTCTCGAGTGCCTGATGGTGCGTGCCTTCTTCGCCTATCCCGTGGACAGGGAGCGGCCCGGACCGGAGGCCATCCGCCGCACCATCTCCTATCTCGACCGCGGGGACTGCGTGGGCATCTTCCCCGAGGGCACGCGGCACGATGACGAGGTCCTGCATCCCTTCACCCATGGCGCAGCCTATTTTGCCTGGAAAACCGGGGTGCGGGTGCTGCCGGTGGGGATCACCGAGAGCAAGGGAGAGGACTACCACATAAACGTCGGCAAGCCCTTCCGGGTCCCGCAGCTCGCGGGAAGGCCGCACAAGGTGCTTCCGCAGATAACCGCGCTGATCAGGGAGCGCGTGCTCGAGCTCCTGCCCGAGCACTGGGAGGACCGTGCGGGGGGGCGTGCGGGGGTGCGGGCTCCCGGCTGAAGGCGCCGCGGCAGGGATGCCGCTCCCGCCCCTCAGGCGCGCGCGATGAAGAGCATGGCGCGCCCGGAGATCTCCGCCGGCCAGCTCATCCTGCCCCTCAGGCGCGCGCGATGAAGAGCAGGCGCCTGCTGCGCTTTCCGGGTTTGCCCAGGCCGGCCGCGTCGAGCATCTCCGCGCCGCTGAAACCCGCCCGCCTCAACTCCGCCAGCACCCACGCGCCCTCGTAGGCCCTCTCCACATGCCTCTCCAGCACGTCCCTCCCCCGGCCTGCATGGTCGATGAAGACCATGCTCAGGGTGGAGGTTGCCCGTGCCTCGTCCCAGTCGCTGAGCCAGCGCATGCGGCGTCCCTCCACCTCGAATTCCCAGGGCTCGCTGTCGCCTCCCTCGCGCAGCTGCCAGGCCGTGTTCATGTCGAAGAGGGCGTAGCCGCCGGGGCACAGCGCCGCGCGGAAGGACGCCAGCGCTCGCCTCAGGTCGGCTTCCGCAAGGAGGTGGTTCAGGGCATCGGTGGCGCAATTGACCAGGGTCACCGGGCGCGGCGTCTGCAGGTAGCGCATGTCCTGACGCATGTAGAGGAGGCTGCCCTGCGGCGCGCGCTGTGCGGCCTGCCTCAACATCTGCGGCGAGAGGTCGGAGGCGATGACCTCCGCTCCCCTGCCCGCGAGATAGGCGGCTGCGAGCCCGGTCCCGCAGGCGGCATCGGCGACGCGAGTGAGGTCGAGCCCGCAGCGCCTCTCCAGCCGCTCCAGGTTCTCCCTCCAGTGCTCGAACGCGAAGCGCCCCACCATGATGTCGTAGAGAGCGGCGGATGCCGAGTAGGCGGGCACGCGAACCGGCCCCATGCCCCTCCCCGTGCCGGCGGCCACAGGCGAAAGAGGCCCGCGCGCCGCGGCGGCGCCGCGGCGGGGAGGGGCGTCCTGCCGGGCATCACGCCGCAAGGGCAAGCGCCCTTCCCATCTCCCTGGCGCCCTCCAGCGCCCCCTCCACCTCGAGGATCTCACCGGCCGCGTCAACGCCGGCGAAGGTCATGGGGTCCCACCTCCCCACCCCGATGATATGGAAGAAATAGGCCATGACGGGGCGGGTACATTCGAAGGTCTCCGGCCGATCCCGGCCGCAGCAGGAGAGGAAGAACCCCCTGCGCTGCGCGGCGAACCCGGGGTCGACCGCCTCTCTCTTCAGCACATACTTTATCGACCACTGGCGCTGGCAGCGGTCGATGAGCGCCTTGGCCTGGGCGCAGACGTTCATGGAGAAGATGGGGGCGGCCATGGCCACCGCCCCCGCCTCGCACAGGTGCGGGTATATGGACTGCATGTCGTCGTCCTGGATGCACTCCCCCTGCTGGAAGCAATAATCGCAGGCCCGGCAGGGGCGTATATCCAGCTCCGCGACGCGTATGCGCTCGACCCCGAACCCTCCCTCCGCCGCGCCCTCGCACATGGCGTCGAGGAGCAGGGCGGTGTTTCCCCTGCGGCGAGGGCTGGCGTACAGCGCCAGCAGGTAGCGGCTCCCCTCCTTCATGCCCGACCTCCCCGGGCTCATTCCCCGAAGACCCTGGTTATGGCCTCCGGGTTGTCCTTGAGGCCGGCAAATACCCGGTTGAGGGATGCCGCGTCGGCCGCGGTCGCCGCCATCCTCTGCAGCGCCTGCAATTGGACGCCCATCTTCTCCTCCCACTTGGCGCCGTAGCGCGCCATGGACTCCTCGCTGAAATCCCCCTCCTGCAGCGCGGTGATGGCGATGCGCGCCGCGTAATTGCCGGACCTCACGGCCGGCGCCACTCCCTCGAGTATGAAGGGCTCCACGAAATTTCCCGCGTCCCCGATGAGCATCGCCCCGGCCGCGTAGTTGCGGCCTATCTGGCCCGCGGTGGGCACGCGCCACCCCATCCAGTCGGAGACGCGCCGTGCCCCGCGCATCTTCTCTCCATGCGGGCTCTCGGCCACGAACCTCGCCACCATCTCCTCGGCATCGAGGCGGCTGCCGCCGTAGCGCGACATCTGTATGCCCACCCCCATGTTGACCACCTCGCCGTAACCGGGATGGGGGGACAGGCACACGAACCCCGGGTTGAAGCCGGGGTCGTAATGCACCTCTACGTCGCGCAGCGGGGTATCGCAGCCCTCGTAGTACGCCCTCCCGGCATGATAGACCTGTTCGTAGTCGTCGAGAAAAAGGCCCAACCTCTTCGCCACCCAGGAATGCGAGCCGTCGGCGCCGATGACGATATCGCAGCGGTATTCCCGAAACTCTCCCTGGTACTTGGCCCGCACGCCGCATACCTGCCCGTCCTCCACCACGAGGTCGTTCACCCAGAACTCCTCCCTCGTCTCCGCCCCCAGCCTGGCGGCATTGTCCTTGAGAATGGCGTCGCCGACACGGCGCGGGCAGGTCAGGCCCTTGCGGTTGGGGCCGTAAACGGGGGTATAGTCGGGGCTGGAGAGCAGCACGCCGCTATAGACGAATCCCGACTCCTGGAGCCGTTCGTACACCCCCAGCTGCTCGTAGGTGCGCGATGCGAAGGGGCCATAGATATCGCTGCAGGGCTTTTCCCTCGGAAACCTCTCCTTGTCCACGAGCAGCACCGCGACCCCGGCCTCGGCCAGTCGGGAGGCGACGGTGCTGCCGCCCGGGCCGGCCCCCACCACGATCACGTCCCATTTCGCGCCCATCACGCCTCACCCCCCATGTGCGGCGCGCCCATGGTGAGCACGTCGCCCGCCGGGCACACCTCCCAGCAGGCCCCGCATCCCACGCAGAGCTGATGGTCTATCCGCACGTATCCGCAGCGCATGCAGCGCCTGGCGTCCTCCTCCAGCTCCCGCCGACCCGCCGGGAGGTCAACCTCCGCGAAGCCCGCCAGGGCCTCCTGCACGCCGAGGCGGGGCAGGACCAGGGGCTCCGCTTTCTCCAGGCGGACGGGGAATATCTTCTCTTCCCGAGGCGCCTGCGACGGCGGCGGCGCCTTGGGCCCGTATATCCTGCCCCCCAGATAGGAGTCCACGGCGCGGGCCGCATGTCTGCCCGAGGCCATGGCCTCCACCACCGAGCCCTGCGCGCTCGCCATGTCGCCGGCGACGAAGACGCCCCACCGCGAGGTAGCCGCGCCCCCGGCATCGGTGCGCGGCGCACCCGAGGGGGTCGTCTCCAGGCCCAAGCGCTCCATCAGGGCGGCGTCCACCGCCTGCCCCACGGCGAAGACAACCGTGTCGGCGGGGAGTCTCAACACCTGGTTCTCGTCGATCTCGGGCCTGAGCTCACCCGCGGCGTCGCAGCATACCTCCCGCACGCGCGCCAGCACCAGCGCCTGCGCGCGCATCCACGACGACTCGATGCGCAGCGGCGCGTAGCCGCTGACGACCTGCACGCCCTCCCTCCGCGCTTCCTCGAGTTCCCAGGCCAAGGCGGGGAGTTCGCACTCCTCTTCGATGCATATCATCCGCACCTCCAGGGCGCCCTTGCGCAGCGCGGTGCGCGCGACGTCGGTGGCCACGCTGCCCCCGCCGATGACCGCCACCCTCTTCCCTATCTCCAGAGTCGCTCCACTCTTGACCGCGCTCATGAAGTCCAGGGCGCTGTGCACGCCGCCAAAATCCCGCCCCGGGATGTCCAGCTTCTTTCCCCTGCCCGCCCCCAAGGCCAGGATAACCGCTTTGAACCCGTCCTCCAGCAGCTCCTGCAGGGTGGGGGCCGTCCCCACGCTCGCCCCGCAGACCACCTCCACGCCCTCGCCCAGCGCCTCCGCGAACTCCCTCCTCCAGACCTCCTCGGGCAGGCGGAAGGAGGGCACGGCCAGGCGCAGCATGCCACCGGGGGAGGGACCGGCCTCGAAAACGGTGACGCGATATCCCCGCTGGGCCAGGTCCACGGCCGCGGTCAGCCCCGCTGGCCCGGCTCCCGCGACCGCCACCCTGGCGTCGATATGGCGGCGATAGGCACGCTGCGCCCGCAGGCCGCGGGAATGCGCCCAGTCGGCTATCTCCCTCTTCAGGGCCCTGATGGGCAGCGGCTTGTCGATGAGTGTCCCGCGCTTGCATTCCTCCTCGCACGGGCGGTTGCAGATGCGGCCCAGCACTCCCGGCAGCGGGTTCACGGCGCTCACCACTTCCCAGGCCGCCTTCCAGTCCCCCCTGGCGACCAGGTTCACGTAGCCCTCGGGATAATGCCCCAGCGGGCAGGCGGACGCGCAGGAGCGCGCGGTCAGGTCCTCCATATCCTGGGGAAACATCATCGGCCCCTGCGCGCAGTCCGGGCAGAGGCGGCATATCTGCCGCTGCACCTCGTACTTGGCCCCGGTAGGGCATACCACGATGCATATACCGCAGTTCACGCATTTGTCCGTGGCGGACGCCGGGGACGACAGCTTGCGCAGGCTCCTCACTTCCCCCCCGGGCCCGGCGAGAGTGTATCCGATCGCCACACTTGTCGATGCATCCATGCGCAGAACCTCCCTCTTCCCCTCCAGCCGTAGATTGTAACACGCATGCGCGGCAAAACGAGCGCGGTGCACGTTCCCGCGCGGCGAGCCTCAGGCCTCCGGGCCGCCCGCACGGCGCCCGGCGACGAGGGCCGCACCCAGCGCCCCTATGACCTGGGGATCCAGGGAGAGCTCCTTCACCCCGACCCCCAGTTTCCTCTCCAGGGCCGCGATAAGGCCGCGGTTCTTCGCGCATCCTCCCGACACCGCCACCTCTTCCTCCAGCCCCACCTTGCGCACCATGGAGGCCAGCCTGGCCGCTATGGCCTCGTTTATGCCGGCCGCGATGTCGGATATGTCCGCCCCCTCGCTGAGCAGGGTGATGACCTCCGATTCGGCGAAAACGCTGCACTGGCTGGTGATCTGGGCGGGCTTGCTTGAGAGCAGGGAGGCCTGCGAGAGCTCCTGCAGGGAGATCTCAAGCACGCGCGCCATGGCCTCGAAAAACCTCCCCGTGCCGGCGGCACACTTGTCGTTCATGGCGAAATCGACCACCTTGCCCCTGGAGCTTATCTTGATCACCTTGCAGTCCTGCCCCCCTATGTCGATGAGGGTCCTGGCCGCGGGCAGCAGGTGGAAGGCGCCCAGGCCGTGACAGGTGATCTCGGATACGTTCTCCGAGGCGAAAGGGATACGTATGCGACCGTAGCCGGTCCCCACGATGTAGTCGAGCTCCTCGCGCGCGGAGAGCCCCGAGCGCGACAGGGCCTCCTGCAGGGAGAGCTCGGCGGTGACCTCCGGGCGCACCGCACAGGGAATTATGGAATACCCGGCCACCCGGCCGTCCCGCATGATCAACGCTTTTCCGGTGGTGGACCCGACATCGCATCCCGCGACCGCTATCGTCTCGCCCATCCGTTTTGCGTCCCCTCCTCTTTCCTCGGCGCGATCAGGACACGCCTGTAATTCTAGCAGACGCGGCCGTGGGCGGAAGCGGGCAGGGGGCGACGGGTGATGATTGATGTATGATGGCGTGGAGGAGTACTCGAGGGCGGCGTTGAATACCGCCTTGAACGAGCGAGGGATATGGAGATGCCATGGACGTTACCTTCATCGAGGCCAGGGACCTGCCCGACGCATGGTTTCAGTGCGTCTACGCCATCTTCGACCGCGGCCGGGAATACCGCATAGACCACGGCAGCTTCGAGGGAAACCTGCGCAAGGAGTTCGACTTCGTGGTGGTCAAGGTACTCTACCCGGAGACCCGTCCCCTCATCCCCGATATCCCCCCCGGCATCGGTCTCCCGCCGCCCACGGACATGGAATACGTGCACGAATATCTGGAGAAGCTGTGCTCCTCGTGCTCGAAGGCGGACAACGAGGACTACACCTACGGCATGTACCTGGAGAGCCAGATACAGGAGGTCATCCGCATCTACCGCGAGGAGGGCTTCGGCACCAATCAAGCCTGCATGGCGGTATGCGACGCGGAGGCCATCTATCTCGAGGACCCGCCCTGCCTGCGCCAGATAGACACCCGTATCTATGAGAATGAGGGCAGGCTGCATTTCGTGGTCTACTTCCGCTCCTGGGACCTCTGGGCCGGCTTTCCCAGCAACCTCGCGGGCATTCAGCTGCTCAAGGAGTACATGGCGGACGAGATCGGGGTGGAGCCCGGCGAGACCCTGGCCCTCTCCAAGGGCATGCATCTCTACGACTACGCCTGGGAGATAGCGAGAGCGCGGCTGGGCAGGATCTGAGGAGGCCGCTCCGCCCGCCTCCCCGCAGGCGCGGGCCGCCCCCGGGGCGCCTCGCTCCGCCCGCTTTGCCCGCTGTTCCATGTCGCGGAGCTTCCGCTATAATTGACGGCAGCCGCGGCGATGCGCAAGCGCGCAGCGTCCGCCGCATTCGCGCCCTTAGCCCGGAAGACAAGGAGGTCGCATCATCGAACCGCTTGCCATCGAGCTCAACGAGACCTTGAGGAACCACGCACCGTCCCTCTACGAGGCCCTTTCCGCCCTGGGACGCGAGCTCTACTTCCCCCGGGGAATACTCACCCAGGCCGCGGAGGCCAAGGCGAGCGCGCACCGCTACAACGCGACCATCGGCATCGCCACCTCGGGGGGCAAGCCCCTTTACCTCGGCAGCCTGAGGAAATATATCAAGCATCTCAAGCCCGAGGAGACCTTCCCCTACGCCCCCACCAGCGGCATCCCGGAGCTGAGGCGGCTGTGGAGGAGGCATCAGCTGGAGGCGAACCCGGGCCTCGAAGAGAAGAGCTTCTCGAACCCCATCGTGACCAACGGGCTCACCCACGGACTGAGCATCTGCGCTGACATGTTTTGCGACGCCGGCGACGTGCTGCTCCTCCCCGACATGATGTGGGGGAACTACCGCATGACCTTCGCCACGCGGCGGGGCGCGGACATCCGCACCTACCCCTTTTTCGACGCCCGCAGCCGCATGCACACGCAGGCCTTCCGCGACGCCCTCTTCTCCCACAAGGACCGCGGCAAGCTGCTCGTGCTCTTGAATTTTCCCCACAACCCCACCGGCTACTCGCCCGATGCGGAAGAGGCCTCGGCCATGGCGGAGGCCCTGACCGCCGCCGCCGAGGCGGGAGCCAACCTGGTGGTGTGCGTGGACGACGCCTATACCGGCCTCTTCTACGAAGAGGACATCTACGCACAGTCGCTCTTCTCGCTCGTCGCCGACTCCCACCCCGGGATAACGGCGATCAAGGTGGATGGCCCCACCAAGGAGGACTACGTGTGGGGTTTCCGGGTCGGCTTCATCACCTTTTCCCTCGCCGCGGGGGGGGAGGAGCGGCAGGCGGTCTACGAGGCCCTGGAGAAGAAAGTGGGTGGGCTCATACGCGGCACCATATCCAAGTGCTCCACCCCCTCCCAGTCCCTCCTGGTGCACGCCGTGAAATCCAGGGGCTACGTCGAGGAGAAGCGGGAGAATTTCGAGCTGCTCCGGGGGCGCTACGAGGAGATGAAGAGGGTGCTCGCGAGCGGGGATTACGCCGACGCTTTCCAGCCTTACCCCTTCAACGCGGGCTATTTCATGTGCCTTGAGCTCCTGCACACCGACGCCGAACGCCTGCGCCGCCACCTCCTGAAGGCATACGGGGTGGGGACGGTGGCTTTGGGGAACCGCAACCTGAGGATAGCCTTCTCCTGCCTGGAGCGGGAGCAGATAAAAGACCTCTTTGATATACTCTATGTTGCCGTAAAGGAACTCGACGCAGAGGATGAGCAAAACGGGAGGATATAGATGTCCGACAAGCCCCGGAACAGGGAGGGAAATGCGGGCGATGAAGCCCGCAAGCGTATATATTTCGTGGACGTCACCAACCGGGACGGCGTGCAGACCTCCAGGCTCGGCCTGGCCAAGCTGGAGAAGACCATCATCAACGTGATGCTGGACGAGATGGGGATCTGGCAGAGCGAATTCGGCTTTCCCACCACCAGCCATGAAAAGAATTACCTGCAGGCAAACCTGGAGCTGGCGGAACTGGGGGCCATACACCACACCCGGCTCTCGGGCTGGGTGCGCGCCATCGAGAAGGACGTGGCCCTCGCGCGCGAGAAGGTCCCCCGGCTCAAGTACATAAACATCTCTCTCTCCACCTCCGACCAGATGATCATGGGCAAGTGGAACGGCAAATACACCTTCGACGACGTGGTCGAGATGATGTGCGAGGCGCTGGTAAAAGCCCGTGAACTGGGCTTCGATTCCATCGGGGTCAATGCCGAGGACGCCTCCCGTACCTCGGACGAGCACCTCATCAGGTTCGCCCGGGCCGCCAGGGAGCACGGCGCAGCGAGGATACGCTACTGCGACACCCTGGGCTTCAACGACCCCTTCACCGTTTACGACCGCATCAAGCTCCTCGCCGAGGAGGCGGGCCTGGACATAGAGCTGCATTTTCACAACGACCTGGGCATGGCCGTGGGGTGTTCCATAGCCGGGGCCCAGGGAGCGCTGGACGGCGGGGTCAACGCCTTCATCAACACCACCATCAACGGCATGGGAGAGCGTGCCGGAAACGCCGACCTGGTGTCGACCATCCTGGCGGTCAAAAAATCAACCCTCTTCGACGGCGAGGACGTGATGGACGATGCGGTGAACCTCATGGCGGCGTGGAAGACGGCCAAGTACGCCTCCTACGCCTTCGGCGTCCCCATACCCGTGAACCAGCCGGGCGTGGGGGACAACGCCTTCGCGCATGAGTCCGGCATACATGCCGACGGCGCCCTCAAGAGCCGCCGCAATTACGAGCTGTACGATTACGAGGAACTGGGCCGGGGGGAGCCGGAGATCATCGAGACCGGGCGCAACATCACCATCGGTGAATACTCCGGCATCAAGGGCTTTCGCAACGTCTACGAAAAACTCGAGGTCGAGTTCCAGAGCAACGAGGAGGCGAGGGACATCCTAGAGCTGGTCCGCTACGCCAATGTCAGCACCCAGAAGCCCTTGGTCGAGGACGAGCTGCTCTTCATCGCTCGCTACCCCGACCTGGCCCGCAAAATCCTGACCCTGGACCCGACCCACGACCTGTGACCTCGCGACCCTGGGAGGGGAGAAGATGACCAAGGTGCCCGAGGAGGTCCTGAAGAAGCTGGCCTCACATTACAACCTGCATAAACATGGACATGCTTCGGAGGAGATAACCCCCTGGATCCGCAACATCGACAACATGAACAAGATGGACCTGGAGTACGAAACGCGCGACGCCATCCGCACCTGCAGGGACCTGCGCAGAAAGATCAGCGAGCTCGATTACGAGGGGGAGCGGCTCATACCCATCAAGAGCAAGCGGGATAAGCTGAGGCAGGAACTGCAGCGGGAATGGACGTACATGAGCTACTACCTCTACACCCTCTTCCTCCACTCCGGGGTGGAGGTCGGAGAGGAGGGGTTCGACGAGTATCTGCGCGAGGAGACCGGCAGCCACTCCTTCATCACCAACCTCTCCCCGCGCCGCTGAAGCGTATCGCGACGCCCCACCCGGCGCCCTAGAGGAAGCGCAGGTCCAGCTCCATCCTGCCAGGCATGGACCTCTCCCAGGAGAAGGCCACCTCCTTGCCGCGCGAGAGGAAGGAGGCGGCGATCCCGGCCACGATGGGATAATTGAACGGGTTCTCTATCCTCGCCCTGATGCCCTCTCCGCTGGGCTCGGTGGAAACGGGGTTCCCCATTCCACGGTAGGCGAGGAAAAAGAGGTCTCTCACCCGCTCCTCCGGCCGCCGCCTCTTCCACTCCAGGCCGGGCAGGATGCCGTCCACCATCTGCTTGATCTCCGTGGCGAGGAAGCCGTCGACCCAACTGCCGCGCCTGGCCCGGATCTCCGCGTAAGCGGCATTGAGGCCCGCCACGTCGATCAGCGTCACCGCCTCGCCGTTGCGGGTGTCCAGCATCAGGCCGCGGGGGAAGTCCCAGGAAAAGAAACTGACCGCGAAGGGTATGCCGCAGCGCGCGCAGCGCCGGTAATCGATGTAGCCGGGGAGAGGCACCTCCCAGTTGAAGGAACAGCGGTCGGCCCCCTCCCTGCGGTCCTCGTCGAGCACGGTGAGGGAAAAGAGTATCTCCCCGTCCCTTTCGCTCACCTCCAGCGCCGCTTCTTTGCCCTCCCCCGCGTACAACGCTCCGAGGAGGTCCCCGGCGAAGAAGGTCCTGCTGTAGCAGTGGGTGCAGGAGATGACGGCCTCGCGGCCGTGCTTATATTGCGCCAGGGTGGCATCCGCCATGCCCAGGATGCGGGCCTGGTCGCACATGATCTCGTAGAAGGGCCTCCTCACCAGGGGAAAACCCAGCGCCGCCTTCCTCCACCCGCTCAGCATCGCGCTCACGTATCTCCAGGCGTCGTAGGCCTTGGTGGACATGAAGATCTCGCGTGCGTCCCCGTCCACTTTTTCGCCGACCCTCTTCACGATGCCGTCCACTATTTTGTTCTCCACGATGACCAGGCGCTGCGCCCTGTCCCGGCTGAGGATGCGGCCCTGCTCCTCCCATATGTGACCTCTCGCTATGGCCAGGGGCACCCCGCAGTCCCGGCATACGCGCACCATGGGCTTGAAACCCGAAAACCCCCTGGCCTTCATCCAGCCCCTGCCGCGCCGGGCATCCTGGCGCGGGGAATCTGTCTCGTCAGGTGCAAAGCTCATGCGGCGCCCTCTTCACCGAGCCCCTCCCTGGTACGCGCGGACGCTGAAGGGTGCGCCATCGCCCGCTATTTCGTCCACGCCCCCGTGGAGAAGCTGCTCCGTCCGTCCTCGGTCTTTGCTCCCCCGCCTCTTGCGCTCCTCCCGCGAGCGCGTGCCGGGGGCGTCAACAATTCTATCACACCCGATGATGTCGCCGGCGGCGGCGGCCGCAGGCGGGCGGAGCAGACACCCGGCCGGCGCCGGCCGCGAGCCCGGCGTCACCCCCCGCGGGGCCCGAGCCGGGCAGAATAAATGGGCCGGTTTCCCGGCCCATTTATCTCGTCAACCCTTACTTCAGCTGTTCGCGTGAGAAGCCCAGCAGCCTTCTCGCCGTGATCAGGAGCTGGATCTGGCCGGTGCCCTCGAAGATGTCGTTGATCTTGGAGTCGCGCATCCATTTCTCCAGCAGCAGCTCGCGCGAGTAGCCGAGCGGGCCCATGAGCTCCACCGCTTTCTGGGTGATGCGCGTCACCGCCAGCCCCGCCTTGGCCTTGGCCATGGAGGACTGCAGATCGTTGCGCAGCCCGTTGTCGAGCATCCACAGCGCCCTCCAGGTGAGCAGGCGTGCCGCCTTGAGGTCGGCCTCCATCTGCATCACGTCCCGCTCCAGGGAGGAGAGACGGTGCTGGTTGACGCCGTAGCGCAGCTCGATGCCCTCCTCGCTGAGCTTCTCCTTGAGGAAGTCCAGCGAGGCCTGGCCGACCCCGATGGCCATGGCCGCGACCAGGGGCCGGGTGGCGTCGAAGGTGGCCATGACCTTCTTGAAGCCCTCGGTCTTGGTCTTGTCCACCACCTCGGCGCTGCCCAGGATGTTCTCCCTGGGGATGCGGCAGTCCATGAAGGCGATGGAGACGGTGTCCGAGCAACGTATGCCCATCTTGTCCTCTATCTTGGTTATCTCCATGCCCGGGGTGCCGTGCTCGACCACGAAGGGCTTGATGCCCGCCCTTCCCGCCTGCTTGTCTATGGTCGCCCAGACGACCACGAAGCCCTCGGAATCCTCGAGCGCGCTCTTGCCGGAGGTGACGAAGATCTTCTCGCCGTTGAGGATCCACTCGTCACCGTCGAGCAACGCCGTGGTCTTGAGGTTGGCGGTGTCGGAGCCGGCCTCGGGCTCGGTGATGGCCATGGCCCCCCAGACCGGGGCATCTCCGGAGAAGCGCGCCAGGAACTTCTCCTTCTGTTCCGGGGTGCCGCTGGCCTGCACCGCCGCCCCGCCCAGGCCGGGTCCGGGAATGGAGAGGGCGATGCCCGCGTCCCCCCAGAAGATCTCCTCCACGGTGATTGCCCCGGCGAGATTGGTCTCGCGAGGCTTCTTCTCCTTGGGCTCTTCGCCCTCCTTCTTCTCCTCGGTGCCGAATGCGCCGCCGATCCCGCCCCCCATGAATTTCTGCACCATCTTCAGGAGTTCGGCGGGTTTCTCGTGCTCGTTCTCGTCGTACTGGCGGGCGATGGGCCTTACCGCTTGCTCTGCGAACATGTGTATCATGTTCCTGGTGGCCTTGATACGCGGAGAAAGTTCAAAATCTATCATCTTCCCACCTCCTTAAACCATTGCGAAGCCTTCGAAGGCGGCGAAGCCGCGCGCGTTGCGGAACCACATCTCCACCGGGTTGTCGCGCACGTAGCCGTGGCCGCCCATGATCTGCACGCCGCGGTCGCATATCGTCATCACCGTCTCGGCGGCATAGTTCTTGGCCAGCGAGGCCTCCTTTTCGAAGCCCATGTCCTGGTCGCATCTCCACGCCGCCTCCCAGGCCAGCAGGCGGGCGGAGTCGATCTCTATGGCCATCTCCGCGATCATGAAGGCGATGGCCTGACGCGAGGCGATGGGCTCCCCGAAGGCTATCCTCTGGGTCGCGTAGTCGATGGAATGCTCCAGGGCCTTGCGGCTCATCCCCAGGGCCAGGCCCGATACCCCCAGGCGCGAGCGGGAGAGGATGCGTAAATAATCGCATCCCGCGCTCCCCCCCAGGCGAGCGGCCGCGGGCACGCGGCAGTCCTTGAAGGTGACGGGGAAGGTGGCCAGGGCCTTGATGCCCATGTTCTTTTCCCTCTCGCCTATCTTCATGCCCTTGGCGCCCGAGGAGACGACGAATGCGTCCGCCCCGGAGAAGCCCATGCCGGGAGAGGTGGCCGCGAAGACCAGCAGGTTCTCGGCCTCCTCGGCCAGCGGCACCAGGCACTTGGTCCCGTTGATGACGTATTCCTCGCCGTCGAGCACCGCCGTGGTCTTGAGCGCGGAGGCGCAGAAGTTGTAGGTGGGCTCCACGATGGCGCAGGAGGCCGCCTTGTACTCCTCCGCGCAGAAGGCGGGCAGGAGCTGTTTCTTCTGCTCCTCGGTGCCCTGGTCGAGCACGGAGATGGCCAGCATGGACGGCGCCATGAGGTACATGGCGATGGAGAGGTCGCCCCAGGCCAGTTCCTCCATGGCGATGAGGTTGGTGAGGGCGGAGATCTCCTCGCCGAAACCCTCGTATTCCTCCGGTATGCAACCGCCGAGCAGGCCCAGCTCCCACCCCTTGGCGATGACCTCCCCTGGAATGGCGCCCTCTTCGTCGCACTCCCGCATGATGGGCTCGATGTGGTCGGTCGCGAAGGAGGCCACCGTCTCCTGGACCATCTTCTGTTCGTCGCTCAGCTCAAACGAAACCATAAGCTTCACCCCTTAATCCTACGAAAATACTACGCATGGTATGGGTTTCCGCCCTAGATCTTTCCCCTGGTGCCCCTCCTTTCCCGCCTTATGGCCGTTCTTCCCCTGTCGGGACACGCGGCGCAAACGTAACCGCCCATGTGGTCGGCCCGCTCCTCACCGCAGCCCGCGCTCCCCATGCCTTCATGCGTTCAGGGCGCTGCGCAGCGCCCGCGCGATGTCGCCGTTCTCCGGGATCAAGGCCCTGATGTGATATTCGACCATCATGTCCGCCAGCTTGCTCACGCCGCCTCCGCTGCGCTGCAGCAGATGCTCCATCACCAGATAGATAGTCGACCCCATCACGGCGGATGCCACCACCTCGACATCGCACTCGCGCATCATACCACGCTCGTGCATCATGCGGAACTCAGAGGCCAGCCTTTCCCGCGCCAGCCTGGAGAGCTCCTCCATGCGCGCCGAGAAATCCTCGTCCCGGCCCATGGCCTCGCGATAGACGATGTTGGTGAGGTGGGGGTTGTCGTGGTGATACTCGAGCACCCTGAGCATATTGTCCCGCCAGGTGCGCAGCACCTTCCCGCCGCCGGCGAACGCCGCCTCCAGGTGCAGGTGGTTCTCCTCCAGGATCCCGGCGTATCCGCGGAAGAAGAGCTCGATGAGCTCCAGGAAGATCTCCTGCTTGGAGTTGAAATAGAGATAGAAGGTCCCCCTGCCGATACCGGCTCCATCGACGATGTCCGAAACCGAAGCCATGCGGTAGCCCTTGCGTGAAAACACCTCCGCCGCAGCCTCGAGTATCTGCTCGCGCCTCTCCTCCGCCCGCAGCCTCTTCTTTGGTACTGACATGTCATTACAATAATATCGCCTCCCCCGCCTGTCAAATCCCGCATCATCTCCGATGCGGTCATCTCGGATGGGGTCAGGTCTTGTTCTTTGCCTGCTTCGCTATCTTGCCTGTTCGCACCAGGGGTTTTGCCTCGGGTTCGCAAGACGTGGCCCCAGGAGGCTGGGCGGAGGTAACGGCTCATGGGGAGGGCGCGGGCAGGCAGGCGGAAGAGGGGGGCGAAGGGGGGAGGAACGATGCCCCCCCTGGATGCACGGTCGGCTGGGCATCTTCCGTCCAGCCCTTACCCGCGCAAACCCCTTCCCCCTGAGCGCGCGGTCGGCTGGAAATCCACGTCTATTTCCAACGCACTTGGCGGCCCTTCCCCCCGGGCGCGCGGTCGGCTGGCAGCACCCCCGCGCCCGTGGCGGAGTTGGCGCTTGGCGCCCGGCCTCGCCCGGGGCCATCGCAGCACCCCCCCGCGCCCGTGAGGAGTCCGTTCCCCCCTGGATGCGCGATCGGCTGCCTAGGCCAGCTTCCGCGGCCAATCGTTGAGCATGAAGCTGGCCACGGCCATGCCCGATATCATCGCCCCGGGCACGCCCAGGCCGGGATTGGTGCTCTGCCCCGCCTGATAGAGGCGGTCTATGAAGCGCGAGCGGTAGTTGGGGCGGAAGGGCCCCAGGTTGGGCACGCTCATCTCGATACCGAAGAAGGCTCCCTCGGCGACATTGAGGCGCCTCTCCAGTTCGGTCGGGGGGACGGAATCCACCCACTCCACGCGGCTGGCGAGACCAGGATAACACCTCTTGTCGAGATGCTCGATGCACTCCCAGGCCCATTCCTCCGCGATATCGTCCCAGTCGTGATACTTGAGCTTATAGGGGGCGATGTAGATAGTGTACAGCACCTGCTTGCCCGGGGGGGCCAGGCTCGGGTCGTCGAAGCTGGGGTCTATGACCAGGTACATGCCGTCCGCGGGGCGGTACATGAGCCCGCGGTCGTAGTAGTCCGTCCAGATGTTGTCCACCTGCTCGTTTCCCAGGGTCACCAGGGACATGTGCGCCTTCACGCTGTCCAGCCGCTCCGACAGTCCCGCATAGAACATGGGGGCGGGTATGGAGCAGGGCTGGCGACGCACCGTGCGCGTCACCCATGACGGCAGGCCGGCATCCTTGAGCAGGTTGAGATAGGTGAAGCGGGAATGGGTGTTGGAGACCACCGCACGGGCGGAGAGGACCTCCCCGCCGGCCATCCTCACGCCCTTCGCCTCCCGGCCCTGCAGCACGATGCTCTCCACCTCCGCCTCCAGACGCACCTCGGCGCCGAAGTCCCGGGCGATGCGGGCCAGCGCATTGGGAATGGATACCATGCCCCCCTTGGGGTAGTAATATCCCATGTGGCCCATGTAGGTGATCATGGCGAAGAGCCCGAAGCAGCGGTGCGCGGGCAGCCCCGCGTACATGTTCTCCCAGCCGAATATCATGCGCACGTGCGGGTCGGAGAAATAGCTCTTCACCACCTTGTCCAGGTTGTTCAGGCCCAGCTTGACGTTGACGGGCAGGGCGGGGATGAGCGCCTTGCTGCTGAACAGCTTGACCAGGCTGGAGAGCTTGGTGAGCCTGCGTATCTCGGGCATGGGGTTGGCTGTAAAGCCGAGCATGGCGTCCTGTATCTTGCCCAGGTCCCGGCAGTAGCGATAATACCCGTCCACGTCCTGCGGGGCCAGCTCCCTGACCACCCCGGCCATCTCATCCATGTCCCTGGGCAGCGCCACGTCCTTGCCGTCCCCGAAATATACGTGGTAAACGGGGTCGATGACGTCCCAGTCCAGGTAATCCTCCAGCCTGAGGTCGAGCAGCTCGAAGAGCTTGTAGTAGAGCTCGTGGCCGATGACGAAGACCGCCCCCACCTCCGGCTTGAAGCCGTTGACGTCGTAGTTTGAGCAGCAGCCCCCCACCCTCTCCAGCCTCTCCAGCACCAGCACCTTGAGGCCTTCCTTGGCCAGCAGCGAGGCCGCGGTCAGTCCGCCTACGCCGGCGCCGATAATGATAGCGTCGTAATCGTAGCCCATTTCACCACCCCTTAGATGAAGACCCGGAACGGCATCTCGCGCAGTTCAAAGAGGTTCTTCTTGATCCGCCGCTGCTGCTCGTCATCGAGGCGCATCGCCCATACCACGCCCAGGAGCGTCCCCGCGCATAAGCAGGCAATATATGGCAACGCGGATCTCAAGGGTGTTTCAGCCGATCTCCCCATCTGCAGCCTCCCCCCGCTCGCACCCCTCCCAGGACGCGCAATTCCTTTATATTTCCCGCGGCCTCCACAGTCAAGCGGCGCCGCGCTTTCCCGGCACCCCCCCCGCCGCCCTCAACCCGGAAAGGTCGGCGTCTCCACCGCGCCGGGCTCGGTGAATCCCGCGCGCGTCCTCCAGGAAAGCACCGGCCAACCCTCATCGGCGGCCACCCTCCTCAGGGCCCGCTGCGGGTTGACGGCGACCGGATTCCCCACGGCTCTCAGCAGCGGCAGGTCGGACAGGCTGTCCGAATAGAAGTAACAGTCCGCGAGGTCCACGCCCCTGAGAGCCGCGTAATTTCTGGCCTGGGCCTCCTTTCCCTCCGCATAGGGGAGCGGCCGCTCGAGCTCGTCGGTGAGGTAGCCATCCCGCACCGGCGCCCGTGCGGCTATGATCCCGTCCGCCCCCAGCTGCACCCTCACCTTCTCCGTCATGTATTCCGCCGCCGCCGTGGCGATGACGGTGTGATGCCCCCTCGCCTTGTGGCCGGCGACGCATTCCGCGCCCTCGCGCACGAGGCGCGGCATCACGCAGGCCGCGTAGGCCTCGTCCAGCAGGCGCAGAAGCTCCGCGATGGGGTATTTTCCGCATTCCTGAAAAGTCCAGCGGTAAACCTCCTCCCGCGGCAGGCGGTTGAGGCGGTAGAGGGTAGTGAACTTCACCACCTTCCACACCGCTTCCATGCCCAGCAGGCGTTTCTTCACCATGTAGATGACGATGAGGTTGCCGTTGGCCCCATCCAGAAGGGTGTGGTCGAGGTCGAAGAACGCTATGGGCTGGTTTGACATCTTTTCCTCTTCTTTCTCGGTCGCGCATACCTGCCAGGGGTTAAGACCACCAGGCTCCGCGATCTCCCCCCGGCGACACCGCCGCCCTGACCGGGGCGGCCATCGCCAGGATGGGGCGACAACCCAGGCCTCTATCGAGACGGGAGCGAGGCGGCCAATAACCAGCGTATGTCGTTCGAGAAGGCTCCGCAAGCGATTATGCCCTCAGTTGTGGATGGGCTCAGCCGGTGAAAACGATCTTGATGGCTTTCTCCCGGCCTTTATGCAGGGCCGTGTCCAGGGCCCGGGGCCACTCGCGCAGGCTGAACCTGTGCGTTATGAGATGGGAGAGGTCCACCTGCCCGGAGGACATCAGCCGCAGCGCCCGCTCGAAATCGTGCACCAGCCTCCCCTCCCTCTCCTCCCTGCCGTACTCGTATATCCCCCGCAGGGTCAGCTCCTTGAGCCACACCGGGGTCCAGTCTATTTTCTTCACCTCGCTGATGCCGAGCATGTTGTAGGTCCCCGCGTGGGCGAGGACGCGCAGCGAGCTGTCCACGCTGGCGGTCGAGCCCACGGCGTCGAAGACGCGGTCCACGCCGCCTATGAGCACGGGTGCGGCCATCAGCGGCGTGTACATCTTCGCCGCGGTGAGGTCGGCGATGCGGCGGTAGAAGCGCTTCCCGCCCGGCTCAACCACCTCCTCCACCCCCATATCCCTGGCCACCTGGGAATGGAACGGGTCGTGCTCGACGCCGAGGACGCGCACCTGCGGGTGCAGGGCCCTGAGCGCCGCCACCGTGCACAGCCCCATCACCCCCAGCCCGACGACGAGCACCGTCTCCGCGGCCGCGATATCGTTTCCGCTCACCATGTGCAGGGCGGTCGAGAAGGGCTCCACCATGACCGCGTTCTCGTCGCTCACCTCCCGGGGCACGGCGTGGAGCTGCGCCGCGTGGGCCACCCCCATCTCGCTTATGAAACCGGGGACGCCGGCCGTATTGCCCACGAACATCCCCGGCGGGAGCCTGCCCTCGGTCCAGTTCTCGCAGGTGCAGTAGCGCCCGTCGGCGCATACGCGGCAGGGAGGGTCGATCTCCCTCTGCTCGCAGCCGAGGGCGGGCATCACCGTGACCCGCTCCCCTTCACCGAACCCCTCCACCGCCTCCCCGCAGGCGGCGACCTCGCCGCACACCTCGTGGCCGAGCACGAAGGGGAAGGAGGCGAAGGGCTGCAGGGTCAGGTTCTCCCTGCACCTGACGATGCCCAGGTCGCTGCCGCAGAGGCCGGAGAGCCTGGGCCTTATCTTCACCCACTCCGGCCCTATGAGGCCCGGCTCCTCCGTCTCCCTCATCTGCACGGGCGCCAGCCGCGAGGTCAGCAGGCGGGGCAGGCGCCCGCCCAGCGCCCCGACGAGCAGGTATCTCGGAACGCTGTACTCGAAGGTCAGGGCCTGCATGGCGCCCCCTTTCAACGCCCGGCGTGCGCGGCCTCCCTCAACAGCTCTTGCCGGTGAAATCCGCCGGCCTTTTCTGCAGGAACGAGGTTATCCCCTCGACCACGTCCGGCGTGCTCACCGCCACTCCCTGCATGGTCGCCTCCATCTCCAGGGCCGTCTCCAGGTCGGAGTCGAAGGAGCGGTTGAGCATGCGCTTGATCATGCCGATGGCGCGGGTCGGCCCCTGCGCCAGCTTGCGCGCCATCTCCAGGGCCTCCTCCATGAGGCTCTCGGGAGGGACGACTTTGCATACCAGGCCCAGCTCCAGGGCCCGGGCGGCGTCGATGGCCTCGCCGGAGAAAGCCAATTCCTTGGCCTTGGAGAGGCCGACCAGGCGCGGCAGGAAAAAGGTGCCGCCCATGTCCACCACCAGGCCCCTGCGCACGAAGACCTGTATGAAGCGCGCCTGCTCGGAGGCGATGAGCAGGTCGCAGGCGAGGGCGAAATTGCAGCCCGCCCCGGCCGCGTCGCCGTTTATGGCGCCGATCACCGGCTTCTCCATGTTCACCAGGCCCCGGATGACGGCGGAATAGATGTGGGTGGTGAGGCGCATGCCCATGGGAGTATGCGCATCCGCGCGCGCCCCGCCCCCCGTGAGGTCGGCCCCGGTGCAGAAGCCCCGTCCGGAGCCGGTTATCACCACCGCGCGGCAGTCGTCGTCCTGATGCAGCTCGGCGAACCTGCGGGTCATCTCGTAGAGCATGGTGTTGTTGAAACAATTCATCGTCTGCGGCCGGTTCAGGGTGATGATCTCAACCTGGTCTTCCCGCCTGAAAAGTACGTCCTCCAATGTCCACCTCCTTGCCTTCTGCCGCCCCTCCCGCGGCGCCTCCCGCGGGGTCGCAAGCGGTATCCTTACTCGTCGTCAACGCCAGCAGATCCACGCCCACCAGGCGGTTTATCGCCTCCTTTATCTCCGCCGCGGTGCGGCGCATGAAATCCATGGACTGGCCCAGCGGATCGTCGATGGTGAAAGAGTGGTCGTAGAGGTGGAAATAATGGAGGAGGAAGAGGCGCAGCTGCCCGTCCAGACCCCTCCGCGTGGAATCGGCGTCAAAACCCTCGATATGGCGTATCCAGCCCCTCAGGCTGCGCAGCCTCTCCTCGGGATCGCTCTCCTCCAGCTCTCTCCCCTTCGCCTCGCCCTGGAGGATGAACTCCTTGAGCGTGAACACGCGGTCGACCGCCTCCTGATACGCGGTGAGCAGTCGCGAGCTGTTGTGCATGGCCATGGCCAGGATGAGGTCGGCCTCATCGACGTCTTCCCCCGTGAGCGGGCGGGCGCGGTGGGCGGAGATGTCCAGGCCCATCTCCCCCATGACCTCCACCACCTGGGCGGGGGGAGGGGTGCCCTCCTCGGCCTGCAGCCCCACCGAGTCCACCCGCACCTCGCAACCGCCGCCGGCGCCGGCGAGCTCCCTGCGCATGAAGGCCTCGGCCATGGCGCTGCGGCAGATGTTACCGGTGCAAACGAAAAGGATGTTCAAAGCGTCTCTCCTCGCCGGCGGGACTCGGCCCCTCCCGCCTCTCTCCCGTTTCATCGCCCGCGCCTCGCTGCGGGCGGCCAACCATATTATCCCCGCCGCGTCCGCTCAACTCAATCTCCCAGCAGCCGCGGCGCCTCCTCCACGTAGACGTCGAGGTCGGCTTGGGAGAAGCATACGAAGAAGACCTTCTCCACTCCGGAGCCGGATTCCAGCACCTCCCGCACCGTGCGCATGGCTATGGGCGCGGCGAGCCGGATGGGGAACCCGTATGCGCCCGTGCTGATGGAGGGGAAGGCCACGCTGGCCAGGCCCTTCTCCGCGGCCAGGCGCAGGCTGTTGCGGTAGCAGTCCGCGAGCAGCCCCTCCTCGTTCCCGCCGCCGCCGTGCCACACCGGGCCCACGGTGTGGATGACGTGGCGCGCCTTGAGGCGGTAACCCCCGGTTATCTTGGCCTCTCCCGTCTCGGCCCCCTCCAGGGTGCGGCATTCCGCGAGCAGCTCGGGCCCCGCCGCGCGGTGAATGGCTCCGTCCACCCCCCCGCCGCCCAGGAGGCTCTTGTTCGCGGCGTTGACGATGGCGTCCACGTCACAGGCGGTGATATCTCCCTTGCTTATCGCTATCCTGCCCCCGAAGAACTCCCGCATGTTCACATCCTCCTTTCCCCCCGCCGGGGGTGCCGGGCCGCCTGCGGGCGCGCCTTGCGCACGAAACAGCGGCACGGGGCACGTCGGCGCGCCCCTTCCTCTCGCGCCAAGCCGTATTCGTCCCCACAGAGCGGGCATCGCGCCGCCATGCATCCCTTCCGGGCCGCTTTCAGCGAGCGGCGAGGGCGCAGGGCATCGCCGCCCGGTGGCGCGGCTCCATGCTGGCGATGGCCGCCGCATCCCAGGGCGAAACAGGCATCCGCATCCTCTCACCTCATCGCAGAGCCAGGGGCATCAGGCCGATATCTCCCGGCCGCCGTCTATGAGGACGACCTGGCCGGTCATGTACTTCGAGGCCTCCGAGGCCAGGAAGATGGCCAGTCCCACCATCTCCTCGGGCTCGGCCATCCTTCCCAGCGGGGTCGAAGCGAGGGCCGTCTGCAGTATGGCCTCGTTCCCCCACAGGGCCTGGCTGAAATGGGTCTTCACCAGGCCCGGCGCGATGCCGTTCACCCTTACCCCCCTGGGCCCCCATTCCTGCGCGAAGACCCGGGTGAGCATGTCCACCGCCGCCTTGGATATCGAATACACGCCCAGGAAGGGGGTCGGGCAGGAGCCCGCCTCGGAGGAGACGTTGATGACCGCGCCCGAGCCCTTGGCGCACATCACCTCGCCCACCTTCTGGGTGAGGAAGAAGAGGCCCTTCACGTTGACCTCCATGATCTTTTCGAAGGCGGCTTCCTCCACGTCGCCTACGCCGCAGAATATGGGGTTGGTGGCGGCGTTGTTGACCAGGATGTCCACGGTGCCGTAATGGTCCAGCGTCTCCCGCACCAGCCTGGCGATGCCCTCCATGTCCCCCATGTGCGTGGGCACCACCAGGGCCTCACCCCCCGCCGCCTCTATCCCCTTGCGCACTTCCTCCAGGGCTTCCGCCTTTCTGCTCGCGAGCACTACCTTGGCCCCCATATCGGCGTAGCCCTCGGCGATGGCCTGTCCTATGCCCCGGCTCCCTCCGGTGACGATGGCCACCTTTCCCTGCAGGGAGAATTGCTCTTCGTACAACCGCATCTACCTCCTTTTAATGCAGCCCGCGCGGCACACGAACCCGCCATGAGCCGAGGCCGCACCGGGCAGCCCGGAACCCCATCCGGCGCCAAGCCGCGCCCCCTCCCCGCCGCGGACAGGGAGTCTTCCCTTTCATCGCAACAGTATATACCGCGCCGGCCTGCAGGCGACAGGGACGCGCACGGCGCATGCGCTTCCTTCGCCCGGCCCCCGCTGCCCGCCGCGGCGAACAGGCCTCGCTCGCCGCCGCATCCGGAGGGGAGCGCGCGGCGAGCTCCCCTCCCCCCCGCAGCCTTGCCGCTGCAGGCCCGCCCGGTTTATGATAACCTGGTTTCCAGCCGAAACAGCTATCTCGTCCCTCCGCGGTGAATCGGGGTGAACGCCATGCCGACAAAGAGGCGCGGCAGCACGGATAGAGGGCATTTGCTCGCCTTCGTGGTCCTGGCCCTCCTCGCCCTTGCCCTGCTCTTGCTCCCTCTTCGCGCCCGCCCCGCGCAGGCTCAAGGCGAATACTCCTACGACTCCTTTCATACCGAACTGACCATCAACGCGGACGGCACGCTGCTGGCCCGCAACAAGGTCTCCTACGCCTTTGCCGGCACCTCCGTCAAGGTCGGCCTGTTCGTGCCCTCCTCCTACGGAGAGCTCATCGAGGCCAGGGTGCTGGGAGGAGATGGGGAACCCCTGCCCGAGGGCGCCTGGGGATACGAAGGGAGAGAGGGCGGCCATACCCTGTGGTGCGACGGCGCGGGCGCCGCGGCGGCGACCTTCACCTACGAATACCTCCTGGACAGGGCCTTCACGAACAGCGGGGACCTCATCGGGCTGCGGGAATGGGCGGCGGTGCCCGAGAGCCGCGGCTCCGGGATCAAGGAGACCTCCGTGAGCCTGCGCTTCCCTCCCGGCGCCGACCCCTCAACCATCAGCCTGACCGCCCTGCCGAGCCACTATTCGGGCCAGATAACCAGCCGCTTCGTGGGCAGCGACACCGCGGTGATAGAGGCCGCCTTCCTGGATGCGGACTCCTCCTATTCCATCGACTGCTACTGGCCCCCGGCGCTCATGGACGAGGGGATGCTCGCGCAGCCGGTGCCCGGCGGGAAGAGCTGGGAGTTCGAACGCTTCGACACCGACATCACCTTGCATGCCGACTCCTCCTTCACCGTGCGCGAGACGCAGGTGGTCAATTTCCGCGGCGCTTTCTCCTTCCTCGACCGCGACCTCAGCACGCTTGCCGCCAGCGGCTTTGACGGCCGCACCTACGGGCGCGTGCGCATCCGCGACGTCGCCGTGTTCGACCTGGATGGAAACCCTTATGACCGCAACCTGTGGAGCGTGAAGGGCCACGATGGCGGCGTAACGGTGCACATAGAATTCGAGGCCCGGGACGAGCAGAGAGGCTGGGTGATCTCCTACCGCATGACCGGAGCCACGATCTTCGCACCGGAATACGACCGCCTGTACTGGAACGCCGTTTCGGACGACAGGGACGTGCCCATCCACGCGGCCGCCATCTCCCTCCACCTGCCCCCCGGGGCGGAGGCGGAAACCGTGCGCGCAGCCCAATACGTCGACATCTCGAACCCGCCCTCCGCCTACGATTCCGGCGTGAGCAACGGGTCTTTATGGTGGAGCGCGAGCGACATCCCCCCCCATACCACCTTCACCATCGACGTCGCCATGCCCAAGGGAGCGGTGGCTGTGCCCTGGCAGTACGGCAGGGCTTGCGGGTTGGTCCTCGCCTCCGCCTCCGCCCTGCTCCTCGCCGCCGCCCTGGCGGGGATGGTCCTGCTGTGGTGGAAAAAGGGCCGCGACGCGGGCGGGGGCGCATCCGCCATGGTGCGCTACGAGCCCCCCGAGGGGCTGACCCCGGCCCTGGTGGGGATGCTCGTCAACCAGAAGCCCCGCGTGCAGGACATCTCCGCCACCATCGTCGACCTTGCCCGCCGCGGCTATCTGACCATCATCGAGGAGGAAAGCCGCAAGCTCATACGGGTAAAGAAATTCGCCTTCCAGCGCGGCACGGGAGATCTCTCCGCGCTGCTCCCCTATGAGCGGAAGATCATGGACGGCCTCTTCGCCTCCGGTGACCGCGTGGGCGAAAAGGACCTCGAGAACAGCTTCTACGTCCACATCGACGCCATCCTCAAGGACGGGGTGAGAAAGGAAGCGGGGAAGAGGGGCCTCTTCAAGCGGGACCCCGTCGAGGTACGCGCTCGCTATCTCACCGCGGGCATCCTCGCCGCCGCGCTGCCCCTGGCGGCCCTCTTCGCCCTGCCCGCATGGTTCGACCTGGGCTGGTTCGCCCTCCCCCTGCTCACCTTCATCCCCGTGGGCGCCATCGTCGCCCTGGTCGGCCGGGCCATGCCCAGCCGCAGCGCCGAGGGCTCCCGCGCCTACGGGGAGGCTATGGGATTCCGGGAGTACATGGCGACGGCGGAGAGACAGGAGATGGATTTCATGACCCCGGAGAACTTCCAGGCCAACCTGCCCTTCGCCATGGTGCTGGGCGTCACGGACAAGTGGGCGCGGAATTTCCGGGACATCTACACCACGCCCCCGCAATGGTATTCTGGCGGCGGAACCTCCTTCGGCGCCGTTTATCTCGCCTCGTCCCTGAGCGATATGACCGGGCGCATGAACCGTACGCTCACCTCCTCGCCCCGCTCTTCCGGATCCGGGGGAGGCGGGTTCGGGGGAGGGTCATCGGGTGGAGGCTTTGGGGGCGGCGGATCCTCGGCCGGTTGAGCGGCGGGGCGGCGGCATCGCCCCCGGCTCCCGCGCCCCTCACTCCGCGTCGTGCTCGTGCTGGTGGGGGTGCGAGTGAGAGTGTTCGTGCACGTGCTGATGCGGATGGGAATGCGAATGCGAGTGCAGGTGGGCGTGGGCATGGGCCGACTCCGCCTGCAGCACCGCCGCGGCCTCGGCCGCGTCGGCGGTCCTCTCCGCCGCCTGTGAGACCCCGCTCCTGGCCGCCGCAAGGGCCTCGGACACCTTCTCCCAGCCCAGGTTGCCCGCCAGGGCCTCGTACTGGGAAAGGAAGTCCGACTCCTCGTGCAGGCGGCGCAGCGTCTGGCGCAGGGCCACCTTGAGCAGCAACGGAGACCTGTCCTCGTGATCACTCATGGCAACAGTATATGATATTTTCCATCCGGCCGGTAGGTCGCGTGCCGGTTCGCAGCGCCGCTGACCCCTCCCGGGCCCTCAGCGTACCTCAAGGTCCAGGTCCAGCAGGCGGATGTCCGTGAGGTGCCCGCCGCGGTCCACCCCGGCGTCGACGCAATCGGCGACGCGAAAGATGAGAACCGTACCTTCGCCGAATGAGATGCGCAGGGAAGAGCTCCCCTCGTGCCAGAGAAAGCGCGGTTCCGCGCGCACGAAGAGCGGGTTTTCGCTGCCGGGGGGGAGTTCAATGCACATCACCCCCTGCGCATCCGGCTCCCGCGGCCCTCCCTCATCCCGCTTCCACCTGCCCGTCTTCACGTAGCTCTGCAGGCTCACGAACTCCCCGCTCTCCCCGTGCAGCGCTATGAGCACCCTGCCCATCGCCAGCGAGCGCAGGCCCGTGCCCGCGGTGCCTGTGCGGGTAAATTCCACCGTCTCCGGGATGGGACGATAGGAATTCGACCCCCGCGGCGGAGGCTTGTGCGTGTCCAGCCTCACGCGCGGAAACCAGCCTGTGTGCATATCCCCTCCTCCCCGCGCGGCCATGGCCCCGATAGAGAAACCCCGGCGTCTCCGCCGGGGTTATTTCCTGGTGTCGGAGGGGGGACTTGAACCCCCATGAGGAAAAACCTCACTAGGCCCTCAACCTAGCGCGTCTACCGATTCCGCCACTCCGACCCGTGTGCGTCAGCCGCGCGGCGCGCCGGAGGCCCCGCCCGCCTTCTCGTCCTCCTCCGGTTTCAGCCTCCGATTACGGAAACCAGTATATACTCTCTCCCTCCCGGGGTCTATTATCTTGGCGGCGTAGAAGACGTCCCTGGACAGGCGCCCGTACTTGCCGATGACGGTGATGCGGTCCCCGTCGTTCAGGGGCGGGGGAAAGCGGAAACCGCGGTAGAACCACACCCGCGTGCTCCCGCCGTCGTCCTCGACGAGGTCGAAATTGATGTCGAAGGTGAGGGTCTTGGACTTGCGGTTCGACCTCTTGGGCATGAGGGTCGGGAGCGGATAGGTGGAGACGTTGAGCACGATGCCCGATTTCTCGCTCCTGGCCAATTCGCCTCCTCCAAAGCCCTGCGCATATTCCCGCGGCTTCGCCGCCCCGTGCCCGCCCGGCGGGCATGTCACTATTCTATCGTCCACGCTTCACCCGGGCTTGAGGCAGCGCCGTGCCAGCGCTCATTCCAGCAGCTCGAGCACCGCCTGCAGTATGCACGCCGCCAGTTCCGTCTTGGGCATGAGGTCAAGCTCGCGTTCCGCGCCGTGGGCGAAGAGCAGCGTCGCCTTGTTGTCGTCGGAGTCGAAGCCCGAGCCCGGCAGGGAGACATCGTTGGCCACGATGAGGTCTATGCCCTTGTCACGCATCTTCTCCCGCGCGCGCCGCTTCAGCTCTCCCGTCTCGGCGGCGAAACCCACCAGCACCTGCCCCGGCTTCCTCACCTCGGCCAGGCGCTTGAGGATGTCCTCCGTCGGCTTGAGCTCGATGGTCAGGCCGTCCCGGCCCGCCCTCTTGATCTTCTCCACGCTGCGCGCCGCGGGGGTGAAGTCGGCTACCGCGGCGGCGCTGATGACCACGTTGCATGCGGGCGCCCTGGCCTTCATCTCCTCCCCCATCTCCCGCGCCGTCTCCACCCGCACCACCTCCACGCCCGGGGGTCCCTGCAGCGCGCTGGGCCCGCTCACCAGGGTGACCTCCGCCCCCATGCGCCTCGCCGCCACCGCCAGCGCATAGCCCATCCTCCCGCTGGAGCGGTTGCCGATATAGCGCACGGGGTCTATGGGCTCCCGGGTCCCGCCCGCCGTCACCAGCACGCGCCTCCCGCGCAGGCTCCCCGCGAGCCCCAGCATCTCCACGGCGGCATTCACGATGCTCTCGGGCTCGGACATCCTGCCCTCGCCCTCCTCTCCGCAGGCCAGCGAGCCGCTCTCGGGGCCCACGATGCGAACCCCCCTCTTCTCGAGCGTCTCCAGGTTGGCGCGCACGGCGGGGTGGCGGCACATCTCCAGGTTCATCGCCGGCGCCACCAGCAGGGGGGAGCGCGTGGCCAGCAGGGTGGTGGAGAGGAGGTCGTCCGCGAGGCCGTGCGCCATCTTGGCGATGATGTTGGCGGTCGCCGGGGCCACGATGACCAGGTCCGCCTCCCTGGCCAGGGCGATATGCCGCATGGGCTCGCCGCCGCCGGCAAAAAGCGATACCGCCACGGGGTTGCAGGTAATGGCCCGGAAGGTTTCCGGGCCCACCAGGCGGGTGGCGTGCTCGGTCATCGCCGCCTTGACCTCGAAGCCGAGGAGCTTCAGGCGGCGCGCCACCTCCACCGCCTTATAGGCGGCTATCCCCCCCGTAACGCCCAGTAAAATGCTGTTCATTGGCAGGAAACAGGTACTCCGTCATCCTCACTTCGCGCCGTCTTCGGGGTGTTCGAACTCGAGTTTATCCGCGGCGATCTCCTCCAGGGCAAGGGTCAGCGACTTGTTGGAGGCCGACCTGACCTGCGGCCCCGCCTCCTGGCCCAGCCCTTCCCCCAAGTGGCGGAAGTAGTTGTTTATCTGTCTCGCACGCTTGGCGGCGGTTATGGTCAGGCCGAACCTGGAGTTGTCGATCCAGAGCAGGAGATCGTCTATTCTCGTCTTCATCAACACGTGCCCGTAACCTCCTCTTGCCTTCAGCTTCCTCCCTGCAGCAGGCTTTCCTTCTCATATATAGCACAGAACTCCTCGACGGCGCGATGCAGCACGTCGTTGAGGACCACGTAGCGGTAGTCCCCCTGCTCCCGGCTCTCCTCCACGGCATTGCGCAAGCGCCTCGCCAGCTCCGCCTCGTCCTCACTTCCCCGCCCGCGCAGCCTCTTCTCCAGCTCCTCCACGGAGGGGGGGAGCACGAACACCGTGACCGCGTCCGGCATTTTCCGCCTCACCTGCCTGGCGCCCTGCACATCTATCTCCAGGATGACGTCACGCCCGGCGACCAGCTTCCTCCTCACCTCCGCCTCGGGCGTGCCGTAGAGGTTGCCATGCACCTCGGCCCACTCCAGAAAATCGCCGTGCGCGGCCATGCGGCGGAACTCGCCCTCGCCCATGAAGCGGTACTGCGCGCCCTGCACCTCGTCCCGCCTGGGTTTCCGGGTCGTCACGGATACCGACAGCCACGCCGTCGCATAGCGCCGCAGCAGCTCCGCGATGAGCGTACCTTTCCCCGCGCCGGACGGGCCGGCCACGACGAACAGGCGTCCCTGGGGCATTATCTCTCCTGCAGGCCCGGCCCGATGCGCCGGCGCGCCGACCGCATCCGGCTGGGGCAGCCGGGCCTCAGGCGAATTTGTCCTTGAGGGCGGCGACCTGCTTGGGCCCGAGGCCCCTCACGCGCCTGGAGGTACTGATGCCGATCTCCTCCATGTGCTTCGCCGCGCGCAGCTTGCCCACCCCGGGGACCGATTCGATCACCGATTTAACCGTCATCTTCCCGTATATCTCATCGTCCGCCTTCTTCAAGACGTCGCTGACCTTGATCTGGCCCGCCTTCAGCTTCTTCTTGATCTCCGCCCTCTCTTTTCTGACCTTCGCCGCCTTCTCCAGCGCCGCCTTGCGCTGTTCGGGCGTCAATTGTGGAAGCTGTTGTTTAGCCATTATTAACCCTCCTCGAATCAGAGTCCTTTCTCGGCAACGATTCACCTAGTATAAACCTACATCTACCTGCATACAAGCAGCCTCCAGCCGTCTCCCCCGGCGATGCCCCGGCTCCCGTCAGGCCGCTCCCCCGCTCCCGGGAATCTCCAGCCTCATCCCCTTCCTGCACAGCGGGCAGGCCTCCTCCTCCCATGCCGCCGCCTCCAACCGCACCAGTGCGTGCCGGCGCACATCCATGGCCGCGCCCTCGCCGCGGCTGATGAGCGCCCCCACACCCGCCATCTCCGCTCCCAACGCGGTGACCAGCTGCGCGAGCTCCCGCACCGACCCCCCGGTGGTCATCACGTCCTCCACGATGAGGACCTTCTCGCCTTTCTCAATGCGCTGGCCGCGGCGCAGGGCCATCTGTCCCTCCACCCTCTCCGCGAAGAGCATGCGCCTGCTCAGGGCCATGGCCACCATATAGCCTATGATTACCCCCCCCAGCGCCGGGCTGAGCACCAGGTCGACCTCCTCGCCCTTGAACCCCGCGGCGATCTCCCCCGCCAGGCTCTCGGCCAGGTGGGGGTGTTGCAACACCATGGCGCATTGCACGTAGGTGTCGCTGTGCAGCCCGGAGGCGAGCCGGAAGTGTCCCTTGCGCACCGCCTCCTCCCTCTCCAGTATCTCCAGCACCTCCCAGCGGTTCATCTCTCTTCCTCCCCTCTGCTCCGCCCGCGCGGCCCCGCCTTAGGCCCGCCGCCCGCATGCGGCGCGTTCTCCCCGCCCCTCAGCCCCCCGCCGCGGCTCGCAGCTCCCCCAGCGCTCCCGCGGGGTCGCTCGACCCCGTCACCGGCCTCCCCACCACGAGGTAATCGGCTCCCGCGGCGAGTGCCAAGCGGGGCGAGGCCGTCCTCGCCTGGTCCTGGCGCGGCGCGCCCGCGCCGCGTATGCCCGGGCTTCCCGCGCGGAGGCCACCACCCCATGCAGGCCGCACTCCCCCGCCAGCCGGGCCAGCTTCAGCGTAGCCCGTACAGCTCCGCCCGTCCATCCGACCTCGGCCACGGCCATGAGCCTGCCGCGCTCGTCCAGGTCCAGGGCCACGATGAAGGGGTCGCGGGGCCGCTCCATCTCAAGCCCCCCCGCGGTGCGCCGCATCCACCAGCGACGCTGCCGAGGCTATGCCCTTGCGCCGCATGAAGGCGGCCATGCCCTCGATTATGCCCAGGGTCGCCGCCGGGTCTGAGAAGTTCAGGGTGCCCACGGCCACCGCATCGGCCCCGGCCATCATCATCTCCACCGCGTCCCGCCAGGACCAGACCCCCCCCATCCCTATCAGGGGAAGGTCGAGCGCGTGCGCCACCTCCCACACCGCGAGCACCGCTATGGGGTGCATGGCCGGCCCGGAGAGCCCGCCGCTGACGTTGCCCAGGCGCGGCGCGGCCGTCTCCACGTCCACGGCCATGGCGGGGAAGGTGTTCACCAGGCTGAGGCCGTCGGCGCCGGCGGCGGCCACGGCCCGCGCCATGCCCACCAGGTCCGTGCAGCGCGGGGTGAGCTTGACGTAAAGGGGTATCCCCACCGCCTCCCTCACCTCCGCCACCAGCGCGGCGGCCTCGCGGGGGTCGGAGGAGAAATGTATGCCCCCCTCCTTGACGTTGGGGCAGGAGATATTGAGTTCGATGGCGTCCGCCAGTCCGCTGCGCGCCACCTCCCCGGCGACGGTGCGGTATTCCGCGCGGCTGAACCCGGCCACGTTCACCCACACCGCGAGGTCGAGCCGGGAGAGCCAGGGCAGGTCGTCCTCCAGGAAGGCCCGCAGGCCGGGGTTCTCCAGCCCGATGGCGTTGAGCATCCCGCACGGCGTCTCCCACAGCCGCGGAGGGGGATTCCCGGCCCGGGGCTCCAGCGTCACCGACTTGGTGATGAAGCCCCCCAGCTTCTCCAGGTCCAGCCAGGCGGCGTACTCGCGCCCGTTCCCGCAGGTGCCGGAGCATACCAGCAGCGGGTTCTTCAGGCGTATGCCGGAGAGTTCGACCTCCAGGTCTAGCCGCTTATCCTCGACCAATCCAGCTCCCTTCCCCGGAAGACCGGGCCGTCCCTGCACACCGCGAGATAGCTCCCCGGCGGGGAGGCCGCCGCTACCGCGCACCCGCGGCACGCCCCTATGCCGCAGGCCATGCGCTCCTCCATGCACACCTGCGCCGCGCCGAGTTCATCCCCGCCCATGCATTCGCCAAGGGCGGCGAGCATCCCTCTCGGGCCGCAGGCGTAAAGGGCCTCCCCGGCCCTCCTGCCCGTGCGCCCGAGCAGCTCCACCACGCTGCAGGCCTCTCCCGCGCTCCCGTCCATGCTCGCGATGCTCAGCTCGCAGCCCCCCGCGAGCCGCGCCGCCAGCTCCCCGAATCCCTCCATGCTCTCCACCCCCCAGAGAAGCCTCACCTCCTCCCCCCGCTCGGCGAGGCGGGAGGCGAGAAACCTCATGGGGGCGATGCCGGTGCCCCCCGCCAGCAGCAGGTGCGCGGGGGCCCGCTCGAGGACGAAGCCGCGCCCCAGGGGGGCCATGAGATCAAGGGGCTCCCCTGCCTTTCGCGCGCACAGCCAGGCGGAGCCCGCCCCCACCTCCCTCACCAGGATGGTGATGGTCCCGCCCTCCGCGCCCGCCAGGCTGTAGGGGCGCCGCAGCACGCTTCCCGGCGCATCGCAGAGCACGTGGGCGAACTGGCCCGGCGCCGCGTCCATCTCCCCGCCAAGGTCCAGGCGCAGCTCCACCAGGTCGCCGAACCTGGCCCGCGAGGCCACCCTGGCCGCGAAGCGCTCCGGCGCAGCCATGTCAGTCCCCGCCGCCCTCTGGGCGCGGCCCCCGCGCACCCAGCGGTGATACCTCCCACGCCCGCGGGTCGGCGCGGCGCATCCCCCGGGCCAGCGCCAGGGCCACCTCCATGTTGGTGACGCAGGGTATGCCGTGGCGGGCCGATGCCGCACGGATGTAGAAACCGTCGGAATGGGGGTGTTTCCCCCGCGGCACGTTGACGATGAGGCCTATCTGCCCGTTGCGTATGAGGTCCAGGATATTGGGGCGGCCTTCGCGCAGCTTGTTGACCGTCTCCACCCTTATCCCCGCGGCCTCCAGCGCGTGTGCCGTGCCCCGCGTGGCCATGAGCAGGTACCCCGCCTCCAGGAGCTCCCGCGCCAGCATGGGCGCACGCCTCTTCTCGCGGTTGGCGACGCTGAGGAAGGCCTTACCGCCGGGTTGAGGGCGGAGGCCCTGGCTCCACAAGGCCTTGGCCACGGCCACCCCGGGGTCGGCGGCGATGCCCATCACCGCCCCGGTGGAGCGCCGCTGCGGCGAGGCCAGTATGTCGGAGGCGGCGATGAGCCCGTAGGGCAGGGTGGGCACCCTCACCGCGCTCAGCGGCGCGCGGCCCTCTCCCGCCGCGAAACTTCCCCCGCACAGCGAGGCCATGCCCATCGCGGCCAGCTGCAGGGAGGAGGCGCGGGCGAGGAAAGGCAAATTGGCCGAGGCGCCCACGGAGATGCTCCAGAGGTATAATTCGCCGCCCGTGATGTGCATGCGCAGGGAAAGATTGCCCCCCCAGCCCAGCGCCTGCAGGGCCCGCCCGGCGAGCTCGCGGGCCCTCTGCGACTGCTCCTTGGTCAGGTAACGCGGGGGATACACCGCGAGCCCGTCGCTGGAGTTTATCCCCGGCGCGTCCACCTGCTCCCAGAGCAGCACCGCGCTCTCCTCGCCGCCCGCCACCGCCTCCGCCTGTATCTCCTGAGCCTCCTCGCGTATCGCCCTCCACAGCACCTCCCCGCTCCCGCGCGAGTGCGCGAAGGCGCGCGCATCCTCCGCGCCGTACACCAGCTTGCGCATCGGCGCCGCGCCCGGCTCATCCGCCATCGCCATCACCGGATAACCGTTCCTGCGGGCGATCTCCTCCGCGCCCTCCGCGCCGCCTCCCAGGACGAAATCGACCACCTGCAGCCCGGCCTCGCGCAGGCGCCGCAGCGCCGCCTCCATCCTGTGCCCCTCGCGCAGGGAGGACAGGGCCCACACCTCCAGCCCTCCGTCGGCCAGCTGCATCGCCACCTCGGCCGCGGCGCGCCCCCCGTAATGGGCTACGACACTGCCCGTCCGAGAGGCCTCCGCCGCGGCTGCCGCCTCCTCGCCGCGCAGCATGCCCACCCAAACCGCGTCCGCATCCCGCGCGGCGAGGAGGGCGAAGCCGGGGTCGGGGGTGTAAAGGGCTACCCGCCTGCCCTCCCGCCTGCACGCCCTCACCGCCTGCAGGCAATTCACATTGGCCTCATAGCCGCCCGAGGGCCCCGCGTTGTCCGCGCCCAGCAGCAGCACCCCGCCCTCGCCATCCTCCCCGCGGGGATGAGCGAGGCGATGGGGGGCCCGGCCCCCGGCGGGGGGCGGCGCCGCCCCCCTGTCCCCGCCGCCCGCCCTCAGGCCCAGCGCCATCTCCTCCAGTACCCGCAGCGCCTGCCCGTTCCCCCGCGCCATGCCGCGCAGTGATGCCGCCGCGCGTGCGGCGGCCCGGGCCGGGCTTGCGGCCACGAAAAAGCCCCGCCCCGTGCTCGTACAGGCGAGGGAGATGGGTCCCTCCCCCTCGCGCTCCTGCTCGAAGGAGCGCCTGGGCACGGCCACCAGCGTCGCCGCCGGGCGCCCCCTCCCCAACTCGAGGAGTTCCGGCGCGAGCTGCGCGCCGCTGAGGAGGTCCACGTGTGCCGCGAGAAGGTCCGTTCCCCGCGCCGCCTCCAGCAGGGCGGTCACGCGCCACGGCCCGGGGTTCACGTCGAGGACGAAGACGGATTCCCACGCCGGCGGCGCGGCCAGCTTCACCTCCACCAGCCCGCGCAGGTCGAGCAGCCGCGCCACCTGCCGGGCCGTCTCCTGCAGCGCGTATTCGCCGTCCCGGCCGCAGCGCCAAGGGGGGTAGGTGAGCACGGCGTCCTCGTCATGCAGCGGCAACGGGTCCTGCTGCTCGAAGACGCCGGGCACGCAAGAGGCGCCGCCCGCGTCGCGCAAGACCACGGCGACGTATTTGCGCCACCCCCCCAGGGCCTTCTCCACCAGCACTTCCCCGGTGGGGCTCTCCCGCATCGCCTCCTCCAGCAGGACGGGATAGTCCTCGAGGTTATAGGCGAGGCCCGCGCCCGCTCCCCCGCAGGAGAAGTGAGGCCTGACCACCAGGGGGAAACCCAGCCTCTCCGCCGCCGCCTGTCCGTCGCGCAGGCTGCCCACCGCCTGAAAGGGCGGATTGGCCATCCCCCCCGCCTCCAGCGCCTCGCGCAGCAGGGAGCGGTCGCCGCACAACCACAGCGTGCGGTCGTCGAGGTCGGGGGTGCGGATGCCTGCCGCCTCGTACCACCCGTCCCCGGCCATGCTCATGTACAGGCGCCGCCCCCGGCACCCGCCCCACCCGTGCCAGGCGGAATCCACCCCGTAGCGCTCGGCTATGCGCCTCACCACCTCCACCGCCGGAGGCTCGATAAAGAGGGCGCCCTCGTCTCCCGCCGCGTCCATGAGGGTGGCGGGGTTGTCCTCGAGGGCGAGGACGCGCAGGCCCCGCCTGCGCAAGAGCGCGCACCCCCGCGCGGCGAGATACTGAAAGGAGGGGCCTTGAGAAAGCGTAACCGGCCCGGGGCCTATCACCAGCGCCGTGCCTCCACCTGCGCCCATGTCATCCCCCTCCCGCCGGGGAGAGGAGATGCCGGGGAAGGCACGGCGTGCCCGCTATCCCTTCGCGGCGGCGCATCTCATCCTCCTCCCGGCGCGGCGGCGCGGTAGGCGACCTTGCCGTTCTTCATGGTGCAACACACCCTGCCCCTGACCCTTGTGCCGTGGAAGGGGCAGTTGCGGGCTTTGGAGGCGAAGGCATGCGCGTCCAGAATCCATTCGCTCTCCAGGTCGAGGAGCACGAGGTCGGCGCGCGCCCCCTCCCTTATGCCCGCCCCGTATTCGGGCGGGCCCAGGCCCAGCACCCCCGCGGGCCCGGAGGTGAGCAGCTCGAGAAGCCGCATCAGCCCCATGCCCCCCTGCGCCACCAGGGCGCCGTAGAGCACGGGAAAGGCGCTCTCCAGCCCCACCATGCCGAAGGGCGCGTAGTCGAACTCGCGCTCCTTGTCCTCGGGGGTATGGGGGGCGTGGTCGGTGGCCACGGCGTCTATGCTCCCATCCGCGGCCGCCTCGCGCAGGGCGCGCACGTCGTGGGGGGTGCGCAAGGGGGGGTTGACCTTGTAAACGGTATCGTAGCCCTCGACGTCCTCCTCGCTCAGGAGCAGGTGATGCGGCGTCACCTCCGCGGTGACCGCCACCCCGCGCTCGCGGGCCTCCCTGAGCATGCGCACGCAGCGGGCCGTGCTCACATGAGCCAGGTGCAGGCGGCATCCCGTGTGCTCGGCCAGCAGCAGGTCGCGCGCCACCATCACCTCCTCGGCCAGGGCGGGCATCCCCCTCAGCCCCATGGCCGACGATATCTCCCCCTCGTTCACCTGTCCCCCGCGCGCCAGGGAGGCATCCTCGGCGTGAGAGACGATGACCCCGCCGAAGGCCGAGGCATACTCCATGGCCCGGCGCATGAGGGCGGCGTCCTGCACCCCGCTGCCGTCGTCGGAGAAGGCGCGCACGCGCGCCTCGCTGAGGTGCATGAGCGCCATCTCCGCCAGCTCGCGCCCCTCCCTCGCGCGCGATATGCATCCCACGGGAAAGAGGTCCGCCAGCCCCAGTTTCCTGGCCTTGGCCGCGACCCCCTCCACCAGTGCGGCATTGTCCAGGGGCGGCCGGGTGTTGGGCATGCAGCAGACCGCGGTGAACCCCCCGCGCAGTGCCGCCGTGAGCCCCGTGTGCAAGGTCTCCGCCTCCTCCTCCCCCGGCTCGCGCAGGTGGACGTGCAAATCGAGAAAACCCGGCGCCAGCACCAGGCCCCCCGCCTCCAGGACCTCGCGGCCCTTCTCCTCCAGGGCGGCCGCTACCGCGGCGATGCGCCCCCGGGACACCACCACGTCGGCCTCCTCGTCCCTGCCGGTGAAGGGGTCCATCACCCTCGCCCCCCGGATGAGCAGCTCAGGCAACCCTTTCACCCCCCTCCGCGCCCCCCAGGAGCAGGAAGAGGACGGCCATGCGCACCGCCACCCCCGCCGCGACCTGGGCGGTCACCGCCGCATGCGGGGCGTCGGCGACCTCGGCCGCTATCTCCACCCCCCGGTTCATGGGGCCGGGGTGCATCACCACCACCTGCGGCTTCGCCCTGCCCAGGCGCCGCGCATCGAGCTGATAGAGCCGCGCGTATTCCTCCAGGGAGGGGAACCTCCCCTCCGCCTGCCTCTCCCCCTGCACGCGCAGCATGTACAGGGCGTCGCAGCGCGGCACCACCGCGTCCAGGTCGAAGCTCACCTCCACGCCCCCCAGGTCCGCGGGGGGGAGCAGGGTGGGCGGAGCCACGGCGATAACCTCCATGCCCATGTCCCGGCAGGCCTTCATCCCGGAGCGGGCCACGCGGGAATGGAGGATGTCGCCCACGTAGGCGATGGTCCTGCCCTCCAGGCCACCCAGCCTCTCCCTGAGGGTGAAGAGGTCCAGCAGGGCCTGGGTGGGATGGGCGTGCATGCCGTCGCCGGCGTTGAGTATGGAGGCCTGCAGCCACTGCCGCAGCAGCCACGGCGCCCCCGCCACGGGATGCCTGACCACCACCGCGTCCACGCCCATGGCCTCCAGGGTGAGGGCGGTGTCCTTCAGGCTCTCCCCTTTTTCCACGCTCGAGGCCGCGGCGGTGAAGTTCATGACGTCGGCGCTGAGCCTTTTCGCCGCGACCTCGAAGGATATGCGCGTGCGCGTCGAGGGCTCGTAGAAGAGGTTGACCACCGTCTTGCCCCGCAGGGCCGGCACCTTCTTGATGGGGCGCCTCAGCACCTCCGCGAAGGAGCGGGCGGTGGTCAACACCTTTTCCACGTCCTCGCGGTCCAGATCGTCCACGTCCAGGAGATGTCTGCTCTCGCCCAAGCCGGACCTCCTTTCCCGCCTGCATCATCCCGGGCCCCGCGCGGCAGCCGCCGGCGGCTGCCGCCGCAGGGCCGGTGCGCCCGCCTGTTCCGGGCCAAAAAAATTCCCGCCCGCGGGCGGGATCATTCCTCGCCGTCGATAAACACGCCGTCCTCCCCGTCCACCTCCTCGAGGGCCACCCTCACCCTCTCTTTCGCGGAGGTGGGCACGTTCTTCCCCACGTAATCGGCGCGGATGGGCAGCTCGCGATGCCCCCTGTCCACCAGCACCGCCAGCTGTATGGTGGCGGGCCTGCCGAAATCGATGATGGCATCCAGGGCGGCCCGCACGCTCCTGCCGGTGTAGAGGACGTCGTCCACGATGACCAGGTTCTTTCCCTCGATGTCGCCGGGCAGGTGGGTCTCCCTCACCTCGGGGCGGCTCAAGGTGTGCAAATCGTCGCGGTAGAGGGTTATGTCCAGCCTGCCCACGGGGACCTCTATGCCCTCGATGCGCGAGATGGCCTCGGCCAGGCGCAGCGAGAGGGGCACGCCGCGGGTGCGTATGCCCACGACCACCACGTCGCCGGCGCCCTTGTTGCGCTCCACTATCTCGTGGGAGATGCGCTGCACGGCGCGCCTGATGTCCGCCTCCTCCATGATCTGCACCCGTTCCTTAAACGCCACCCTGACCCCCGATAACGAAAACCTCCCCGCGGGCGGCGCAGGGAGGCTGCGGTTCGGTCTGCGTACTTCTCCTTGCCAGCCTCGCGGGACTGAATTAAAGGTCAACCAAAGGATAGCACCCGCGCCGGGGGCGCGCAACAGGCGGGCGCGGGGCCGGCGGGAAGCAAGCGTGCCGCTTCACCTTTCCCGCGCGCGGCGCGCGGGCGGGGGGCGGAGAGGGGCCGACCGCGGGCGGCGTCCAGGGGCACGGGGGCCGGGCCCGCCTTACTCCCTTTTTCCGCCCCCCGGCGGGCTGGAGATGCCCCGCTCCTTGGCCAGCCTTCCCAGCACGCCGTTGATGAACTTGCCCGAGTCCTCGGTGGAGAAGGCCTTGGCCAGCTCCAGGTATTCGTTGATGGTCACGTTGGCGGGGATGTCGGCGCGGTAGAGGAGCTCGGAGAATCCCAGGCGGAGGAGGTTGCGGTCGATGACGGGCATGCGCTCCAGCGACCAGCGGTCCGCGTAGGCGGCGACGAGGCCGTCTATCTCCTCGCGCCGCTCCAGGTAGAGGTCGAGCAGCTCGCGCGAGAAGTCCGGCAGCGCGTCCGGATACTCCGGGTTCTGAGCCGCCGTGGAGACCAGCTCCTCGATCCTGGTGCCGCTGCCCAGCAGGCGGCGCACGTGCTCCAGGGGGAGGTCGGGCGTGTCCCGCCGTGGCGACCGCTCGTCGCCCATGCCCACGCGCAGCATGCGCTCGATCTCGGCCACGGAGCGCTCCGCGCCGTCCCCGGTGAGGTCCATCATGTAAAGGACGTCACAGGCCAGCATGCGGGCCAGCGTGCGCCGGCTCAGGGGCGTGGGCTCTTTCACCTAGAGGGCGCTCACCCCCACCACGTTCACGTCGACGGCGGCCACGTCCCATCCGGTCATGGTCTCGACCGCCCGCGCCACCGCTCCCTGCGTCTCGCGGGCCAGGGCGATGAAGTCGCGGCCGTACTCCATGACCACGTCCACCTCGATGACCGCCCTCGCTCCCTCCGCCTCCGCCTTGACGCCCTTGGCCAGGTTCCTCTTTTTTCTGGCGTCGTCGGGGTGCTCCGGCCTCGCGCCGCTCCCCCACACCCCCTCCACGCCGGAGACGGCCATGCCGGCCACCAGCTCGAGCATGCCCGGCCGCAGCTTGAAGTCCTGCAAGGCTCAGTCCACCCTTTCCACGTATTCGTCGCTGCGCGTATCTATCTTTATCCTGTTTCCCGCCTCGATGAAGAAGGGGACGCTCACCACCAGCCCGCTCTCCAGGGTGGCCGGCTTGCTCCCGCCGCTCGCGGTGTCCCCCTTCACCCCCGGGGCCGTCTCCGCCACCTCCATCTCCACGAAAAGGGGGGCCTCCACCCCCACCGGCTTCCCCTCGTGGAGGGAGACGTCCACCGCCACCCCGTCCACCAGGTACTTGGCCGTCTCCCCCACCTCGCCCTCCGCCATGGGCATCTGCTCATAGGTGTCGAGGTCCATGAAGAGGAAGTCGGCCCCCTCGCGGTAGAGGTACTGCATCCTGCGCTTGTCCAGGATGGCCAGCCCCACCTTCTCCCCGGCGCGGAAGGTCTTCTCGGTGACCGCCCCCGTCCTGAGGTTCTTGAGGCGGGTGCGCACAAAGGCGCCCCCCTTGCCCGGCTTTACGTGCTGGAAATAGACGATGTTGAAAAGGTTGCCGTCCATCTCGATGGTCATGCCATTGCGGAAATCGGCCGTGGATATCATGCCTTGTGCTCCCTCCTTGCTTACGCTGCGGAGATAATTCTACCACAGAGGTATGCAGCCCTTGTCATTCATCGCTCTTTCGGGGTCGGGCGATAAGCAATGGCGACCATGAGCCTGCCTCAGCCATCATTTTTCGAGCTATTTGCTGATTGCGCAATGGCGACTGTTGTCAGATCCCCGTTGACTCATTTAGGACTCATTTAGAAATGTACTCGAAACGATTGACCTTTCCCGCCTCCGGCGCAAAAAGCAAGACGCCGACCCCACCCTACGGGGAACAGAGCGGACCGGGGCAGGCAAACGGGCGGGCTAAGGAGAGTATCGATGTGGGTAGACGGGCGGGCTATGGAGCATATCAGTGTGAGCAGACGGGCCGGTTACGGAGCGGACCGGGGTGGGCAGACGAAGGAGTCAATAATCGGAGGGGTCGAGGGAGCGCGGCAGGGTGGTCAGCACCTCGACGCCGCTTTCGGTGACCAGGACCATGTCCTCCACGCGCACCCCGCCCACGCCGGGAAGGTAGATGCCCGGCTCGCAGGTGAAGACCATGCCCTCCTCCAGGACGTCGCGGCTGCTCGCGCCCACATGCGGCCTCTCGTGCACCTCCAGGCCCACCCCGTGGCCCAGCCCGTGCCCGAAGGCATCGCCGTAACCCGCCCTCTCTACCACTTCACGCGCCGCATGGTCGACCTCCCGCGCCCTTACTCCCGGCCTGATCGTCTCCAGCGCCCGCTCCTGAGCGTCTAGGACTATAGCGTGCGCCTTCCTGATCTCGGCAGGCACCCTGGTGAAAGCGATGGTGCGCGTGGCGTCCGTGCAGTACCCCTCGTTCACCACGCCCCAGTCGATGACCGTGGCCCCCGCCAGCTTCCCCGCGCCCGGCCTCGCATGCACCAGCGCCCCCCTGCTCCCCGAGGCGACTATGGTCTCGAAGGCGAGCGCCTCTGCCCCCAGGGCGCGCGCGGCGCCGTCCAGGTGCGCCGCCAGCTCCCTCTCCGATACCCTCGCGGGCAGGGCGCCCAGGGCCTGCTTGAAGGCCCTCTCCGCCATGCCTATGCCCACGCGCATGGCCGCCAGCTCCGGGCGGCTCTTGACCGCCCTCAGCTGCATCAGGGAGGCTTTCAGGGGCACGAGGGCGGCCCGGCCCCGCAGGCAGCGGCGCATATCCAAAACCGCCGCGTAGGAGAGCGCCGCGGGGTCGAACCCCAGGCGCATCCCCTCGCGGCGCGCCAGCGTCCGCGCCACCGCTTCCCCGGCCGTGGCGGCGTACGCCACCTTCCTCAGGCCCGCCACCTCGCGCTTCGCCTGCTCGCGGTAGCGGAAATCGGTGTAGAAGAAACCCCCCTCCCGCAGGAGCAGCGCCAGCCCGCTCGAGCCGCTGAAGCCGCACAGGTAGCGCAGGTCGGGCAGGTGCGTGACCAGCAGGCCGTCCAGGCCCTCGGAGGCCATCAGCGCACGGTATCTCCTTCTCCTGGCCACGAACTCCGCCGCTTTCCCCTTATCGGTCATGGCAACTCACATCCTCCGGTCATCATCACGCTCGCCGCATCGAGGCGCATTCTATTGAAGGTTACCGCCGACCGGGGAAGGGCGCAACGGCGCGCGGGACCTTCAAGGTCCTTCCCGTCCCGCAGGAAAGTGCAGACGCGCTAAATCATCCTCATATGGGCGGGCGTGGCGGTCCGCAAGGAACGTGGGCGCCGGCATTCATTTTCCCGCAAGCATCTCCCGAAGGTGCTCCGCCGCCACGGCATATCCGGAGCAACAGAGACGGCGGCGGGAGGAAAGGGGGCGGAATCGCCTGGCTCAAGCGGCAGGGCTTGCGGGAATGTTTACCCTGCACCTCCCCGTCCGGCAGGGTCAGTCAGCTCCCCTCGCTGGGGAGTTCCCTCCAGTCCCTGACGGTGATGTCGATGGAAAAGCCGGCGATATCCACGTCGGGAGGCCTGTATCTGACCCAGCAGAGGTCGAACAGGTTCGCGCTGCTCACGTTGACGTCGTTCATGGCCGTCACCTGCATGGAGTTCCCCGACCACATGCCCATGTTGATGTTGGCGTCGTTGCCCGCCCACACGAAGAAGGCCGTGTCATCCCTGACAATCTGCGGAAACGACCAGCTGTTGTTGAAGGTAGCGTCGCCCCCGGCTATCACCTGGCACTGCATGTTGTAGAGGGCGGTGAACGTCTCCGTGGAGGTGAAATTGCCCTCGCAGATGAAGGTCGCCTTGACATTGCCCTGGTTCCACAGTAAGCCCCGCAGGTTTATATTGCCGGTCGCGTAGATCACGGCCACGGAGGAGCCGGGCGGCACGAACTCGTTGATTTCTCTGCCGTTGAGGTTGAGGTCTCCCTGGACATAGTTCTTTCCCGTCAGTTTGTGCTGCTCCTGCGCCAAGGCTTTATAGTAGGCGAAATCCGGTTCTGGGACATAGACAGGCTCGCAGCCCGGTTCGTTCATGCGATCCCCAACGAAGTGATCTCCCCAAAAGTTCTTCCTCTGCAAAAGCGTGCCGCAGTATATTTTCCACTTATCAGTCGTGTGCCACCCGTGCAACAACGACCATGCGAAGTTCGCGGCACCACCTATCTTACCGCCGGAGACCAATCCGCCATCCACATACAGGTCAACTACCCCGTTATTAGGCCCGCCAACCATCCCGGTCTTTATATCTCCCAGTATTTTGGTGTTCACCCCCCCCGCGATCTTGGGGGCAGTCTCCACATACACCTTGCTTACGCCCTCGACATCTCCGTTGAAGGTCAAGCCGTCACCCAGGCTGACCGCCGGCTGGTTCCTTATGTTGACATTCCTCTCCGCCCTGATGGAGCCGTTTACCGTCGCCGGCACGCTTAGGTTAAATAGGTCGTCGAGGGTTATGTTGATGTCATTGTTAGCGAAGAGGAGGTATTTGCGCATGACATCGAAGGCCTGCATGCCGCTGTAAGAGACCTCTTCCCTGATCCTGCGCCGGTAAACCGTTCCTTCTTCCTCTCCTTGCCCGCCTGCCTTCTGCCTGTAAATACCCTCAGAGCAAACCACGTAATCGGTAGTAGATCCCACGACACGCTCTATCCTTATGTTGTATTCGCCATCGAGGATGTCGCCTTCGTCCTTCAGTTCAACCGCATCATCCCCGATCTCGTTATTCACGATCTTCGCATGCGCTACGTGCAGGGCTGCCTCGGCCACCTGGAACGCCTTGTCCTCCGGTTTCAGGTTGCTCACACCCCGCAGGGCTGAGACCATCACCAGCAAACTCATTGCCCCCAGGACCGACAGCATCACCAGCGCGACCAGCACTATGATGATGGCGAACCCTCCCTCGTCCCGGGTTCCGCCGCGCTCCCCCTTCACAAGCCGCCTGACCGCGCCCGTCATATGCCATCAACTCCTCGTCAAGTCCCGTCGAGGTCGTTCCTCAGGGTGGCGCTGCCCTGGAATATTCTCGACAGCCTGATCCCCATGGACTCCCTGGCAAAAACCAGCTCCAACCCCACCCTGTTCACCTTTGTGTTCCAACCTGGGGTTCCCGCACCCAGCAGGTTCCCCCTGTCGTCGTAGTAAGAGAGGTGCATGCTCTCCACGCCCGCTATCCAGGGGTCTTCTCCTCGCATCAGGTACCCTTCCTGCACCGACAGGGTCACCGTTTCCAGCACTGAGCCGTCAAGGTAGCCGCTGAAGGTTATCGAGTGCGTGCCGCTCGCGGCATCGATGTCGTTGGCGACCCTTATCTGCCTGGTTATGGCCACCATGGCTTCGTTGGCCTGGTTCTCCATCCTGATAAGGCCCTGGGATGCGGCGGAACTCCTGGCTCCCGACGATATCATGCTCCCGACCCCTATCAGGAATATCACCATTATCGCCAGGAAAACGAGGAGCTCGGCAAGGGTGAAACCGCCTTCGCCGCCCGCGCCCCTCACCCTGTCCCGTAAGTCCATTCTTCCATCTCCTTGACCTACCATGTATCCATGAGCCTCCAGCGCGACACGACATTGTGTTCCTGCCCGACGCCGTTCCGTACCTTTATTCCCCCGTCGTCCCAGGTGGTATTGGGCATGATGAACCTGTCGGACCTTATCCAGACCAGCTTGCTTTCCCTGTCGGTCTGCACGTTGTAGTTTCCGGCCCACACCTTCCCGCCCCCGTACATCTCCAGATAGGTGGTGCCGTTCATGGGAAAGCCCATGCCCTTCACCTCGAAAATGGCAGCCCTTTCCGTGAAAATAGCGGACTTGCGGGCATAAGCCAGGTTCGCGGGTTCCGTGCCAGTCTCCTCACTCACGCTATTGTAGACCCAATTCCCCAAAATGTTCTTTTCATACCGCTCTATCCTCACCGGCTTCTTTGGGTCGCCCTTCTCGAGCATCACCGCCCTGCCCAGTGTCACGTCGAAATCCCTGGCGGCGTAAGCCCCCGAGGAGTGGTAGGCCCTCATCTCCCAGCCCTTCTCGTGGTCGCAGCCTATGAGATTGAGGTTCACCGGGATCTGCCCGTCTTCTCCGAGGGTGCAGTCGTCAGTTATGTCGTAGAGCACGCCGTCCCCGCTGCGGATGACCACCATGCTCACCTCCGAGAGGTTGGTGCCGGTGATGGTGGACGGGACATCGTAGTAATTCTCGTAGAACCCGTATCCGGAGTCGGGGCTGAAGTCGTCTATGGTGGCCTGCCAGGCGGGGGCCTCCTCTATCCTGTAGGCTTGCTCGCTCAACCCCGAGGAAACATGCCCGACCACCTCGGGCTGGGTGTTGATGACCTCCAGCCTGTAGTCGCCGGGTGGTACATCCTCTCCAGTGATGTCGAATTCCACCAGCATCTCGCATCCCGAACTGCTGTAGCCATTATCCGTGGTGTTCAGGCTGGTGATGACTCCAGTAACAGCGTGAGGGCTCCCCTCCACGTCCTCGACGAGCCTGACGGTGGGACCGCTGGCGACCCCGGAGATATTTATGAAGTATCCTCCCTGCACCTTGAGATGCAGCGTGCCCCATCCCTTGTAACCCACCTTCGACATGGCGGGAAGCTTGAACGGTAGGTTGGGATGATTGGCATCGTTCCCGTAGTCAGATATCCTTGGGGCGGGGTATTCACAGATGAAGCCGTTGTAGAGGTAGGTGGACGTTATGTCCTGCCTTACTTTCACGGACCAGTACCCGATCGGTTCTCTTGGCTTCCATTTGTTCTTTGCGTCGTTGTTATTTTTGCTTGTGCCAAGCGTCACCTTGCCCTTGATGACGGTATCCGTACAGGCGTTGATATTGGGGATGGTGATCTCCACGGGGTTGAAATCGGGCCTTTCCAGCTGGACTTCGAATTTCTTATTGGGGTCGTTAGTGGGCATGAAGCCCCATCCCTCGATGGTGACGTCGATGGTTTTATTGGGATCGTGGGCCGCCGCGTCGCTGCGGCTTCCCAGTATTTCGTCTGGGCCGTCGACAATGATGCGTGTAATCCCCAAGCCGTACACCGCTTCAGTGGCGGTAACGATGGCCTCCACGCGATGCTCCTCGACCTCGTCCTGTCCCTTCATGGTGTAAACGTTCACCTGGACGAGCAGGAGTTGGATGCTCCTGTTATCCTTGTCCCGGGGGTGGTCATAAGCAACCTTCATGGGCCCCCAGTCCTCCTTCATCTCCACTGGCTTCATGTTCTCGCCCATGTAGGACAGCTTCACCCCGACGCGGTACTCGTGGTGTTTATCGATGTTCCCGTAGGCGTATTTCGGGATCGTGACCTCGGGTATGCTTTCCCAGTCCGGCTCATCACCGCTCGCTGGATTGTAGTTGACGGGGCTGCGGTCACCCCAGAAATGGTCATCGATGTCTACTTTTCCCTGCTCCTCATCGCAGGGGACATAGTAGGGCATGGACTTTATTTCCTCCATGACCTTCTGTCCCAAGGCGACGCTTTTATGCACGCCTGATAAAGACCTTATGCCCGCGAACGAGGTGTCGAACATCCTCACTATGGGTATAAGGGCGACCACGAGTATCAGGCCCGCCACGAGTATCTCCGCTAGAGTGAAGCCGCCTTCTTTGCCGCCTCTCCTTCGCAGCCACATCAAAGGAACCGCCTCCCTTTTTGCCCGAAGCCCCCGATGCTGATGTTTGCCTGCACGATAACCCCGTTTGTCATCAAAATCTCTTCTCATATCTCATATCCGTCAATGCAACGTTACCCTCCCCAGCGCGTCTACGGAGACGCTCCCCGCCTGGTTCCCGCTCCTCAGCTCGATTGTCGCCGGAGTGACATCCATGATTGTACCTACGGGCCTGAAGGTTATCTCCATCACCTCGCCGCCGCTTATCTGGACGTTGCCCTCCAGTTGCACCAGCCAGCGGTCGGACCCGCCGTTGACCCTCTCGCCGGATGCGGTCAGGTCCACTGCGGTCATCTCCCACGTACCTCCGTCCTCGACGTTATGCAGGAATTCGTAACTGTTGGGGTGAGAGGCATGACTGGAGGGATAGACCATCATGCGATAGCTGACATTCTCCTGCCGCGCGGCCGTCTTCGCCTGGTTCAGGGCGGCCTCTATCTGTTTCTTTGCGCCGTCCATGTTGATCCCTCTGCTGATGTTGGCGTAGTTCAGCCCCGCGATGGTCAGGATGATGCCCAGTATCATCACCACGATGGACAGCTCGATGAGCGTGAAGCCCTCCTGGGAGGTGCGGAGCGGCCCTTCCGCCCCCGGCCTCGCCAGGCAGCCTTTCCTCCTTCTCGAACCCTTCGCTTCCATAAAAGGTCTCTCTCGCTCCGCGCATCCCCATCCCTGCCCGGTGCCCGCACAGGCCGCGGAAGGCAGGAATGCTTCAATCCGTCTATCGAAAATTGTAAGGCCGCCCTTTAGGCATGCCAAGATAAATATGTGTGAATGTTGTTACGGTAATGTTACGCAGGGCCATCTGCCTGCGAATATACCTTTTCCGCCAGGCTGTTTCGCCGCCTCGGCGGGCCTTGCGCATCAGCCTCCGCGCAGCGCGCTCGCAACGGCCTCGAGCGCGAGCTCGTAGCCGAAAACCCCGAAGCCGGCCACGAGTCCCGTGGCCGCGGGGGAGATGACGGAGACGGACCGCCAGTCCTCGCGCGCGAAGATGTTGCTTATATGCACCTCGGCGGTGGGCAATCCCAGGTCGGCCACGGCGTCGCGCAGGGCATAGCTGTAGTGGGTGAGCGCGCCGGGGTTGATGACGAGCGCCGCGGCGCGCCCCCGCAAGCCCTGCAGGTGGTCGATGAGGCCCCCCTCGTGATTGCTCTGGAAGAACTCCACCTCCAGGCCCAGCGCGCGCGCTCTTTGCTCCATGCCCGCCCTCGCCTCCTCCCAGGTCGCGCGCCCGTAGACGCCCGGCTCCCTCGCGCCGAGCAGGTTGAGGTTGGGCCCGTTCACCACCGCCACTAAAGGCATCTCTCCGCCCCCTTCAGCATCTCCAGGACATCGTCCACCGCCGCCTCCACCACCTTCTCGTCGCCCACCTCCATCAGGCGGGGCGCCCGCGGCCCCTCCAGGAGCACGAATCTCATGCTCCGGCCCCTCTTTTTGTCCGCGCGCATGTCGGCCATGATGCGGCCGCGCTCGTACCCGAGGCCCAGCGCGCCCTCGTCGAGCATGGGCAGCAACGCGCGCGCGTGGAGCGCACACAGGCCCTCCCCGGCGAGGCCGAGGAGCTCGGAGAGCCTCGCTGCCATGAGCATGCCCGCAGCCACCGCCTCGCCGTGGCGCAGCCTCCCGTATCCGCAGGACGATTCGATGGCGTGCCCGAAGGTGTGGCCGTAGTTGAGCATGGCCCGCTCCCCGCCGAGGTCGCGCTCGTCCGCGGCCACCGCCCTCGCCTTGTGGGCGGCGCATCTGGCCACCATGCCCTCCAGGCCTTCCGCGCCGGCGGGGGGGGCGGCCACCCAGCCCTCCACCTCCTCGAGTATCGCCTCATCGTAGAGGAAGCCGTACTTGGCCACCTCGGCCATACCGCTGCGAAGTTCGCGCCGCGGCAGGGTGCCCAGCAGGCCGGTGTCGGCATACACCCCCCAGGGCTGATAGAAGGCGCCCGCGGCGTTCTTCGCTCCCGGCAGGTCCACGCCCGTCTTGCCCCCTATGGAGGAGTCCACCATGGCCATGAGCGTGGTGGGCACCTGCAGGTAGCGTATGCCGCGCATATAGGTGGCGGCGAGGAAACCGCCCAGGTCGCCCACCACGCCGCCCCCGAAGGCCAGCAGCAGGTCCTCCCTGGTCATGCCGTACGCGAGCAGCGCGCGCAGGCCGCGCTCGAGCGTCGCCAGGGTCTTGTTCTCCTCCCCGTGGGGGAAGAGAAACCATGCCGCCCGGGCGCCGCCTCCCCTCGCCGCCGCGAGGGCCGCCGACAGCCTCCTGCCGTGCAGCTCCTTTATCGCGGGATGGCTGACCACGGTCAGCATGCGCGGCCGCATGCCCGCCACGTGGCGGGAAAGCTCGCCCTCCAGAAGGTTTCGCCCTATGAGGACGGGGTATTCTCTCCCTCCCGCCCGCACCTGTACCTGCGCCATCTCGCCGCTATCTCCTCCGCTATCTCCTGCGGGCTGCCCGCATCGGTCGCCACGACCTCGTGCGCCGCAGCCGCATACCTGCCCGCCCTCTCGCCCATCAACCTCTCCACCTCTCCCCGCGGGTCGGCGCCCCCCAGGAGCGGCCTTGCGCTCCCGCCGCGCAGCCTGCGCACGGCCGTGGCAGGCGACACCTCGAGCAGGTAGACGCGGCATGCGGAGCGCAGCAACCGCACGTTCTCCTCCCGCGTGACGATGCCCCCGCCGCAGGAGATTACCCTGCCTCCCTCCCCCAGCGCTTCCCGCAAGGCCTCGCTCTCGCGCTCCCGGAAGCCCCCCTCTCCCTCGCGCTCAAATATCTCCGCTATACTCGCTCCCGCCCTCGCCGCTACCTCCTCGTCCAGCTCCACGAAATGCAGGCCCAGCTCCCGCGCCAGCAGCGGTCCCACGCTGCTCTTCCCCGCTCCCATGAAGCCGACGAGGGCCAGGTTGCGCGGCCGTGCCTGGCGGGGGCGAGGCCCGCTTTCGCCCGAGTCCGCCCCCCGCCTCACAGGCCGGCCTGCCTCTCCGCCATGGCCCGGAAGCGCTCCTCTATCTCCCGCATGGCGTCTCCGCCCGTCTTCTCCAGCAGCGCCTGCGCGAGGACGAAGGCCACGCAGGCCTCCGCCACCACCGCCGCCGCGGGCACGGCGCATACGTCCGCGCGCTCCACCGCTCCCTCCACCGCCTCCCCGCTGGCGATGTCCACCGAGCGCAGGGGGCTGCGCAGCGTGGGGATGGGCTTCATGGCCGCCTGCAGCACTATGGGCTCCCCGTTGCTCATGCCGCCCTCTATGCCCCCGGCGTGGTTGCTGCCGCGGTAGAGCCCGCGCCCTTTTTCATGGAATATCTCGTCCGCGGCCCGCGATCCCCGCATGGCGGCGAGGGCGAACCCGCTCCCCGTCTCCACTCCCTTCACCGCCTGGATGCCCATCACCGCCGCGGCCAGCCTGGCGTCCAGGCGCCGGTCCCAGTGCGCGTGGCTCCCCAGTCCCGCGGGAACGCCGAAGGCCACCACCTGGAAGATGCCCCCCAGGGAATCCCCGGCCTCGCGCGCCGCGTCCACCTCCGCGCGCATGCGCAGCGAGGCCTCCCCGTCCACGCAGCGCATGGGGTCGGAATCCGCCTCCCGCAAAAGCTGGGGGGTGAGCCCGCCCGGCGCCTCCCGCGAGCGCACAGCGCCCACCGCCAGCACGTGGGAACAGACTTCCATTCCCAGCTCGCCGAGGAGGCGCCCGGCCACCGCCCCGGCGCAGACCCTGCCCACGGTCTCGCGCGCCGAGGCCCGCTCGAGTATGTCGCGCAGGTCGCGCGTGCCGTATTTCAAGGCCCCCGCCAGGTCGGCATGGCCCGGCCTGGGGGCGGTCAGGGGAGGGGCGGCGGGCTCGCCCTCCGCCGCCATCACGCTCTCCCATTTCGCGCGTTCGGCGTTGCGCACGAGCATGGCGATGGGGCTTCCCAGGGTCATCCCCGCCCTCACCCCGCTGAAGAGCTCCACCCGGTCCTCCTCCAGGGCCATGCGCGGCCCCCGTCCGTAGCCCAGCCTCCTTCGCGCCAGCTCGCGCTCTATGTGCGCGGCGCGCAGGGGCACGCCGTGCGGCATCCCCTCCACCACGCACGCCATACCCTTGCCGTGGGATTCCCCCGCATCCAGGTACCTCAACATGGCCGCGTCCGTCTTCCCTCCCTTAAATGCAAAGGGGGGGCGGCGGGAAGCCGCCCCCCTCCCGACATCTCCTCAGATCTTTCTCAGCTGATTGAGCTTGAGCTCGTAGTTCTCGTCCCCGCAGAGCACGACCACCGTGCGGGCGTCCTTTATCTCCTGCACCCTGAAGACCTCGCCGAAATCGCTCCCCGCCTTCAGCTTGTCGTAAACCTGGTCGTTCACCTTCAGGTTGGCGTAGCGTATGCCCCTTATCTCGTATATCTCCTGCACCAGCACCACCCTCTGCGGCACGCTCGCGGTCACGGGCAGGCTGCCGGAGGGCGCCGCTGCGGGCGCTCCGGAACCCGTCCCCTGCCCCGCCTCGTAATCGGGAAAGCCGCGCATCTGCCATTCCTTGCTCGCCAGGGCGCCCTCGGAGCTCCTCAGGTCCCCGGCCTCTCCCATGAGGGGGTAGAAGGGGTCGTTGAGCACCCACACCTCCACGTAGGGTATCTCCTCCAGCTGCCCGTCCGCCTCCTCCGTGCGCAGCTGGAACTTCTGCTCCACCACCCTGGTCGCCAGGGCCTGGGAGTCGATCACCAGCGCCGCCTTCTCCGCGGGCATGGCCTGGGAGAGCAGCACGCCCTTCTTCCCCCCCGCGCCGGGGTTCGCCGCCATCACCAGCACGGCGATGACCAGCGTGGCCAGCACCATCCCGGCCAGCAGGCGCACCCGCTGCCCAGAGGCGTCCTCCGCCCTGCCGTCTCCGGCACCCGGCCCTCCGGCCCGTCCCCTCTCCGCCATCTCGCATCTCTTTCTCATCGTGGTCACCCTTTTAGCCCGCCGCTGCCCCAGCCAGGCCCTCTATCCCCTGGTTGGTGGTGAAAAAAGCCCTGAAACGCACGTTCACCTGGATATAAGGCAGGCCGGCATCGCCGGCCGCGATATCTACATAGACGGCCTTGAAGGAGCGCGGAAGCCTCTCGATGCGGTTGAAGAACTCCACCAGGTTGAAATAGCGCCCGTTGAAAACGGTCTCCAAGCTGACGGTGTAGAAGCCCCCCGCGGACACCGGGAGCTGCGGCGTTATGGAGACGAAGTCCAGTCCCGCCTCCTCCGCGGCGCGATCTATGTACTCGATGATGTCGGCGAGCCCCACGTTCTCCGGCATGCGTTCCTTGAAGACCTCTATCTGGCGGATGAACTGCTCCGGGTCTTGCTCGTACTGCTTTAACTGCACCAGGCGGTTGCGCTCCAGGACTATGCTCTGCTCCACCCTGTTTATCTCCTCCTCGGTCTCGCCCACCTTGTTCTTCTGGGGAAAGACGATGAGGAAAAGCGCGAGGACGAGGATGATTATGCACACCAGCACCCCCGCCAGCAGCCATATCCCCGAGCCGGCCTTGATCTTCATCGCTCGCCACCCCCCGTCTCCTCGCTCGGCGCGACCGCGTCCTCCCCGCCCGCGGTCCCGTGCCAGATGGCGCTGTCGGGATTCCAATCGGCGTTGATGGCGAAGCTGACGGCCCAGTCCGAGAAGCTCTCTTCCTCCCGCTCCCCGCTCTCGGGATTAGTCACATGCCTCGTCTCGCTGATGGTGGCCTGGGTGGAGCTCACTATCCAGATGTCGGCCCATTGCTCCATGCCCTGCAGCCTGACGAAGAACTCCGCCACCTTGGGGTGGCCGCGGAAATAGTAGTAGTAGGGGTAGGAGTCCAGGAAGCCCCTCGCCTTGAAATCGCTCGCCCGCGGCAGCCAGGTCTGCACGCTCAGCCAGGCCGGGGTGGCGTAGCCCTCCAGCACTATCGGCGTGCCGCCGCCCGTCGCCTGGCCTTCCGGCGCCCCCGCCAGCGCCTCCAGCGGCTGGGCGTCGATGGTCATGTGCACCAGCCAGATGGCCGGCGCCCTGGGGTTGGACGCCGTGGCCAGGCCCTCCGGCACGTACATGGCCAGGTCGTTCAGCATCTGCGCCCAGGCCACCCTGCCCGCGTTGGCCTGCTTGTACAGGCCCTCCAGCGCCTGCAGCTCGCCCTGCTGCGCCTCGAACTTCTCCATGGGCTTGGTCTGTTTCTGCAGGTCCGAGAGCTCCTGTTCCCTCTCCTTCAGCGTATCCTCTTTGCCCGCTTCCTGGGCGCTGAAGAGCAGGAAGAGCCCCACGACGACGGCCACGGTGATCACGCCCATGAGTATGTACCACGGCGCGAGCCGGACTCGCCCGGCCTTCTCCCTTATCTCCGGTGGGAGCAGGTTTATCCTGGTCATTCCACTACCTCCCGCAGCGCAAGCCCGACGCTGACCGCGAGCGAGGGTTCTATCTCCATCAACTCCTCCGCGCTATAGGGCAACCTGCCCAGCTGCAGGTTCTGAAGGGGCCTCCCCACCTCCATGGGGAGCCTGAGCCCCTTGCCCATCTCCTGCACCAGGTTGACCGTGACCGAGCCGCTGCCGGAGAGCACCACCTTGGAAAAGGCCCTCTCCTGGGTCTGGGCTATATAATAATCTATGGAGCGCCTGATCTCACCCACGAAGTTGAGGATCTCCTGCTCCAGCACCTTGCCGCCCTCATCGTGCACCACCCTGCCCAGCCTGATCGCTTCCGCCTCCTCCCACTCCATGTCCAGGCGGTTGACCATGGCGCGCACGAAATCGTCCCCACCCCTGAGGAGGAACCTGGCGAAACGCGGCACGTTGTCCTTGAGGATGGTTATATTGGTCATGCCCGCGCCCACGTTGATCATGCATTCCGCCTCGCGCTCCTCGTACCCCGCCTGCAGCACCCCCAGGGGGATCAAGGCGCGCGGAACGGCGAAGGCCTTGAGGTCGATGGCGGAAAGCGACAATCCGGCCGCCTTCAAGACCTCGATGAAACTCTGTATCATCTCCTTGTGCGCGGCCACCAGGAGCACCGTCAGCATGCGCTCCTCTTCCGCGGTCATGAACTCCTCGATGATGTCGAAGTCCAGGATGGCGTCCTCGATGGGGATGGGGATGAACTCCTGCACCTGGAAGCGCAGGGCGCTGTCCAGCTCCTCTCTCTCCATGTAGGGCAGCTCGATGGGGCGCACGATGACCCTCTGGTTGGCGATGCCAAGTATGACCGTTTTCCCCCTGATGCCGGCCTGGGACCACAGCTCCTTCAGTGATTCGGCCAGGGTCACGCCGTCCTCGACCTCGCCGTCTCGCACCACGCCGTCCGGGATGCGTACCATGCCCAGGTTGGAGAGGACGGGCTCGCCCTTGCCCGCCGTCACCTCGGCCACCTTGAGCGAACTCGTGCTTATATCCAGCCCCAGCGATACCGCGGCCTTCCTTGGACTCATGCCATACCCCCCGCTCCAGGCCCTAACTCTGCGTCCCTCTGGTCAGGTAATCGTTGACGTCGCTTTCCTTGATGCGGTAGTTCTTGCCTACCCGTATGGCTGGTATCTGCCCGCTCTTCACCAGGCGGTACACCGTCATGTTCGACACCCTCAAGATATCGGCGACCTCGTTCACCGTTAGCAGTTTGTTGCTGAACCTGTCCCCCGGCACCTATCCTCCTGTCAGCGATAGCCTCTCCGCCCCGGCCCACCTCAACAATACCCAACTCCACAGGCCAATATACTTCATCGCCAACATCTTCAACCAACTTTAGCTTCATTTGAATTTCTTCACTCTTCATCAATATTCTATAAGTAATAAAATTTAGTTGTCAATAATATACTCTTTCAACAACCTTCGTCCGAAACCTTCCCCCGCCGCGGGCCCGCCGGCAAGGTCGCTCGCTACTCCCCGGTAAACTGGGTTATCATCGAGAATATCGGCATATAGAGGGCGATGACGATGATCCCCACGACCAGGCCCAGAACGACGATCATCAGCGGCTCCAGCAGGGAGGTCAGCGCCTCGACGGTCGAGGAGATCTCCGAGTCGTAGAAGTCCGAGACCTTGTTGAGCATGGTATCCAGGGCTCCGGTCTCCTCCCCGATGGCCAGCATCTGGGTCACCATGGGGGGGAAGAGATCGCTCTGGCCCAGGGGCCTGGCGATGGAGTCCCCCTCCTTGACCCCCGCACGAACGTTGTCCACGGCCTCCGCCACCAGCACATTCCCCACCGTCTTCGAGGTTATCTCCAGGGCCTGCAGAATGGGCACGCCGCTGGCCACCAGTGTCCCCAGGGTGCGGGAGAAGCGGGAGAGGGACATCTTGTGGAACAGGTCCCCGAATACGGGCATCTTCAGCTTCACGGCGTCGAGTTTCTTGCGGCCGCCCGGCGTCTTGATCCAGCGGCGCAGGAGCAACACGCCCCCTATCACGGCCAGTATGAACAGCGCCCCCTTCCAGCTCACCAGGAAATTGCTGAAGCTCATGATAACCCTGGTCAGGATGGGCATCGTCGCCCCCATGTCCGCGAACATCTTCTCGAAGGTGGGCACCACGAAGACGAGCATCACCACCAGGAGCAGGGCGGATATGCCCAGCATGGCTATGGGATAGGTCAATGCCGATTTGATGCGGCGCCGGATCTCGTCCTCGCTCTCCAGGGTGGTGGCTATGCGCAGCAGCACGTCGTCGAGCACGCCGCCTATCTCTCCCGCCTTGACCATGCTGGAGTACAGCTCCTTGAAGACCTCGGGGTGCTTGGCCATGGCCTCAGAGAGGGAGCGCCCCATCTCCACCTCGTGCTGCACGTCCGAGATGACCTCCGTGAGCACCGGGCTCTCCGTCTGCTCCGAGAGGATGTTCAGGCATTTCACCAGGGGCAGGCCGGCGTTGATCATGGTCGCGAACTGGCGGGTGAAGATGGTGATGTCCTTGCCCTTGACCTTGGGCTTGAAGATGTGCAGCTCCTTCTTGCCCAGGGATACCTTCTCCTCCTCGACCTCGATGACGAAATAGCCCATCTCGCGCAGGCGCTGCGATACGGTGCTCACGTTTTCCGCCTCGAGCTTGCCGGAGATGACCTTGCCCTGCCGGTCCCTCACCTTGTATGAATAGGTTTGAGCCACCGCCTCTCTCCTTTTCTCGGCGCTTCCGAACGCTTGAGGACATCCTTTCGCCGTCATCTCGCGCGCATCCGGGCCGCTTCTATCTCCGCACCGCCGCCGCCGTCAACCGACCGCAATTAGTATCGTTCCCGGCGCCCCATTTCTTTACCCCCGGCGAAGCTTTCCTTTCAAAGAGATTCTAGCACGCCCCGCCGATCACCTTCCCCGGCGAACGGGGACCTCCCGCGGCGGACATGCCGCCGTCAGCCGATCAGCCGCTCCATCTCCTCGCGGTTGCTGCACCTCGCCATGGCCACCTCGTAGGAGACCAGCCCGCGCTTGAAGAGCGCCGCGATGGAGTGGTCCATGGTCTGCATCTTGTACTGCCCTCCCGCCTGCATGGAGGAATATATCTGGTGCGCCTTGGCCTCGCGGATGAGGTTGCGGATGGCCGAGGTCGCCACCATCACCTCCACCGCCGGTATGCGGGACTGCCCGTCCTTAGTGGGCAGGAGCTGTTGGGTGACAATGGCCTGTATGGTGCTGGCCAGCTGCATACGCACCTGCTGCTGCTGATAGGTGGGAAAGACGTCGATGATGCGGTCTATGGTCTGCGGAGCGTCCTGGGTATGCAGGGTCGCGAACACCAGGTGCCCGGTCTCCGCCGCGGTGAGCGCGGTGGAGATGGTCTCCAGGTCCCTCATCTCGCCCACCAGGATGACGTCCGGATCCTGGCGCAGGACGTACTTGAGAGCATTGGAAAAGGAATGCGTGTCCCCCCCCACCTCCCTCTGGTTCACGATGCAACTCTTGTGCACGTGCAGGAACTCAATGGGGTCCTCGACGGTGATGATATGCAGGTTGCGGGTCTCGTTGATGATGTTGATCATGGCCGCGAGCGAGGTGGACTTGCCCTGACCGGTCGGCCCGGTGACGAGGACGAAGCCGCGCGGCAGCATGCAGAACTCGTGGATGACCTGGGGGAGCTGCAGCTCCTCCACCGACTTGATGCGATAGGGGATGATGCGGAAGGCCGCCCCGATGCTGTTCCTCTGAAAATAGGCGTTGACGCGGAAACGCGCGCTTCCGGGCACCGAGTAGGAGAGATCGTATTCGAGGTTGCTCTCCAACTGCTCCCTCTGCCTCGCGGCGAGTATGCTGTAGACCATGTCGCGGGTATCGTTGGATGTAAGGCGAGGATATTCCTCCAGGCGCATAAGGGTGCCGTTGATGCGCATGACCGGCGGGGTCCCGACGGTGAGGTGCAGGTCGGAGGCCCCCCTCACCAGCACCTCTTCCAGAAGCTCATTGATATCAAGCTTGGTCAAAGCCCTTCCTCCTCTCCCGTTCCTCCCGTACCGTGCGCTCGGGCCGTGTGCTCGGGCCGTACCCTTGGGCCGTGTGGGGAAGAGCGCTCCTCCCACCCGCCCCGCTCCATGTTCCCAGGTTGTGCTGCGCGGCCGCCTGCCTGCCCGTCCCATCTTGATATCGGCCGCGGACGCCGATTCTTTCACCCCAATATGCGGGCGCGCTCAGATGATGACCCCTCACATGATGACCCTCAAGACCTCGTCGATGTAAGTCATGCCCTCCCTGACCTTGACGAAGCCCTCTTCACGCATGGTCCTCATCCCCTCCGCGCGCGCCGCCGCGGCGATCTCGACGTGGGGGGCGTTCTTGGCCACCAGGCGTTCTATATCCTCCGTAACCTCCAGCACCTCGTAAACGCCCACCCTTCCCTTGTAGCCGGTGTTGTTGCAGGCGGGGCAGCCTCTGGGCCGGTAAAGGACTCTTTCCTGCCCGTTTTCCCAGCTGAACCTGACCTTCTCCAGGTATTCCGGGTCGGGCTCATAGGCCTCCTTGCAGCGCTCGCACAGCTTTCGCGCCAGCCTCTGCGAGCTCACGCAGTCCACCGCCGATGCGATGAGGAAAGGCTCTATGCCCATCTCCAGCAGGCGGGTCAGCGCGCTGGGGGCGTCGTTGGTATGCAGGGTTGAGAGGACGAGATGCCCGGTAAGCGCCGACTCGATGGCTATCTGGGCTGATTCCGGGTCGCGGATCTCGCCGATCATGACGATATCGGGGTCGCATCTCAGGATGGAGCGCAGCGCGGCGCTGAAGGTCAGGCCGGCCTTGTAATGCACCTGCACCTGATTGATGAGGGGCAGGCGATACTCCACCGGGTCCTCCACGGTGATGATGTTCTGCTTGATGCTGTTGAGCACGTTGAGGGTGGCGTAGAGGGTGGTGGTCTTGCCGCTGCCGGTGGGGCCGGTGACCAGGATGGTGCCGTAGGGCTTGTGGAAGCTGCGCGAATACACCTCCAGGATGTCCTCGCTGAAACCCAGGTCCTGCAGGCTCATCAGCGATGCGCTCTTGTCGAGGACGCGCAGCACCACCTTTTCGCCGTGTATGGTGGGAAGCGAGGCCACGCGCAGGTCGATCTGTTTGCCCCTGATGTCCACCGAAGCCCTGCCGTCCTGGGGCAGGCGCTTCTCCGCTATGTTCATGTCCGCCATGACCTTTATCCTGGCCACCACGCCGGGGTGGATCTGCCTGGGATTCCTGCGTATCTCGTGCAGCACCCCGTCGATGCGGAAGCGCACCCTCACGTCATGCTCCATGGGCTCTATGTGCACGTCCGCGGCGCGGTCGTTGACCGCCTCGGAGATGAGCAGGTTCACGTACTTCACTATGGGAGCGTCATCGACAACCGCTTCGACGTCCTCCTCCACCTCGCCCTCCACCAAATCTTCCGTGGTTATGTCCATGTCCGTATCCGAGCGGCAGTAGCGGTTGATGGCGGCGACGATATCCTCCTTGGTGGCCACGAGCGGCTCGACCTGCATCCCGGTCATGATACGGACGTCGTCCAGGGCGAAGACGTTGGTGGGGTCGGCCATGGCCACCATCAGGCGGTCCCCGTTGAAGCCCACCGGGATGAGGGTGTAGCGCCTGGCTACCTCCGCGCTCACCAGGGAGCAGGCGGAGATGTCAACGTCGAAGGTTCCGAGGTCGGCGAATTTCAACCCTATCTGGCGGGCGAGCACGGAGGTCAGGGCGCCCTCGCTCACCATCTTCAATTCGATGAGAACCCTGCCCAACGATTCGCCCGTCTCCGCCTGCCGCTCCAAGGCCTGCCGGAGCTGCTCTTCATCGATGATGCGGTTCCTGATGAGTATCTGTCCCAGCTTTTCTTTCTTCGGTTTCTGCATACCGCTTATCCTCTTGCCGTTATCCTTCTCCGGCCGGCTCGCCGAGGCAGGCGCTCTTCATCTCGCCCAGCGGGGCCGGCCTTCCCGTCCACAGGCGAAAGGAGGCGGCGGCCTGGTGGACGAGCATGCCCGCGCCGTCGGCCGTCTTCGCCCCCCGAGCGGCGGCTTCCCTCAGGAATGCCGACCCCGCCCCCGCATACCCGATGTCTATCGCCCACTTCCCCTCGCCAAAAGCCTCGTAGTCCAGGGGCAGGGCCACCCCCCCAGAGCCGGCGGCGGGGATACAGTTGATCGCCAGGTCACATTCCCGCAGGACCAGCGAGCCCACGCTGTCGTACGTCCTTACAGATATCTCGGTCCCCGGCGCCGCCCTCTTTAACAGGGCCGCCAGCTCCTGCGCACGCTGCGGCGTGCGATTGATGACGTAGATGCGCCCGGCTCCCGCCTGCGCCAGCGCGAGCGCGACGGCGCGCGCCGCGCCGCCCGCGCCCAAGAGCAGCGCGCATGAGCCGCCCGCGGGCACGCCGGCCTCAGCCAGGAAGGAGCGAAAGCCCTCGACGTCGGTATTGTAGCCGAGCAGCCTTCCCCCCTCGTTGACCACGGTGTTGACCGCCCCAAGCAAGGCAGACGGCCCCCTGGTCTCATCCAGATAACGCACGCTCTCCACCTTGTGGGGGATAGTCACGTTGAATCCCCTGAAGCCGCAGGCGCGCAGACCGTGCAGGGCGGGCTGCAACTGCTGCGGGGGGACGCGCAGGGGGACGTAGGCCCAGTTCATGCCCAGTGCGTCGAACGCGGCATTGTGCATCGCCGGTGACATGGTGTAGCCGATCTCGTGGCCGATGATGCCTACCAGTCGGGTTTCGCCGTTGATCCTCATATGCCCCCCGCGTCCCCCCATGCCATTACCCCCGGCGCCTCATGCCGCGCCAGCCTATCCCGGGCGAGGGCCCGATCAGTCGAGGGTCTTGAGTATGTCGTAGAGCAGGCTGAGGAGGACTCTCTTCACGTCCTCTTTCTGTCTGGTATCGCAGGGTATGATCTGGACATCTCCATCAACGCTCATATCCTGCCTTATCCTCTCCACCGCGGCGGCATCGCCCTCGCTCCCGATGCGGGTCACCCCGACGACGAAAGGCGCCTCCGAGAGAGTTGCGAAAAACTCCAGTATGCGCTTTCCCTCCTCGTAGGTCTCCGGGCGGCTCGCGTCGAGCATCAGGATGTAGCCCAGCATGCCTTCGGAAAGGATCTGCCACATGAAATCGAAACGTTCCTGGCCCGGCGTCCCGAAAAGATAGAGCACGATGTCTTTGGAGATGGTGATCCTGCCGAAGTCCATGGCCACCGTCGTCTCGGCTTTCACGCGCCGCGTGGAATCGGATATCGACCTCTCCGTGGAGACGATGGATATCTCGCTCACGCTCTTGATGAAGGTCGTCTTGCCCGCGCTGAACGGCCCGGTGACTACGATTTTGAAGGATCGCAATTGAGCACCCACCCCTTACAGTCTTTTGATGCCGTCAATGATGCGCATGATTATGCTCTTCGTCACCGCCTTATCCCGCTTAACCTTCGGGAGCGGCTTGCCCTTATCTATTTCCTCCACATCGCCGTCTTCTCCTTTCGGCTTCAGCGGGATCTTTATTTTCTTTGTCGGCTGCGGCATCGAGGCCCCGGTGAGCTCCGCAAGCTCCCTCTCCAGGGAATAATTGCCCATATCAAATTCGTGATCCTCGCCGTAGCCCTCTTCCTCCGCATACCCGCCCGCTCCTTCCTCGCGGGGCACGGTGGGGGCCGCGGCCGGCGCGGTCTCGCGGCCTTGGGGCGGCGGCGCATACTCCGGCTCGCTCACCTCGAACTCCGGCATCGCTTGCGCCGGCTCAGCATATGTGGGCTCGGCGCTCTCCAGAAGCAGCGGCGGCACATACGCCTCCTCGGGGGATACCTCCGAGGCCTCCGCCAGCGCTTCCAGCCGCTCTATGGGCTCGGGCATCTCGAGCTCCGGCATCTGCTGCATGGGTGGCGGCGCATACTCCGGCTCGCTTGCCTCGAGCTCCGGCATCGCTTGCGCCGGCTCAGCATATGTGGGCTCGGCGCTCTCCAGAAGCAGCGGCGGCACATACGCCTCCTCGGGGGATACCTCCGAGGCCTCCGCCAGCGCTTCCAGCCGCTCTATGGGCTCGGGCATCTCGAGCTCCGGCATCTGCTGCATGGGCGGCGCATACTCCGGCTCGCTCACCTCGAGCTCCGGCATCTGCTGCATGGGCGGCGGCGCATACTCCGGCTCGCTTATCTCTAGCTCCGGCATCTGCTGCATGGGCGGCGCATAGGTGGGCTCGGCGCTCTCGAAAGGCGGCGGCGGTATGTATATGTCCTCGGGGGCCGCCTCCGCCAGCTCCTCCAGAAGGCGGTAAGGGGCAGGCGCATCGGTCTCGCCTTGCGGCCAACCCGTTTCGCGCACCTCCTCGGCCATCCTCCCCCATGCATCATGCGATGCCACATCCGGTTCGGTTGCCGGCAGCGTCTCCTCCTCGCCTGCGGTGATCACTTTGTCCAGTTCCTCCAGGGAGGGCGGCACATCGCCGCGCAATATCGTCTGGGGCGGCATCGCCTCCCGCGGCACCTCCATCTTCAGTTCATGCGGCAGGGCGTGCTCGGCGAGCATCTCCTTTTCCAGGGCGGCTATCTCGTCCGCGAAGTCCACGCAGCCCGGTGACTCGAGGCCCTCACCCGCCGCCTCCACCTGCAGTTCATGCGGCTCCCCGGCGAACGACTCCTCCAGTGGGGCTTCCGCCGCGCCCCCCACGCCCGCCCGCACGTCCTCGTCAATCTCGAAAAATGTTTCCTGCGAGGCCGACGACAGCGCCTCCGGCTGCGCTTGCGGCGCAAAAACGTCCTCCCCCGGCAGCGGCGTCTCGGCCGCGGAGATGTCCTCCAGCATGGCCCTCTCGAGCATGGACATCGCCGGGGGCTCGGTCAAGGCATCCCGGGGTGCCGCCATGGGCGGCTCTCCCGCTCCCTCCTCCGCCTCCGCTGGAAGCGCGGCGGCATCCATAGGGGCAACGCCTGCGGCCGTGCCCTCGGGCAGGTCCTCGAGCATTATGCTCTCCAGGGCGGGGGTCATCATGGCGTCCTCGAGGGTTTCGTCGCCCCCGGCGGGCCTCTCCCACGCTTCCGCCAGGATTCCTGCCGCGGCGTGCTCGCCACCGGGAGCATCCCCGCTCCACTCGGGTTGCCTCGGGGCCTCCAGCGGCTCCCATGCGGCGGTGAACCCCTGCGGCTCCGCCCCTTCCCCCTCCGCGACCGCCGCTCCCCGGAAGGCGCCGCCCAGGATCTTCTCCAAGTCGATGCCCACGCCTTCTCGCCCGGCCGGAGCCCCGTAAAGGTCGGCCCCTTGCTCCCTCGGCGCGCTCTTCTCCAGGTGGCTTTTCCACTCCTCGGGGATCTCCTCGGGTTCGGATCCCGCGATCTCGCCCTCCCCGGCAAGCTTCTCCGCTTTTCCGAATTTCTTCTCCAGGTACTCCCTCTTGGCTTCCCGGGCCTCAACGCTCTCCCCCGTGATCTTCTGTGCGCTCTCGTCGAGCGCCCGCTGCGGCGCCTCCTCGCGCGGCTCCTCCTCAACCTCGTCCAACCCCATGCCCTCGGGGAGAAGAGAGCTGATCTTCTTTTTCAGCTCCTCCAGCTCGGCCTCCTTGCGGTCGATCCTGAGCGTCTCCTGCGACTCCACCGAGTCCTCCAGGGCAGCTTCCTTCATCCTGCGGATATACTCTTCCTCTTTCCGCTTCTCCTCCTCCAGGATGCGCCGCGAGCCCGGGAGCCAGGGCACGGCGGTCGGCATCCCCGCCTCGGCCGGCCCCCCGGCAGGAGGCAGGCCGGCCGCGCTCTCCCTCACCGCCTCATCCGCTTCCTCCACCTCAATGGGGCCCGCGTCGGGCGGAGAAAAGACGATCTCCTCGACGAGTATCTCCTCCCCCGCCTCGGCCCCTATCTCGATTGCGAGCGCCCCGGCTTCCTCCGCATCGGGCGCCGCAGTGTGGGGCTCCGCCGCCTCGTCCCTGTCAGCCGCCGTGAGCACATCCTCCTGCGCGGCCACCTCCAGCCTTTCGAACACCTCGCCCAGGGCGTCCGCTACCTCCCATTCCTCTCCCGTGGTCGCGGGGGGCACAGACTCCTTCGTTTCCGCCACCGCGCCTCCCCCGTGAGCGAGCACCTCGAGCTGTTCTGGCTCCAGCTCCGGGACCTCGCCCGGGGCGGGCGGCTCTCCAGCCCCCTCCTCCGCTCTTTCCAATTCCTCCGCCAGCCTCCCCAGCCTGAGGTCGGCCTCCTTCTCGTCCTGGACGGGGGCGACACTCTCCAGCAACCCTGCCCCCAGGAGACCGTAGAGTATCTTGCAGGCATGCAGAGTGCTCATGCCGGTGAGTTCGACTATCTGCCTGACGTCCTTATCGCCGTCCACGTGGGTGAGGACCATCCACTCCTCGGGAGTGAGGCTTATCTGCGCCGCCTCCCTTCCGTGCATGGATGTCATCCTGAACACGGCCTCCAGGCTGGGGATCTTCTTCTCGATGCGGTTCCACTCGTCCAGGCGCCTCGATCCCTCCATGATCAGTTCCTCGGTGCTTATGGAGAGGCCGATATCCTCTTCCGGGAAGACTGCGCCCGGCTGGAAATCGAAGTCGCCGTCCGTCCAGCGCAGCATCTCGAAAACCGCATCCTGTATTTGTTCCTCTATAAAGACTTCCAGCTGGGACATGGTGATATGGCCCTCGCGGATGAGCAGCTGCCCCAGGCGCTGCCCCCGTGCCGAGGTCCTCTGGAGCTGCAACGCCTCGTCGATCTGGGCCTTGCTCACTATCCCGGCGTTGAGCAGCTTGAGGCCAAGCGATTGCCTCTTCCAGTTGGTAGTGGCGAAGAAGACCTCGCCATTGCGGAAACATATGTACCCTCTTGCCTGTCCCCGCGTGAGGTTGAGCGTCCCGTTCTTCTTCCCGAAGTTCAACAACTGGAAGAGGTCGGGGATGCTGAAGTCCTTCAAGCTACCTTTCAAAGCCATGCAACACCATCTCTCGTCCTGGCGCCGTTCATCCCAGCCGGCTTGCCACTCTTCGCTGCCGCCCGCTCCCGCGTGCGCTCCGCGCCGGGGAACGCCTCAATCGTATTCGATGCGGAATTCCGCTTTTATGATCTCCGCTATCCTTTTAGCCGCCCCCTTGACGTCGTAGAGGACCAGGCCCAGCTTGCTCCCCTTGCGCACCAGCGCGGTCAGGACCGCGTCTTCCCCGGCGGCCATGAGGAAGACGTATCCCGCGTTGCCCTCCACGAAAACCTGCGCGAGCTCTCCCCTGCCCAGCTCCTCGGAGGTCCTCTCTCCGAGGCTGAGCAGCGCGGCCGACATGGCCCCCAGCCTGTCCTCCTCGAGGGTATTGGGAAGAACCGAGGCCATGACCAGGCCGTCCATGCTCACCACGGCCGCCGCATCCACTTCGGCGGACCTCGAAACCAGTTCGTTGAGAGCGCTCCTGAGTCTCTCCTCCCTAGAACCCGCCAAGCGATCGACCTCCCATACGAATAGCAGTCGCGTCAAATCTCCCGCTCGAAAAGCCTTGCCAGCTCCTCGGCGGTCCGTTTTCCCTCCATGAAGACCACGCCCAGCTTCGCTTCCGGCCTGACCAGAAGGGAGAGAAGGGCATCGGGCCCGCATTGCAGGAGCAGAAGGTAGCCCTGGTCCCCCTTTATATACACCTGCTCGAGCTCACCCCTCCTCAGGTCGCGCGCCGCCCGCTCGCCCATGCCGAGCACCGAGGCGGAAAGCGCGCCGATCATCTCCTCGTCGGCCTCGTCGGAGATATCCGAAGCCAGGGCCATGGCGTCCGCGCTGATGAGGACGGCCGCCTCGATCTCCTGCATCCCCGAGCGCAGATCCCTGAGGGCGGCGTTCATCCTCTCTATTCTTTCCGAAACCATCTGACCTCCAGAGACAATGCGGGACGCCTCCCCAGACGAAGAGGGCTGTCCGTCGTGCTCACAGGGACGCCTCTATCGCGGGGAGATATTTGCGGATCTCGTATCTCGCCTTGCCCAGGTTCGCGCTCGTGGGAAGGATGGAGACGAGGATGGCATCCACGCTCACCGCGCTCATGAGTATCGCGCCCTTCTCGAACTCGAACATCGCCTGGGCCATGGGGCCCTGCGCCAACTCCAGGCCTATGACCTCGGCGGCGCCCAGGGAGCTGGGCGCGATGGCGCCGACGGCCTCGAGTTGGGCCGCATCTTCTCCCGCCGTCTCGATGATGAAGCCGTCCCTCCCCACCACCAGGGCGGCACGCACGGTCCCGGTGGCGACCAGTTCCTCAAGGGCTTTTCTCAAATCGGGCAATCCATACCACCTCCTGCCCCGGGGAGAAAGAGGCCTTTCCCCCTTTTTTCTCGCTCAGGCCTTCCGGCAATTCCGTGCCCGGTCCTCACAACTACTATCGACATTACCTTATCGCGGTTTTAATCCGTTAATTCTGTTGCATGATTATACTAAAGTTAAATCATGGCTCCAATGGATAGGTATCGTCATTTCGCCGTTATTCTTGACCGGAACCCCCTCACCCGCCTGCGCCGCGGCCGCCGGTCGCGCCCCCGGCACCCCGGGCGGGCAGCGGCCCGGCGCGCTCAGAACGTGGAGCGGCATTTCCGCTCCGCCCCTGCCTCCAGCCTGCCGGGACGGTCGGCGCGGCTTCCGCCCCCGACCCTTATCGCCTCCGCGCGGCAGGCGTACTCGCAGCTCAGGCAGCGTATGCAGCTGCCCTCGTTGACCACCTTGGGAAAGCCGTCGCGTCCCGGCTCGAATACCGGGAACTCGAGGTCGGCCACCTGAGGGCAGACATCGATGCATTCAAAGCATCCGACGCACCTCACGCGGTCGATCTCTATCAGTGCCTGCTCCGCGCTCATGCTCTTCGCGCCCTCCACGCCGTCATCTCTCCTTATCCTCCCCGCGTCCGCTCACTGCACCCCGCATGGAACGCAGGGCGCGAAGGCGCGCACCGCCGTCTCCAGCAGGACGCTCACCCCCTCACCCGCCTGCGCCCCCCCCGGGACGTTGCGCGCGCTCTCCAGCACCGCTTTCTCCAGAGCCCAGAGGTTGAACTGAAGCGGAGAGGTTATGGCCAGCCGCTTGACCATCCCCGCGTCGTCCAGGGCAACGGCGTAGACGAGCGTCCCCTCCGGCGTCTCCAGCGCCGCCACGCCGCTTCCGGCGCCGGGGGAAAGCGTCTCCCGCGTCCTCTTCGCGGCGGGAAATGCGAGGAGTTCGACCATCCTCTCGCAGGCATGGATCATCTCCAGGATCCTCGCCGCGTGCGAGGTCATGTTGCGGTGAAGCGGGAAGCCCCAGTGGGCCTTGACCTCCTCCAGCTCTTCGTCCGCGCGGGGGGTCCCGTAGCGGCGGTTGACGTTGAGCCTCGCCAGCGGCCCCACCCTGACCCGGCCCAGCCCGGAGATCTCGACCCTCCTGATGTGGGAGTGGGCGGAATTGCTCTCCACCAGCCTCCCCGCCGCCTCATCCGGCCCGACCGAGTCCACGTCTTTCCCGGCGGCGCCCGTGACCGCCAGCAGGGGCGCGCTCACCGCCACCCCCCTCTCTCCCCGCAGGGCAAGGCAAGGCGCCGCCTCCCCGCCCAGGGAGTGGACGGCTTCCTCGTTCCTGCGCAGCAGCAGCTTGACCAGGCGTCCCGTCTCTATGAGCGGGGGCATGGCCTGTTTGAGCCGCGCCGTCAAGTCCTCCCTGCGCCCCGCATCGATGTCCCTGGCCGCACCGCCGGGCATGAAGTTCAGCGGGTGCACCGCCCTGCCCCCGATCTCCTCCACCACCCTGGTCCCCAGGGACTTCAGCGCCATGAACCTTTTCACTATCTCCTCGTCCACGCGGTGCATGCTGACGATGTTGCGCAGGCCGGGGTGCGATGAAGGAAAGAGCAGGTCCGGCAGGCTGTGCACGGTGAGGGAGACGGCATGGCGCTCGAAGAGCTGTCCCCACAAGGCCGCCTCCCGCAGCCTCTTCGCTTCCTCGGGGACCTCCACCGCCAGCGCGTTCTCCACCGCCATGGCCGCTGCCAGCTGGTGAAAGAGGGAATCGCCCCCGCAGATGCGCGAAACCAGCGAGCACAGGTTGTCGATGTGGGCGCCCCTCGCGATATGGTCGAAGCCGCGATAGCCGAATGCCTGGAAGTGGGCCTCACGCGGCACTCCGGCCTCGTCCAGGACAACCCTCACGGCCGCGTTTCCATGGATGCGGGTCAGCGGCGCGATGACTATCTCCGCCATGCCGTCAGCAGCTCCGTCTCATCATCGTGCCGCCCATGCTCATCCCTTCCTCCCCAGGCGATGGAGAAAAGGCGCCGTGCCCCCGGGCCTGCGGCGGCGCAGAAGCGGCTCCGCCAGGCAGAACTTGTAAAAGGTGTGGGCGGGGTCTGCGACCTCCTCCCGCAAATCCCCCCGCTTCCTTCCCGTCGCCCTCGCCAGGCGGCGCAGCGTTTCCGCACAGGGGTCGGCGGCCCCGCCGGCAAGCACCGCGTCGCTCGGGCCCCTGCAGCCGTGACAAGGTATGCCGAGCTCGTTCACGCACAAGGCGCCGCATCCGTCCCTGGTCAGCGGGCCCATGCAAAGAAAACCCTGCTCCAGCAGGCACTTGCCCGCCTCCCCCGCCGCCTCAACGGTCCGGCGCGGGCCCGGCTGGGGCAGGGATGCCCCGGAAACCGCGCACTCGGCGCATACGCTGGAGGCCCTGCGCGAGGGGGAATCAGCCGAGAGGGCGAGGTCGAGGAAGGACCTCAGGAGCCCGAGCGGAGGCGGGCAGCCGGGGAGGTAGGCGTCCACCTTGACGCAAGCGTCCAGCGGCAGCAGGCGCCCCGTGCCCGGGGGCTCCCCCTCGAAACGAGCTTCCGCGCCGAAGCGGCCCCGCATCAGCCTCTGTTCCGAAACCATGTTCGCCATTCCCTGCACGCCCCCGTAACAGGCGCAGGTGCCCAGGGCGACAAGGTTTCCCGCCCTCTCCCGCGCCTCCCTCGCCCGCCGATAATCGTCTCCGTTCCGCACCGCCCCCTCGACCAGGATGAGGTCCGCCTCGGGGAGCTCCTTGGCGTCCACGAGAAGCGGGGCGTAGAGCACGCTGTTCTCGCCTATCATCGCCAGGAGAAAATCCTCCAGGCTGAGAAAAACCAGCTGGCACCCCAGGCATGAACTCAGAGACGTTATCGCTATCCGCATCGCTCACTCCAGGGTCGTCATCAGCATCACCAGGCAGGCTCCGGGGCCCGAGTGCTCCGTGCGCAAGTCCACCCTGCGTTCGAATATGCTCTCCAGCATGCCGGCGGCGTAACCGTGCACCGCCTGACATGCGACCCCGTCCAGGCTGACTCCCGCCGAGAGGCAGGCATCGCGCACCGGGCATCGCTCGAAGAGGAGGCGTATGAACATCCCCTCCGGCTCGTACACCCAGAAGTCGTCATCCTCCATGTTCTTCCAGAGGGTTACCTTCCACACCTCCTCGCTGCCCGGGAAAACGGACCTCAGGGCGCGCTCGATGTCGTCCGTGTTATCGCAGGCGGCCGCCTCCTTCAATCCCATGTCCTTGCCCGCGAAATACATCAGCCGCGGGGCGGAATCGCCGGTCATCTCCCTTCCGGCTTCGCTCATGATCCCCAACGCCTCCGCAAGCGCGCGCAGGCGTTCCCCCTGTATCTCGCTTCCTTCGCTCATCTCCACGCGGTCTCCCCTTCGGCCCCACGCCGCCGCCGGCAGGCCCCTGCAGGGTCGCGGCGGGCTGCGCCTTGCATCCGCGGCCTTCTGCTCATACTTCGTCCTTTCCCCATTAAACATGAACACCCCCCGCCCGCGCCATAGCACGGCAAAGCATGGGGTCAAGTCTTGATCTTTACATTCTCGGATATCTTCCCAGTTCGCACCCGGGGTTCTGCCGCGGGCTTGCAAGACGTGGCCCCACGCTCTTTCGCGCGGCTCGCCCTGGCTGCGGCCTACCTCTGCACCTCTTCCTTCACCCTCAGGAACTCGCCGTAGTCGGCGGTGAAGAAATGGCCCCCGTCGCCCGTGGCCACATAGTAGAGGTAATCGACGTCCGCGGGGGCCAACACGGCCTTGATGCTCTCGAGCCCCGGGCTGCAGATGGGCGCGGGGGGCAATCCCTTGTGCAGGTAGGTGTTGTAGGGCGAGGGCGTCTTCAAGTCCTCGTAGGTGAGCACTTCCTTCCACCGCGGAAGGGCGTATTGCACGGTGGCGTCTATCTGCAGGGGCATGCCCAGACGCAGGCGGTTGAATATGACCGCGGCGATGAGTGGCCTCTCCTCCGCCAGCACCGCCTCCCTTTCGATCAGCGAGGCCGCCACTACCGCCCCATGGGGGGTGATGCCCAACCTTTCCGCCCGCGACCAATCGAGGTTGGCGGTCTCCGCAGCGAACTGGCGCAGGAGCGTCGTCACCACCTCGCGGGGCGGGGCCGCGGCCTGGAACTCATAGGTCTTGGGGAAGAGAAATCCCTCGAGGTTGTCCTGCTTGTCCGCGGGTATGATGTCCACGGCGTAATCGCCGGCACGGGCCACGGCCATGAAGTCCTCCTCGCTGAAGGCCAGGGACTCCGCCACCCTCGCCGCCGTCTGCCCGACCGTCAGCCCTTCGGGCAGCGTCACTCGCACATAGTTATTCGGGCCCGCCTGCAGCACGGCGAAGGTCTCGCCGAAGTGCATCCCCCCGTAGAAGACGTAGCTGCCGGGTTTGAAGTCGCCCTGCTTGCCCTGCAGCCAGGAGAGGAAGCGGAAAATGGTGGCGGAGGTGATCACTCCCTGGCCGTGCAGTTTGGCGGCTATGCGGGCCGAGGAATCGCCTTCCTCGATGACCACGACTATGGGCTCATCGCCCCGCGTGGGATAGAAGTAGTGCAGGAAGAGGGAGAGGAAGAGGACGACCAGGAGCACGCTGCCGCACAAGATGCCGATGATCATCCACTTTCTGCGATCTTTGCCGCCCGGGTTCATATCAAGCGTCTTCCCGTCTCCCGCTTTCGTCTCCGCGCTGCCCGTACTCCAGGTAGGACTGGAGGACCACCGCCGCCGCCTCCGCATCCACCCTTCTTCCCTTCACCACATGTCCGGCCTCGCGCAGCCTCCTCGTCGCCTCCACGGTGGACAGCCTCTCGTCCCAGAGGACCACCTCCACCCCCGGCAAACCCTCCAGGGCACGCGCGAACTCCCTTGTCTTGCGGGCCTGTTCGCCCTCCCGGCCGGCCTGGGTCAGCGGCAACCCCACCACGATCACCCCGACGCCCTCCTCGACCCTGCCCTCGACGTATGCGCGCAGCTGGGGGGGAGCAAGACCGTGCAGCACCTCCAGGGGGGAGGCGCTGACCCCGAGCGCGTCGGAGACGGCGACCCCGATGCGGCGGTCTCCGATGTCCAGGCCCAGGCTACGCATGTCCTCTTTCCAGGCGCGATCCCGCCTCCTGCACCACCTGCGCCAGGGCGTCCGCGGTGCGCGAGGTGTCGGAGCCTCCCCCGACCGCCATCTCCGCCCTGCCGCCTCCCCCTCCTCCCAGCAGGCGCCCCGCTCTTTTGGCCAGCCCCACGGCGTCCAGGCCCGCCCTCGCCGCTTCCCCGGAGAGGGCCACCACCAGGTTGGCCTTTTCTCCCAGCACGCTGACGATGGCCACGACGGCCGCCTTCCGGCCCTTAAGGGTGCGCTCCGCCAGTTCGCGCAGGGATTGCGCATCCAGTCCCTCCACGCTGGCGCTGACCACTGCCTGTCCTCCCGCTGACCGCTTCTCCTCCCAGGCTATCCCCTCTCCCGCCAGCGAGACGATGCCCTCCCTCTCCCGCTTTCTGTTCTCGGATTCCAGCTCCTTCACCCGCTGCAGCAGCCGGTCGACCCTCTGCGGCAGCTCCGCCGTCTCCACCTTCAGCGACGCGGCCACGCGCTCGACCATCTCGCGGTGAGTGCGGAAACAGCCGTAGGCCTCCATGCCGGTCAGGGCCTCTATCCTGCGCATATTTGCCCCGATACCGCTCTCCCCCGCGATGACCAGCAGGCCTATCTCACCCGTGCGGCCCACATGGGTGCCCCCGCAGAGCTCGCGGCTTATCTCGTCCACCTCCACCACCCGCACGTAGTCCTCGTACTTCTCCCCGAAGAGGGCCACGGCGTCGATGCTGGCGGCGTACTCGTAGGTGGTAACGTACGCCCTCACCGGCAGGTCCTCCAGGACCTTGCGGTTGGCGAGCTCTTCGATCCGCGTCAGCTCCTCCCCCGACAGGGGCTGGAAATGGGTGAAGTCGAAGCGCAAATGTCTGGCATCGACCATGGACCCCGCCTGTTTTGCGTGTTCGCCCAGCACCTGCCTGAGAGCCCAGTGGATGATATGGGTGGCGGTATGGTTGCGGCGGATGGCGTTGCGCCTCTCCCCGTCCACCACGGCTTCAACCTCTGCTCCTGCCGAAAGCTCTCCCCGCAGGATGCGGCAGCGGTGGGAGATGAGGCCGCTCGCGGGCCGCGATGTCTCCAGGACCTCGGCCTCGCCCTCCTCGGAGAGCAGCCTGCCCGTGTCCCCCACCTGCCCCCCCATCTCCCCATAGAACGGGGTATGGTCGAGGAATATCTCCGCCTCGTCGCCGGCCGTGGCCGCCGCCACGGCACGGCCGTCTTTGACCACCGCCACCAGGGTGGCCCTTGCGCTCAGCTCCTCGTAACCTATGAAGCTGCTCTGGCCGAAATTATCCAGTATCTGCAGGTAAACCTCCTGCGCCTGCGGCGCATATCCCTCCTCGACCCTCGCCGCCCTGGCCCGCTCCCGCTGCTGCCGCATGAGCACCTCGAAGCGCATCTCGTCGAGCCCCACGCCGCGCTCATTCGCCAGTTCGCGCGTGAGGTCGAGGGGGAACCCCAGCGTGTCGTGCAGGTGGAAAACCACGTCTCCGGGCAGCGTGCTCTCCCCCTGCGCGCGGGCGGCGGTCACGGCTTCCTCGAAATAGGCGAGGCCGCCGCGCAGCGTCTGGGTGAATCGCTCCTCCTCGCTGCGCACGATGGAGGTGATAAAAGCCGCGTTGTGCACGAGGTCGGGGTAGGCGGCGCCCATGGTCTCGACAACCGTGGCCACCATGCGGGGCAAAAATACCTCGCCCGCGCCCAGGCGGCGGCCGTGGCGCACGGCGCGGCGTATGATCCTGCGCAGGATGTAGCCGCGGTCCTCGTTCGAGGGCAGCACGCCGTCACCGACCAGGAAGGTCACCGCCCGGGAATGGTCGGCCACTATCTTCAATGAGATATCGCTGTCCTCTTCCTCGCCGTAGCCCACCCCACACAGCTCCGCGGCGGTATGCAGCACCGCCGCCAGGGCGTCGGTCTCGAAGTTGCTGGCCGCCCCCTGCAGCACCGAAGCCAGCCTCTCCAGCCCGAGGCCGGTATCAATGCTCTTGGCGGGCAGGGGGGTCAGCTCTCCCCGCTCGTCGCGGTTGTACTGCATGAAGACGAGATTCCACAGCTCCAGATAGCGGTCGCACTCGCAGCCGGGCCCGCACTCGGGCCCGCCGCAACCGAATGCGTCGCCCAGGTCATAGAGTATCTCCGAGCACGGCCCGCAGGGGCCCGTGGCGCCCATGTCCCAGAAGTTGTCCTCGGCCCCCAGCCGCACCAGGCGCTCCTCGGGAACGCCGACCACGTCCCGCCAGATGCCGTAAGCCTCGTCGTCCTCCTCGAACACGGAACAGTACATGCGGGTGGGCTCCAGCCCCATGTCCGCGGTCAGGAAGTCCCACCCCCAGGAGATGGCCTCGCTCTTGTAATAGTCCCCGAAGCTGAAATTGCCGAGCATCTCGAAGAAGGTGAGGTGGCGGGCGGTGTGACCGACCCTCTCCACGTCCGTGGTGCGCACGCACTTCTGGCAGGTGACGGCACGGCTGAAATCCGGCCTGGCGCTGCCCAGGAAATAGGGCTTGAACTGCACCATGCCGGCGTTGGTGAGCAAAAGGGTGGGGTCGTCGGGTATGAGCGAAGAGCTCTTGACCAGGCGGTGTCCCCTGCCCTGAAAATATTCGAGGAACCTGGCTCTTATCTCGTCGCTCTTCATCCCTCTCCTCCCGCGCCCCGCGGCGAGCGCTTCATCTCGCCGGGCGGCCGCCTTTCCCGCTGCCGGCGAGCCCGTGCGCCCTCATCATTGAACAGGTTATGCCCCGCAAAGTCCATCGCCAACGTCATGGCGGGCGCTGCGGGACGCGGTCTCGGCCCCTGGTGGTCGCGGCGGGCCGCGGCGGCGGCCTGCCCATGCCCGGGTGCCCGCTGCTTGCGTTCCCCGTGCGGGCGGGGAGGTGACGGCGCGCGGGGCCTATTCCCTCCCGTCTCCCCCTTCGCGCCCTGCGCTCCCCTTCCACGGCGCGGACAGCTCCAGCGCCCTCCACGCCCCCAGCCCCATTGCGAGCACCCTCGCCAGGGGTGAGGTGACGAATGCCTGCGCCGCCTGGGCGGTGGAATTGACCCGCGCGGCGACGTTTTCCAGCGACTTGAGCACGCCGTCGACGTAGCCCATCTCGTTATTGATGTGATCGATGGTCGTCTGTATCCTGCCCATGAGCGGGAGGGTTTCCTTGCGGATATCGTTGAGGAGCCTGTTGGTTATGGCCATGGTGCGCGCCAGTTTCAGCACCACCACGAGCAGCGCCAGCATCAAGAGCGCAAAAGAAATGGCGCAGATGAGCGCCGCCACGCCTGCCATGTTCCCCGCCTAACCCAAGTCCGCCTCTCCGCCGCCGTTTCTGGAGAGGTAATCCGCTATGGCCGCCCTGATGCCCTCGGCGGCCAGGTTCGAACAGTGCAGTTTTTCCTCCGGCAGGCCGCCCAGGGCCTCCGCCACCTGCTCGTCCGTGATGCGCGAGGCCTCCTCGATGGTCTTGCCCTTCGCCATCTCGGTGCCCATGCTCCCCGAGGCCACCGCCGCCCCGCATCCGAAGGTCTTGTACTTAACGTCCTCTATGCGCCCGTCGGCGACCTTGATGTATACCTCCATCATGTCCCCGCAGGTCTCGCTCCCCGCTTCGCCCTTGCCGTCGTGGTCCGCGATCTCACCCACGTTGCGCGGGTTCTGGAAGTGTTCGATGACCTTGTCCGAATACATGCTTCATCTCCCGTATATGCAGGTATAACAACGTTTTCGAGAATAGCACCAGCTCTTCCGGGGTGTCAAATCCGCCCGCGGCGTTTCCTCCACTCCGCGGCCATGCCCTCCTCCTCCCCCGCGTCTCCGGGCTCATATAGCTGCCGGCCCTCCAGGCCGTCGGGCAGGTACTGCTGCGGCACGTAGCCGCCCGCGAAATCGTGGGGATAGCGGTATCCCCTGCCGTGCCCGAGCTCCCCGGCGCCCGCATAGCTCGCATCTCTCAAGTGGGCGGGGACGGTGGGTGCCGCCCCGTCCTCGAGCGCGGCCTGCGCCGCCGCGATGGCCCGCGTGGCGGAGTTGCTCTTCGGCGCCAGGGCCATGTAGAGCACGGCCTGCGCCAGGTTGAGGCGGCATTCCGGCAAGCCCACGAACTCCACCGCCCTCGCCGCGGCATCGGCCACCAGCAGGGCCCGGCTGTCGGCCAGGCCGATGTCCTCGGACGCGAAGATGACCATGCGCCTGGCGATGAAACGCGGGTCCTCCCCCGCCTGGAGCATGCGCGCCAGCCAGTACACGCCGGCGTGGGGGTCCGAGCCCCGCAGGGACTTGATGAAGGCGGACACGGTGTCGTAATGCGCGTCTCCCGCCTTGTCGTAGAGGAGAGCCTTGCGCTGGGCCGCCTCCTCGGCGATGCCGAGGTCGATGCGCCCCCCGCCCGCCTGCATCCCCGCCAGCAGCGCCGCGGCCTCCAGTATGTTGAGCGCCACCCGGGCATCTCCTCCCGCCATGCTCACGACGTGGTCTATGGCCTCGTCCTCCACCGCCAGGGCCAGCCCCGCCAGGCCGCGTTCGCGGTCGGCCAGCGCCCTGCGCACCACCGTGCGCACCTCCTCCCCGCTGAGCGGGGAGAGGCGGAATATCTTGGCGCGCGAGACCAGGGCCGAGTTGACCTCGAAATAGGGGTTCTCGGTGGTCGCGCCGACGAGCACGATCGTGCCCTCCTCCACCGCTGGCAGGAGAGCGTCCTGCTGCGCCTTGTTGAAACGGTGTATCTCGTCGATGAAGAGGATGGTGCGCCTGCCCTGCATGACCCGGCGGTCGCCGGCCTCGCGGATGATCCCGCGCACCTCGGCGACCCCGCTGATCACCGCGGATATCTGCTGGAAGTGTGCCGCGGAGACCCCGGCGATGATGCCCGCCAGCGTGGTCTTGCCGGAGCCCGGCGGCCCCCAGAAGATGGCCGTCTGCAGGCGGTCCTCCTCGATGGCGCGGCGCAGATAGGTGCCCTCGCCCACCACCTCGTCCTGCCCCACGAACTCCTGCAGGGTTCGCGGGCGCATGCGCACGGCGAGGGGCGACTCCCTGCGCCTGATATCCTCCCTGGCGGATTCGAAGAGATCCAAGCGACCGCCTCTCCCCCTCGCGGACCTCACGCCCGCAAGGGCGTCTCTTCAGGGGGCCCTTGAGGCCAGGAAAATGGGCTCCACCTTGCCGTCATCGCCGCTATCTTGAACCTGCGTCCTCGCAGGTGGGCACCTACCTCGGGTCTCCGCAGTCCCCAACCCGGGTTCGGGGCATTGCGTCCACCTCCGGAAAACGGCTCCCTTAATCGAAGTGTTGGCTCAACGATACGTTGCGGCGTTAAACGCACAAGGTCGGGCCCGTATTTCCTCTCTTCGCGTCTATCTTAACACAACCCGCGCCAGGTCCGCCCTTGAGCTGCGTCATCTCCGCTTCCCCGCTCCCGAACCCGGCCTCGGGGCTAATCCCTGAAGCCCATGACCAGCTCGCACACCCCCGAGGAGACCGACCTCTCGATATCGAACCCCGCCTGCTCGAACATGCGCATCATGGGCACGTTCTCGGAGAGCACCTCCGCGGTGAAACCGTGCAGGCCCTGCCTCCTCGCCAGCTGCGCCAGGTATGCCAGCAGGGAGGTGCCGATGCCCAGGTTCTGATACTCGTCCCTGACCACGAAGGCCACCTCGGCATGGTGGGTGCCCGCATTGATGCTGTACTGGCCCACCCCCGCCAGTCCCTCCCCCTCCTCCCCCACGAGCATGGCCAGGATGACCATCTCCTTGGTGTAGTCGATGACCACGAACTCCTGCAGGCGGTCGTGGGGCATGTCCTGGCGCGTGGAGACGAAACGGCGGTAGAGGCTCTTGTCGGAAAGGGAGTAGAAGAAGTCCTTGAGCAGGGGCTCGTCGCTTATCCTCACCGGCCTGAGCATGATCTCGATCTCCCTCTTGGTGGTGCGGTAGGTCTCCAGCTCCGCCGGGTATTCCCCCTCCTTGCCGGGTATGAAGGCCTGGTCGCGGTAGATGATATTGTTGCGCTTGGCCTCGTCGATGAGCCAGGGACGGAAATCGGGGTGCGCGATGGCGATGAGCTCCATGGCCCTCTCGCGCACGTTCTTGCCGTGGAGGTAGGCGATGCCGAACTCGGTGACCACGTAATGGGCGTCGCCGCGGCTCAGGGTTACGCCCGCCCCCTCCCTGAGCATGGGGATTATCCTGGAGACCTTGCCCTGCTCGGCGGTGGAGGGGAGCGCCAGTATGCTCATCCCCCCGGGAGCGAGGACCGCGCCGCGCATGAAGTCCGCCTGCCCGCCGATGCCGCTGTAGAAGATCTTGCCCAAAGACTCCGCCGAGGCCTGCCCCGTGAGGTCGATCTCCAGCGCGCTGTTGATGGCCGTCATCCCCCTCTGCCGGGCGATGTTGAGGGGGTTGTTGGTGTAGTCTATGGTCCTGAACTCGATGCACGGGTTGTCGTCCAGGAAATCGTAGGTCTCCTTGGACCCCATGCAGAAGGTAGCCACCGTCTTTCCGCGGTCCAGGGTCTTCAGGGTGTTGTCGATCACGCCCTTCTTGATGAGGTTGACGATGCCGTCGCTGAGGAGCTCGGTATGCACGCCCAAATGCTTCCTGCCCTCCAGGTTGGCGAGGATGGCGTTGGGTATGCTCCCGTACCCGACCTGTATGGTGTCGCCGTCCTCGATGAGGTGGGCGACGTGCTTGCCGATGCGCTCCGCGAGTTCGTCGGAGATGGTGGGGCTGTACTCCAGGAGCGGCTCATTGCAACAGAGGATGTAATCCACGTCGTCCGCGTGCACGAAGGTGTCGCCGTGGACGCGCGGCATGAAAGAATTCACCTGGCAGATGACGAGCGACGCTTTCTCCACCGCCGCCTTGGTGATGTCCACGCTGACCCCGAGGCTCATGTAGCCATTGCGATCCGGAGGCGAGGTCTGCACCAGCGCCACGTCGATGGGGATGAACTCCCGGCGGAAAAGGTCCGGCACCTCGGAGAGAAAAATGGGGGTGTAATCCGCGAGGCCCTCGTTCACGGCCGCCCTGGTGGTCTCCCCGATGAAGAAGGAGTTGTGGCGGAAGTTCTGCTGCAGTTTCTCGTCGGCGTAGGGGGCGACCCCCAGGCTCCACACATGGAAGACCTCGGCGTCGAAAACCGCCTTGGGGTGGGCCGCGGCGTAATCCGCGAGGGAGGCGACCAGCTGCTGGGGCTCGCCGCAGCCGGTGCCGACAAAGAGATGCGCCCCGCGGCGAATCCTCGCGAAGACCCTTTTCTCCGCCGCGAATTTCTCCGGATAGCGCTGCTTGAGATCGTCTCCTATAGTCCGGGCTCCCTCCATGCCTGCTCCCTCCCTCCTTCTCATCTTCCGATCCTCTCGCGCCGAAGGAAGCTTGTGCGGGCGAGGTCCCCGCGCCGCCCGCTCGCTAACCCCTTTCAGTATGCCCCTAATCCCCGCCGCTTTCAAAGCGGGCGGCGCGCGGCCTTCCCGCCGCCCGCGGCCCTCATCTCCCCGCCCCCGCTCTCCCCGAGCCGGCGACCATGCGGGAAGGGATGCCTGGCCCCCGCCGCTCCAGTTCGCGGGCGAGAAAAAGCGGCCGGGACGATCTCTCGCCCGGCCGCCTCGGCCTCTCATCGCCGCGTTTGCCTCCCCGCCGCGGCCGCGACCCCTTCTGCCCCTTGCGCGGCTACTTCCCGCTCATGGGCCCGATGGGGAATATGGTCCGCCCATACATCTCGTTCAGCAGCTCGGCCATGGCCAGATAAATGGCAAGAGAGCCGCACACGATGCCGATGATGCCGGCGACCTTGAGGAGCCCAGCGGAGGTCGCCCCCCAGCCGTAGAATATGGCCAGGAGGAAGAAGAGCACGATGAGCGTGGCGAATATGGCCTGCAGGACGCGGTTGGCCTTGAAGGTGCCGATGAACATGAAGCAGCTGAAAACCCCCCAGATGAACAGGTACCAGCCCATGCCCCGATAGCTGGCCTCCAGGCCGGATGCGAGCGGCGCTCCTTCCGCCATCAGATACGGGCCCCCTATGAGGATGAAGACCAGGGTGAGCCAGAATGCCCCGTAGGCGCTGAAGGCCACCAGCCCGAAGCTGTTGCCCTTCTTGAACTCCATGGCGCCCGCGATTATCTGGGCGGCGCCCCCCAGAAAGAGCCCCATCGCCAGGATGCTCATGTCCATCTTGAAGAGGCCCGCGTTATGCAGGTTCAACAAGACGGTGGTCATGCCGAAGCAGGTAAGCCCCAGGACCGCCGGATTAGCCAACTTGACGTCATCAGCCATCTTTTACTCTCACTCTCCTTTTTTCTCCCTGTCCTGCCATGACTCTTTCGCCACCGACGCGGCGTGCGCTTTTATTTACCCCTCAGTGCCCGGTCTCCCTCGATGAGGGAGAAGACCACGGAGGGGTCGGCGAGGGTGCTGGTGTCGCCAAGGGTATCCGGGGTCCCCTCCGCTATCTTGCGCAGGATGCGGCGCACGATCTTACCGCTGCGCGTCTTGGGCAGTGCGGGGGTGAAGTGGATGACGTCCGGTGTCGCTATGGGTCCGATCTCCTTGCGAGCGTGCGCCACCAGCATCTTGCGCAGTTCATCCTGGTCCAGGTCCTCGAACTCCGCCTTGAGGGTGACATAGGCATAGATGCCCTGTCCCTTGATGTCGTGGGGCATGCCCACCACCGCCGCCTCGGAGACGTAATCGTGGCTCACCAGCGCGCTCTCCACCTCGGCGGTGCCGATGCGGTGCCCGGAGACGTTGATGACGTCGTCGATGCGGCCCTGCAGCCAATAGAACCCCCCGGCGTCCCTGCGGCAGCCGTCCCCGGTCACGTAATAGCCCGGGAACATGGACCAGTAGGTGTTGACGAAGAGCTCGTGGTTGCCGTAAACGGTACGCATCATGCCCGGCCAGGGCCTGCGGATGCACAGAAAGCCGCTGTCGCCGGCGGCTTCCTCCTTGCCGTCCTGATTGAGGATGACGGGGTCGACCCCGAGGAAGGGGAAGCTCGCCGAGCCGGGCTTCATGGGCGTGGCCCCCGCCAGGGGGCTGATGAGGATGGCGCCGGTCTCCGTCTGCCACCAGGTATCCAGGACGGGGCAGCGGCCTCCTCCGATATGATCGTAGTACCACAACCACACCTCGGGGTTTATGGGCTCGCCCACCGTCCCCAGGACGCGCAGGGTGGAGAGGTCGGCGGTCTTCGTCCATTCCTCGCCCTCCCGTATGAGGGAGCGGATAACCGTGGGCGCGGTGTAGAAGACGGTCACCTTGTGCTTCTCCACCACCTTCCAGAAACGATCGGGCTGCGGATAGGTGGGCACGCCCTCGAACATGACCTGGGTGAAGCAGTTGGCCAGCGGGGCATAGACGATGTAGCTGTGCCCGGTAACCCAGCCGATGTCGGCTGTACACCACCAGATGTCGTCGTCATGGATATCGAAGATCCATTTCAGGGAGAGGGAGGTGTGCAGCAGGTATCCCGCCGTGCTGTGCAGCACGCCCTTGGGCTTGCCGGTGCTGCCGCTGGTGTAGAGGATGAAGAGCGGGTCCTCGGCGTCCATCTCCTCCGCGGGACACCCTCCCGCGACGTCCGGCGCCGCCAGCTCCTCGTGCCACCAGTAATCCCGCCCCTCGACCATGTTCACTTCCGCCCCGCTGTGCCTGACCACGAACACGTCGGTTACGCCCGGGCATTCCTCCAGCGAGACGTCCGCGTATTTTTTCGAGGGCACCGTCTTGCCGCTGCGATAACCGGAATCGGCGCAGACCAGGGTTCCGCAGTCGCTGTCCAGGATGCGGTCGCGCAGGGCATCGGATAAGAAGCCGCCGAAGACCACGCTGTGCACGGCGCCGATGCGCGTGCAGGCCAGCATGGCGATCGGGAGCTCCGGTATCATGGGCAGGTAGATGCACACGCGGTCGCCTTTCCTGACCCCGTGCTTCTTGAGCGCGTTGGCGAACCTGCATACCTGGTCAAGCAGCTCCCCGTAGGTATAAGTCCTGCTCTCCCCGGGCTCGTCGGGCTCCCAGATGATGGCCGTGCGGTCCGCCCTGCCGGCGTTGACGTGGCGGTCCAGGCAGTTGAAGGAGACGTTGAGCCTGCCGCCTTCAAACCAGGTGCACCGGCACCCCTTCTCGTCCCAGCTGTAAACGCCGTCCCATTTCTTCTGCCAGTCCAAGGTCTCGGCCATCTCCGACCAGAAGCCGTCTATGTCCTCGAGAGAGCGCCGATGCATCTCCCGGTACTGGTCCATGCTCTTGATGTAGGCGTTCTTGCTCAGTTCCTCGGGTGGATAGATGATTTCCCTCCCGTCGGCGCCCGCGGCACCATGCTGCGTCATCTGCCGCCTCCTATCATAAGCGTCTTTGGTGAAAAAGGGTGACTTCGCCGGCCCCCCTCCCGGTCAAGGTGCTGTGCGCTTTGTGCCATCCAGCGAAGGATTATATCTAATCGGGGGGGAGGATGTAAATATTTTACGGGGTGTCGAAAAGTGTTTATGGAGCGCGGGAAATCCAGCTCTCTATCCTGTCCTTGACGGCGCCCACGACGGACCCCGGGGTGGAGGCCCCCCCCAGGATGGCCAACTTCTCCACTCCGGCCAGGAGGGAGATGTCGAGCTCGCCTGCGTTCTCGATCTTCGTCGTGGCTGTCCCGGCAGCCTCGCAGATCTTACGCAGGAACTCGGTGTTGGAGCTGTTCCTCCCCCCCACCACCACCACCAGGTCTGATGCCAGCGCCAGCTGCAGGGCCTCCGCCTGGCGCGCAAGGGTATTGCGGCACAGGGTATTGATGATCTTGAGCTCCAGCACCTCGCGGATCAGCTCCGGGACCTCGTTGATGAGCCCGTCGACCAGGCTGCGGAACATGAGCAGGTCCACCGTGGTCTGCGCGATGAGCCCAACCTTGCGCACCTCGCGGAAGTTGTTCTCCCACCACTCCTTGAGCTCACTGGTCTCCTTGATCACCACCGCCTCGCCGTTGATGTGGCCGAGGATGGCCTTCACCTCCGGATGGTCGAGGTTCCCGATGATGAAGAGCTTGTAGCCCTCCCCCACCAGGCGCATGGCCGCCCGCTGGGCCTTCTTCACCGTGGGACAGGTGGCATCCACCAGGTCGGCGCCCTTCTCCAGCAGGGACTCGGTGAGCGAGGGGGAGATGCCGTGCGACCTGATGACCACCTTGCTGGCGGCCAGGTCACAGCCCTGCAGCGCGCCCACGTCGTCGGGGAGTATCTCCAGCCCCCGGCTCCTCAGGTCCCCGACCACCCCGGGGTTGTGGATGATGGGCCCCAGCGTGTACACCCGGCCCTGGAAATCCTGCAGGGTCTCCTCGGCCATCCTGATGGCCCGCTTGACCCCGGGACAGAAGCCCACGTATCTGGCTACGGTTATCTCCATCGTCTCCCGCTCTCGCCGTGCCCGCACCCTCTCACCGGCGGCCCACAGACATTATACCGCCACGGGGCGGCGGGCGCGCTCCCTCCGCGCGGCGGCCTAGAGCGGGCGCAGGCGCAGCTCCCTGAGCTGCTGCGCATACACGCTGCCGGGCGCGCCGCTCATGATGTCCGCGCCCGATTGCGTCTTGGGAAAGGCGATAACGTCCCTTATGGATTCCCTTCCCGCCATGAGCATGACCATGCGGTCCAGGCCGTAGGCGATGCCGCCGTGAGGGGGCGGGCCGTAGCGCAGCGCCTCCAGCAGAAAACCGAACTTGTCCTCCACCTCCTCCCGCCCCAGCCCCAGGAGGCGGAATATACGTTCCTGCAGATCGGCGCGGTGTATCCTTATGCTCCCTCCCCCCAACTCGACGCCGTTGAGCACCATGTCGTAGGAGTCGGAGACGACCTCCAGGGGGCGCTCCTCGAGGTGGTCGAGGCATCTCCGCGAAGGCGCGGTGAAGGGATGGTGGTTGCTCTTATACCTCTTCTCTTCCTCGTCCCAGTCGAAGAGCGGAAAGTCCGTTATCCAGGCGAAGGAGAACCTCTCCCGCGGCGGCGGGGAGAAACGGCGCACGCAATAGTCCCTGATGCCGCAGAGCACGGCGCTCGTCTCCGCGCCGCCTGCAGCCAGCACCGCCACCTCGCCCTCCGCCAGGCCGGTCCCGGCGATGAGCGCGCTCGTCTCCTGCGGGGAGAGGAACTTCGCCACCGGCGACTTCAGCGCCTCGCCCTCGCGCACCAGCCACACCAGCCCGGAGGCGCCCAGCCGCTGCGCCTCCTCCACCAGGCCGTCGAGCTCGCGCCGCGGCGGGGAGACGAGCCCGTCCACCCTGAAGCCCCGCACCCCGCCGCCTCCCTCCAGGGCGGCGCGGAAGACCTTGAAATCGCTGTGCGAAAAGATGCCGGAAAGGTCCTGCAGCTCCATGCCGAAGCGCGTGTCCGGGCGGTCGCTGCCGTAGCGCTCCATGGCCTGATGCCAGGTCATGCGGGGTATGGGGAGCGCCACTTCCACGCCCAGCGTACGCGCGAAGACGTGGGCGAACATCTCGTCCATGAGCGAGATGACGTCGCCCGAGTCCACGAAGGACATCTCCAGGTCGATCTGGGTGAACTCGAGCTGGCGGTCGGCGCGCATGTCCTCATCGCGGAAGCAGCGCGCTATCTGATAATAGCGGTCGAGGCCGGCCACCATGAGCAACTGCTTGAAAAGCTGAGGCGACTGCGGCAGGGCATAGAAGCTGCCCGGCTGCAGGCGCGATGGCACCACGAAATCGCGCGCGCCCTCCGGGGTGCTCTTGGTGAGGATGGGCGTCTCGACCTCCACGAAGCCGCGTGAGGCCAGGAAGCCGCGCACCTCGGCGCTGACGCGGCTGCGCAGGATGAGGGCGTCGCGCAGGTCGGGGCGGCGGATGTCGAGGTAACGGTAGCGCAGGCGAAGGCCCTCCCCCGCATCCGATCCCTCCTCGATCTCGAAGGGCGGGGTGAGCGACGCGCTGATCACCGTTATCTCCTCCGCCATGACCTCGACCTCCCCGGTGGGAAGGACGCGGTTGACCGACTCCTCGGGGCGGGCCCTGACCATGCCGCGGCAGGAGAGGACGTATTCCCCGCGCACCTCCCCCGCGGCGGCGTGAGCCCCGGGGTCGAGCCCGGGGTTGAAGACCACCTGCACCAGGCCGCTCACGTCGCGCAGGTCGATGAAGATGACCCCGCCGTGATCGCGCCGCCTCTGCACCCATCCGTTCAGGGTTACCTCGCTCCCCACGTCCGCGGCGCGCAGGGAACCGCACATCCGCGTGCGCTTGCTCCATCCTCTCTCTTTCATCTTCTCCCCATCCTCAGGCGCCGGGCTCCGCCAGGCGCCGCTTGACCGTCTCCACCAGTTGCGGCCCCTCCACGCGCTCCTGCGTCGCGGCGCGCATATCGCGCAGGGTGTAGTACCCGCCCGCCAGCTCGTCCCCGCCGATGATCAGGCTCAAGGAACATCCGCCGCGGTCCGCCTCGCGCATCTGTGCCTTGGGGCTGCGGCGCAGATGATCGAGGTCGGCGGCGATGCCCGCGTCCCTTAATTCCTGCGCCGCGGCGAACGCTTTGCCCCTCGCCTCGTCCCCGATGGCCACGACGAATACCCATCCCGCCTCGCGCTCGCCGAGACGCGGCCCGGCGAGCATGACCCTCTCCATGCCGATGGAGAAGCCGGTCGCCGGCGTGGGCTTGCCCCCCAGTTCCTGCACCAGGTTGTCATACCTGCCCCCCGCGGCGAGGGTATTCTGTCCCCCCAGCCGCGGGTCCTGGAACTCGAAGACCGTTCTGGTATAGTAATCCAGCCCCCGCACCAGGCGGGCCTCGCGGCGGAAGGACAGCGCTGCCGCGGCGAGCAGACCCTCGACCTCCCGCTGATGCTCGCGGCAGGGCGCGCAGAGGAAATCCTCGATGAGCGGCGCCGCGGCGATGACCCCGGCGCAGCCCTCCGCCTTGCAATCCAGCACCCGCAGCGGGTTCTCCACCGCCCGGCGGCGGCAATCCGCGCAGAGGCTCTCCCGCCTCTCCTCAAGGTATTCCCTCAGCTGCGCCACATAGGCGGGGCGGCATTCGGCATCGCCCACGCTGTTCACCACCAGGTCTGCGGCTATGCCCAGCTCGTTCAGGAAATGCGCGCAGAGCATGATCACCTCCGCGTCCGCGGCGGGAAAGGGGGAGCCGATGAGCTCCACCCCCAGCTGGTTGAACTGGCGATAGCGGCCCGCCTGCGGGCGTTCGTGCCGGAACATGGGGCCCTGATAATAGAGCTTCACCGGCAGCCCGGCGGCGGCGAGGCGATGCTGATTGAAGGCGCGCACCACCCCCGCCGTGGCCTCGGGGCGCAGGGTGAGGCTGCGCCCCCCCTTGTCCTCGAAGGTGAACATCTCCTTCTGCACGATGTCCGTGCCCTGCCCGATGCCGCGCGCGAAGAGCTCCGTGTGCTCCATGATGGGGAGCACTATCTCGCGGTAGCCGTAGGAGCGGAAAAGGGCCGTGCCCCTCTCCGCCGCCCTCCGCCAGTCATCGCTGTGTGGAGGCAGTATATCCACCGTGCCCCGGGGGGCTTTGATCTCCAATGGCCGTCTCAGCTCCGTTCCCTCGTCCTGTTCGCCCGCCTCCTGCTCCCGCACGCGTCCCGCCCGCGGCGCCGACGCCGACCCCGCGGACCTCCCCGCGCCCCTCAATCGCCGCGGCGGGGCGGGCCCAGCCCCCGCAGGAAGGGGTTCTCTCTTCTCTCCCGCCCCAGGGTGGTCTGCGGGCCATGCCCGGGGAGGACGCGGGTCTCGCCGGGCAGATCCCATATCTTCTCCCTCACCGCCCGCAGCAACTCCTGCAGCGATCCGCCCCGCAGGTCCGTCCTGCCTATGGAGCCCTGGAAGATGAGGTCTCCGCAGAACAGATATCCCGGCGTGTAGAAGCTCATGCCGCCGGGGGTGTGCCCCGGGGTGTGCAGGGCCCCGAGGCTCAGCTCTCCGGCCTCTATGAGCTCCCCGTCCTCCAGGTAGCGCAACTGCCGGGCGCGCGTGGCCAGCACCCCTCCCGCCAGACCCATGAGCTTGACGCGAGGGCCGGCAAGGCCCGCGGCATCCGCCTCGTGTATATGCACGGGCACATCAAGGGCCTCGCCGAGCGCGCCCGCGCCCGCCACATGATCCGCGTGGCCATGCGTGCAGAGTATGCCCGTGCACTCCAGCTCGGCCTCGCGCAGGCGGGAGATTATCCTCTTGACCTCCCCGGCGGGATCTATCACCAGCGCCGGCGCATGCCTCTTCGCGGCCACGATATAGCAGTTGGTGGCCAGCATGCCGATGCTCAAAACGTCCAGGAACATGCGTAAAGTATAGGGGGTCGGGTCTCGAATATCGAGTGCTTGGCCATAAAACGCCTAGCGCAAGGGCATCTGTGTCAGGTGGCGCGCGCCGGGGGAGAGGTCCGGCCGGAGGCGCCTCGCTCGCTTTCCAGCAGTATGCTCACCGGGCCATCGTTGACCAGCTCCACCTCCATGTGGGCCTGAAAAACGCCTCTCTGCGGCGGGAACCCGGCGGCGGCGAACCTCTCGCATGCCAGCAGGTACAGTTCCTGCGCCCTCTGCGGCGGGGCAGCCCTCGTATAGCTGGGCCGCCGGCCCCGGCGCGCGTCGCCGTAGAGGGTGAACTGCGAGACCAGCATCAGCTCGCCGCCGACGTCGCGGAGGGAGAGGTTCAGCTTTCCCGCGGCATCGTCGAAGATGCGCAGGTGTATGACCTTGCCCACGATGAGGTCGACGTCGTCCTCGCCGTCGGCCGCGCTTATCCCCAGGAGCACCAGCAGGCCCGGCCCGATGCGCGAGACCTCGCGCCCGCCCACCCGCACCGCGCAGCGTGATACGCGCTGCAGCAGCGCCCTCACGGCGCTCCTCCCCGGCCGGCCGCGGAGCTCGACACCCGGGCTCTCACGTCATCCTCCCCGGCACCACCCGGTAGGCGTTATAGACCGATTCAACCTTGCGTACGTTGCGCAGGATGTCCTCGAGGTGGGCGATGTTGGAGAGCTCGAAGACGAAGCGGCTGGTGTTCACGTTCTCGCGGTTGATGTTCATGGTGGCGGTGATGATGTTTACGTGATACTCCCCCATCACGGTGGTGACGTCGCGCAGCAGCCTCGGCCTGTCCATGGCCTCCACCCCGATCTCCACCTGGAAGGAGGTGGGCTGCTCCGTGTCCCAGCTGACCTCGATGCCGCGGTAGCCGCTCTCCCCCATATGCACGGCATTGGGGCAGTCGGCGCGGTGCACGGACACGCCCCGGCCGCGCGTCACGAAGCCCACGATGGCGTCGTAGGGCACGGGGTTGCAGCAATGCGCGATGCGCACCAGGACGTTGTCCACATCCTCGACCCTCACCCCCTTGGTATAGGCGAGCGGCTTCCTGCGCTTGCGCGCCGCGGGCGGCTTCTCCTCCACCTCTTCCACCTCGGGACCGAGGCGGGTGAGCAGGTGGTTGACCACCTGCTGCGCGGAGGTCTTCCCCGCTCCGATGCTGGCGTAGAGGTCGTCCAGGCCCACGAAGGAGTATTCCTCGCGCGCGATCTCGTCCAGGAGGCCCGCGCCCATTATCTTCTGGACCGGGAGGCGGGACTTGCGCATCTTCTTGACCAGCGACTCCCTGCCCTCCTGGGTGTCCTCGATGCGCCTCTCCTTGGAGAACCACTGCCTGATCTTGCTCCTGGCCCGGGCCGTCTGCACGATGTTCATCCAGTCCCTGGAGGGGCCGGGGGAGGTCTTGGAGGTGATGATGGAGACGATGTCTCCGTTGCGCAGCTTGTACTCCAGGGGGACGAGGCGGTCGTTGACCTTGGCCCCCACGCAGCGGTGCCCGATCTCGGTGTGGATGGAATAGGCGAAGTCGATGGGGGTCGATCCCTGGGGCAGGTCGATGACGTCGCCCTTGGGGGTGAAGACGAAGACGTCGTCCTCGAAGAGGTCTATCTTCAGGCTCTCCAGGAACTCCTGGGGGTCGGAGAGATCGCGCTGCCAGTCCACGATCCTCCTTATCCACGCCAGCCTCTCGCGGATGCGCTCCTGGGAGCGCTGCGCCTCCTTGTAGCGCCAGTGGGAGGCGATGCCGTACTCCGCCGTGTGGTGCATGTCCTGGGTGCGTATCTGTATCTCCAGGGGCTTGCCCTGCGGCCCGATGACCGTGGTGTGCAGGCTCTGGTAGATGCCGAAGCGCGGCTTGGCGATATAGTCCTTGATGCGCCCCGGCACCGGGTGCCAGAGCGCGTGCACGATGCCCATCACCGTGTAGCAGTCCTCCTTGCTGGCGACGATCACCCTCACCGCCAGGAGGTCGTAGATCTCGTCGAACTGCTTGCCCCGGTCCTTCATCTTGGAGTAGATGCTGTAATAGTGCTTCACCCGCCCGCCGATCTCCGCCTTGATGTGGGCCTGTTTGAGCTGGGCCTGCAATTCCTTCTTGGCCTGCTGTATGAATTGCTCGCGCTCGGGGCGGCGCTGATCGACCATCTGCACTACCTCCTGGAAGCGCAGGGGATAGAGGGTGGCGAAGGAGAGGTCCTCCAGCCGCCACCTCAGCTGCGAGATGCCCAGGCGGTGGGCCAGGGGCGCGTATATCTCCAGGGTCTCACGCGCCTTGGCGCGCTGCCTGTCCTCGGAGAGGTGCCCGATGGTCTTCATGTTGTCCAGGCGGTCGGCGAGCTTGATGATGACCACGCGTATGTCGCGGGCCATGGCCACGAACATCTTGCGGAAGTTCTCCGCCTGCGCCTGCTCGCGGTTGGCGAAGGAGATGCGGTCCAGCTTGGTCACCCCGTCGATGATCTCCGCCACCGCGGGACCGAACCTGCGCTTGATCTCCTCCAGGGAGATGTCGGTGTCCTCGACCACGTCGTGCAGGAGGGCCGCCGCCAGGGTCACCTCGTCCATCTGCATGTCGGCCAGGATGTGCGCCACGCCCAAGGGGTGAAGGATGAACTCCTCACCGCTGCGCCGCATCTGCTCGGCGTGCTGGGCGCGCGCGAACTCATAGGCTTCGCGGATGATCCTGATGTCGCCCTTGCCGTTGTACGAGCGCGCCTTCTGTATCAGGGATTCGATGGACTGGGACAAGCCGGCTCCTCCCACCCGATGCCTGAACCTCTCCTCTCACCCATGATACTGCCATATCCGCGCCGAGGATTGCCAGAGCCCCGCGCGCCGCATGGCGCGCCCACGCCGGCGGGTGGGCAGGCGAATCCGGCTCCGCGGCGGCCTGCCGCTACCCGTCCAGGGGGCGGAGCTCACCCTCGCCGCCCGCCAGGCGCGCGAAGGGGTCTCCGTCTTCGTGGGTGAAGAAGAGCATCTCGCCAGAGCGCGACGCCGCGGCGAGGATGCTTTCTTTGGCCTGCATGAGCTGCAGGGGAAAAAGGTCCCAGCCCATATGCCAATTCGTCCGCATGTGCGCCTTGGTGGGCACCAGGTCTCCCAGAAACAGGCAGCGCGACCCGCCGTTCTCTATATAGACCACCTGATGGCCGCGGGTATGGCCGCCGGTGCGCAGCACCCTTATTCCCGGGATCACTTCACTTTCCGCGCCGACCACGACCAGCAGGCCCTCCCGCTCCAGGAGGGAGAAGTTGCGCCGGTCGTAGGAGGGGCGGCTCCTCGGGTCCGGGTGCGCGGCGGCCTCCCACTCCGCGCCCTGCACGATGTATCGTGCATTGGGGAAGGTGGGCTGCAGGCATCCTTCGAGCTCCCTGGTCGCCCAGCCGCAGTGATCCAGGTGGAGGTGGGAATGGATGACGTAATCGACATCCCGGGGGGTGAAGCCCTCCGCCCGCAGGGCCTGCAGGAGGTCGCTCTCCCTCTCCAGGCCGTAGATGTCCCTCTCCCTGGCGTTCAGCTTGTCTCCGATGCCCGTCTCCACCAGCACCAGGGCCTGCGGCGTCCTTACCAGCAGCGAATTCAAACCCAGCCTGATGCGGTTCCTCTCGTCCGCCGGTTTTTTCTTCTCCCACAGCGTCTTGGGGACGACCCCGAACATGGAGCCGCCATCCAGGCGGAAACATCCGTCCGAGAGCGCGATGAGCTCCCAGTCGCCGAGCATTGCCCTGCCTGCCATCAGGCCCCTTCCTCCATGCCGCTCACCCCCGCTTCTTTCCCGCCCCGCCGCGCGGGCCTGGGGATGCGGCTCACGCAGGCGAGGCCTCGCGCCGCCGCCGCGCGGTGCCGGTCGTGCGAGGGTCGCGGCGCCTACTTCTTCTTTTTCTTCTTTTTCTTCTTCTTCTTCTTCTTCTTGCCCCCGCCGGGCCCCTTGGTGGCCTGCGCCTTGGGGCGCTGCGCGGAGGGCGCTGCCTTCCCGCCCGCGGCGGGTGCGGGCGAGGCCGCCCGCGGCCCTCCCGCCTCCTCTCCCCGCGGCGCGCCGGCTCCCGCCTTCACCGTCCGGCCCTTGGGCGCCGGCTGCGCCTGCGCGCGGGAGGGAGCCGCGAGTATGGCCTCGCGCGCGCTTTTCGCTCTCGCCTTGGCGTGCATGGCAGCGTAGCGCGGCTCCCTCCCTTTCCACAGGGAGAGCAGCGGGGCGGCCACGAAAAGCGAGGAGTAGGCCCCGAGGAAGACCCCCAAAAAGAGTGCGAAGGCGAAGTCCTTCAGGGTCTCTCCTCCAAAGATGAGGATGGTGATGATGGGCAGCAGGGTGGTGATGGTGGTGCCGATGGAGCGCATGAGCACCTGGTTGACGCTCTCGTTGACCATCTCGTCGTAGGACATGCGCGCGGAGCGGGCCATGAGGTTGGCGTTCTCCTCCACGCGGTCGAAGACGACGATGGTGTCGTAGAGCGAATAGCCGAGGATAGTCAGAAAGGCGATCACCGTGACCGGCGTCACCTCCCGGCCGGTGAGGGAGTATATGCCCAAGGTTATGGGGGTGTCGTGGATGAGGGCGATGATGGCCGTCACCGCCATCTTGAACTCCAGGCGCAGGGTGATGTAGATGAGGATGACCCCCAGAAAGACGGCGAGGGCGATGAGGGCTTTGATGCTGACCTCGCGCCCCCACTCCGAGCCCACCTGCTCCTCCTGCAATATCTCCTCGATGCCGTAGAGCGCGCCGATCTCCCGCGTGACCGCGTCGATGGCGCTCTCGCGCTGCCCGCTGTCCTCGATATAGGGCATGCGCAGCATGAGCACCGGCCCGTCCTCCGACTCCCCCGACTGCACGATGGTCTTCTCGAGCCCCCAGCCCGCGTGCGCGCTCAGCACCCCGCGCACCTCCTCGACCCCGGCCGGCTCCGCCAGCCGCACCTTGAGCAGGTAGCCCCCCCTGAACTCGAGACCCAGGTTTACCCCCATGGTGAGCAGGATGACGATGGAGATCACTATCAACGCGCTGGAGATGCCGAACCAGATGATGTTGGGGCGCGCGAAGGGCCTGGCGCCGATGAGGTCGAACTTGACTTCGCGACCGCGTACGTACATCAGGCTTCACCCCCGCTCGCTTCGCGCCCCACCCCGACCATGCGCGGCTTGGCGTAGAACTCGAGGCGGGAGAGCAGCGAGACCAGGGGATGGGTCATGAAGTAGGAGAGGAAGACGTCGAGGATGGTGGCGATGCCCAGGGTGAAAGCGAAGCCCTTCACCGAGCCCATGGCCAGCACCCAGAGGATGAAGGCGGTGATGAAGGTGGCGGCATCGGCGGCGATGATGGTGCGGAAGGCGGACTTGTAGGCGCGGTCCGCGCAAACGCGCAGGCTCTTGCCCTCCCGCACCTCCTCCTTGATGCGTTCGAAATAGACCACGCTGGAGTCGGCGGAGATGCCGATGGAGACCACCACTCCGGCGATGCCCGCCAGGGTGAGCTTCCAGAAGAGGAACTGGCCGAGCAGGCAGACGATGCCGTAGACGAAGAGCCCGAAAACCATGAGGGAGAGGGTGGTCGCCACGCCCAGTCCCCGGTACATGAACAGCATGTAGAGGATGACCAGGACCAGGCCCACAAAGCCGGCGATGAGCCCCTGGCGCAGCGAGTCCCGCCCCAGGGTGGCGCTGATGCTCTCCACCAGGGGGTCGGGCTGGAACTCCACCGGCAGGGCGCCCATCTTGAGCACCATGGCCAGGTCGCGCGTCTCATCGCGGCTGAAGTCCCCGGTTATGACCCCCTCGCCCGAATCGATGGGAGACTGCACGGTGGGAAACGATTTCAGGGTGTAGTCGAGCACGATGGCCAGCTGCCTGCCCAGCAGCTCCTGGGTGAGGGCGGCGAACTCCGGGGTGGCCTCGTCGGTGAGCTTGAAGGCCACCTGATAGCCGCCCTTCTCCCGGTCCACCGCGGCGTCGGCGGAGGCGATGATGTCGCCGGTGAGGCGGGTGGGCCCCATGCGCACCTTCATCTCCTCTCCCTTGTAGGTGAGCACGATCTCCTCGTCCTTGAGGGCATGGTAGGTCTCGATATCCTCGGGGTCCGGCACCGTCAACGCAAGCTCTTCATAGCCCTCCTGCCCCGGCTGCAACACATCCAGGACCTCGCGGAACTGCAACTGCGCCGTGGTGCGGATGATGTTGAGGACCCTCTCCGTGTCCTGTATGCCCGGTATCTGCACCAGGATGCGATTGTTGCCCTGCACGGCCACCACCGGCTCGGCCAGCCCCAGGGCGTTGACGCGGTTGCGCACGATGTCCGCGGCCACCCCCATCTGCTCCGCGGTGGCCTCCCCGATGGCCTGCAGGGTGACGCTCATGCCGCCCTCGAGATCGAGGCCCAGTTTGGGCCCGTAACCGCCGACGACGATGGGGATGTACATGGCGAGCAGCAGCACCGCCACCACCGCCAGGTAAACCAGGGCTCTTCCCGTCTTCACTGCATGCCTCCATTTATATCGCGCCGCCCGCAGGGCGGGCGGTCACGGCGCATTACGTCGCCTCATTCCTCGCCGCTGGACGCCTCGTCCGCGCCCCCGGAACCCTCGGACTCCCCGCCTTCCTCCGTTTCCCTCTCTTCCGCCGCTTCCCCCTCCGCGTCCTCCTCGTCGCCGGGGTCATCGCGCACGGTGAAGGTGCGCCCGATGGCGCTCTTGGCCACCCTTATCTCCACGTCCTCGGAGACCTCGAGCAGGACGGTCTCCTCCTCCACCTCGGTGATGATGCCGTAGATGCCCGCGGAGGTCATGACCTCGTCTCCGGCGCGCAGGTTGTGCATGAGCTCCATCTGCTGGCGCATGCGCTTCTGCTGCGGCCTGATGAGCATGAAATAGAAGATGGCGATCAAGCCCACGATGAGCAGAATGGACATGTAGCTCTGATCCATCTCGACCTGCCTTCCCGCGGTACCCCGCGTATCTGCCCCCTCAATCCCCGGGTATAAGCTCGTTCCAGCCCCTCCATTCCCGGGCCAACTGCACCATTCTACCAGCCTCTATCGCGGCTCTGCAATCGAGCATCAGGCGCCGCATGAAGACCAGGTTATGCCAGGTGAGCAGGCGGTGCGCGGTGATCTCGTTGAGGGTGTGCAGGTGGCGCAGGTAGGCCCGGGTGAAGCCGCCGCAGGCCGGACACGGGCAACCCTCCTCCAGTGCCCGCAGGTCTTCGCGGTAGCGGGCATGGCGCAGGTTCAGCTTGCCCCGCCTCGTCCAGGCCACCCCGTTGCGGGCCATGCGGGTGGGGAGCACGCAGTCGAAGAGGTCCACCCCCAGGGCCACCGCCGCCGTGACCCCCTCGGGGTCGCCGATGCCGAGCAGGTGACGCGGCCTCTCCGGCGGCAGTATCCGCGTCTGCGCCTCCAGGCATTGCAGCATGGCCTCCCGCGGCTCCCCCACCGACAGGCCCCCGATGCCGTAACCGGCGAACCCCATGGCCGCGGTCTCCTCCGCGCTCAGCGCGCGCAGGTCGGGATAGGTCCCCCCCTGCACGATGCCGAAGAGGGTCGGTCCGCCGGGGGCCGCCGACGCCCGGCAGCGGGCGGCCCAGCGCAGGGTCAGGCCCAGCGCTCCCTCCGCCTCCTCCCGGGAGGCGGGGTAAGCCACGCAGTGGTCCAGGGCCATGGCTATGTCCGAACCCAGCTCCTCCTGCACCGCGACCGCCTTTTCCGGGGTCAGCAGATGCTCGCTGCCGTCGTACACGGAGCGGAAACGCACCCCCTCCTCCTCTACCCGCAGGGTGGGAGAGAGCGAGAAGACCTGAAAGCCCCCGCTGTCGGTGAGAATGGGGCGGCGCCAGGCCATGAAGGAGTGCAGGCCGCCCGCCTCCGCGATGAGGCTCGAGCCGGGGCGCAGGTAGAGGTGATAGGTATTGGCGAGGAGCATATCGTAGCCGATGTGCTCGAGCTCCCACGGCGCCATGGCCTTCACCGTCCCCCGCGTGCCCACGGGCAGGAAGGCGGGGGTGAACACCTCGCCGCGAGTGGTGAACAGGCGTCCCGCGCGCGCCCCGCAGGCGCGGTCCCGCGCGCTTATCTCGAAGCCGAAGCCCTGCACCGCTTACTCCTCCTCTCCGCCTTAAAGCCCTCCCGCGCCGGCCCGCCCGCCGGGCTCGCGGCAGGCCCGCGCCGCGCCATGCCGCGGACTCCCCCCTCCGCGCACGCGCAGCCTCCGCCCCGGCGCTCCTCCCCCTCCGCCGCGGTCCGGCTGCTCGCGTGGATGGCGGACGTCACCGACCCAGGCCTTCCTTTCCTTTGCTGCCCGGCCCGCCTGCGCGTGGATAGTGGAAATAGCAGGCGTCTCCGAAACTGAGGAAGCGGTAGCCCTCCTCCACCGCCCGCCGGTAGGCCTCCAGCACCGTCTCCCTTCCCGCGAAGGCGCATACCATGACCAGCGGGCTCGAGCGCGGCAGGTGGAAGTTGGTGAGCATGCCGTCCACGGCGCGGAAGCGGAAGCCGGGGTGGATATAGAGGTCCGTGGCCCCGGAGAAGGGGGCCATGCTCCCCGCCTCGTCCGCGGCGCTCTCCAGGGCGCGCACCGCCGTGGTCCCCACCGCCACCACCTTCCCGCCCGCGCGCCGGGCCTGGTTTACCGCCGCGCAGGCCGCCTCGTCCACGTATACCGCCTCGCTGTGGATGCGGTGGTCCTCTATCTCCTCCGCCTCTATGGGACGGAAGGTGTCCAGGCCCACGTCCAGGCGCGGGAAGGCCAGCCGCACGCCCTTTTCCTCCAGCCTGCGCAGGGTGGAGAGCTCGAAATGCAACCCCGCGGTGGGGGCCGCGGCCGAGCCGGTCTCGCGCGCATAGACGGTCTGATATCTTTCGGGGTCGCGGGGCCTCTCCCGGATATAGGGAGGGAGCGGCATCTCCCCCACCCTCTCCAGGACCTCCTCCAACGCGGAGAGCTCGCCGGGGACGAGGCGCACGCGCACCTCGCCCCGCTCGCCTTTCTCCACCACCTCCGCCGTCAGCTCCCCTTGCGCAAAACTGAGCACCGTGCCGGGCTTGATGCGCCGCGCGGGCCGGGCCAGGGCATCCCAGCCGGCGTCGGCGCGGGGGGAGAGCAACAGGAGCTCGACCGCCCCGCCGCCCTCGGCGCGCCGCCCGCGCAGGCGGGCGCGGCGCACCCGGCTGGCGTTGAGGGCCAGGCAGTCCCCCGCGTGGAGACAGGTCTCCAGGTGCGAAAAAAAGCGGTGGGAGACCTCTCCGCTCTCACAATCCACCACCAGCAGGCGCGAGCCCTCCCGGCTCGCCGCGGGCCGCTGGGCGATGAGCCCAGGGGGCAGGTGATAGTCGAAGAGTTGCGCCCGCATGGAGCGTCAATCGCCTTTGCCCGCGCCGCGCCGAGCGCGATCGTAGCGCTCCCGCTCGCTGAGCAGGCATCCGCAATAGGGCTGGGTATAGAGGCCCCTCTCGCGCGCGGAGGCGATGGTGTCGCGGTAGACCTCTCTGCCGTCCCAGGTCACGAACTGCAGGCCCCGGCTGCGGCATATGGAGTTGCCCAGCAGGGTCACCAGCTCATGGTCCTGGTAGGGACTGGCGAAGAGGGTAGTGGTGATGGCTTCGCAGCCCTCTTCCAGGGCGATATCCGCCGCCTTGCGCAGGCGCAGGCGATAGCAGAACTCGCAGCGGCTCTCCTCCCGGAAGGCCACCGCCCGTATCCACTCCTCGGGCTCGTAGGGCACGACGGTGTAGGGCCGTCTTTCCCGCAACATGAGCTGCTCGAAGCTCTGCAGCCTCCTGCAGTACTCCCGGAAAGGATGCACGTTGGGATTGTAGAAGAGGAAATGCGCCCCGCGGCGGGAGGGCGGGAAGAGACGCAGCGCCGGCAGGGCGCAGGGGCCGCAGCAGGTATCGATGAGCATCCCGCGCATCAGAACAGGGTATCCCCGCTTTCTTTACTCAGGCCGAGGTGGCGGCAGGCGTTCTCGGTGGCGACCCTCCCTCGCGGCGTGCGCTGCATGAACCCTATCTGCAGCAGGTAGGGCTCGTAGACCTCCTCGATGGTGTCGATCTCCTCGCCCACCGAGACGGCCAGCGTGTTCACCCCCACCGGGCCGCCGCCGAACTTTTCGATGATGGTGCGCAGGATCATCTTCTCCACCTTGTCCAGGCCCATCTCGTCCACCTCGAAGAGGGCCAGCGCCTCGCAGGCGACCTGGAAGGTTATGGCGCCCCCCGCCCTCACCTGGGCGTAATCGCGCACGCGGCGCAGCAGGCGGTTGGCTATACGCGGAGTCCCCCGCGAACGCCGCGCCAGCTCCCTGCCTCCCCCGGCATCGACCTCCACGCCGAGTATTTGCGACGAGCGCCTGATGATCTGCTCGATCTCGCCCTGGCGGTAATAGTCCAGGCGGCTCTGTACCCCGAAGCGGTCGCGCAGAGGCGAGGTGAGGAGGCCCGCGCGCGTGGTGGCGCCCACCAGGGTGAACGGCGGCAGGTCCAGGCGTATGGAGCGCGCGGCCGGCCCCTTCCCCACCACGATATCCAGCTTGAAGTCCTCCATGGCGGGATAGAGGACCTCCTCCACCACGCGGTTGAGACGGTGGATCTCGTCGATGAAGAGGACGTCGCCCGGCTCCAGGTTGGTGAGGATGGAGGCGAGATCGCCCGCGCGCTCCAGCGCCGGTCCCGACGTCTGTTTGCAGGCCACCCCCATCTCGTTGGCGATGATGCCGCCCAGCGTGGTCTTGCCCAGCCCCGGCGGCCCGGAGAGGATGACGTGGTCGAGAGACTCCTGGCGCTCGCGCGCGGCGGCAATGAAGATATCCAGGTGCTCGCGGATGCGGTCCTGCCCGACGAACTCCGCTATCCGGCGCGGCCGCAGGGTGAGGTCCAGCTCCTGTTCGTCCTCCCGAGCCTCGGGGTCGAGCAGCCTCTCATCCCCTATCTCCAGGTCGCCGGTCAGCTCCTCGCGGTCGTCCTTCATCTTTACCCGCTACCTCCCAGCCTCCGCAGGGCATGCTTCAACATGTCCTCCAGGCTCGGTTCCTCCGCCGCATATCCCTCCAGCGCGCGGCCCGACTCCGCCGCGCTGTATCCCAGGCCCTTGAGGGCCTCGCGCGCCTCGCGCAGGAGGCCGCCGCCAAGAACGCCTGCCGCCGCCGTGCCCAGCTCCCCCGCCAGGGGGGCGAGCTTGTCCTTGAGCTCGAGAATGATCCTCTGGCCGCTCTTTTTGCCCACCCCCGGGACCGCGGTCATGGCCTCCAGGTCCTCCGAGGCCACGATGCGCACGAAGGCATCCGGAGCGTAGGCGGAGAGCACCGCCATGGCCACCTTGGGGCCGATACCGGTCACCGCAATGAGCTTGAGGAAGATGTCCCTCTCCCCGCTGCTCGAGAACCCGTAGAGCTGCAGGGAGTCCTCCTTGACGTGGAGGTAGCTGAGGAGCCTGACCTTTCCCCCCACCGAGGGAAGTCCCTGCAGCGTAGGGTGGGAGATAAAAAGGGCCAGCCCCAGGCCTCCGACCCCGACCACCGCGCTGTCCTCGCGCTTCTCCACCAGCACGCCTTCGACGTTATCTATCACGGCGACCGTAACCCGCCTCCCATAAGCGACACAAATGCCTCCTTCCAGGCGCGCGGCCGGCGCTCCCGGCATCCCGCCGCCGCGGGGTCGCGGCGGGGAGGCTCGCTAGCGCACCTGCCTCTTCTTGTGCGGCGGCTTCTTCACCGCGCCCTTCTCGGCCATGGCCTCGTCGAGCCGCCCGCGCATCCTCTCGCTGTGGGCATGGCATATCGCCAGGGCCAAGGCGTCGCTGGCATGCGTCGACCCTATCTCCTCATCGATGTGCAGCAGGGTGCGGACCATGTACTCTACCTGCCTCTTGTCGGCGCGCCCATACCCCACCAGGGTCTGTTTGACCTGCAGGGGCGTGTATTCCTCCACGCCTACCCCCGCATGCGCCGCGGCCAGTATGATCCCCCCCCTGGCCTGTCCCACGACCATGGCGCTGCGCGCGTTCTTGTTGAAGAAAAGCTCCTCCAACACCACGAGATCCGGTTGATAGCCCGCTATGAGCTCCCTGACCTCGCTGTATATCTTATCAAGGCGTGCCGACAAGGGCTCCCGGGGGGAGGTATCGATCCCCCCGAAGCCGAGGGGGCGCAGCCGCCCCTTTTGCTTCTCCACCACCCCGTAGCCGCTGGAAGCGAGCCCGGGATCTATCCCCATGATGATCATCTCTCTGAAGCGCGCCTCACTCCTCGGATATCTCCTGCATCACGTCGTCGGGGATATCGAAATTGGCGTAAACCTCCTGCACGTCCTCGTTGTCCTCCAGCGCGTCCAGCAGGCGCAGCACTTTTTTGGCCGTGCCCATGTCCAGCTGCACGGTGTTCTGCGGCAGCATGGTGACCTCCGCCGAGGCCAGCTCGAAGCCCGCGCCCTTGAGGGCCTCCACCACGCCGCGGAAGGACTCCGCGTCGGTGACCACCTCCCAGTGGCCCTCCTCCGCGGTCATGTCCTCGGCGCCCGCCTCCAGCGCCGTCTCCAGCAGGGCATCCTCGCCCGCTCCCGTCTCCCGGTTGACGATGATGCTGCCCTTTTTCTCGAACATCCACGCCACCGACCCGGAGGTCCCCAAGCTGCCGCCGGTGCGGGAGAAGATGCGCCTGATATCCGCGGCGGCGCGGTTGCGGTTGTCGGTCATGACATCCACCATGACCGCCACCCCGCCGGGCGCATATCCCTCGTAGATAATCTTCTCGAAAGCCTCTCCGGAGCCCTCCCCGCTGCCGCGCTTGACGGCCCGCTCGATATTGTCCTTGGGCATGGAATAGCTCTTGGCCTTCTCGATGGCGTTGGCCAGCGCGATGTTCATCTCGGGGTTGCCCCCGCCCTCCTTCGCGGCCACGATGATGGCCCGCGAGAGCTTGCTGAACATCTGCCCGCGCTTGGCGTCCGCGGCTCCCTTTTTGTGCTTGATGGAATGCCACTTCGAATGTCCGGCCATCCTCTCCTCCTGCCTCGGCTGCCGCGGCCCTCACGGACTTTTCCGGCCGCTTCCGTCGTACAACCGCGCACCGCCCCCTGACGGAGCGTCCTGGGAAAAGCGCGGGCACCGGCGGGCGTCGCGGTCCGTTTCCCTCCTCGCCTCTGGGCGGGCGCGCCCCCCCGGCAAGAGCGGAGCTCGGCCGGGCATCCTCCATGGCCGCCCCCCGAGCTCCACACCCCTAAGGCCAGCGCGGACGGCCGTGGCCTCCGCCTTCCCCGCGCATCGCCGCGCGGCGTCACCAGCCGCGGAACTGTATGAGGTTCTCGTGCCCGATAGCGGCTATCTCCTGGCCCGCCATGGCCTGCCCGATACCGCGCGAGACCTCCGCCAACGCCTCGGGGTCGGCGAAACGGGCGGTGGCGCTGACGATGGCCCGGGCCCGCGCCTCGGGGTCCTCCGATTTGAAGATGCCGGAACCCACGAAGACGCCTTCCGCGCCCAGCTGCATCATCAGGGCGGCATCCGCGGGGGTGGCAATGCCTCCCGCGGAGAAATTGGTGACCGGCAGGCGGCCGCTCTCCGCCACCGCGCATACCAGGTGGTAGGGGGCCCCCATTTCCTTGGCCACCGCCATCAGTTCCTCGCGGGGGACCGCGGTCAGGCGCCGTATCTCCCTGTTGATGGTGCGCATATGCCTTACCGCCTCGACCACGTTGCCGGTCCCCGCCTCTCCCTTGGTGCGGATCATGGCCGCCCCCTCCCCGATGCGGCGCAGCGCCTCGCCGAGGTTGATGGCGCCGCAGACGAAGGGGACGGAAAAGCGCCACTTTTCTATGTGGAAACTTTCGTCGGCGGGGGTCAGCACCTCGCTCTCGTCCACGTAATCGACCCCCAGCGCCTGCAATATCTGTGCCTCTACGAAGTGCCCGATGCGCGCCTTGGCCATCACCGGGATGCTCACCGCGGCCATGATGGCCTCGATGACCCTGGCGTCGGCCATCCGGGCCACCCCCCCATCCGCGCGGATGTCCGCGGGGACCCGCTCCAGCGCCATCACCGCCACCGCTCCGGCCTCCTCGGCGATGCGCGCCTGCTCGGCGCTGGTGACATCCATGATCACGCCGCCCTTGAGGCTGTCCGCCCGGGCGGCCTTCTCCCGCAAAGCCCCTTTTTCTTCCATTTTATGGTCCTCCAGACCCGCCGTATGGGAAAGCCCCCCGACGGGGTTTCCCGGCTTTACTATAGCTCATAGCCTGACCCCCATCAACGAAACCCGGCGCCTGCGCGGCCACCTGTCCGGGAGGCGAGGGCCTGTCCGTGCGGGAAAGGGAACGGCGCGCGAGGCGCGCCTGCGGCAATACGGGCTGGGCACGGGCGCCGCCCCCCTCTATTGACCCGCAGGGCCCTGCGCACCGGGCTTCGGAAGGGCGATATGCCCGCGCCGCGACGAGCATGTCGGCTGCCGGGTCGGCATGGGCGGGGCCCCGCGAGCGGCAGCGCGTCGGGGGCTGGTCGCGCGGGCGGGCTCAGGCCCGCCTGGCCTCCATCATGGCCTGATTGTACATACCCTCCAGGCTGGACATGGCGCGCAGGCGCCTTACGCGCTCCTCGATGGGGGGATGGGTGGACCACAGGCTGGACTTCCTGGCCCGGCTCGCCTGCGCCTCCTTCTTGAAGGGCTGGACTATCCACAGGTGCGCCGTGGCCTGGCTGGTGGCCTCGAAAGGCCGGGCCTCGTCGCTGAGCTTCTCCAGGGCGGAGGCCAGCCCCTCGGGATAGCGGGTGAGCTTGGCCCCGGTGGCGTCGGCCAGGAACTCGCGCTTGCGCGAGATGGAGAGCTGCAGAAGCTGCCCGATGATGGGCGAGAGAATGAGGAAGACCAGCCCCACCGCGAGGAGGATGATCTGCAATACGCCCCCTCCCTCTCCGCCCCCACGGCGGCCGCGGTCGCGGTCCCCGAACATGCCTCCGAAGAAGACCAGGCGCGTGACCACGTTGGCGAAGATGACCAGCAGCCCCACCAGTACCACCACCATGCTCATGTAGCGTATGTCGTAATTCCCGATATGGGACATCTCGTGGGCCAGCACCCCCTCCAGCTCCAGGCGATTGCACCTCTCCAGCAGCCCCCTGGTCACGGCGATGGCCGCGTGCTCGGGGTCCCTCCCGGTGGCGAAGGCGTTCATGGCCGGGGTATCCACGATATAGGCGCGCGGCACCGGGATGCCGGCGGCGATGGCCAGCCCCTCCACGGTGTTCACGTAATAGGGGAACTCCTCGCGCGTGGCCTCCCTCGCGCCCGCCGTGGCCAGGGCGATCCTGTCGCTGCCGTAGTAGCTGGTGAAGGTCATGACCACGGCCAGCACGGAAGCGATGAGCAGGCCCACGATGGCGTACCCGGTGCCCCAGATATAGCCCACGAAGAATCCGAGCGCGAGTATGAGCGCGATGAACACGCTCACCAGCAGCGCCGACTTCATCTTGTTCTTCTCTATCTGATCGTAGAAGGTCACGCCGCAGCACACCCCTCTCCCGCCACGCGGCCGCCCGCGCCTTTCCCGTTCCGCCCTCCCGCCTCGCGCTTAGAACTGCACCTTGGGGGCCTCGCGCTCCGCCGCCGCCTCCACCTCGAAGTACTCGCGGGCGGCGAAACTACCGGAGAAGGTGCCGGCGATGATATTGGCCGGGAACCTCTGGCGCGAGTTGTCGTAGGACATCACGCTGTCGTTGTAGAACTGCCGCGCGAAGGCGATCTTGGACTCCGTGCCGGAGAGCTCCTCCTGCAGCATGAGGAAGTTCTGGTTGGCCTTGAGGTCGGGATAGGCCTCGGCCACCGCGAAGAGGCTCTTGAGGGCCCCGGTGATCATGTTGTCCGCCTGCGCGGCCTGCCCGGGCGTCTGGGCGCCGAGGCCCATGTTGCGCGCCTGGGTGACCTTCTCGAAGACCTCTTTCTCATGCGTAGCGTAGCCCTTGACCGTCTCCACCAGGTTGGGGATGAGGTCGTACCTCCTCTTCAGCTGCACGTCGATCTGATGCCAGGCGTTGTCCACGCGGTTGCGGTTGCGGATCAGCCTGTTGTAGATGGCGATGATCCCCACGATGGCGAGGAGCACTATCGCCGCGATGATTATCGCTACCAATACCACCGCCGTGACCTCCTTTTCTCTTCCCTCCTCACCGGCGCGGGCCCGGCGGGCGGTTAAGCCTTTTCTCCGTATCCCGAAGCTGACGCTTCCACCTAACTATACGCGATAATCGCCGCCTGCGCCCTGACCACCTTCAGGCCCGTGCGGCAGCCGCCCGCCCGGCATGGGCGGGGTCCCTCCGCGGCGCGCAGGCCGATGCCCGGCGATGCGCCTCGCGCGACCGCGATTGCCCGGGTGCAATCCCCCTTACGCCTCCCCCGCCATGGAGCCCGAGCGCAGCAGAAGGAGAGGGGAGAGGGAAGCCGACCGTCCCTTCACAGAAGGTGGAAGAGGCCGTCGCCGACGAAGCGGGCACCCAGGATGAGCAGGAAAGCCCCGCAGGCCAGGATGACGCAATTGTAGGCGCGGACGGAGATGAACCTCTTGCCCGTGACCACCAGGAATGCCACCAGAAAATACCACAGCAGGTCGGAGGCGATATGCCCGCTCACGAAGGCCAGCACACCCGCCGCCCCGCGTTCCACGGAGCGCAGCAGCCAGCTCAGCCCGAAGGTCGCCCACCACAGGAACCAGTAGGGGCTGGAGACGGAGGCGGTCAGCCCGGCCACGAAGGGGCCGGTGCGGGTCCTGCCCTGCCGCTCGAGATCGACGTAGAGCCCGCCGTCCCGCACCTCCAGGGCCATGCCCAGGCCCGTCCAGAAGAGGAAGGCCCCTCCCGCCACCCCCACGACGCCGAAGAAGATGTCGTTTCCCACCACCCGGTCCAGCCCCAGCATGAGCAGCACGATGAGGGCCCCCTCCAGCACGGCATGGCCCGCCACCAGCAGCGGCGCGGCGATGAAGCCCCGGCGGTAGGACTCGTTGATGGTCGCCGTGAGCAGGGGTCCCGGCATGACCGCGCCGGACAGCCCCACGCCCATGGAGATGAAGAAGATGCTCGCCAGGCTCATGCCTCACCATCCGTAATGGCGGCGCATGCGCTCCATGCCCGCGTCTATGTGCGCGACCAGGGCGCGCAGCAGGTCCTCGCTCACCGCCGCCACGCAGGAGAGCTGGCCGTCGCGGCCCGGGGCCAGCAGGGGATAGCCGTCGAGAGGGTTGCCGAAAGCGTCGCTCACCGCCAGGCCCGCCTCGGCGGCGATGAGGCCCGCGGCGGCGAGGTCGTAGGAGGAGTTGTTGAGGACATGACCGTGGCCGGCGCGCAAAAACATCTCCTCCACCGGGGGGGCCTCGCGCATCATGCGGTCCCCCACATCCACGTAGGCGTCCAGCTGCCCGGTGAGCAGGCGGGATATGCAGAAGGTCGCGCTGCCCAGGTCGAAGACGCCCCCGTCCACGCTGGAGAGGTCGATAAGCTCGTCCAGCACCAGGATGGTGGGCAGAGCCGGCCGGCCCCGGAAGCCCAGGGTCCAGAAGAGGGTGGAGATATCCTCGTGGGGGCGGATGATGATGTCTTTCTCCGCCCCGCCCACGGCCATGAGGGCCCCCTTGCCTCGCTCCGCCTCGAACCACGCTTCGTTCTTGATCTCGCGCAGGAGGCCGTAGACCACGTCTGCGTGGGTGGGGGAGGGGTTGCGCACGGGGTGATAAGGCGCTGCCGCTATGGACACGCAGCAGGCCTCCAACCCCGCCGCGGCCGGGCGCGTGCCGTCTATGGGGTCCACCACCAATACCCATTCCGCGCCCTCCGCGCCCACCAGGCCACGGTCCTCGGAGAAATAAGCTACCCCGGGGACCTCCGCCAGCCTGCTCTCCACCCTCTCCTCCGCCACCTCGTCGATGGCGAAGGTGGAATCGCCGCTGGCGCCCCGGCCCCGCATCTCCCGCGACGACCTCTCTCCCAGGTGAGGCCGTACCATGTCGCGCACCTCGCCGCAGAGCTCGCGGCAGAGCCCGATGACCTCCTCCAACCTCATCTCCTCTTCCTCCCGTATATCTCCACGGCCTCAGCGTAAGCGGCCTCCACCTCTCCCACCAGGTTCTCCCAGGCAAACCCCTGCGCCCTCTCCCGCGCGGCGGCGGCCATCCTCTCCCGCTCCGCGGCGTCCTCCACCAGGCGCAACAGCAAGCGGGCCAGGGCCGCATGGTCGCCGGGGGGGAAGAGCATCCCCGCCGCGCCCCCCTCCAGCACCGCGCGATATCCGGGGATGTCCGAGGCCACCACCGGCACCCCGCAGGACATGGCCTCGACGAGCACGATGCCGAAGCTCTCCATGCCCAGGGCGGGCGACACCATCACCTGCGCGGAACGGTAGGCGGCGGGGATGAGGCCGTCCGGCAGCCTGCCCAGCCAGGTCACGCCCTCCCATCCGCGCTGCGGCTCTTCCGCCCCCGCCACCAGCAGGCGCACCTCCGCATGCCGCTCCCGCACCAGGGGAAGCGCCCGCAGCAGCACCTCCAGGCCCTTACGCGGCTCCGCCCTGCCCACGAATACGAGGTGAAAGGCCCCCTCCTCCAGGCCCTCCAGGCGCGGGCCGTGGGGGGAGAAGATGCCCGTGTCCACGCCGTTGGGCAGGATGCGATAGTCGCCGGGGAAATAGCGCGACACCAGCTCCCGGGCGGCGGGGCTGACCACCGCCCGCACGTCTATCCTCCTCGCCGGGGGGGCGAGCAGCGGCCTGGCCAGGCGATAGCCCAAGGCCCCCTTCTCCCTCGCGGCGTGAAAGGTGGCCAGGGTGGCGCAGGGGGAGAAGAGGAGGGCCAGCAGGGAGGCGCTGGGGATGAGCGGCTCGTGCAGGTGCAGCACGTCGAAGGGCGTATCCCGCAACAGGCGCCTGATCCTGCGGGCGGTCCCGGGGAAGAAGGAGATGTTGGCCGTGGACTGATTGGCGGAGACAGCGAAGGAGCGCCCCACGGAGAAGAACCCCTCGCCGCTGCGCCCGCCGGGCGCGAGCACCGCGACCTCGTGCCCGCGCCGGCGCAGGTGGCTGGACAGCTGCTCGACGTGGCGGTTGACCCCCCCGGGGACGTCCCAGGAATATGGCGACACCATGCCTATGTTCATGCCGCAATTCTACACCACGTTCAGCCCTGCTCATCGAAGATGGGCTGAAACATGTGCCATTGCGTGGGGTCCTCGCGGATGAAGTCCTCGAACACCCTGGCCATCTTCTGGGTGTTGACCTGCACGTCGCGTCGGGTATCGCCGCTGACCTCGATGTCCAGCGGCGGGCCGACGTAACCGTGGTAGCGGCCGTGCTTCTTGATGGTCAGGCAGGGGATGACCGCGGTGCCCAGCTTCACCCCCAGCAGGGCGGGACCGACGGGCATGAGCACCTTCTCGCCGAAGAACTCCACCTCGACCCCGCTGCCGGCGATGAGACGGTCGGAGAGCAGGCAGACCATGCCGTTGGCCAGCAGCACCTCGATGACCTTCTCCACCGTGTTCTCCGCCAGCGGGATGATGCGGATGCCCATGCGCCGGCGCAGCTCGGTGTGGAACTCGTACATGGGCAGGGGCTTGAGCACCTCGGCCACCGCCCAGAAGGAGGGGTAGCTGTGACCCACCCATCCCCCGATCATGTCCCAGCTGCCGTAATGGGGAAGGGCCAGCACTACGCCGCGCCCTTTCTCCAGCGAGCGGTCGAACCACTCCGTGCCGTGCGGCACCACCAGGTCCTCGATTATCTCCTCCCCCGTGAGATGGTAGCAGCGCAGGAAGTCCACCCAGTAGCGGGCATAGTTATGGAAGCTGCGGCGGGAGAGGCGCCGCCACTCCCGCGCTCCCCCCTCGGGGCGCACGCGGCGCATGTTCCCGTAAACCGCCTCGCGCTTGCGCCGGGAAAGGCGGTAGGCGACCTCCGCGATGCCCACCCCGATGCCGTGGGTCAAGCGCACGGGCAGCGCTCCCACCAGCCCGCAGGAAGCGCGGAAGAAAAAGTACTTGAGATATCCAGGGACATCGTCGCGGAAGCGCTCTCGCTCGGGCATGTGCGGCCTCGCTCAAGCCTCGCCGGCGGCCGGGGCGTCCGCTTCCGCCGTGGCCGCGAGGGCTTTTTGCGCCGCGGAGGCGTCCACCTCCGCGGCGCCCCTGTAGATGACGATCATGCGATGGGTCAGGGTCTCCACCCCCAGCACGAGCAGGAGATAGAGGGGGCCCCGGAACACCCACACGTTCTCGGTGAGGCCGTAAACGAAGAGCGGCAGCGCGAAGATGAGCAGACGCAGCGGCCGCGCCAGCAGGCCCACGTCGCAGGCCACGCCCAGCCCCTCGGCCCGCGCCTTCACGTAGCTGATGAGCGAGGAGAGCACCATGTAACCGGCGACCATGAAGGCCACGTCGTATATCTCCTGGGAGGCGAACCAGTAGAGCGTCCCCAGGGAGAAGAGAAAGTCGGCGACGCGGTCGGCGGTGGAATCGAGGAAGGACCCGTAGGTGGTCACGCGGCCGGTCATCTTGGCCACCTGGCCGTCCCAGATGTCGAGCAGGCCCGCCAGCAGGAGTATCCAGGGCCCGAGGACGAAGCGCCCGAGCGCGAAGCAGTACGCGGCCCCCGCCGCCGCGAAGATGGAGAGGGTGGTGATGAGGTTGGGGGACATGGCGCGTCCCAACACCCAGCCCAGGGGGTGGAAGACCGCGCTGGAAAACCTCCTCAGCCCCTCGTTTACGTTCCAGGTCCTCTCCACCAGGTCATCCTTCCTCTCCCGGCGCGGGCCCGGCGCATGCCGCGCGGCGTCGCCGCACCCGCTCCCGCCCGCTCCCGATCAGGTCAGCGGTCCGTAGAAAACGCTGATGATCGTGCACCCCTCCTCGCCCGTGGTGAAGGGTCCGTGCTGCGCCCCGGCCGGGAAAAAAGCGAAATGGCCTTTGCGGAAGACCTCGTCCTCGCCGCCTTCGCCGGGCTGCGTGAGCTGCCCCTCGAGCACGTAGGCGGACTCATCCGAGGAGATATGGGTGTGCCCCGGCATCTCGCAGTATGGCTCGAAGCGCAGCAGCAGGATCTGCCCCCCGCCTCGCGGGTCCATGTACAGGACCTTCATCTGGGCACGCGGGAAATCCGCGGGCACCCACTCCAGGTTGTCCTCGTGCACCACGAACCTGTTCATTTCCATACACTTCCTTCAATGCCTTCAATGCTCCGCCGCCTCCCGGGCAAGCGCCCCTTATCCGGTCGGCATAAGGGTAACCCACCCTCCCTTCGACCGCAATTCCTCTTCCCTCCCGGGGGGGCGTCAGTCCCCGCGGGCACAAGATCAGCCGCCGTCCGCTGCGGCAAGCCCTCGCTCCAGGCGGGCGAGCAATCCCTCGGCGTCCGTTCTCGTCTTCTCGCCCGTCGCCCGCACCTGCAGCTCGATGGAGCCGTCCTCGTCGTAGCCCTTGCCGAACACGGCGCGATATGGAATGCCGATGAGGTCGGCGTCGGCGAATTTCACCCCCGCGCTCTCCTCGCGATCGTCGAGCAGCGCCTCCCGGCCCCTCTCCAGGCAGCTCTCGTAGAGGGCCTCGGCGGCGGCGCGCCTGCCCGCGCGGTCGTAGTCCAGCGGCAGGATGTGCAGGAGCGCCGGGGCCACCGCCGGCGGCCACATCATCCCCCGCAGGTCATGATGCTGCTCGATGACCGCGGCCATGAGGCGGGTGATCCCTATGCCGTAACTGCCCATGAGCATGGGGCGCGAAGCGCCGTTCTCGTCGTCGTAGAGGCAGCGCATGGGCTCGGAGTATCTGCTGCCCAGCTGGAAGACCTGGCCCACCTCGATGCCCGCCTCGACCCTCATGGGGGCGCCGCAGCGCGGGCAGGCATCGCCGCCCCTGGCCGTGGTTATGTCCTCGAAACGCCAGACGGCGAAATCGCGGCCTTCGTCCACATCCACGAGGTGATAATCCCTCTCATTGGCCCCGGCGGCCATGCCGCCGGCCCCCCGCAGCGCCTCGTCGGCGATGATGCGCGCGCCGCGCAGGCCCACCGGCCCCACGAAGCCCTGCAGGTACTCGGGGAAGCTCTCCCAGTCCTCATCGCCAAAGAGGCGGAACTCGTCCGCTCCCAGCGCCCGCTCCAGCTTCACCTCCCCCGCCTCGCGGTCCCCGGGCACGAGCACCGCCAGCGGCTCGCCTTCCACCAGGAACATCAGGCATTTGATGAAACGGGCGGGCTCCATATCCAGGAAGGAGGAGACCTCGGCGATGGTGCGCCGCCCGGGGGTGTGTACCTTCTCCGCCGCCCTGCCCTCCCCCCGCGGCGGCGCGGCACGGCCATAGGCGGCCAAGGTCACGTTGGCAGCGTAATCGCAGCCCTCGCACCAGGCGATATCGTCCTCGCCCACCTCGGCCGGGGCCATGAACTCGTGGGAGACGTCGCCCCCGATGAGCCCGGTGTCCGCCTCCACCGCCCTCCAGGCGCACCCGCAACGGGTGAAGACGCGGCCATAGGCGTCGTACATGGCCCGGTAGGAGCGGCGCATTCCCTCCTCGTCGCGGTCGAAGCTGTAGGCGTCCTTCATGAGGAACTCGCGCCCGCGCAGCAGGCCGAAACGGGGCCTGACCTCGTCGCGGAACTTGTCCCCGATCTGATAGAGGTTGAGGGGCAGGTCGCGCCAGGAGGAGACGTTTGTGCGCACCAGGTCGGTGACCACCTCCTCGGCGGTGGGCCCCAGCCCGAAATCCCTCTCCGCGCGGTCCCGGAGGCGCATCATCTCCGGCCCGTACTTCTCCCAGCGCCCGCTCTCCTCCCATAGCTCGCGCGGCTGCATGATGGGCAGGATGACCTCCTGGGCCCCGGCCGCGTCCATCTCCTCGCGCACGATGCGCTCTATCTTGCGCGCCACCCTGACCCCCAGCGGCAGCAGCTCGTATATCCCCGAGGCCACCTTGCGCATGAAGCCCGCCCGCACCAGCAGGCGGTGGCTGGCCACCTCCGCGTCGGCGGGGCTCTCCTTCAGCGTCGGCACCAGAAGCCTTGACTGCCTCATCTTCCTCCTTCTGCCCGTACTCTCACGCCGGAGGCTCCTCCGGGCCCCCCCCGCCCCGCAGCGGCAGCCCCTCTTCCGGCGGCCCGGCCTCTCCGCTGCGCTCCCATGCCATCTTCTCCACTTCCCGCAGGAGCACCTTCATGATCTCCTCTTTCCCATACCACCCCGCGGGCCTGCCGGCGCGGAAGAGCAGGGCTCGCTTCCGCCCCCCCGCCACCCCCAGGTCGGCCTCGCGCGCCTCGCCGGGCCCGTTGACCGCGCAACCCATGACCGCGATGCGCAGCGGCGCCCTCACGTGGGCCAGGCGCCGCTCCAGCTCCATGGCCATGGCCGCCACGTCGATGCGCGAGCGGGCGCAGGTGGGGCAGGCCACGATGTCCGGCCCGCGGCGCGACAGCTCCAGCGCCTTGAGTATGGCCACGCCGACCCGCACCTCCTCCACCGGGTCCCCGGCCAGGGAGACGCGTATGGTGTCGCCGATGCCCTCGGCGAGCAGGGCCCCGATGCCCACCGCCGAGCGCACAGTGCCCGTCCACGGCGGCCCCGCCTCGCTGACCCCCACGTGCAGGGGGTAATCCACGGCCGCGGAGAGGAGGCGGTAGGCGGCCACGGTCAGGGGCACCGAGGACGCCTTCACGGAGACCTTTATGTCCCGGAAGCCGCCCTCCTCCAATACCTGTATCTCCTCCAGGGCGCTCTCCACCAGGGCCTCCGCCGTGGGGCGCCCGTGCCTCTGCAGGATGTCGCGGCGCAGCGACCCCGCGTTGACCCCCACGCGTATGGGCACGCCCCGCTCCCCCGCCGCCTCCGCCACCTCGCGCACCTTTTCCTTCCCCCCGATATTTCCCGGGTTGATACGCAGCCCCTGCACCCCCGCCTCGAGGGCCAGCAGAGCCAGGGAATGGTCGAAGTGTATGTCCGCCACCACCGGCAGGGGCGAGTCGGCCACGATCTCCGCCAGGGCGCGCAGGGTGCGCCTGAGCATATGGTCTTTCTTGAGGTTGGGCACGGCCACGCGCGCTATGTGGCAGCCCGCCTCGGCCAAACGCCCTATCTGCCGCAGGGTGGCGGCGGCGTCCTCGGTGGGGGTATTGGTCATGGACTGCACGCTCACCGGCGCGCCGCCCCCGATGGGGACGTCCCCGATGGTCACGCGGCGGGTGGCCCTGCGCTCGCTCATGGCAGATTGATGGGGTTGGTTATGTCGAGGCGCAGGGTGAGCACGAAGAGGACGACTAAAAAGGCCAGCACCGCCACCGCCACGGGGTAGAGCCTGCGCATGTCCACCTCCCTGCCCGTCGCCTTCTCCCATGCCAGCACCGCCAGGTGGCCACCGTCCAGGGGCGGGAGCGGCGCCAGGTTGATATAGGCCAGGAAGAGGCAGATGAAGGCCAGGAAGTTGAGGAAATAGAACATGCCCTCGCCGGCTATCTGGCTCGCCGTGCGCGTGATGCCCACCACCGTCTGCGGCCTCTCCAGCGTCGGCTCCGCCATCCCGACGAGCTGCTTGATGGTGGACCAGTTGAAGACGCGATAGACGCCGTAGAGAACTCCCCAGGTGGCCTCCCCGAACCACTTGCCCGTCTGCACCACGGAGGCGGCGAAGGAGTAGTCCTCCATGTACACCTCGGGGGAGATGCCGAGGTAGCCGCTGCCGCCCTCCAGGGTCGCCAGGCGCGCCCCCAGCTCCAGCTCCTCTCCGCCGCGCTCGACCAGGATGACGACCTCCGCCCCGGGGTGGCCCTTGATGAAGGAGCTCACCCCGTCCCAGTCCGCCACCTCCTGCCCGTCGATGGCCAGGATGATGTCCCCCTTCCGCAGGCCGGCCGCGAAGGCCGGTGTCTCCTCCCCCTGCGCCTCGTCCATGTAGCGGCCCACCGAGGCCAGGGTGTTGGAGCCCCGCTCCAGGTCGGGGTAGCCGAAACCCCAGATGGTGAAGAACATGATGATGACGGCGAGCAGGATGTGGGTCAGGGACCCGGAGAAGATGATCCAGAAGCGCTTGCCGTAGGACACGCCCTTATAGGAGTGGGGGAAGTCCTCGGGGGCGATCTCCTCCTCGGGGTTCATCCCCAGCACCTTCACATAGCCCCCGACGAGTATCCACTTCAGGCCGAACTCCGTCCCCCCCCGCCGCATGCTCCAGATGCGCGGGCCGAAACCCACGAAAAACTCCGGGCATTTCACTCCCGCCAGGCGCGCCGCGATGAAATGTCCGAGTTCGTGCACGACCACCAGAAAGATTATCACCAGCAATACGATGAGCACCGTGAGCACTACGCCCATGTCATGCCGCCTCTCCCGCCGCCTGCCGCGCCGCGGCGCGCGCCCACTTCTCCGCCTCCAGCACATCGGCCAGGGAGCGCGCGCTCGACGGTTCGAACCCCTCCAGGGTCTTATCCACCACCCTCTCGATGTCCATGAAGCCTATTCTTCCCGCCAGGAAGGCCGCCACCGCCACCTCGTTGGCGGCGTTGAGCACCGCGGGAGCCAGGCCCCCCGCCCTGCCGGCACGGTAGGCCAGCTCCAGGCATCCGAAGGTAGCGGCGTCTATCCTCCCGAAGCCGAGGCTGCCCAGCGAGGCGAGGTCGGTGCGCTTGAAGGGAGGCCCCCACCTCTGCGGCCAGGAGAGGGCCAGGGCGATGGGGAGGCGCATATCCGGCAGGCTGAGCTGCGCGGAGAGGGAGCCGTCGCGGAACTCCACCAGCGAGTGCACCACGCTCTCGGGGTGGGCCACCACCCTTATGCGGTCGTACGGCACCCCGAAGAGGAAGTGGGCCTCGATGACCTCCAGGCCCTTGTTCATGAGCGTCGCCGAATCTATGCTTATCTTCCTCCCCATGCTCCAGGTGGGGTGGGCCAGGGCGTCGCTTATGCCCACCCCCTCCAGTTCCTCCCGGCTGCGCCCGAAAAAGGGGCCCCCGGAGGCGGTGAGGATGATGTTCTCCACCTCGGACAAGTCCTCTCCCCGCAGGCAGTGGAAGACGGCGCCGTGCTCCGAGTCCACGGGTATGAGCTCCCCTCCGGACTTGAGCGCCTCCAGCACCAGGTCTCCTCCCGCCACCATGCTCTCCTTGTTGGCCAGGGCCAGCCGCTTGCCCGCCCCCAGCGCGGCCAGGGTGGGGGGAAGACCGGCCGAGCCCACGATGCCGTTGAGGACGATGTCGGCCGCAGGGTACGCGGCCGCCTGCAGCAGGCCGTCCGCTCCCGCCGCGACCTCGATGCCCGTTCCCGCGAGGCGGCCGCGCAGCTCGGCGGCGGCGGCCTCGCTCGCCATGCCCACCAGCTCCGGCCGGTACCTGCGCGCCTGCTCCTCCAGGAGCCCGACGTTGGAATGGGCGGTCAAGGCCACCAGCCTGAGGCGGCCGGGGTGGGCATCCACCACCTCCAGGGCCTGGGTCCCGATGGAGCCGGTGCTGCCGAGCACGGCCAGCCCGCGCGATCCCTCCCTTGTCTTCATGGCAACATTATACGGGTTGGAGCGCAATGAAGCCTTACCCTCCGTCCATGACGGATCGCGGAGCAAGCGTGCGTGAACTTCCCGGAAGACCAGGGATAAAGGAAAACGAGGGGGGCATATGAGGGAGGGAATATGAAAGATGCGGCCTGAGCCGACGCATCCGCCGGGGGGGGGCGAGCGGCGCCGCCCGGCAAGCCAGCGGCCAGGACGACATTTCCCTCCCGCGCCCGCGGCCCTCCTTCCCCAAGCCCTCCCCGGCCCGCGCCATGACCGCCACGCAGCGGGGCAACAGGCTGCGGGGCATCGGAATATCCGCTCAGCTGGCGGGTTTCGCGGCCGCCTGCATGCCTTGCGCCTGCGCAGAGCGGAAAGCGGGGCCGGTTGACGCCAAGCGCCCGCCTCCTTTTGCCGCCCTCAACGTCCCCCTGCCCCCTTCGCCCGGCCGGGTTTTGATCGCAGCCAGGAGGAGCGGCCGGCATGAGGGGAGGGCGGGGTGCGAATCCACGGGGGTCGGCGTCAGGGGGATTTTAAATCAAAGCAAGGTTATGAGGGAAACGTTGCGCAGGATATTCGCCCCGGGCGGACGCGGCAGGATTTGAAATGCCGGCTTATGGATGTGCGCGTGGCCTTGTTGCCGGCCGCGTGAGCATCGGGCTTAGAAGATGAGGTAGCGCAGGAAATAGTAGGATACGGCGGCGGTGAAGAACATGGAGTCGAAGCGGTCCATGATGCCGCCGTGGCCGGGGATGAGGGAGCTCATGTCCTTGATGCCCAGCTCCCGCTTCACCGTGGACTCCGAGAGGTCGCCCAGGGGAGCGCATACGCATACTATCGCCGCCAGCTCCATGGCCACGGCGAGGCTGAGCCAGGCGCGGTTCACCGTGAGGTGCAGCACATACGCCGCGATGAATACGGCGGCGGTGCCGGCGATGAAGCCCTCCCAGCTCTTGCCGGGGCTGATGCGCGGCGCCATCTTATGCCGCCCCAGCGCCGACCCCGCCAGGTAGGCCACGGCGTCGGATATCCACACCATGACGATGACCGTGAAGGGGACGGTCCAGGGGATGTCCGGATCCAGGCCGAGCATGAGCACGAAGTGAGCCAGGCAAAAGCCCGTCATGACCACGCCCAGCAGCGACACCGAGATGTCGGTGGTGGGGGACTCGGAGCCGCGGCGGAATATGCACCAGGCGAAGAGGACGGGCAGGTAGAGGGCCAGGGTGAGGGCCAGGGGGGCCAGGTCGCCGCTCTCACGCGCGAAGAAGGCGATCACCGGCAGGGCGCCCCCCACGCCCATGGAGAGCAGCATGGCCGGCTTATGGCCGTGGCGGGAGAAGGTGGAGTACAACTCCCACAGGCCGATGACGGCGATGAGGGCGATGCCCACCATGAAGGGGATCTCCCCCCACCACAGCAGGATGACGATGACCAGCACCACCAGGACCGCGCTCACCACGCGCACGGCGAAGCCGGCGAAGCGGGATGCGCTCGAGCTGCGCTCCCCGCCCCCGCCGGGCCCGATCCCCCGCCTCGCTTGCGCCAACTCAGACCTCCATGAGTTCCTTTTCCTTGACCTTGAGCATCTCGTCCGTCTCGGCGATGAAGCGGTCGGTCAGCTTCTGCGCCCTCTCCTGGCCACGATGGCGGTCGTCCTCGCTTATCGACCCCTCCTTCTCGAAGGCACGCAGGTCGTCGATGACGTCACGGCGCACGTTGCGGATGGCCACCCTTCCCTCCTCGGCCTTGGCGCGCACCACCCTGGTCAGCTCCTTGCGGCGCTCCTCGGTCAGCCTGGGAATGGGCAGACGGATGACGTTGCCGTCGTTTACCGGGTTCACGCCCAGGTCCGCCTGCATGAGGGCCTTCTCCACGTCCTCGATGGCGCTCTTATCGTAGGGGGAGACCACCAGCAGCGTGGGTTCCGGCACGGCTATGGAGGCGATCTGGCTGAGGGGCGTCGGAACGCCGTAATAATTCACCGACACGCGGTTGAGCAGGGAGGCGCTGGCGCGCCCCGTGCGCACCGAGGCGAAATCCTCGCGCGCGTGCTCCACCGTTCTCTTCATGCGTCTTTCCGCATCCCGCAGTATCTCTTCCAACACGGGGTTACCTCCCTTCTTCCCCTTGCGAGGCGACGATGGTCCCTATCCTCTCACCGAACAGCACCCGGGTGATGTTTCCGGGCACGGTCATGTTGAAGACGATGATGGGGAGCGCGTTGTCCATGCACAGGGAGATGGCGGTGGCGTCCATGACCCGCAAGCCCTGCTGCAGGACCTCGATATAGTCCAGGGAGGCGTACATCACCGCGTCCGGGTTTGCCCTGGGGTCGCAGTCGTACACGCCGTTGACCATGGTGGCCTTGAGGATGGCCTCCGCGCTTATCTCCAGCGCCCTCAGCGCGGCGGTGGTATCGGTGGTGAAGTAAGGGTTTCCCGTGCCCGCCGCGAAGATGACGATGCGCCCTTTCTCCAGGTGGCGGATGGCGCGCCGCCTGATATAGGGCTCGGCCACGGACTGCATCTCGATGGCCGACTGCACGCGGGTGAACACGCCCCGTTTCTCCAGGGCGTCCTGCAGGGCCAGGGAATTCATCACCGTGGCCAGCATGCCCACGTAGTCCGCGGTGGCGCGGTCCATGCCGCGCGCGCTCGCCGCCACCCCGCGGAAGATATTGCCGCCGCCCACCACCACTGCCACCTGCACCCCGATCTCGCTCACGGCGGCCAGTTCGTCCGAGATGGTCTTGACCATCTCGGGGTCGATGCCGTAATCGAGGCGCCCCATGAAGGCCTCACCGCTCAGCTTGATGAGGGCTCTCCTGAAGCGGGGTCGCTCCCCGCCGCTCTCCTCCGCCATGACTCCCCCCCCTTCCGGCCCCCGGCTCGCTCATGCCCGCACTTTTGTTCCGTCCCCGGCTCGCCGCCACATTCGCGGCGCCGCGAATGTCCACCCTACTCCGCGGCATGCTCCCCCACCTGGAAGCGCGCAAAGCGCCTGACCACGATGTTCTCCCCCACCGCGGCCATGGTCGTTTGCACCAGCTCGCCGACGGTCATCTCGGGATCCTTGACGAAAGGCTGTTCGAGCAGGCAGACCTCCTCGAAGTATTTCTTCATGCGCCCCTCGACTATCTTGTCCACAATCTTTTCCGGCTTGCCCTCCTTGAGGGCGCGGTTGCGGTATATCTCCCTCTCCTCGGCTAGCGCCTCCTCGGGCACCTTCTCGCTGGATACGAAGAGGGGTCGGGAGGCCGCTATATGCATGGCTATGTCGTGCACCATGGCCTTGAAGTCTTCGTTGCGGGCCACGAAATCGGTCTCGCAATTGACCTCGAGCAGCACCCCGATACGGCTGTTGAGATGGATATAGGCGTCGACGATGCCGTCGGCGGCGGTGCGCCCCGCCTTTTTCTGCGCTCCCGCCAGCCCCTTCTCCCTGAGTATGCGGGTGGCCTTTTCCACCTCTCCGCCCGCTTCCTGCAGCGCCTGCTTGCAGTCCATGATACCGGCCCCCGTGGCCTCCCTGAGCTCCTTTACCTGTGCCGCGCTGATCTCCATCGTTCCTCCTTAAGGGCGATCCAAATCGTCAGGGGGCGGCGGGGTCATTCTCCCGCCTTCGCCTCGATCTTTTCCTCCCCGGCCTGCGCAGCGGCCTCCTGCGCCGCCTTGCGCTTCCTCTCGGCGGCGGCGCGCTCCGCCTCCTCTTCCCTGTGGCGCCTGGCCTCCCGGGCATCGCGTATCTGAAAGCCCTCCAGCACCGCGTTGGCGATTATCTTGCTGATGAGGTTGGCGGCCCGGATGGCGTCGTCGTTACCGGGGATGACGAAATCCACGAGGTCCGGATCGCAGTTCGTATCCACCACGGCGATCACCGGGATCTCCAACTTGCGGGCCTCCATGAGCGCGATTTCTTCCTTGCGCGGATCGATGATGAAAACGCCGCTCGGGAGCTTGTCCATATTGCGCAGGCCCTCCAGGCCGCGGCGCAGCTTGACGAGATTGTGGCGCACCCGCGTGGCCTGCTTCTTGGGCATCCTCTCCAGCTCCCCCTCCGCCTCCATCTCCTCGAGTTCCTTGAGCTTGGCGATGCGCTTGCTGATGGTCACCCAGTTGGTGAGGGTTCCCCCCAGCCAGCGGTTGGTGACGTAGGGCATGCCGCAGCGCTGCGCGTTCTCCTTTGTGGCCTCCTGCGCCTGCTTCTTCGTTCCCACCATGAGCAGCGAGCCGCCGCCACCGACCATGTCACGGATAAACTTGTACGCCTCCTCGATGAGGGCCAGGGTCTGCTGCAGGTCGATGATGTAGATACCGTTGCGCTCGGTGAAGATGTATTTTTTCATCTTGGGGTTCCATCTGCGCGTCTGATGCCCGAAATGGACCCCCGCCTCGAGCAGGTGTTTCATGGATACTACGGTCATGTCTCCTCCTTGGTTACTCCTCCGCTCGCATCATCCCCTCCTCCCGCTCCCCGCAGGGACACCCCGGGCAAGGGTCCGCGAGCGTGTGTATTGTCCGCGCGGCGGCATAAAAAAACCCGCCGCGTGCGGGCCTCTCGGCGCCTCTCGGCTCATCTCGCACAGGTCACGGCTCGAGAGGCCCACCTCCTTAAATCTCAAGCCGGGAGGCGAGATTAAATATTATCACGGCGGCGTTTGCCGCGGCAACACGCAACTCTTCCTCCGCCTCCGGCCCGCCCGCTAGAGGATCGCGCCACCCCGCTCGCGGGCATACTGCGGGCTCCCTCCCGGCGCACGGCCCTCAGGCCTCCAGGGCTCCCCTCGCGCTGGTGAGCCTGCCCTTCAAGCGCAGAATGGCCTTGGTGTGCATCTGGCAGACCCTGGACTCGGTCACCCCCAGGACCTCCCCTATCTCCCGCAGGGTCAGGGCCTCGTAATAATAGAGGCTGACGACTATCTTCTCCCGCTCCGGGAGGCGGTTTATGGCCTCCGCCAGTATCCGCTTCATCTCCTCTACCTCGTAGGCCTTGGCGGGGTCTTTTACCCGGGAGTCCTCGAGGGTGTCCACCAGGCTGACCTTGTCGCCCTTGTCCCCCCCCACGTTCCAGAGCTCGTCCAGGGCCACCAGGGAGATGAAGCTCAGCTGCTGCAGCAGCTGGTTGAGCTCGCCCACGGATATGCCCATATGCCTGGCCACTTCCTCGTCACTGGGAAGCCGTTTGAGCTCGTTTTCCAGGGTGGTATAGGCCCTCTCCAGCTCCCTGGCCTTGAAGCGGACGGAGCGGGGCACCCAGTCGATGGAACGCAGCTCGTCGATGATGGCCCCCTTGATGCGGGCGACGGCATAGGTCTCGAACTTGATGCCGCGTTCGGGATCGTACTTCTCGATCGCGTCGATGAGCCCGAATATCCCGTAGCTGACCAGGTCGGCGTATTCGATGTTCGGCGGGAGCCCCGAGGACACCCTGCCGGCGACGTATTTGACCAGGGGGGCGTAGTTGAGGATGAGCTTCTCGCGGGATTCTTGTGACCCCTCCTTTTTGTATTGCTTCCAAATCAGGGTTACGTCCTCTATCCCTTCCAATCTCGCTCCCCTTTTATAGAAGTCTGCCGTGTTCAACATACTGCCTGTCTCGGTTTAAATGCCGCTCCTCGCCGGGCGTCAAGCGCGGGGGTGGGTCCGGAAAAACACCTCTTTGAGCTGACCTTTGCTAAGATGAGTATATATCTGGGTTGTTGATAAATCAACGTGACCCAGCAGCTCCTGAACCGTTCTCAAATCGGCGCCACCCTGCAGCATATGGGTCGCGAAAGTGTGGCGCAGAGTATGCGGGCTTATCCTCTTTCCCCCCTCCAGCGCACGGAAAAAACGTTCCACCGCGCGGCGGACGCCGCGCTCGCCGAGCCTTCCTCCCCTGGCGCCCACGAAAAGGGGGTCGCCGTCCGCCCCGCCCACGGCGGCATTGGCCGCCAGCACCGGCCTCTCCGCCTCCAGGTACCTGGCCAGCAACTGCCCCGCGGCCGCATAGAAGGGTATTACACGCTCCTTTCGGCCCTTACCGAGAACCCTCACCTCCCCTCTTTTCAGGTCGACATCCTCCAGGTCGAGGGCGGCCAGTTCCCCCACGCGCATCCCCGTGGCGTAAAGGAGCTCGACCAGGGCCATGTCCCTCAGCGATGTGGCGTACACGCGCAATCCCTGCTTCGCCTCCGCGGCCTCTATTTCCTCCTGCCGCAGCACCCGGGGGAGGCGGCGCTCCCGCCGCGGCGGAGACAGGGCCGTGGCGGGGTCCACCTCCAGGTAGCCTCGCGCCACCAGGAAGCGGAAATACCCGCGCAGCGTCGAGGCGCGCCTGGCCAGCGTGGAACGTGAATACCCCCTGGTCTGCAGGTTTGCCAGAAAGCGGCGCAGCAGCAGGTGGTCGATGTCCTCCGGCCTCTCCGTGCCGGAGCGCGTGCAGAACTCCTTGAAAACGGCGAGGTCGCGCCGGTAAGCGCGCAGGGTCTGCGGAGATACGTTGCGCTCGTTCTCCAGAGATCCCAGGTACTCCTCCACGCTCTCGTGCATGCGTCTCCCCCTCGGCACAAAGCAAGCTGTTGAAATCTTATATAATATTATATTAAATATGGTTATTGTCAAGAGATGTTTCATTTGTTAAACAAATGTCTTATTGTGCATAAATTAGCATTCAGGGCATGACGGGGTCGAGGAGAAGGCGGTAACGTCCCCCCGCTTCCTCCGCCACCCATCCCTTAAGGGCCATGGCGCTGAGGCAGGCCAACAGGTCGCCCGGCGTGCGCCCGCTGTGCGCGGCCAGCCAGTCCAGGCCGCGCGCCTCACCCCGCAACAACTCGACGCAGGCGCGTTCGCTCTCGCTCGGCTCGGCGTTCCCGCCCCGCCCGCGGCCGTCCTCCCCCCCGGGCGGCTGCAGGCAGAGAAAGGGCAGCTCCTCGCAGATATCCTCCACCTCCAACACCAGCTTGGCCCCTTTCTGGATAAGGCGGTTGGTCCCCCGGGACAGAGAGCTGCCAATGGGGCCCGGCACCGCCATCACCTCGCGGCCCTCCTCGAGGGCCATGTCGGCGGTGATAAGGGCCCCGCTCTTCTCCGACGCCTCCACCACCACCACCGCGTGCGAGAGCCCGGCTATGATGCGGTTGCGGTGGGGAAACCTCCAGGGGAGCGGCGCCTCCCCGGGGGGATACTCGCTGACCACGCAGCCGGATGAGCATATGCGGCGCAACAGCCCCGCGTGCTCGCGGGGATAGGCTTCGTCGATACCACAGCCGAGCACCGCCACGGTGACCCCTCCCGCCTCGAGACAACCCTGGTGGGCACGGCCGTCCACCCCATAGGCGGCGCCCGATACCACCACCACCCCCCTGCGCGCCAGTTCTCCGCCCAGGGTCTGCGCGGCCCAGCGGCCGTAGCTGGAGGCCCTGCGGGCGCCGACCACGGCCACGCAGGGGAGGTCGGCGGGCAGCTCCCCGCCCCGTGCGAAGAGCAGCGCGGGCGGATCGTATATGCAGCTCAAGCGCTCAGGATAGGAGGGGTCGAGCGGCGTTATGACCCTGATGCCCTTCTGGCGCAACCCCTCCGCCAGCCGCTGCGGCACGCGGCCCCGGCAATGCTGCGCCCATTCCGCCGCCTTCTCCGCCCCCACCATCCGCGCCGACCCCGCTCCCCCGCCCCTCACCACCTCCCAGAGTTCTTGCGCGCCTCCCGCCAAGCGCAGGAGGCGAGGCAGCGCCAGCGCGTTCATGCCCGGCAGGCACGCCAGGGCGGCCCTATATGCCGCTTCCACAGCCCACCTCCCTGAAGACGGGGGACCCCCACAGCCTCTCCAGCGAGCGGTACTGCACCGCCTCCGCCAGGTCGGCCACCTTCACCCTCTCCCTGCCGGCGAGGTCGGCTATGGTCCGGGCCACGCGCAGGCAGCGGTCGAAGCCGCGGGCGGTGAGCCCCAGGCGGTCTGCGGCCGCGTACATGAACCTCTTCTCCTCCTCCCCCAGGCGGCAGGCGGCGCGCATGCTCACCAAGTCCGCATGGGCGTTGGTCGTCGCCCCCGCGCCCCACCTCTCGCCCTGGCGCTCGCGCGCCCTCAGCACCCTCTCGCGCACCTGCCCGGAGGTCTCGCCCGCCGGGAACTCCACCAGCTCGCGAGGCGCGAGTCGCGGCACCTCCACCTGCAGATCCACGCGGTCGAGCAGGGGACCCGATACGCGGTGATAGTAGCGCCTCACCTCCCCTGGCGAGCACGAACAGGCGCGCTGCGCGTCGCCCAGGAAGCCGCAGGGGCAGGGATTCATCCCCGCCGCGAGAAGAAAGCGGGCGGGAAAGTTGGTGCACACCAGCGAGCGCGATATGGTCACCGAGCCCGTCTCCATGGGCTGGCGCAAGACCTCCAGGGCGTCGCGGCGGAACTCGGGCAGCTCGTCCAGGAAGAGCACGCCCCTGTGGCTGAGGGTGATCTCTCCCGGCTGGGGGAAATTCCTTCCCCCGCCCACCAGGCCTACGTGGGAGATGGAATGGTGCGGGGCGCGGAAAGGCGGGTTCACGCACAGAGGTTTCTGCGCATCGAGAAGGCCCGCGACGCTGTGTATGCTGGATACCTCGAGCACCTCGTCTCCGCTCAGCGGCGGCAGCACCCCGGGCAGCCGCTCCGCCAGCATCGACTTTCCCGAACCCGGCGGGCCGATGAGGAGGAGGTTGTGAAAACCGGCGGCGGCTATCTCCAGCGCGCGCTTCGCCTGCAGCTGCCCCTTGACCTCCGAGAGGCAGGGGCGGGGGCCCTCCTCGTCCGCGACGGGCTCCGGCTCGGGCTGCTCGAGCGCCTGGCCCTGCAGGTACTCCAGGGCCTCCCGCAGGGTCCCCACCCCGGTGACCCTGATGCCGTCTATGCGCGCCGCCTCGCGCAGGTTCTGGCGGGGGACGATTATCTCCTCCCTGCCCCTGCGCCTGGCCCACAGGGCCATGGCCAGGGAGCCGCGCACCCCCCTCACCCTGCCGTCCAGCGCGAGCTCGCCCACCACCAGCCTCCCGCGCAGGGAATCGGGGTCGAGGTTGCCCGACACCGCCAGGATGGCCAGGGCGATGGGGAGGTCGAAGTTCGAGCCCTCCTTGCGCAGATGCGCCGGAGCCAGGTTGACGGTTATGAGCCGGCGGCAGAAGAGCAGGCCCGAATTGGCCACCGCGGCCTTGATGCGCCGGTAGCTCTCGCGTACCGCCGTGTCCGGAAGGCCGACCATGTAGATACCGGGGAGGCTCCCGGAGGTATTCACCTCCACCTCCACTCTGACCACCTCCATCCCCAGGATGGAGCAGCTATCCACCCGAGTGAACACGCCATCACCTCCTATACAAGTTATCCATATTGTATAAGAAGCCGGTGACATCGCGCCGCGGCGGCCGCTGCGGTCGCGGCGCGGCCCTAGGGGCTCGCCGTCTCGGCGTAGGCGCGGCGGCCGCACAGCCAGGCGATCAGCGCGGCCAGAACGAGGACGGCGGGGAACCACCACCAGGACCTGGCGAGGAAATCCCATACCCCCGCTATATACCCCTTGCGGGAGAGGAAGACGAGCGCGGGGGGGGTGACGGCCGTGAGGATGATGGCGTTGGAGACGAGGGACACCACGACGCCCCGCAGCCCGATGCGGCGCGCGAGGGCGGCGTCGGGATAGCACAGGGTGATGAGCAGGGCCACCGCCAGCAATCCCAGCGCCGCCAGGGCGAGGGTGGAATTGTCGTAGCTGACCCAGATGGCCAGAAGGGCGAAGATGGAGAAGGCCCCCAGGGACAGCACGGCCAGCACCGCCTTGCGCAGCAGGGACGCAAGAACCAGTCCGAGCATGGATGGAGGGCGGTGGACGCGCGTGCGCCTGATCTCCTCCTCGCAGACGAAGGCCTGGCCCTCATCGGGAACGGCGCCCAGGTCCCTCTCGCAGTTGAAGCAGTACTCGTCGCTGTCCAGGTTGTTCCTGCCGCACCAGGGGCATGCCTTCATCTTGCCTCTTTCGCCTCTTCTCCGGCATCTCGCCGTACCGTCCCTCAAGCCGGCGCGACAACATTATACCTGCCCCGGCCGCATGCGCGTCTCCCCCGCAGGCGGGCGCCCTCTCCCGCACACAGCGGGCGCTTCCCGCCCGGTTCCCTACATCTCCCCCGCCTCGAAGGCGTCCTCCACGTGCACGACCTTCCACCCCGCGCCCCTTTTCAGCAGGGCGATGACGTCGAAGCGACACTCCCCCCCGCCCGCCCCCACGGCGCAGAGATAATGGGCGGCCGCCCGGGACAGGCGCCCCCGCCTTCTCTCGTCCACCGCCCCCAGGGCTTCCTCCACTTCCCCCCCGGAGCGCGCCTTCACCTCGCAGAACACCGTGACCCCCCCGGAGCGGGCCACGATGTCGATCTCCCCGTAGGCGCAGCGGTAATTCCTGTCCAGGATACGGTAGCCCCCGCGCCTGAGGAAGGCGCAGGCCGCCTCCTCTCCCGCCATCCCCAATTCGCGATTTCCCATCTCCGCCTCCGTGCCCTCGTCGCCGGCGGCGAGCGCCTGCGCCCTACCATTACAGCAGCCTCCGCCGACAGCCGCGGGGAGAGGTCAGCGCTTTCCGCACCCGCGCCCGCCCTCCCCGCCGCCCGGGCCCGCGGCCCCCCTCTTCATCCCAGCCCCATCTCCAGCTGCCGTACGCCGCGAAAGGAGCTGCGGTGGCAGGGCGCCGGGCCGTGTTCCGCCAGCGCCCTGAGGTGCTGCGGCGTGCCGTAACCCTTGTTGGTCTCGAACCCGTACTGCGGGAAGCACAGCGACCAGTGCCACATCAGGTGATCCCTGATCACCTTGGCCAGGACGGACGCCGCGGCGATGCTGCGGCAGACGCGGTCTCCGTGCGCCATGCTCCACTGCGGCACCTGCAGGCCCTCGATGCGGTAATAGTCCACCATCACCAGCCCGGGCGGGGGGTCGAGCGAGAGCACCGCCTCGCGCATGGCGGCCATGTTCGCCCCCTGCAGGCCGCCCGCGTCTATGTCCGAGGCGGGCACACAGGCGAAGGACCAGGCCAGCGCGACCCGGGCGATGCGGCGGAAGAGCTCCCCCCTGGCCTTCGCGGAGAGCAGCTTGGAGTCGCTGAGTCCCCGCAGGCCTTCGACCGCGCCGTCCTCCGGCAAAATCACCGCCGCCGCCACCAGGGGCCCGGCCAGGGCTCCCCTGCCCGCCTCGTCGCTGCCCGCTATGCGGCGGTATCCCTGCCTCCGCGCCCAACTCTCGGCGGCGATGCCGGGTGATGACAACCCCGCCATCTCCCTAGAGCGTGGCCCATCTGCTCGGGGGCCACCAGATGAGCACCCCGCGGCCGATGACCGCCTGCAGGGGCACAAACCCCCAGCGCCTGCTGTCGTTGGAGTTGGGGCGGTTGTCGCCCATGACCATGAGCGTGCCCTCGGGCACCTCCCACTTGCCGTTGGCGCTGTCCTGCACGAAACCGTAGCCGGCCTCGTAGGGGTCGCCGTTGACGTAGAGGTCGCCCTCGCGCAGCTCCACGGTGTCGCCGCCCACCCCCACCACCCTCTTTATGAACTGCAGGGAACCCTGGTGGGTGATGTTGAGTATCTCCGCCAAAAGGTCGAGGGAGCGGGTGAAGCCGTTCCCGCCCCGGGTCCAGTTGGCGGCGTCGTTGGGGTCGAAGCGAAAGACCACCACCTCGCCGCGCCTGGGCTCGCGGAAGTGATAGGTCGCGCGGTCCACCAGCACGCGGTCGCCCGCGCGCAGGGTCGGCTCCATGGAGGGCGAGGGTATCATGAAGGGCTTGATGGCGAAGGCCTGCAGGTAGATGGCGATAACCAGGGCGATGATGAATAGCACCGCGAACTCGAGGGCCAGGGCCAGGTAATGGTCGCGGGCGCGCCCGCCCTTCCCGCCGGGCGGGCGGCCTCCGTCCGGCACGGGAGCCCGCTCGCGCGGGCGCGGGGTCTCCTCCGCTCCCCGGCTCAGGGGGTCTGGGGGCATGGGGTCCTCGGGCATGGGCCTCGTTTCAGGTCCGGCGCTTCTCCTTGACCTTGGCCGCCTTGCCGACCCGGTCCCTGAGATAGTAGAGCTTGGCACGCCTCACCCTGCCCCGGGTCACCACCTCTATCTTGGAGATGATGGGGGAATGGACCGGGAAGGTACGCTCGACGCCTATCCCGAAGGAGACCTTGCGCACCGTGAAGGTCTCCCGCGCGCCGCCGCCCTTGCGCGCGATGGCCACTCCCTGGAAGACCTGGATACGCTCCCGGCTTCCCTCTACCACCCTGACATGGACCTTCAGCGTGTCTCCGGGCCGGAAGTCCGGTATGTCATCCCGCAGGTATTCGCTCTCGATCATGTCCGTCTTCTGCATCTCGATTCCTCCTCTCCGCTATATTACACCCTCGACCCCGAGGCCCGGCAAGGGCGAGGCCAAAGGGCACAATATGCCATTTTAGCCTAAAAGCGTCGCCGGGTGTTGGGCCACCCGCGGCGCGCGCCCCGCGTCCGGCGCGGAAGCCTCACGCCCCTCCCCCCCCTCCCTCCGCGCCCGGCAGCTCGGGGCGCCACTTCCTCGTCCATTCCCGGGCCGCCTCGCGCCTCCAGCGCTGCACCTCGCCGTGGTCGCCCGAGAGCAGCACCCCGGGAACCTTCCAGCCGCGGTAATCGGCGGGCCGAGTGTACTGCGGGTATTCCAGGAGCCCCCGGGAAAAGGACTCCTCGGCGAGCGATTCCACGTTTCCCACCACGCCGGGCACCAGGCGGGTGACGGACTCGATGACCACCAGGGCCGCCAGCTCCCCCCCGGAAAGGACGTAATCGCCGATGGAGAGGGCCTCCGTGCACAGGTTGTCGAGCACCCTCTCGTCCATGCCCTCGTAACGGCCGCAGATGAGCGCTATATGCCGCTGCGCGGCCAGCTCCTCCACGCCCCTCTGCTCCAGGCGCCGACCGCGGGGGGTGAGCATGACCGTGCGCACCTCCCGCTTCAGCGTCTCGAGGTCGTCGAGGGAGTAACCCAGCGTGCGGGTGACCGCCTCGAAGACCGGCTCGGGTTTCATGACCATGCCCGGCCCTCCCCCGAAAGGGGCGTCGTCCACCTGGCGATGCCTGCCCGCGGCGAACTCCCGGATGTCGTGTACCCTCACTTCCAGGATCCCGCCGCGTATGGCCTTGCCCAGCAGCCCCTCCCGCAGGGGAGACGCGAAGATGGCGGGAAAGATGGTGTAAACGTCGATGCGCACGCTCTCATTCCTCCAGCAGGCCCGCGATGGGCTCGATGACGATGGCCCCAGCCTCCAGGTCGATCTCCCTCACCACTTCCGCGGTCATGGGCACCAGGCACTCCCTTTCTCCCCCCACCACCAGGACGTCGTTGGCCCCCGTCTCCAGGACCTCCAGCACCTCGCCCAGGCACCTGCCCCCCCGGGTGCTCACCCTCAGGCCGAGCAACTGATGCTCCCACACCGCTCCCTCCGGGGCCTCCCCCACCTCCTGCGGCGTCACCATGAGCAGCCGCCCCGCGATGCCCTCCGCGCCTTCCCGGTCGTCGATGCCCGCGAATTTCGCCAGCAGGGATGCGGGCCTCGGCCGCGCCTCCTCCAAGAGCAGCCTGCCCCCCTCCTCCCCACCCTCCAGCACGAAGCTGTTGCCCGCGCGGAAGCGGTGTGGGTTGGAGGAGAGCACCTCGACCTTGACCCAGCCGAGGACGCCGTAGGGCTTGATCACCCTGCCGGTGACGATGAAGGCGGGTTCATCCCGGGGAGGAGACACGGGGATCAGTCGATGATCTCGACGATGGCGTTGCGCCCCCCCCTGGTCGCCGAGGCCTTGACCAGCGTGCGCATGGCCTGGGCGATGCGCCCTTTCTTGCCGATGACCTTGCCCACGTCGTCGGGGTCCACGCGCAGCTGGAGGATGATGGACCTCTCCCCTTCCACCGTGCTGACCTCCACGCCATCGGGGTTGTCCACCAGGGATCTGGCCAGGTATTCGAGCAGGTCCCGCACTTCTATCTCCTGGCTCGGCGCCCGGTCACTTTCCACTTTTTTCCTCCTGGAACTTCTGCCATATGCCCTTGATCTGCATGAGCTTGCGCACCTGGCCGGTGGGCTGCGCGCCGTCGCGAAGCCATTTCAAGGCCTTATCCTCGTCCAGCTCGATCAGGGAGGGCTCCCGGCGGGGATCATAGCTCCCCAGTATGTCGAGGAACCTGCCGTCGCGGGGGCTGCGCGCGTCCGCCGCCACCACGCGGTAGTAGGGCTTCTTCTTCGCCCCCATCCTCCTCAGCCTCAGCTTCACCAATTAAACCGCTCTCCTTTCGCTGGCCTCCGTCCCGCATATCCCGCGGATCCGCTACAACTGGAAGGGAAACGCCTGCCCCATCTTGCGGGGCGACATCTTCCCGAATTGCTTCACCAATTTCTGCATCTGCGCGAACTGCTGCAGCAGGCGGTTCACGTCCTGGGTGCTGGTGCCGCTCCCCCGCGCTACGCGCTGCTTGCGGCTGGAGCCGATGATCTGGGGCTTGCGCCGCTCCTCCGCGGTCATGGAGTGGATGATGGCCTCGACCTTCTTGATCTGCCCCTCATCCACCTGCAACCCCTTGAGCCTGGATGCCGAGATGCCCGGGATCATCCCCAGGATCTGGTCCAGGGGGCCCATCTTCTTGAGCTGGGCCATCTGGTCCAGAAAGTCCTCCAGGGTGAACTGCTGCTTGCGCAGCTTTTGTTCCAGCTCCTGGGCCTTCTTATCGTCGTAGGTGGACTGGGCCTTCTCGATGAGGGTGAGCATGTCGCCCATGCCCAGGATGCGCGAGGCCATGCGCTCGGGGTGGAAGGGCTCCAGGTCGCCCATCTTCTCCCCCACGCTCGCGAACTTCACCGGCTTGCCGGTGACCGACTTGATGGACAGGGCCGCGCCGCCGCGGGCGTCGCCGTCCAGCTTGGTGAGGATGATGCCGTCGAAGCCCACCTCATCGCCGAAGGCCTGCGCCACGTTCACCGCGTCCTGCCCGGTCATGGCGTCCACCACCAGCAGGGTCTCGCTGGGGGGGAAGGCGTCCTTTATGCGCACCAGTTCCTGCATCATCTCCTCGTCGATGTGCAGGCGTCCCGCGGTGTCGATGAGCACCGTGTCCAGCCCCTCCTTCTCGGCCCTGCGCAGCCCGGTTCCCACGATGGCCTCCGGGCGCGCCGAGCGGTCGGAGTGGACCCCGATGCCCGTCTGCTCGCCCAGCCTCTCCAGCTGGTCTATGGCCGCGGGGCGATAGATGTCCGCCGCCACCATCATGGGGTGGCGGCCCTGGTTCTTGAGATGCAGGGCCAGCTTGGCCGTGGCGGTGGTCTTCCCGGAACCCTGCAGCCCCACCAGCATCACCGCCGCGGGGAGACGCCCGCCGAAGTCGATCTTCTCGTGGGCGCTGCCGAGGAGTCCCGTGAGCTCCTCATCAACAATCTTGATCACCTGCTGGGCGGGGGTGAGGGAGCGCTGCACCTCCTCGCCCACGGCGCGCTCCTGCACGCGGCCCACGAAATCCTTCACCACCCTGAAGTTGACGTCCGCCTCCAGCAGCGCCAGGCGTATCTCGCGCATGACCTCGGCCACCTGCTTCTCGGAGAGCCTGCCGTGCCCGCGCAGCCTCTTGAATATGTCCTGCAGCCTCTCGCTCAGGTTATCGAACACCGCTTCTCCACCTTCTTCGCTTTCCCTCGACCCCGGGACGGGGCCTCTCGCCTCCCCCCGGGCGGCGCGCGCCCGCGCCATCACTAAACAATTAAGTTAATGGCAAAGAGGGGGGTTGTCAAAGATGGCGGCAGCGCGCCCCGCGGGCCGGAAAACCTTCCTCCTCCTGCGCCGCGCCCCGGCCGGCCCCCGGGGGGGCGGGCGGGGGACATTCCCTCCTTTGCTCCGGCCGCAAGCCCGAGGCCGGCGGCGATCAGCCTCCTTCCCCGCAGGAGGGGGCGGAGAAATAGAAGGAGGCCCCCTCGCCGGGGACGGACTCCAGCCATACCTTCCCGCCCCAGCCCTCCACCACGCATTTGACCGTGGAGAGGCCGATGCCCAGGCCGGGATATTCGGGGCCGCTGCAGCGCCGGAAGGGCGCGAAGATGCCCTCCTGTTCCTCCTCGGGGATGCCCGCACCCGTGTCGCTGACGCGGAAGACGGCCATGTCGCCGCACTCCCGGCAGCTCACCTCTATCCGGGGGCGCGGACAGTCGCCCATATGCTTCACCGCATTGCCCACGAGGTTGGAGAGCACCTGATAAACGCGGGGCGGGTCCGCCTTGAGCGCCGGCAGGTCGCTCAGGACCTCGACCTCTATGCCCAGCTGCGCGATGTCCTCCGCGTTCTCCTCCACGACTTGCCTCAGAATGGCGTCCGAGTCCACCCTCTCCGCCTCCCCTACCGGGCCCTGCGCCCGAGCGTAGGCCAGGATGGAGGCCACGAAATCCTCCATGCGGTGCGCCACCTCCTCGATGCTGCCCAGGCACTCCCGCAGGACTTCGTGCTCTCCCTTCCCGGCCGCCGCCTGCGCGGTGACCGCGAAGCCGCTGACCAGGGAGAGGGAGCCCCTGAGGTCGTGGGCGACGGTGTGCGCGAAGGCGTCGAGCTCGCGGTTCCTCTCCTCCAGCTCCTCCCCGACCCGGATGCGGTTCGCTATCTCCTCCCGCAGCCTCTCGTTGGCCAGCATGATACCCAGGGTGCGCTCCTGCACGAGCTCCTCGAGGCGCTCGCGCTGCCTGTGCAGCTCCTCCTCCCACTGCTTGCGCTCGGTGATGTCCACGGCCGTGGTGGCGATGTATTGCGGCCGGCCCACGCTGCCCCCCAGCGGCACCAGGTTCATGAGCATGGGGAAGACGCCGCCGTCCCTGCGCGCGTGCCCCACCTCCACCGCGCTGATATCCTGCCCTTCGCACATGGCCTCGGTCAATTCCATCACCAGCGGCAGCTGGGCGTCGTTGTGGAACACGCTTATCTTCTCGCCCTCAAGCTCCGCGACCTCATAGCCGTGAGCGCGTGCGAAGTATTCGTTGACGTAGACGAGGTTCCCGCAGCGGTCGGTGATGCCGATGCCGTAATTGGCGTTGTCGGCGACGGCCTTGAAGAGCGCGTCCGCCTCGCGGTCCCCCCATCCGCCCCTTTCCTCTTCCAAGCCCGAACCCCCCACATGTCTTCTCTCTTGCCCCGGGCCGTGCCGCCGCATCGGCGCAGGTTAAGGCGGCCGCCCCGGGGCATGTCTCGCCGATGCTCCATTATACTCCCCGCGGAGCTGAAGGTGGAAATGCGCGCTCGCGAGCGCCTGGGGGGGCTCAGGAAAAAAGGGCCGCCGCGAACTCCCGGGGGTCGAAGGCGTGCAGGTCGTCTATCTTTTCCCCCACCCCGATAAATTTTATGGGAATGCCCAGGTCGTGCACGATGGCCACCACGATGCCGCCCTTGGCGGTGCCATCAAGCTTGGTCAGCACCACCCCGGTGACCTCGACCGCCTCGCCGAACCGGCGCGCCTGGATGAGGCCGTTCTGGCCGGTGGTGGCGTCGATGACCAGCAGGGTCTCGGTGACCTCTGCTTTGCGCTCCGCCACACGCTTGATCTTCTTCAGTTCCTCCATGAGGTTCGCCTTGGTGTGCAGCCGCCCCGCCGTGTCGGCGATGACGGCGTCGATGTCGCGTGCCAGCGCCGATTCCACCGCGTCATGCACCACCGCCGCGGCATCGGCCCCCTGCCCGTGCTTGACCGTGTGCACGCCTACGCGCTCTCCCCATGTCTCCAGTTGCTCCACCCCCGCCGCGCGGAAGGTATCTCCGGCCGCGAGCAGCACCCTCCTGCCCTCGCGGCGCAGCAGGTTGGCCAGCTTGGCTATAGTGGTGGTCTTGCCCGTCCCGTTCACCCCCACCACCATGAATACGCTGGGGCCGGCCTCGGAGTATCGCAGCCCCCTGTCCCCCACGTCCAGCGCGTCCGCGAGCACCTCGCGGAACAGCTCCATCAGGCTCTCGGGGTCCTTCACCTTCTCTCTGGCCATGCGCTCCCTGACCCGCTCCACCACGATCATGGTCATCTCCACGCCCACGTCCGCCCCCACCAGGATGTCCTCGACCTCCTCCCAGAAGGCGTCGTCGAAGCGCCGTGCGGCCATGGCCCTGGAGAGCGGGGCCACGAAGCTCAGGCGGCTCCTGGAGAGCCCCTTGCGCAGGCGGGCTATCCACCTCTCCCTTTCCTCCCCGGGGGGGACCTCCTCCTCCTCCGGGGGGGCTTCCCCCGCGGCCCGGGCCTCGCTCCACGCCGCACCCGCCCCCTCCTCGCGCGCCGCCGCCTCCCCGAGACGCTCCTCATCCTCGGGGAGGCGGAATTCCTCCGCCCGCGCGCCGCAGCGGAGGACCTCCCCCTCGCCCCCCTCGACGTCGGGCAGCTCCTGGAGCTCCTCCAGGGCACGCACCTTCTCCCGTTTCCTGGCCTGCTTGATTTCGGCTTTCTCCGCTTTGCGCCGCGCCCTCTCCTCCCTGTCCCTGCGCCTGCGCTCCTCCCTTTCCCTCTTCCTGTCCTCCCCGGCCGGACGACTCTTCTCTTCCATCTTCACCTGCCTGCATCGCAACCCGTACGCACAGCCTAAATCTATCACATCGCCCGCGCCGGGAAGGCCCCCTCATGCCCCCCCGGGGCGGGCGTCGCCGCCGATTCTTGCCGCGCGCCCGCCGCCGGACGCGGGGGCGGAGCGTCCACGCGAAACGGACACCTGTGCCTGGAACGGAAATGCGCCGCAGCGGGGAAGGCGGCCTCGCCGGTGGGGCTAGGAGCCGGTGGGGGCGAGGCGTTGCGCCTCGTCCATCCTCTGGCTGACCACGCGGGATACCCCGGAGGCCTGCATGGAGACGCCGTAGAGTATGTCCGCGATCTCCATGGTCCGCTTCTGATGGGTGATGACCACCAGCTGCGAATCCCGCTTGAACTCCTTGAGCATGCTCAGGAAGCGGTGAAGATTGACGTCGTCCAGCGCCGCCTCCACCTCGTCCAGGAAATAGAACGGGCTGGGCCGGGCCCTGAAGAGGGCGAAGAGGAAGGCCAGCGCGGTGAGGGAGGTCTCTCCCCCCGAGAGCAGGGACAGCTTCCTGAGCCTCTTGCCGCGCGGCTGCGCCTCTATCTCCACCCCGGTGTTGAGGAGGTCGGTGGGATCCGAGAGGGCCAGCTCGGCGCGGCCCTGCGGGAAGAGCATTGCGAAGAGCTCCTGGAAGTGCCGGTTCACCTCGTCGAAGGTCTGCTTGAAAATGCGCACGATCTCGCGGTCGATGGCGCGGACCACCTTGAGCAGCGAGGCCTTGCTCTCCCGCAAATCCTCCACCTGTTCCACGAGGAAGTCGTAGCGCTCCTGCAGTGCCCGATGCTCCTCGACCGCGCGCAGGTTCACCTGCCCCAGCATGTCGCGCCGCCGTTCCTGCCTCTCCAGCCTCTCCCTCATCTCCGCCACCGGCGCGGTGGGAAGGTAGTCGGCGAGGGCCGTCTCCACCGCCAGCCTGTGCTCGTCCAGCAGGCGCTGCACCAGCATATCCACGCGCATGCGGAGTTCCGCCACGGCCAGGTCGCGGTTGTGCACGAGCTCCCTCAGCTCGCCCTCCCGCGCCGTTAGTTCCTCGATGCCGCGGCGTGCCTCCTCCTGCTCCAGCTCCCCGCTCTGCAGCTGCACCCGCATCTGGTTTTCGTCGCGACCTGCGCGCTCCGCCAGCCTGGCGTGGGCCTCGGCCATCGCGGCCACCAGCGACAACACCTCTTCCTGCGCCCCGACCATGGCCACGAGCTCGGCCCGACCGGCGTATGGCGTCCCCTCGGCCTCCGCGTCTATCTCCCCCATGCGCTGCTCCAGGTGATGCAGCCTCTCCGCCAGGGAGGCGCTCCGCGCCAGCGCAGCCTGCAGGGATTCCTCCGCCTCCCGGTCCCCGCGGCGCATGCCCTCCAGGCGCGCCTCCAGATCGGCCAGGCCCGGCTCCCGCCTCCGCCGTTCCGCCGCCGCCTCCCCGGCCGCCTCCTGCAGGGATAAGGCTTCAGCGCGGCGCGCCGCCTCCTCCTCCTGCAGAGACGACATCCTCTCTCCCGCGGCGGCCAGCTCCGCCTCCACCCCCTGCACGCGCAGGGCGTGCTCGCGCAGGGACATGGTCGCGCGGTTGAACTGCGACTCCAGCTCCCTCTCCAGGCCGCCCAGGGCCTCCAGGTCCTTCTCCAGCTCGGCGACGGCGGAGCGCGTGCTTACGCGCTGCGCCTCGAGGGCCGCTCCCTCTCTCTCGCACAGGTCCAGCATCTCCTGCAGGCGCTCCATCTCCCGGCGCTTGGCGATGACATGAAAGGGACTGCGCGGCCCGGCTCCCCCCTTGACGGCGCTCCTCGGGGCGATGACGTCCCCCTCCGCGGTGACGAAGGTCAGGTCGGGGTAGCGTGCCGCCTTCCCTTCCGCCTCCTCCAGGCTGGAGCAGAGGACCACCTCTCCCAGCAGGTATTCCAGGGCGGGGCGGACCTCGGCGTCGCAGTCCACCACGTCCAGGGCCGGCGTCCCTCCCGCCACGCGCGCCAGGTCCCTCCTCCCCTCGGGGAGGTCGCGGGCGGCCTCGCGCAGGGGGAGAAATATGCCGTAGCCCTCCCCGCCCCTCTTGAGCGCGCGGACGGCCTCCAGGGCTCCGCCCACATCGCGGGTGACCACGCAGAAGAGCCAGGGGCCGAGGAAGGCCTCCAGCGCCTTCTCCCACTCCGCGCCTATGCTCATGCGGTGCAGAAGCGTGCCCAGCACGCCGGGCACCGCCTCGCCCGCGTCGAGCAGCCGCTGCGCCGCGGCGGCGTAATCGAGCCGCGAGGCGAAGACCTCCTTGAGGGCGCGCAGCCTGGCCACCGCCAGCGTCCCCTCCTCGAAGGAGCTCCTGCGCTTGCTCTCGATCTCCTCCAGCCCCTTGCGCGCGCGCGCCAGGCCCTCCCTCGCCGACGCCATCCTCCCTCTCGCGCGCTCCCGCTCCTCCCCGAGCGAAGCCGTCTCCCTCTTGCCCTCCTCCATCCCGCGGCGCAGCGAGCCCAGCTGCTGCGCCAGCTCCTCGCGCCGGGACTCGGTCTCCGCCGCCTCCTCGCGGCAGGAATCGGCCGCGGCGGCGGCCCTTCCCGACTCCTCCCCCAGTCCGCGCTCGCTTTCCCGCAACTCCGCCAGGGACTTCCTGAGGGCGTCCCGCTCTCTCCTCGCCTGGTTGAGACGCCCCGCCAGGTCCTTCCTCGCCCCGCGCAGCCTGGCCGTTTCCGCCTCCATGGCCGGCAGCTCCGCGGCCGCGGCCGCCCTCTCCTCCTCCAGGTCGGCACGCCTGCGGGCCATTTCCTCGCGGCGCGACCTCCAGCCGTCGCGGTAAGCCGTGTCCCCGCCGAGAGCCGCATAGAGCTTGAGCCTCTCCTCGCCAAGGCTCTGGCAGGAACGCAGCCTCTCTCCCAGGGAGAGCAGCCGCATCTCCCGGGCGCGGCAGCCCTCCAGGTCCTCTCTCAGCTCCCGCAGCCTTCCCTCGAGGACGGCGAGGCCGCCCTTGCTCTCCAGGAGCCGGGCAGAGGTATCCTCCAGCTCCCGCGAGAGCTTCTCCTCCTCCTCGCGGCGGTTCTCCCACTGGGCCTTCAGCTCCTGCAGCTCGGCCACGGTTATGCGTATGGAGAGCTCCCTGATCTCCGCGGCCAGTTCGCCGTACTCCCTCGCCTGCCGCGCCTGCCTCTCCAGGGGGCGGAGCTGCTTGTTGACCTCGGAGATGATGTCCTTCACACGCAGGAGGTTGCGCTCCGTCCCCTCCATCTTGCGCAGCGCCTTCTCCTTGCGGCGGCGGTGCTTGCGCAGGCCCGCCGCCTCCTCCAGGAAGGCGCGGCGGTCCTCGGGCTGGCTGCGCAGAATGGCCTCCAACTTGTTCTGCCCTATCACCGCCGTGAGCTCGCGCCCGATCCCCAGGTCGGACAGGAGTTCCTGGATATCGACCAGGCGGCACGGGGTCCTGTTGAGCAGGTACTCGCTCTCCCCGTTGCGGCAGATGCGCCGCGTCACCACCACCTCCGGGAAATCCACGGGGATGCCCCCGTCGCGGTTGTCGAAGGAGAGGGAGACCTCCGCCATGCCCAGGGGGCGGCGGGTAGCGCTGCCCTCGAAGATCACGTCCTCCATCTTGCTCCCGCGCAGGCTGCGCGGGCTCTGCTCTCCCAGCACCCACAATACCGCGTCCGCCAGGTTGCTCTTCCCGCTGCCATTGGGGCCGACGATGACCGAGATCCCGGGCTCGAAATCCAGGGTCGTCCTGTCGGCGAAAGACTTGAAACCTCGCGTGTCAAGCGATTTCAGGTACATTCCCGCTCCGCTCTCCTCCTCGCCCGCCGCGTATCGGATTTATCTGATATCGTTCTACTCCCGCGCTCCTTTCTCCTTCAAGGGCTGCTTTCCCACGCCCCGCCGCCGCGCGGCTCATGCATGTTATCGCCGCCGCAGCCGGGGGCGCCCCGAGGCGCGGGAGTGAGGACGGGGGAGAGCAAAAGGGGCGCCCGCGGGCGCCCCCCCCGGCCGGGATTCAGGCCCCCGCGCCTCACGGCTCGGCGGGGAAGAAACCCACCCCCACCGTCCCCGGGCCGACATGCGAGCCGATCACCGGGCCGCATTCGTTGGAGACGATGTCCGCGGGGTCGCAGTCGAGCGCCTTCTCCACCATCCCTTTGAGCTCGTTCATGCGGGCCACGTTGCGCACGTGGGTCAGGGCGACCAGCACCTTGCGCCCCCCCGCCTTCTCCGCCGCCAGCTCCACCAGGCGGGCGAGGGCCTTCTTGCTCCCTCGCACTTTCTCCAGGGCGTCGATGGTGCCGTCGATGTAGAGCAGGGGCTTTATCCTCAGCATCGAGCCCATGAGCGCCTGGGCCCCCCCGATCCTGCCGCCGCGGTGCAGGTATTCCAGGGTATCCACGCAGAACATGAGCACGCTTCCCGCGATCATCTTCTCGGCCAGCCTTCTCAGTTCCTCCACGCCCCCGCCGGCGTCCCGCGCCCTCACCAGCTGCTGCACCATGAGCATGAGCTGCATGCCGGTGAAGCGCGAATCGATGACCTCTATGGGATAATCTCCCATTTCAGCGGCGGCGGACCTGGCCGAATCGTATGTCCCGCTGATGCCCGCCGATATGTGTATGCTGACCAGGGCCTCGTGGCGCCTGGACATCTCGCGGTAAGTCTCCAGGAACTCGCCCGCCGAGGGCTGAGAGGTGGTGGGGAAGATGTCCTCCTCGCGCATGCGCCGGTAGAACTCTTCGTTGCCGATGTCTATGCCCTCGCGATAGGACGTCTCCTCCATGACCACCTTGAGGGGCACCACCTCGATGCCGTTCTTCTGCGCGTAATCCCCGTCCAGGTAGGCGGTCGAGTCGGTCACGATGCCGATGCCTGCCATGTCCGTCCCCCTTTTCCTGTTGGCCGTCCCCGGCCCAGCTGTCTATACACACCCCAAGCGTTCCAGGGCTTGCCTGGCCGCCGCCTGCTCGGCTTCCTTCTTGGAGCTTCCGCTCCCCTTTCCCATCTTCTCGTTCGCTATGTACACCGCGGCGTGGAAGGTCTTGCGGTGATCGGGCCCCTCCTCGCGCAGGCGGTAGCGCGGAAGGATGCCGCGCTGCTTGACCACCGTCTCCTGCAGCCGCGATTTGAAATCGTGGTCGAGGGTGCCGCTCACCGCCTCCTCGATTCTTCTGGCCAGCAGGCGCAGGCACATTCTGCCCGCTTCCTCCAGGCCCCGGTCCAGGTACACTGCGCCGATGAGCGCCTCCATCGCATCGGCGATTATGGAAACCTTCTCCCCCCCGCCGTCGGCCCCCTCCTCCCGGCTGAGCAGGACGTGATCGCCGATGCCCAACTCCCGCGCCGTCTGCGCGAGCGAGCCCGTGTTCACCAGGTTGGACCTGATGCGCGTGAGCTCTCCCTCGTTGAGCTCGGGATAGGAGCGGTAGAGGTGGTCGGAGACCACCACGTCCAGAACGGCATCTCCCAGGAACTCCAGCCGCTCGAAGGTGGCGTCGGGGGGAATGCAGGCCTCGTGCGCGTAGGAACGATGAGTGAGCGCGCGTCGCAGCAGTTCCCTGTCCCGGAAATCCACTCCCAGCGCCTTCTCGATTCCCTCGCGCTTTCGCGCCCTGCGCCGGAATATCATCCCGCCCCTCCCTTCGACGCGGCGAGGATGGCCTCCGTCTTCTCCGCCAGCCCCATCCCCGCGGCCTCGGCGGCGGCGCGGATGGAGTTCTTCACCGCCAGCGCGTCGGAGCTGCCGTGGGCGACCACGCACACGCCGCGCACGCCCAGCAGGGGGGCGCCGCCGACGGCGCGGTAGTCCAGTTCCTGCCCTAAAGACCTCAGCGCCGGCAGGTCCTCCTCCCGCAGGGAGTCCATGAGCCTGGCGGTGAGCATGGAGGCGACGCCCTCGATTACCTTGAGGGTCACGTTGCCGGTGAAGCCGTCGGTCACCACGACCTCCGCCGCACCGCCCGCCAGCTCCCTGCCCTCCAGGTTGCCCGCGAAATCGATGGCCGGCTCGCGGGCGAGGAGGGTGAAGGCCTCGCGCGCCAGCTCGTTGCCCTTGGAGCTCTCGCTGCCCGTGTTGAGCAGGCCCACCCTGGGCTCGGCCAGGCCGAAACGCAGCGAGGCGTAGGCGCTGCCCAGCAGCGCGAACTGTCGCAGGTGCTCGGGGCGGCAGTCGGAGTTGGCCCCCGCGTCCAGAAGCAGGGTCGGGGAGCGCAGCGGCGGCAGCAGCACGGCCAGGGCGGGCCGCTTGACCCCCTTTATCCGCCCCCAGATGAAGAAGGCCGCCGCCATCGCCGCGCCGGTGTTGCCCGCGGAAACCATGGCCTGCGCCCTGTCGTCGCGCACCGCTTTCGCCGCCACCACCACCGACGCGCCCTCCCGGTTCTTGACCGCCAGGGCGCCCTCCTCGTGCATGGCCACGGCATCGGGGGCAGGCAGGATATCCAGGGCCCCGCGCGCGGCGGCATGCAGCTCTTTCTCCAGCACGGCCTCGTCCCCCACCAGGAGCACGTCCAGCCCCAGCTCGTCGCGGGCGGCGAGGGCGCCCTCGACGTTGACCCGGGGGGCGCCGTCCCCCCCCATGGCGTCCAGGGCTATGGTGATCTTCTCTCCCGCAGTCATATCAGCCTCCCCGCAAGCCCGTGCGCGGCGGAAGCCGCTCGCGGCCCCCGACGCCTCGAAATCCTCCCGCCGGGTCGTAGGCGATGAGGGGGGATGCGGTCATGACCCCGCATGGCGGGGTCGGGGTATGGCGCGAAAGAGCAGCGCGGCCGTTATTCCGTCTCCAGCACTTCCCGGCCGTTATAGGTGCCGCAGTTGGCGCATGCCCGGTGGGGCAGCTTGGGGGAATGGCACTGCGGGCATTCCGACTTCGCAGGCGGTTTTAACACCCACTTCGCGCGCCGGGACGCGGTCCGCGAACGTGATTTCCTGCGCTTGGGTACCGCCATGATTACCTCCGCTGAGACCTCTTTCCTGCCGCTTCTCTCTCTGAGCAGCACCCCAAGAGTATATGCTCGTGCCCCCAAGGGGTCAAGAACGCCGCTCGCCGCCCTCCTCGCCCTCCGCCAGCAGGGTCCTCAAGACCTCCAGGCGGGGGTCGATGCTCTCCACCGTACAGGTGCAATCCCCCCGGTTCAGATTCTTCCCGCAATACTGGCACAGGCCCCTGCACTCCTCCTCGCAGAGGCGCTTGATGGGGAGCCCGAGCAGAATCGCGTCGTTGACCAGGATACCGAGGTCGATGCTCCCCTCCTCGATCACGTACTCGTCTTCCTCCAGCACCTCCTTTCCGGGCAGAGGCCTGCCGTCCGCTCCCACCGCGCCCATTCCGGGGCGGCGATAGAACTCGTCCACCTCGATGTCCACACGGCGGCGGAACCCCTCCATGCAGCGCGTGCATTCCATGTCCACCCAGCCCCGCAGCCCGCCCTTCACCCTTATCCCGTCGGGGGCGCTCTCCAGCCACACCTCGAGGCGCAGGTCTCCGCAGTCGCTCTGCTGCGAGAGGCCCTCCTCCTCCATGCTTATGTCCAGATCCGCCGTGAACCTCTCCTTTGAGAACACCCTTTTGAGGAGGTTGGTTACAGGCACTTTCAGTTGTCGTGATCGTAGTCTGTCCATCTTGAGGTCCGTCCTCCGCTGCCGCGCGCCCGGCAGCGGGCATAGCCCGCCGGGGGCGCTCCTTGGGGGTTCTCGCCGTCTGGGGGTCGCCGCCTCGCCTGCCGCTCGCCGCCCCGGCTTCCCTGCCGCCGCGCGGCGGTGGGCCGGTGCGGCATGCTCCCGGGGGCGCGCTTGTCGCCGTTATTCCAGGTCGAACTCCTCTTTTTCCTCCGCCGCCTCCGGGGGGCCCTGCAGCCTTTCCCGGGCGCGCTTGATCACCTCGAGGAGCTTGTAGCAAGTGACCTCGAGGTTGGCCAGCCGCTCGTCCGCGTAGTCCTCGGCCTCCAGGCGTATCTCCCGCGATTGGGCCTGCGCCTCCTCGACCATCTTCTCCGCCTCCACGCGCGCCGACCTGATGATCTCGGTCTCCTCGATCAGCCGCGCCCTCTCCTCCAGCGCCTCCTCCCGGATGCGCTCCGACTCCTTGCGCGACTCCTCCATGAGTTCCGACTTCTCCTTGACCATCCAGCGCGCCTGCTTCAGTTCCTCGGGAAGAGCGCTACGGAACTCGTCCAGCAGCTCGAAGATCTCGGTCTCGTTGACCATCACCGAAGAGGAGAACGGCACATGCTTGCTGGATACGATGAGGTCCTCTATCCTGTCCAGTTGTTGAAAGACGTCCATCTAGACCGCCCCCTTCTTCAACCCGTCGAATTTGTCCGCGAACATCTCGCTGAGCTCCGCCTCCACGCTGGCCGGGACCAGACCGCTTATGGACCCTCCGTAACTGGCCACCTCCCGCACCGCGCTCGAGCTGATGAAGGTGTACTCGGGATTGGCCATGACGAAAAAGGTCTCGATCTCCTCCCCCATGGCCTGGTTGATCTGGGACATCTGGAACTCGTACTCGAAATCGCTTATCGCCCTCAGCCCCTTGACGATGACCGTGGCGCCGCTTCTGCGCGCGAAATCGACCAGCAGGGTGTCGAAGCAGGCGACCTCCACCCCCCTCATCCCCCGCGTGGCTTTCTCCAGCAGGTGAATCCTTTCCTCCACCGTGAACAGGGGCTGTTTGTACGGGTTCACCGCCACGGCCACGATGAAGGTGTCGAAGTATTCGTAGGCCCTGTTGATGACGTCCGTATGTCCGCAGGTGATGGGGTCAAAAGTCCCCGGGCAGATGGCAATGGCCATATCTCTCGCGGCTCCTCCTCCATGTTGCGGTCTATTTCTCTCTCACATAAATATCCACCGCGGACTCCCCGTACTTCCGCCTCTCCCGGAAGCATATCCCCGCGGGCGGATCCGGGGGCGGGCTTCGCAGTGGAGCCTCCATTACGACCATCGCTGACGGCAGAAGAAAACCGCCTTGGGCCAGCATTTTCAGCATCTCCTGCCGGTATTTCACATCAATTTTAAAGGGTGGGTCTATAAAAATCAAATGGAAGGGTCGCTCCGGAAAGCGGGCTTTTCGCAGGTAATCGAGAGCCTCCGCCCTCACCACCAGGCCCCGGTCCGCCATCCCCAGCCTTTCCAGGTTATCCCTGATGACCCGGCCGGGCTCGCTGCCTCGGTCCACGAACACCACCCGCGAGGCCCCGCGGCTCAGCGCCTCCAGGCCCAGGGAACCGCTGCCGGCGAAGAGGTCGAGCACCCTCGCCCCGGCCGTGCGTTGCCCCAGCATGCTGAACACCGCCTCGCGCACGAAATCCCGCATGGGGCGGGTCATCCTGCCGCGCGGCGCCTTGATGCGCCTTCCTTTCGCCTCCCCGGCGATTATCCTCATCGCCCCATCCTAGCCGAATGACGGATGGTGGGGGTCGCTTCGAGCAGGGCGGCATGCACGACGAAACGATAGGGGGGACGGAAGGTGGGAGAGGGCCTCCCCTCCGCGCTGCTGCACACGAAAACGGTCAGCGAGGGGTAGGGGGTGGGGTCGAGTATCCGCATCTCGGTGTCCTCCACCACCCCGCGCTCGCGCACGCGGTAAACGTATTCCCGCCCGCCGTAGGCGAGCTTGATGGCGCCGCCCGCCCCCAGGTCGAACAGGGCGTTGAAGGGGAAGTCCACCCGGCCGCTGGCGTGGGCCATGATGACGTAATTGCCCCCACCGGGGCGCCCCGTTCCCGGGTAATGCCCCACCCCCGAAGAGATGATGCCGGCTATTCCCTGGGGGTCGCTGCCCTCGATTATCTCCCCCCGGAAGGGGAAGGACGGCACCTCCACGGTCACCCCGTCGCCGCGCGTGCTGAAGGTTACCGCCACCTCCTCCGCGAAGGTCGTCCCCGCGAGGTCGGCGGCCGTGTCCGGCCTGAGGCGGAAGGTGTAGGAGGCGTTGGGGCTGAGCAGGTTATCCGGCACGAACAGGCACTCCGCCTCCCCGCTGACGGTAAAGGGGAGCGGGGGCTCGAAGCGCGCCGCCTCTTCCAGGCTCTCCCGCTCCATGGGGCGGTCGAAGGAGAGGAGGATGGCGGTATCCCTCCCCAGGTCCTCGCCCCCTCCGGGGGAGACCCGCAGCAGGCGCGGCCCGCCCGCGCCGCCGGGCTGCGACTCCGCCGCCGTGGCGGTCAGCGGCAGCGCCAGCAGGCAGGCCGCTACGACCGCCACGGCTCTCAAGCCGGCCCGCGCTCCTTTCATCACCGCATCCTCCGCATCGTCGCACTCGGCCTACCCGGATATTAACACCATCGCCGCCCCCGCGGGGCTCAGGCGTGGAAGAGCCAGTCGAGGTTGTCGCGGAAGCGGGCGGCGACCTCCAGGCGCAGCAGGCGGTTGCCCGGGCTCTCCAGCTCCGGGTCCTCCTCCACCAGCGCGAAGGCGTCCTCGCGGGCCTGCTTGAGCAGGCGCAAATCCCGCGTCAGTCTGGCCACGCGCAGGTCGGGCAGGCCGGACTGGCGGGTGCCGAAGAGGGAGCCTTCGCCGCGTATCTCCAGGTCGGCCTCCGCGAGGCGGAAACCGTCGGATATCTCCGCGATGGCGCGCATGCGCATGCGGGATTCCTCCGTGTCGCCGTCGAAGACGAACACGCAGCGGGAGGGGTGCCGCCCCCTGCCCACCCTGCCGCGCAGCTGGTGGAGCTGGGAGAGGCCGAAGCGGTCGGCGTTCTCCACCAGCATCACCGTGGCGTTGGGCACGTCTATGCCCACCTCGATGACGGTGGTGGAGACGAGGAGCTGCGTCTCCCCCGCGCGGAAGGAGGCCATGGCGGCGTCCCTGTCCGCCTTGGCCATCTGTCCATGCAGGAGGCCGATATGTGCGCCGGGAAACACCCGGGCCAGCTCGCGCACCTCCTTCTCCGCGGCCTTGGCCTCGACCGCCGGCGACGCGTCCACCAGGGGGCAGACCACGAAGGCCTGCCGCCCCGCGTCCAGCTCCGTGCGCATGACCTCGTAGGCCTCCCCCCTGCCCTCCGGCCCCACCACCAGGGTGGCGGTGCCCGCCCGGCCCGCCGGCAGCTCGTCCAGCACCGATACCTCGAGGTCGCCATAGAGGGTGAGGGAGAGGGTGCGCGGGATGGGCGTCGCGGTCATGATCAGGGTATCGGGGGGCGCCCCCTTCTCCCTCAGGCTCATGCGCTGGCGCAGCCCGAAACGGTGCTGCTCGTCCACGACCACCATGCCCAGGCTGCGGAACTCGACGTCCTCCGAGATGAGGGCATGGGTGCCCACCAGGATGTCCAGGGAGCCGTTCCGCGCGGCCTGCACTATCTCCCGGCGCCGTGCCGCGGGAGTGCTGCCGGTGAGCAGCTCCACCCTCACCTCCGTGCGCTCCGCGAGCAGGGCGGTGATGCTGGAGAAATGCTGTTCGGCCAGCACCTCGGTGGGGGCCATGATGGCGCCCTGATGCCCGTTTTCCCACGTGAGCAGCAGGGCCAGCAGGGCCACCAGGGTCTTGCCCGACCCCACTTCTCCCTGCAGCAGGCGGTTCATGGGATAGGGCCGGGACATGTCCTCGCTCATCTCCGCGAAGGCCCGCTTCTGCGCGGCGGTGAGCTCGAAGGGGAGGGAGGCCTGGAAGGCGGCCAGCGCCGCGGCGGGGGGAGCGTGGGCTATGCCCGGTGTGCCCGAGCGCAGGCGCATGCGGCGCAGGGCCAGGGCCGCCTGCATGACCAGCAGCTCGTCGTAGACCATGCGCTGGCGGGCACGGTTGAGGCGGCCGGCGGAGGCGGGGAAATGCATCTCCCGCAGGGCCTGGGCGCGGTGAGGATAGCCGTAGCGATGCCGCAGGGCGAAAGGCAGGTGGTCGGGGAGGTCGCCGTGCTGGTCGAGCGCGCGCATGATCAGGCGGCGCAGCATGGCGGCGCTCATCCTCTGGGTGGCGGGGTGCAGGGGGATTATGCGGCCGGTGTGCACCGTGCTGCTCCCCACCTCGGCGCCGTCCTGCAGGATGTCGTAGGCGGGGTTGACCATCTGCAGGCGCCCGTAGCGGTGCTGCACCCTGCCCGAGAAGGCCGCCTCCACCCCGGGCTGCAGCCTGTCCGCATGATAGGGCTGATTGAACCACACGCAGTTCATATAGGAGGAGCCATCGTAAACGGCGACGTTGAGCACGCTGCGGTTGCGCGAGATGCGGCTGACCTCGGCGCTGCGCACCGCGCCCACCACCGTGGTCTCCTCCCCGATGCGCACGTCCCCGATCCTGGTGAGCCGGCGCCGGTCGAGGTAACGGCGTGGGAAATGGTAGAGGAGGTCCTCCACGGTGTCGATGTCCATGGCGCGGAGCTGGCGCAGGAAGCCGCCCCCGATGCCGCTGACCGCGCTGACCGGCTCCCGGAGGGCATTCCAGTGCCCCTCCAGCTCCGCGACGCGGCGCTCCTCTCCTGCGGGCATGTCACCCCCCCGCCAGGGCTCTCGCCCTATTCCACCCCGAAGATGTAATGATAGACGGGCTGGCCCCCGTCTATTACCTCCACCTCCAGCCCTCCGCCCTCGATCAGGTCCATTATCCCGGCGTGGTCGAGGCCGTGAGCCTCGTCCCCGATGATCATGCTCACTATCTCGTCCTCCTCCCCGATCATCTTCGCCAGCAGGGCTCTCGCCGCCGCCGGGGCGTCGGGCGCGGCCGCGACTATCTCCCCGCGGAAGAGCCCGACGTAGTCGCCCTTCGCGATCTCGCCCGGCATCCCCCGGCTGTCGCGCACCGCCACCGTCACCGCCCCGGTCTTCACTCCCTCCATGGCCAGGGACATCCTGGCGTGCGCGCCCTCCAGCCCGGCGCGGGCATCGTAAGCCACCATGGCGGCGAAGCCCTCGGCGATGGAGGTCGCCGGCACGACCATGACCCTCTTGCCGGCGAGTTCCCTGGCCTGCTCGGCCGCGGGGATGATGTTCTTGTTGTTCGGGACCAGCAGGACCGTGTCCTGGGGCAGCTCCTCCACCGCGTCCAGCATCTCGGCCGTGCTGGGGTTCATGCTCTGCCCTCCATCCACGATGTGGTCCACCCCCATGGAGCGCAGGACTTCCTTGATGCCGTCGCCCACCGCCACCGCGACCACCCCGACGGGCTTTTCCTCCCGCCGGGCTCGCGCGTCGCCCAGCTCCTCGACCTGCAGCTTGAGGTCGGTGATCTCGACGTCGCTCATGCGCCCCATGCCGGAGGCCTCCTCTATGACCCTGCCCAGCATATCGGTGTGCACATGCACGCGATAGAGCTTGTCGCTCCCGACCACGAGCACCGAGCCGCCCAGTTCATGCAGCACGTCTCGCAGGCGCTCCGCCTTGCCGTCCTTGCAGTGCAGGATGAACTGGGCCTCGTAACGGAAGTCCTCCACCTGGGGGCCCTCCCGGGCGGCGGCGCAGCTCACCTCCTCCTCTATGGCCTGCAGCTCCTCGCCGGTCAGATAGGCCAGGAAGCCCTCGAAGATGGCCAGCAGGCCGCGCCCCCCGGCATCGACCACACCGGCGTCCTTGAGCACGGGCAGGAGCTCCGGGGTGTGGTCGAGGGCCTCCCGGGCCTTGAGCAGCACGCCGGTGAACCATTGCTCCAGGGCCGTCTGGCCATCCTTGCTGCGCGCCCCCTCCTCGCTGGCCTCGCGCATCACGGTCAGTATGGTCCCCTCCACCGGCTTCATCACCGCGCGGTAGGCCACCTCCGACCCGCGCGTCAGCGCGCTCGCCATCACCCCCACATCGACGGCCTCGTTCTCGCCCATGACCTCGGCCATGCCCTTGAGGATCTGCGAGAGCACCACGCCCGAGTTCCCCCGCGCCCCCATCAGGGACCCGCGCGAGATAGCCTGGCACACCGAGGACATGTCGCGGCCGGCGCAGCTGAGGATGGCCTCCTGTACGGCCTGCATGGTGAGGAGCATGTTGGTTCCGGTGTCGCCGTCCGGCACCGGGAACACGTTCATGGCGTTTATCTCATCCTTGTGCGCCTTGAGGGCGCATATGGCCATGTCGATGAGGCCGACGAGATCCGCCGCCTCCAGTCTCTCGACCAACTACCGCACCCCCATGTTCAATTTACCCTGACGCCCTGGACATGCACCTGCACCTCGTCCACGCCGAGGCCGGTGGAGCTCTCCACCATGTATTTGACCTGTTCGATGAGGTTGTGGGCCACCTCGGCGATGTTTATGCCCGCGTCCACGATGACGTAGAGGTCGAAGCTCACCCTGTCGCCGCTGCGCTTCAGGCGCACCCCTTTGCGCAGCGACTCCCTCCCCAGGAGTTCCGCCACCCCCTCCTGAAAGCTCTGGCTGGCCATGCCCACGATGCCGTAGCAGCGGGTGCAGGTGAGTCCCGCGAGGTCGGCGAGCACGTCGTCGCCTATGTTCACCCTGCCCCCGCCGCGGTATGCGCCGTCCTCTTCCACCATCACGCTCCTGGTTTCGCCGCCGCTATGGAACAAACCGATTATAGCAACCGCCGTGGACCATATACTATAATCCCGGCGCGCACGAAAAGGTAACGCGCAGGCGCCGGGAGCACATTCCCCGCGAGTCAATGCGCTCCTCCGCTGCGCCGGCAAAGAATCCACCCCCCAAGCCTGTTCCTTGTCTGGGCGGGGAAGGTTCTGGTAACATACATCCGTATGCTTTGAGGAGGTATATATGTCCAGGATATGCGAGGTATGCGGCAAGAAGCCCGGTTTCGGCTTCAACGTAAGCCATTCCCACCGCAAGACGAAGCGGCGCTGGAACCCGAACATCCAGAAGGTCAGGGTGGTCACGGAAGGCGGGCCCACCCGCATGAACGTGTGCACCAGGTGCATGAAGGCGGGCAAGGTCGGTCACCACTGAAGCCCGCCCGCGGGCGTCGCCGTAAATAAGGAGGGGAGCGGAGGCACGGGCCCCGCTCCCCGTCGTTTTTCAGCCCGCAGCTCCGCGGCGTGGAGGCCGCCCGGCCCGGGAACCGGCGGCCGGCCTCAGTTCTCCAGCTTCCTGTCCAGCTTGATCTGGTCGGCCTCGCCGGCCAGCCCGTCCCCCTGCGCTCCCAGCTCCTGCACCAGCGTCATTTCCTCGCTCTCTATCATCATGGTGATGATGTCGACGTCCTGGCCCTGCGCCATGGCCGCCAACGCGCCCGTGAGCTTCTCCACGAGGGAACCGGTATAGCTCAGCTGCTGGGTGTAAGCGGCGATGGCATCGAGCATCTTGGATGCGTAATCCTTGTAGTCCTGTACCCCCTCCAGCGCCAGGATGTCCTGGTATTCCTCCTCCGCGGCCGCGAGGTCCGCCGCGATGCCGTCCAGGATGTCTGTCACCTGCTCCTGCAGGGCCGCTCCCTCCTCGCCCGCAAGGGCGGCAGCGTCTCCGCCCAGGGCGGTCGCGGCGAGGTCCGACTGCATGGCCTCGAGTTCCTTGGTGCTCTCCGCCACCGCGGCCATGTGAGCGTCCCCGGCCTTCATCAGCCGCTTGGCCTCGTCCTTGCCGGCATCGCCGCCGCAACCGGCCAGGAAAGCCAGCATGGACAGGGACAGCGCGGTGACGACCAGGACCACCATAGCTTTTCTCATCTACTTACCTCCTCTACTCTCTCGTTCTTTCCCCTTACCGACTATACTTCAACCCCGGCCCGCCGTTTCCTCCCCGCGGCATGATATGGCGCCACTCCGGGACGGGTTCCTGCCCCGCCGCGCCCGGGCGGGCGAAGTGAAGCCGTGCTGCGCGCCGGCGCGGGCTCAACCTTGGCGACAGGGGTTGACCGGGCCCGGCCCCGCGCCTATGTCCAGCGAGTTGCGCAGGGCGCACTCCACGACCCGCTTGGCCTTCCTCGCCGCGTCGAGGGGAGCGGCACCCAGGGCCAGGTAGGCCGCCATGGCCGCCGAGAGCGTGCACCCGGTGCCGTGGGTGTTCGCGGTGTGGATGCGCGGCGAGGCCAGGATCGCCATCTCGCTCCCGTCGTAGAAGACGTCCGCCGCATCCGCCCGGCCCGGCAGGTGGCCGCCCTTGACCAGCACGCACCGCGGCCCCATGTCGCGGATGCGCGCCGCCGCCTCCCGCATCCCCTCCAGGTCGGCGACCTCCCCGTCCACGAGCAGCGAGGCTTCCCACAGGTTGGGGGTGACCGCCGCGGCCAGGGGGAAGAGCTCCTCCGCGATGGTCTCGATCCCTCCGCCGTCGAGCAGAGAGCTGCCGCTGGTGGAGACGGCCACCGGGTCCACCACCAGGTTTGCGACCCCCCTCCCCGCCACCACTGCGGCCACGGCGCGGATGATCGCCGCGCTGGCCAGCATGCCCGTCTTTGCGCCCGCGAGCTCGAAATCGTCGAGGACGGCCTCCATCTGCGCCACCACCGCCTCCGCCGGCAGGTCGAAGCGCGAGGCCACCCCCCGGGTGTTCTGCGCGGTGATGCTGGTGATGGCGCAGGTCCCGTGCACGCCGCAGAGGTGAAAGGTCTTGATGTCGGCCTGTATGCCTGCCCCACCCCCGGAATCGGAACCGGCGATGGTGAGCGCTACCGCCGCGCGCATCTTCAGCCCTCCTTGAAATGCTCGTAGCCCATGCCACCCACGTCCACCTCTCCCCCCGCGCCGTCGAGCACGCGCACCCCGCCCCCCTCGCACGTCCTCCCCACCGCCTTCAGCCCCAGCCCGTCCCGCAGGGAGCGCGCCGCCTCCGCCTCCGCCACCAGGATAAGCTCGTAGTCCTCTCCCCCGAAAAGGGCCGCCCGGCGCGCATCCACTCCCATCTCCCGCGCCGCCGCCTCCGCGTCGCCGGAAATCGGTATCTCCTCCATGAAGACCTCCACCCCCACGCCGCTCTCCTCGCAGATATGCCCGAGGTCGCGCAGCAGGCCGTCGCTGACGTCGATGGCCGCGCTCGCGCCCTCCTGCAGGGCCCTCCTTCCCTCCTCGAGGCGGGGACGGGGATAGAGATGCCGCCGCGCGCAGGCGTTGCCTGTGTCTCCCCCGCCCATGAGCCAGCGCAGCCCCAGGCTGGAATCCCCGAGGGTTCCGGTCACCAGCACCTCCTGGCCCGGCCTGGCCGCGCCGCGGGAAAGGTACCTCCCCCCGGGGATGCGCCCGATGAGGGATACGGATATGAAGAGGCCCGCGGGCGAGCGCACGATGTCGCCGCCGACCACGGCGCAGCCGTACTCCCCGCCGCAGTCCATGAGGCCGCGGTAGACTTCTTCCAGCGCCTCGATCTCGGCATCTCCCCTGAGCCCCAGGACGGCGAGGGCGAAGGAGGGCGCGCCTCCCCCCATGGAGGCGAGGTCCGAGATGTTCACCGCCAGGGCCTTGTAGCCCAGGGAATGCCAGGGGGTGTAAGCGGGATCGAAGTGGACCCCCTCCACCACGGCGTCGGCGCTGTAGGCCCACAGCCCGCCCGCTCCGTCGCTGATCACCGCGGCGTCGTCGCCGACGCCCTGCACCACGCCCTCGTGTCCGCCTTCCAGCATGGCGCGCAGCCTGGCGATGACGGCGAACTCGCCGGCCTCCTCGACCCGCATAAGCCCCCTCTCCTTATCCGCAGGAGGGCGTTATATCGTCGCCGCCCAGGTACTCCGCGATGAAGCGCATGGCGCAGAAGTCTCCGCACATGGTGCAGGCTTCCTCGCCCTCCACCTGACGCTCGCCAAAGAGCCTCCTCGCTTTTGCCGCATCGAGGGCCAGCCCGAGCTGCCCCTCCCAGTCCAGGCGCTTCCTCGCCCTGCTCATGGCCAGGTCCCACTCCCCCGCGCCGGGCATGCCCCGCGCTATGTCCGCGGCATGTGCGGCGATGCGCGTGACCACGACCCCCTCGCGCACGTCCTCCGCGGTGGGCAGGCCGAGGTGTTCGCGCGGGGTGACGTAACAGAGGAAATCCGCGCCGCTCATGGCGGCGACGGCTCCCCCGATCGCGGCGGCGATGTGGTCGTAACCGGCCGCCACGTCGGTGACCAGCGGCCCCAGCAGGTAGAGAGGCGCTCCACGGGTGATCGTCTTGGCCATGTGCACATTCGCCTCCACCTGGTGCAAGGGGATGTGCCCCGGGCCCTCCACCATGCACTGCACCCCGGCCTCGCGGCAGCGCGCGACCAGACCCCCCAGGACCACCAGCTCCGCCACCTGCGCCGCGTCGGTGGCGTCCTCTATGCAGCCCGGCCGCATGCCGTCCCCCAGGGAGAGGGTGACCTCGTGCTCGCGGGCGATGTCCAGCAGGCGGTCGAACTGGGAGTAGAGCGGGTTCTCGCGGCCGTGATGCAGCACCCAGCCGCCGAGGAAGGAGCCGCCGCGGCTCACCATGTCCGCCACGCGCGGATTGGCCCGGAGGGTCTCCATCACCTCCGCGGTCACCCCGCAATGCACGGTGATGAAGTCCACGCCGGAGGCGCAGTGGTCCTCTATGGCGCGGAACATGTCGTCCGGGCTCATGGCGATGATGCTGCCCTTCTCCTCCGTGGCGCGCACCGCCGCCTGATAGATGGGGACGGAGCCCACGGGCACGGGGGAGTTCGCCACCACCGCTTCCCTCACCCTGTCGATGGGGCCGCCGGTGGAGAGGTCCATGAGCGCATCGGCCCCGGCCCCCACCGCCGCCCGCAGCTTGGCCATTTCGTCCGCGATGCCGCAGTAATCTCTGGAGGTGCCGATGTTCGCGTTGACCTTTATGCGCGTCCCGCCCCCCACCATGCGGGGGCTCTCCGGCTCCCGCCGCCTGTTGCAGGGGAGCGCGGCCCTCCCCTCGAGCATGGCCTGCGCCAGCCGGTCGGCGCAGACCCCCTCCTCGGCCGCCACCCTCTCCAGCAGGGGCAAGGCCTCCCCCAGCCTCAACCTCTCCAGCAGCGTCTTCCCTCTCACCCGTCACCTCCCCGCCAGGCTCGCGTCCACCAGCAGGCGCAGCTCCCGCACCGCCGCCGCCATGTCCGCGGCCCCGGTCACCGCCGAGATCACCGCCACGCCGTCCGCTCCCGCCTCGAGCACCCGCCCGGCGTTGTCCGCGTCTATGCCGCCGATGGCCACAATGGGCAGCTCGACGGCTTCCCTTACCCTGCGCAGCCCCTCAAGCCCGATGGGCGGAGCGGCGTCATCCTTGCTGGGGGTGGCGAACACCGGGCCCACGCCGAGATAATCGGCGCCGCCTTCACGGGCCGCGAGGGCCTCCTCCACGTTGCTCGCCGATATCCCCATTATCATCCCGCCGCCGACGAGGGGGCGCGCGGCCGCGGCGGGCACGTCCTGCGGCCCCAGGTGCACGCCGTCGGCCTGCGCCGCCATGGCCACGTCTATGCGATCGTTGACGAAGAAGAGGCATGCGGACCCGCTGCGCCGCAGCGCTGCTCCCATGCGCAGGGCCAGCTCGTAGAGCTCCCTCCCCCCCAGCTCCTTGCCGCGCAGCTGCACGGCGTCGGCGCCGCCCTCCAGCGCGGCGGCGGCCACCTCCAGGTGTCCGTACCCGCTTGCGGGGTCGGCCCGGGTCACGACGTAAAGCCCGAGCCCCAAGTCCCTCATCCTCACACTCACACCTCCGACCATCTCCCTGCCCACTTGCGCGAACGACGAAAACCGCGCACCCGGCCGGGTACGCGGCTGACATGGCTCACGCATGCCACGTTTCCTCCGCCGGCATTACCCGGGTCAGGTTCAGGAGTATGCTCTCAGCCCCCGCTCGGGAGCACCCCCACATGGCGCCGATGCGGTTTTCAAACAGGCGCGAAGAGGCCGCGCCACCAACTCTTATCATAGCGCACGCGCCGCGAGGGAGAAAGCGCATGCGCCTCCGGCGGGCTTTTGGGTATAATCTCAAGCGAAAGGAGGGCGTGAGACATGGCTGAGGAAAAGAAGACGGGCGGTAAAGCGGCGCCTGAAGACGACGGCAAGACGTCGGCCGGAAAGGCCGCGGGGGCCGCCAGGGCGGCGGCGAAGAAGCCCCCCGCGAAGAAGGCGGCCGCGAAGAAGGCGGCGGCGAAGAAGCCCCCCGCGAAGAAGGCGGCACGCGATAAGCGGCGCGAGGAAAAGGCCGCTCCCGACCCCGCCGCCGCGGAGGCGCACGAGGCGACGGAAGAGGAGGCGAAAAGCGTCCCCGACGAGCAGGCCCCCGACGAGCAGGCGGGTGCGGAGCGCGAACGGGAGAAGGGGGAGGAGGAGCCCAGCGAGGAGGAGCTCCGACGCCTGGTGGAGGAGAGCCTGGAGCAGGTGACTGTCGCGGACATCGTGCTCACCATGATGAACCAGCTCGCCAGCATGGGCTACATGAAGATGGGCCTGCCGGAGAGCGTGAACCTCAAGTACCGCGACTTCGGGCAGGCGCGCCTCGCCATCGACACCCTGGAGGCCATGCTCAAGGCCGCGGAGGGCCAGGTCGCCGCGGAGCTGCTGCAGCCTTTCCGGGGGACGCTGGCCAACCTGCAGCTCAATTTCGTGCAGCTGCAGCGCCGCTAGGCGCGGGCCCGGGAGCTGGGGCTGGACGGCATCACCACCGTCGGCCTGCTGGGGAGCGAGCCCGCAGGCGATGAGCGCGTGCAGGACGGCTGGGGCACCGCGCCCCGCGGCTCAGGATATGGCGTCGATGGCGGCCACGCTGATGCAGACCGTCTCCCTCTCCTGCCTCTCGCCCGCCAGGGTGCAGCTCGTGCCCTTCATCACCAGCAGCCCCTCCGCGGTGATCTCCTGCAGGTCGCCCCGGAAGTAATGCCCCCCCGCGGTCCAGACAATGAGCTCGCTTCCCACCCGGTCCCCATAGATGCGGCGTAAACCCTCCAGTTCGGCCACGGCTTTCACGCTCCTTCCTTGAGCTTCTCCAGACGCCGGCGAGCGCGGGCGTCGTGGGGCTTGTAGAAGAGGTAGTCCTCCAGGTCCTGGCGGGCCTCGTAGTCGCAATCCTTCTCCATCCAGGCCAGGGCCCGCTTGTAATAGGCCAGGGCGTAGTCGGGATAGAGCTCCAGGGCCTTGGAGTAATCGCTCACCGCCGAGTCGAAATTTCCCGCCCCGGAGTCGATGTCGCCGCGTGCGGTGTAGGCGGCGGCAAAATCCGCCTTCAGCCCGATAGCCCTGGTCAGGGCCTCCCTGGCGTCTTCCAGCCTCGCCAGCTTGCCCAGCGCGATGCCCAGGTTGTAATGCGCCACCACGAACTCGGGATAGAGTTTCACCGCCCGCTCGTACATGGGCACCGACTGGCCCCATTCGCCCTTGGAGTCGTGCATCTGGGCGCGGGAATTGAGCTCGGCCGCCTCCTTGATGGCCTCGATGCGCCCGCCGGAGAGAGAGAACCCGCAAACGGGGCAGCTTTCAACCCCCACGGGTATCTCTCTGGTGCAGTTGAAACAGCGCGTGGTCTCGGGCAACCTGTTTCCTTTGAAAAATGGCGCCCTTGGGGAGACTCGAACTCCCGCACGTGGCTCCGGAGGCCACTGCTCTATCCACTGAGCTACAAGGGCACCGTCAACCCCTGGTTTCCCATTCATCTTAACAAGCGTATGGGGCGTTTTCAATCGCGCCCTAAGAGGGCCGAGCCGCGGGGCCCGTGCCTGCGGGGCGGCACGTGGTTATGCTCGGCCGAGGGATCGCGGCAGAAATCCTGCAAAAGCTGCGGCCGCCTTCCGCCGCCTGTTCTTCCTCAGGTGGCAAATTATGCATGGGGGCTTCGCCGACAGCGGTGTTCTCCACCGGGGGCGGTAATGGGTAGGGCAAAGAGGCCTTCGCGGACTTGCAAGGGATTTACGCTGCGCGGCCTGCCGAAGAGGTTTGCAAAGGCCTTATCGCAGCAGTTGGCGATGTCGAGACCGCGGCGCGCCGGGGTCTTGGCGCCACGCTGGCAGCCATGCGCCTCCCACCCGCGCTATTTCCCAGAGTCTTTGGAATAGAGGCGCAGCGACTTTTTATCTTTCCAATCCTGCTCCCCTCTCGCACGATATCCTCCAGGTATATCTTGCGCAGTACGATCTCGTTCTCTCTTGCCTCCACGGTCATGCGGTCTCCTTCCTCAAAGCCTAAGTGAGCACGGATCCCCTTGGCGATGACCATACAGGTTTGACGGCCGGTAATCACGAGCAGGACGCCGGCTGCCGCTCTCACGCCGGCTCGTACACCCACAGCTCGCCCTCGAGGCCGCGATGCACCGCGCCCTCCTCCTCGAGGATGAGCAAATGCCCCAGGGCCTCCTTGAGCGCCAGGAAGTGGTCCACGTCCGGCGCTTCGGCGCGCACCTGCGGGAAGAGGCGCAGGGCCACCTCCCACACCGTGCGGCAGCCACCCTCCACCGCCTCGCGCGTCTTCTCCAGGCGCGAGCGGTGATGGGCGAGGTTGAACTCGATGCGTCTCCGCACCCTGCGGATGACCCGGCCATGCCCTGGGTAGGCGGCGGCGATGTCGTAGCCTTCGAGCAGGCGCAGGGACTCCAGGAACTGCGGCAGCCCGGTGACGTGCCCCCGCCACGGCGGGCAGTAGAGCTCGGGGTTGGGAGTGATCGAGCGCATGAGGTGGTCGCCGGAGAAGAGCAGGCCCTCCTCGCGCAGGTAGTAGCAGACGTGGCCGGCGGTATGCCCCGGCGTGTGTATAACCTCCAGCTCGCGGTCCCCCGCCTTCACCGTCTCCCCGCCGCCCAGGCGTATGTCGATGCGGCAGGGCTCGCAGAGCAGGTTCCACGCCGAGGCCAGGCGGTCAAGCAGCTCGGCCATGTCCACCGGGAAGCCCATGGCCGGGGACATGCGGGAGTAGCAGTCGTATTCCTCCCGCAGGCGCTCCCCCGCCTTTTCGATGCGCGGCCTCTCGTAGCGGTGAGCCGCCACCTCCGCCCCCGTCGCCTCTCTCAGGTGCGCCGCCAGCCCGCTGTGGTCCATGTGGGAATGGGTGAGGTAGATGCGGGCGAGCTCCTCCGTCTCCGTGCTGCGCAGGAGCGCGGCCATGAGGTCGCGCAGGAGGGGGTGCTTGGGGCCCACGTCCACCAGGCTGGGATATTCCCCCCGGAAGAGATAGAGGTTGATGTTCTTCAGCTCGTGCCTTATGGGGATGTCGATGTGCAGGATATCGTCGCGAATGGGCTTGACCATCCCGCGCAGATCGATGCCCGGGGCGATCATCCCACCAGGACCGTTTCCAAATAGGGTTCCCAGGTGGGATGGATGTCGACGGCGATGCTGAAGATCCAGATGTGGCCATGCGGCGGGGCGGGCTTGCGCGTCAGCTTGAGCCCGGCCTCGGAGGGCAGGCGGTTCATCTTGCGGGAGTTGCAGCGTCGGCAGGCGGCCACCACGTTGTCCCAGACGTGCTGCCCTCCCCGGCTGCGCGGCATGACGTGATCTATGCTCTCCGCCCTCCCGCCGCAGTACTGACAGGTGTGGGCGTCCCTTAAAAAAACGGCGCGGCGGCTGATGGAGACGCCGCGGCAGGGGACGTGCACGTAATATGCAAGGCGTATCACCGCGGGACAGGGCATGCACATGCGCTCGGAGCGCAGGCTGCCGCCGCGCTCCTCGACGATCTCCGCCTTGTCCTTGAGCACCAGTATCGCGGCGCGCTTAACGTTGACCAGATTCAAGGGCTCGTAGGAAGCGTTGAGGACCAATACCCTGCACATCGTATCCTTTTTACCCGGCGGCACACCGCTTCGAGATGTCGAATCCCTGGCCGCGCGCCCTCGGTCTCCTTTTCTCGTACCGCGTTCCGAACAGGTTGCCCATTATGATAAACCATCACCGTCTCGGCGGTCGACCCCGCGCGCGGGGGCGCCGCCGGGCCTGCGGGCCGGGGGACGGAAACGCGCGCCCCTCCTAAACCTGCGCCAGAAGCTTTCGCGCCGCCTGCCCCGCCAGCTCCTCCAGGTCCTCGGTTGGCAGGTAGGAGGGCGCGGAGGCGTCGAAGAGCATGCGCGCCGAGGCGGGAAATTCATCGTCCGCCTCGTTGAAGATGACCAGCAGCGGCACCCTGGGCAGGGCCTCCCACACGAAGGCCTCGTCCCCCGGCAGCTCCACGCCGCGGGCATTGCGTTCCCGCCAGCCCCGCAGCTCCGCGAGGCGTCCCGCCAAGCCCAGAGACAGCGGCCTCTCCACGTCGGCGACGAAGGCCGCCTCGTGGTAGCGGGCCCCGGGGAGGTCGCGGTAGGAGATCCACCGCCCCCGCAGCGGGGAGCCGTCGGCGCCCAGCAGGTAATGGAGGATGATGAGCTCGGCCGCGCCCCGCAGCGCGCCGCCGTGCACACACCTCACCGCTCCTCCGGGATAGGCGACGGTGCATTCCTCTCCCAGAAAATCCAGCTTGAGGGCCTTTTCGGGGTAGGAATAGGAGGCCCCGGAGCGCGCCGCCATCCACGCGGGGTCGAGGACCTTCAGTTGGCGCAGCGCCTTTTCCCGCGCCTCCCTGAACTGGTCCGGAGCAGGTTCCCGCATCGTCTCTCCCTCCCCTCTCCCAGCCGAATCCGGCGGCGGCTCGTGCCACCGCTTATGAGGACAGCATACAGGAAGATGGCCTCCATGAGCGGCATCGGCGTCCTGCCGCCCCGGAGGCGCGCTCCTACCTTATCCCCCAGGCACGGTGCGTCTGGGGGATCACGCGCACGCGCGCGAAATACCTCCTCGCCAACCGGTACATCTCATGGGCGCGGCGCGGGCTCAAAGCCCGGCCCCCCGCACGCGGCGTGGCCGGCTGCAGCACCAGCGTGGCCGCGGCCGCGAGCCCGCCGAGCGCCCCGCAGGCCTCCTCCACCTCGCCCTCCTGCGTCTCGGCGCCGATGACCATCTTGAGGGAGAACAGGCCGGGGGGCATGCGCGCCAGGAAATCCAGCTGCCTCTGCATGAGGTCCTCGCCCCCCTGGCTCGAGGGCAGCTTGACGTCCATGGCCACGTGGTCCAGCCAGGGCAGCACCCCGTCCAGAGCGTCCCCCAAGGTGCCGTTGGTCTCCAGGTAGACGGGGTAGCCCTGCTGCTTGAGCGCGGGGAGCAGCACCGCCAGCCCCGCCCCCTGCAGCAGCGGTTCGCCGCCGGTAAGCGATACGGAATGCATGCCCGCGTCCCAGAGCGAGGACACCAGCCCCAGCACCGCCGCCGCGCCCAGGGGATTGGCCCGGGTCTCGCGCGCGCCGCCCCAGTCGTACACGGCGCAGGCCCGCGTCCGCTCGCGCGATTCGGGGGTGTCGCAGTAGGAACAACGCAGGTTGCAGCCGCAAAGCCTGATGAAGACCTGGGGAGCGCCGACGAGGACGCCCTCGCCCTGGAAGGAGGGGAATATCTCGTGGACGCAAAGGCTCGTGCCCATGCGGGCCCTCCTCAGCTCACGCCCCTGACCTTGCAGCGCGCCCGCTCGATGCCCTTCATCTCGTCGATGAAGCCCCGCAGCACCTCGAGCACGAAATCATCCACGGGGACGCCCAGGTCGTCCAGGCCCAGGGTGGGCACGGGGGTGTTCTCGCTGCGCACGTTGATGCCCAGGTGGATGAGGGTCGACACCGGGCTCGCCGTGGCCACCGAGACGGTGAGCTTGCGGTCCCCTCCCTCCTCCTCCCCCGCCTCCAGCTCGATGTAGAGGTCGTCTCCGCGCCTGCTGATGAAGAGCTCGGGCCGCAGCTTCTCGATCACGTCCTTGACCACGCAGAGGAAAAGCCTCTGTATGACCACGGTACGGTCCAGGTCGCCCGCGAAGAGCTCCACGATGAAGTGCGCCATCTCCTCGCTATTTATCACGGAGCCGCTTTTCGCGTCCTCCAGGTCCACGAGGTCCTCCGTCCCCACCCGGCACGGCCCGCGGAAGGCGAGTATGGAGTCCCCCTGCAAGTCATGCTCGCGGTAAGAGTAGAGCGAACGCAGTTGCGTGCCGTCGTAGGTGATCTTCCTGCCCTTGATATACTTCCCTTTCATGCCCCCTCCCGGCCATGGCCACGACACCCCTGCGCTCAGAACAGATGCGAAACGAGCCCTCGCAGCCGCTCCACCGCCCCCACGCGCCGCGCGGAAGCGATGAGACGGGCGCAGGACTCGCAGCGACCGCACATCAGTTGCTCCCCATTATAGCACGACCACAAGTGGCGAAAGTCCAGCTCGCGAGCTATCGCCTCGCGCATAATATCTATTTTCTCCCAGGTGATGGTGAAGCTGCGCACCTTCACGCGCGAGCGCGTCGAGTGCCCCAGGGCGCGGTTCGTCTCCCGCACGAAGGCGGCGGAGTTGTCGGGGAAGAAGGCCCCTTCCTCGGCGTTGAGCCCCATCACTATCCAGGGCACCCCCGCGGCCTCGGCCACGCAGGCCGCCATGTTCGCCAGCAGGCCGTTGCGGTTGGGCACCCATACCGCCCCCCTGCTCTCGCGCACGAGGTCCGCCTCCGCCAGTTGCTCCGGGCTCACCCGCGGCGGCGGGACGGGCCCCGCGGTGAGAGCCGTCGGGGCTACGCCTGCGAGCCAGCCCGCGTCCAGCTCCAGGTGCCGCACGCCGTAGGCGTCACAGAAGGCGCGCGCCCTCTCCCTCTCGCGCCGCGCCGCCCGCTGCCCGTAGTCCACGGTGACCGCGACCTCCACCCCCCCGCGCTCGCGGGCGATGAGGAAGTTCACCGCGGAGTCCAGGCCGGCGGAGAGGAGCAGGACATTGCTCCCCCCGCTCATTCCGCCTCCCGATAGACGGCCCTGGTGTCGGGCGATTCGGACACGCCGACCCAGGCCAGGCGCACCCCCGGCGCCAGGCCGCGCACCCTTTGCTGCAGGGAGTGGAAGATTACGCGCGCCAGGTTCTCCGAGGTCGGAGAGATCTCGGTGAAAGGAGGCACCTCGTTGAGGCAGCAATGGTCGAAGGGCTCTATGGCCTCCCGCAGCAGGCGCCTGAGGTCGTTGAAATCGACCAGCAGCTGCGCCGGTCCCAGGTCGGAACCCGCCAGCGCGGCCTCCACGCGGAAGCTGTGGCCGTGCATGCGGGCGCACTTCCCCTCGTAGTCCCTGAGCTTGTGGGCGGCGTCGAAATGCGCGCTCGCGCTGATCTCGTATATCCCCGCCATCCGCGCATCCCCTCCTTTCCCGCCACGGGCCTTCCCGCCTACGATGTTAGCATACGGCCCCGCGGCGGCGGCCGCGCCATGGCTCGCCCCTCAGTCCCGGAGCATGGAGACGAAGCTCTCCAGCCGCGTCGCCGTTCTGGCATCGATGTCGGCGCTGCGGTCCAGCTCCAGGTTGAGCAGGGGGACTCCCAGGTATTTCCTCAGGATTATGTTCTCCACCTGGCGGAAACAGAAGCTCTGCACGTAGTGGATGACCCCCGCCAGGCGCCGGCGCTCCACCTCGCGCGCGATGTCCTCCAGGCGGTAGAAGACCGAGTAGGGGTAGCTGTAGAGACGATACTTCTCCACCGGGTCGCTCGCCGGGGAGGGCAGGCTGAACTGGCGCTGCGTCTCGTTGAAGACGACCCTCGCCCCCAGGCCCTCGAGGAAATCGTAGAGCGCGGGGGCGATGGGGGGCACGCCCACATAGCCCAGCCGCACCATGTCCCCGGCGGGGCGGAAGGGGCCGCCCTGCCGGGCGCGCGCCCGGGCGATGAGGGCGTCCAGCTTCTCCGCGAAAGCCTCCGGATCGCCCTCCATGTCGCTGCAACTTACCAGGGAGAGGTGGTTCTCCAGCCCGCTCACCAGCCCCTCCTCCCAAGTGAGGCGGTCGACCTCGTGGGCCCGGGCGCGCACGGCGTCCAGGCGGCGCGTGCTCTCCTCCACCGCTCCCGCCTCCGCCCCCAGCTGCCGCATGAACACCTCCATCTGCGCCCGCAGCAGGCCGTATTCGCGCTCATACGGGTAGGCGAAGGGAATGACCCTCATCCCCTCCGACTGCAGCGTCTCCATGAGCGCCTGGGTATTGGAGCAGTCCCCCCGGGTGACGGCCACCACCGCCTCCAGGTCCCGCATCTCCCTCACCGCGCCGTATATCCCCTTGGTCCAGGCGCAGAAGGAGCGCGGGAAGCCCACCGCCTCCGCCTCGTCCATCAGCCCCTCGCGATCGGGATGGGACACGAAGACGTTGTTGAGGTCCACCGGCACGTGCCCGGCGGCGTAGATGACCTCGATTGGCACCGTTGTGGTAATAGCGATTTTCGCCATACAAATCATGATATCACCGGCATGGCTCACACCCATACAAAGAAACGTGCACTCAAGCCTTGCGGCGGGGATATGACGGCTCGCGTGTCGTCCGCGCAGAAGATGTGCCCGGGAAGCGGGGGTCGATCTGAGGCAACCTGCGCGGGCGGCGCAGAGGAAAGCAGGCTCGCGCCCACTGATTGTGAGCCAAGATCATGCTCTGTTTGCAGCCTGCGAGTGCGGAGCGAAGATGGTTGCCACCGGGCTCGGGAAATGAAAAGGGGCGCCCGCAGGCGCCCCCCGCCGTTTTCTTGCCTAGCCCCAGGGATAGGTGTCGGTCACGCCCATGAGGTTGGCGCCGATGACCACGCGCTGTATCTGGGCCGTGCCCTCGTAGATCTGCATGATCTTGGCGTCGCGCATCAGCTTCTCCACCAGGTATTCCTTCATGTAGCCGTAGCCACCGTGGACCTGTACCGCGTTCACCGTGACCTCCATGACCACGTCGCCGCAGAAGGCCTTGGCGTAGGAGGACTCGAGCGAGCAGGGCAGGCCCTTGTAGGCCTTCCAGGCCGCCAGCTGATAGAGACGACGGCCGGCCTCGATCTTCATGGCCATATCGGCGAGCATGAAGCTGATGGACTGCTGGGCTATGATGGGGCGCCCGAACTGCACCCTCTCCTTGGAGTACTTGAGGGCCTCCTCGTAGGCGGCACGGGACACGCCGATGGCCAGCGCGGCCACGCTGGCGCGCGTGAGGTCCAGGGTGGTCATGACGTTGTAGAAGCCCTGGCCCATGGGGACGAAGAGATTCTCCTTGGGCACCTTGACGTTGTCGAAGATGACCTCGGAGGTGTTCGAGGCGCGGATGCCCATCTTGTCCTCGTGCTTGCCGATGGAGACGCCTTCGTAGGAGCGCTCGACGATGACCGCGCCGATGCCCCCGTACTTCTTCTCCTTGTCAAAGGTGCAGAACACGGAGTAGAAATCGGCGATGCCGCCGTTGGTGATGAAGCACTTCTGCCCGTTGATCAGGTAGTGGTCACCCTCCTCCTTGATGATGGTGGAGATGGCGGCCGCGTCGGACCCCGCCCCCGGCTCGGTGAGGCAGAAGGCCGCGAACTTGGGGTCGTCGGGATCGCACAGGCGCGGGAAGTATTCCTTCTTCTGCTCCTCGTTGGCGGCGATGACCATGGGGGTGGTGGCCAGGCTGTTGGCGCCCAGGGTGGTGGCGATGCCGGCGCACCCCCAGGCGAGCTCCTCGCTGACCATGGACGCGGTGATGTGGTCCAGCCCCCCCCCGCCGTATTCCTCGGGGATGGCCATGGCGGTGAGCCCGGCCGCGGCGGCTTTCTTCACCAGGTCGTCGGGGACCGTGCCCTGCTGGTCGCACTCCAGCGCTATGGGGCGCATCTCGTTGAGAGCGAAGTCATGGGCCATCTTGACGGCTGCTTTTTGCTCTTCCGTGAGTTCGAAATCTACCATGAAAGAACCTCCTTACCTTTCCGAACTCCTTCTCGGGTTCATGTTCTTACTGCCGCAAGCGCAGCGGGCGTTGCCGCCCATCTATGTAATCGAGTACGCGCCTCTACCTTCCCGTGAACTTGGCCTTGCCCGGGCCCTCCTCGAGGAAGGTGCGCATACCTATTCTCTGGTCCTCGGAGGCGAAACACAGGGACATGCTCTGGGCCTCGATGATCAGGCCCTCCTCGATGGAGCATTCCACGCCCTTGTTGATCGACTTCTTGGCCATGGCCAGGGCCACCGCCGCCCCCTTCGCGTACCTGTCCGCTATCTTCTGGGCGTAGGCGATGACCGACTCCTCCCCGCTGACCACCTTCTGCACCAGGCCCATCTCATAGCACTGTTGGGCGCTGTAGAAACGGCCGCTGTAGATCATCTCCTTGGCCATGGCCGGGCCGATGAGCCTGGGCAGCCTCTGGGTGCCGCCCGCCCCGGGGATGATGCCCAGCAGTATCTCGGGCTGCCCGATCTTGGCGTCCTCGTGTGCGTAGCGCCAGTCGGCGCAGATGGCCAGCTCGCAGCCTCCACCAAGGGCGAAGCCGTTGATGGCCGCTATGACCGGCTTGGGTATGTTCTCCACCTTGGTGAAACTCTCCTGCAGCTTGCCCACGAACTTGGTGACCACCACCGCGTTCATCTCCACCATCATCTTGATGTCGGCTCCCGCTGCGAAATGCTCCTCTCCGCCGGTGAGGACCACCGCCCTCACCTCGTCGTCCATGGAGAGCTCGTCGGCACAAAGGCCTATCTGCAGGCTCAGTTCCGCGTTGAGGGGATTGAGCGGGGGGCGGTTGAGGGTCATCGTGGCCACCCCGTCCACGACGTCCACTTTCACCAATTCGTAGTCGTACGCCATATGCCACCTCTCTTTTTCTCGTGAACACAGCCCTTCATCGCATAAGAACCTGGGTTTCGGCTCTCACCTCCTCTTCTGGCCCCGGGTTGCCCCGGCTTCTGCGTCCTCGGTGAGAATCACATCCCTCGGAATCGAACATGGGTGGAAGAGGGCTCTTTCCGGGCGACCCCTCCCCGCGGGTGAACCTTTATCAGATTATCATCAACCCCTTGCACAGTCAATTAAAACATGGCCCCCTTGCAGCATGTATAGGTGCAGCTCAAGCGCGGGTTACGGCCTTGGAAAACACCGCCCGCGACGGGAAGAGACCCCTTGAGGGCTCGCCACTTTATATATATAATCACGGCTTGGGAAAGGAGCGCAGCTGTGAGGGTCGAGACATGTGACCCGGGGGTATCGCCACATGAACCTTGAGGCCACTTCCGTCTGGTTCGGAGTGCTCGCACTCGGCGGCGGCATCGGCATGTTCCTCTACGGCATGCTGCTCATGAACGAGGGCCTGCAGCTGGCGGCGGGAGACAGGCTGCGCCGCATGCTCGAGACCTTCACCAAGACACGCTACCGCGGCCTCGCGGCGGGCACGATTGTCACCACGCTCATCCAGAGCTCGTCGGCGACCACGGTCATGCTGGTGGGGTTCGTGAACGCCGGGCTGATGACCTTCACCCAATCCCTGGGGGTCATCCTGGGCGCGGACATCGGGACCACCATCACCGCCCAGATTGTCGCCTTCGACGTCATCCTCTACCTCTCCTTCCCCTGTATCGGCATCGGGCTGCTGCTCTTCCTGGCGGGAAACCGCCGGGTGGTCAAATACAGCGGCGAGGTCATCCTCGGTTTCGGCCTGCTCTTCCTGGGCATGGAGTTCATGAAGGGGGGCATGTCCCCCCTCAAGGACTCCGGCTTCTTCCAGAGCTGGGTGAACGCCCTGGGCGACAGGTGGTACCTGAGCCTGCTGCTGGGCCTGGTCTTCACCAGCCTGGTGCAGAGCTCCTCGGCGACCACCTCCATGCTGGTGGCCATGGGCGCGACGGGAGCGCTGAGCATCGGCGGCGCCGACCCGCTGCGCATAGCCATCCCCGTCATCCTGGGCTGCAATATCGGCACCTGCATAACCGCCTGGATAGCCAGCCTGGGCACCAGCCTGCCCGCCAAGCGCGTGGCATGGGCGCACTATCTGTTCAAGATCGGGGGGGTCATCCTGGTCCTTCCCTTCCTCGCCTGGCTGCCCGACCTGGTGCGCTGGGCAAGCGGGGGGTTGGGAACGGGTGAGAGCGATATCGGGCGCCAGATAGCCTGGGCGCACACCTTTTTCAACCTCTTCGTGGCCATCGCCTTCCTGCCCCTCCTGACCCAGTTCGCGGCCCTGGTCAAGAAGATCAAGAAGGGCGCCGAGCCGGAGATACTGCGCGACCCCCTCTTCCTCGACCCGCGCATCTTTCACAGCCCGGCCATGGCCCTGGAGATGGCCCGCAAGGAGATTACCCGCATGGGGCGCATCACCCTGGACATGCTGCACGCCAGCCTGGGCTATCTCAAGAAGCACGAGCGCGGCGGGAAGAAGCACGTCATGGAGCTGGAGTCCATCGTGGACGGCCTCGCCAACTCCATCAACACCTACCTCTCCAAGCTCTCGCAGGTGCCCCTCACCTTCGAGCAGTCCGAGCAGCTGGTGGGGTTCATGCACGCCGTCAACGACATCGAGCGCATCGGAGACCACGCCGAGAATATCATGTACCTGGCCCTGAACAAGATGGAGAGCGGCGAGGGGTTCAGCGGGTCGGCCGCGGTGGAGCTGGACGACCTCTCCGATACCGTCTTCGAGATGTACGAGGGCATAGTGGACGCCTTTGAGTCCCAGGACGCGCCGGCCGCCGTTCATTTCCAGGACCTGGAACACCACGTGGACGAGATGGCCTCCAAGTACAGGGACAACCACCTCAAGCGCCTCAACCGCGGCGAGTGCAATGGCACCGTGGGGGTTATCTACCTGGACACCCTGGGCAACCTGGAGCGTATCGGCGACCTCGCCAACAACGTCGGCCACGTGACCACCGGGGAGCTGCAGAAGCTGTAGGCGCCCCCGCCGCCGCGACAGGGGCGTCCCCGAGCGAGGGAGGCGCGATGCCTGAGAACAAGCCCCAGGTGGTCGTCAGCAGATGCCTGGGCTTCGAGTCCTGCAGATGGGACGGGGAGATGGTCGCGGACGGGTTCGTGTGCCGGCTCTCCCCCCACGTGGCCTTCCGGACCGTATGCCCGGAGGCGGAGATGGGCCTGGGCGTTCCGCGCGAACCCATATGGATCGAGTCGGAGCAGGGCGCGCTGCGCCTGGTGCAGCCCGCGACGCGGCGGGACCTCACCCGCGAGATGCTCGCTTTCCGAGCAGGCTTCCTGGCCTCACTGCCGGAGGTGGACGGCTTCCTGCTCAAGGCGCGCTCCCCCTCCTGCGCCCCCGGAGACGCCGATATCCATTCCGCCGCGGACGACTGCCGCGTCCTGGGCAGAGGACCCGGCCTGTTCGCCGCCGCCGCGCAAGCGGCCTTCCCCCATCTCGCCGTGGAATCGGAGCAGGCCCTGCAGGATACGGAGGCGAGAGAGCGCTTCCTCACCCGCATCTTCGCCGCGGCCCGCCTCAGGAGCATGGAGAGAACGGGCGCCCTGGATGAGCTCATCGCTTTCCACTCCCGCAACCAGCTCCTGCTCATGGCCCACGACCCGGCAGAGCTCGAGGAGCTCGACGTCATCCTCGCCAATCGCGCCGGCCTGAAGGTGGACGAGCTCCTCCCCTCCTACCGCTCGCATTTCCTGCGCGCCCTCTCCGCGCCCCCCCGCCGCTCCTCCCGCGCCGACGTTCTCGCGCGCGTCCTGAAGCGCCTCTCGCCCCGCCCGGCCCCGCGGGAGGAGGACCATCTGCATGAAGCCCTCGCGGCATACCGCGACCGCGCCCTGCCCTGGAGCGCGGTCCTGCGCATCGCCCTCCCCCACCTCGCGCGCTCCAGCCACGCCCGCCTGGAGGAGCAGACCTTCTTCTCCCCCTTCCCCGAGGAGCTCTCCTCCCTCCCCTGACCCCCGGATGGGGTCAGGTCTTGTTCTTTGCTTGCTGCGCTATCCTCCCAGTTCGCACCCGGGCTTTTACTTTGGTTTTGCAAGACGTGGCCCCATGCGTTCTTCCCAGCGTGTCATCTAAGGAAGCGGCTCGCATGCGGAAGGCTGGGCTCTCGATAGATAACGGCATTTCGAGGTTGCTGCAGGTGCCCGCAGGTCTTGACCTTGCACGCATCAGGCCTTCGGCCTTCAGCGCGCGTAGCAAGACGCTGACCCCGGGGTGAGCGGGGGCCGGTCCGAAGCGACTTTCGCGAGCAGTATGCGCGAGAGAAGGGCGCCCGCAGGTGCTGTCAGAGCTGCGAGTGCGGAGCGAGGACCTGCCCGCGCGCGCGCCCCCCGCGCGCCCCCCGCGCACCCCATGCTACCGCCCCCTCGCCCCCACGGCTCAATAGCCGCGCGCCATGACGAAATACATGGCCCTCTCCGCCATCACCGGCACGTCCGAGCTGACCACGGTGGAGAAGGCGGAGCGCTGGAGCCCGGGGATATCGTCCACGCTCACGCTGAGGCGGCGCTGGGGCTGTATGAGGTATCCGCGGGAGACGACGGCCCCGTCGTCGCCTTGGAAGGCCACCTCCACGTGGGCGGGAGTGATGGAGGGGTTGGAGAGGAGCAGATAGGTATCGAAGCCCCCGTCCGTATAGCCCTCGGCGAAGTACCAGGTGAGCGAGGCCTGCGGCGAGCCCATGGCGGCATGTCCGCCGCGGTGGCTGTCCAGGTCGTAATACACGGAGCGCTCGACCACCACGGGCGCGCCCGCGTAGACGGTGAAGGCCATGTCGGTCCCCGCGAGGCCGCCCTGGGCTCCCACGGGTATGGTCATGCGGCTGCGCGCCTTGACCAGGTACCCATGCCTCACACTGCCGCCTTCCAGGTAGTAGTCGATGGCGACCACGGTGTCGACATCGCCCGGGTTCCCCACCAGGATATAGCTCTCGAAGAACTGCCGCGTGCACCCCTCGGCGAAGAACCAGGTGCGCGAGGGCTGCGCCGCGCCCACGCAGGAATGGCCGCCGTGTATATATCCCTTGGTGAAATACATCGCCCGCTCCGCCACTATGGGCCCGTCGGCGTGCACCTGCATGGAGAAGGCGGCGGCGTCCAGCCCGGGCAGCGAATCCACGAGCACGGTCGCGCGCGAGTGCGGCCCCATGCGCAGCCCGTATTGATGCGTTCCGCCTTCATCCGTGCAGAAGCTCACCTCGACGCCCACCGCGTCATCGCCCGGGTTGGCCAGCAGCAGCCAGGTGTCGAAGCTCTCCGCGGTATAGCCTTCCGCGAAATACCAGTCGGACGAGGCCTGCGGCGCCCCCAAGGACGCCGTCCCGCCCGTCCTCCTCCCGGCGGCGAAATACATGGCGCGTTCCGCCACCACGGGCACATCCGCCACCACCTGCGTAGAGAAGGCCGCCGCCTCCATTCCCGGCACGCCGTCCACCGCCAGGGTGTAACGGGAGTGCGGGGCGATGGCGACGCCCATCTCCGTCACCTCTCCGCTCTCCTTGTTGAAGGCCACCCTGGCCTGCGCGGCCCCCGCCCCGGGGTTGCTGAGCAGGAGGTAGGTGTCGTAGCCCTCGGCGGTATAGCCCTCGGCGAAATGCCACCCGCGCGAGGGCTGCGCCGCGCCGCCGGAGCAGTGGCATCCCGATATGACCCGCCGGGCAAGGGAGGAGTAGGTGATGGTGAGGGGAGTGCCGTTAGGTGCCCAGTAATAGGGCCAGTACGCCTCCATGGGGTGCTGCCTTATGCAGCCGTGAGAGGCGGGAGCGCCCAGACCAGCCTCGTAGGCGCGCGAACCCCTCGGCCACGAATGCATGCCGTGCGAGGAGGTGAAGGACATCCAGTAATCGCACACCGCGCCGCCGAGGCCCACGTTGACCCGGGCGTGGCTGAGGATGCGGAAGCGCCCGGCGGGGGTGCGGTTGTTGAGCCCCGTCGAGCAGCGCGTGATGTTGACCAGCTGGTCGCCCTCGAAGAAGTACAGGCGTTGGTCCGGCAGCGAGCACACGATGCTTCTGGGCCCCGCCGCCGCCCGTGCCGTCTCATCCAGGCGGGCGCATACCCGGGCCGAGGGGGGGCCCTCGTGCAGGTCCAGGCCCACGGCGCTCACCGCATAGTAGTAATCCCTCCCCGCCTCCACGCCGTCATCCAGGAAAACGGGGTATGCGAGCATGGAATCGGCCGCCTTCCCGCCCACCCGCTCGAGCGCGCCCCGCGGCGCATCGGCACGGTAAACGTAGTAGCCGTATGCGCCCTCCCTCGGCTCCCAGGTAAGGGCGATGCGCAAGCCCGCGTCCCGGACGCGCTCCGGCGCCCGCAAGCCCTCAGGAGGCGGTATCTCGGTGCCGGCCCAGACACCAGCGGGCGACACGCAGGCCACGCAGCCCGAGATGAGGAGCAAAGCCAGCGAAATCGCCGCCATCCTTTTCTTCATATGCTTGACCTCTCCGCCGCGAAGCCGCTCTTCCTGCCCGCTCCGCCTCCCCCGGCGCAGTTACCCGGCGGGGGAGGCCCCCGCGGGTGCGAGCACCCGGAGATCAGAAGATGAGCACCGGTATCCCCAGCGAGACCCTCTCGAAGATATCCTCGGAATCCCTGATATACATGCGTATGCATCCATGGGAAGCGCTCGAGCCTATCGAGCCGGAATTGTAGGTCCCGTGGATGAACACGCCCGCCGCGCTGGTCCCGATGGCCCTCGTCCCCAGCGGATTGCCGGAACCAGGCGGTATTACCGGGGGCATGGTGCTCGCCCACGAGGAACCGGGGTTTATCCAGGAGGGATTCCTCTGCATGCTGGTCACCTTGAAGGTGCCGCTCGGGGTGGGCCAGGAGGACATGCCCACGGCGATGGGATACTGCTTCTCCAGCTCCATGTTGTCGTAGAGGGTGAGAAGGTGGTTGGTCTTGTCCACCGTGATCACCTTGCCCACCTGCTCGTCCGACACCTCGGGCGCGGTTACCTCTATCTGCAGGCTCGCCGTGCGGTTCCGCGCGGGCAGGGTCTCGAGGATGGAGACGCGCGCCGCCTCGGTGTCAAGCTCCCAACCCTCCTGCGACCTCTGGAAGACCAGGCCGCGCCCCTCCAGCCTTATCTCGGCTTCGAGCGGCGGCCGGTTTATCACCGATTCCAGGCTGGAGACGCAGGAATCGAGCTTGCGGTGATCGTAATGGACCACCAGGCCCACGTCGCGGCCCAGCCCGCGCAGGGTGGCGCGGTTGGCCCAGCGCCGGTAGAAGGGTATGCCGCTGCCCGCCTTGAGCGCCTTCTCCACGGTGGCCTCGACATCCACGTAAGCGTCGATCTCGTAGAGGGGGAGCGTCCAGGTGTAACCGTCGAAAGCCAGCACCAGGTCGCTGTTGAGGGCGACCAGGTCGAGCTGCGAGCGCAGCTTCTCGATGGCCCGGTCGCGGCTCATGCCGCCGATGTTGATACCCTCCACGTAAATCCCCTTGAAGACGTGGTTGGCGTAGGCGATATCGAGCCCAATGAAGGCGAGGGCGGCCAGCATCACCGCGCCAGCGGCCACCAGCCCCAGCCCGATCAGCATGTGGCGGAACACCCTCCAGGCCTGCATCCTGAAAAGCAACCTCTCCCTCCTCTCAAGGGATATTTCCCCCTCTTGGCCGGATGTCCTTTGACGCATTCCCCGGACCTTGGCGCGCGCCCCACGAGAGGAGCGCACGCCGCTTGCAGGAGTATTATTCCCACGGGAGAAGTGATTTGAAAATGCTCGTCAACAAATTGCACATGTCCGTGTCTCGCCCCCTGGAAAGGGTGGCGCGAGAAAAGGAAAGGGGGAGCGAAAAGCGCTTTCCGCTCCCCCCGTGTGTCCTGGCCGTCAGGCGAAGGCCTCCGGGATCTTTTTGAGCTGTGCGTAGGAGAAGACCGGACCGTCCTTGCACACGTAGAGGTGGCCCACGTTGCAGCGGCCGCACTTGCCGATGCCGCACTTCATGCGGTTCTCCAGGGTGGTGTAGACCTGGTCCGGGGTGAAGCCCAGCTTCTCCAGGTTCTGCAGCACGAAGTTGATCATCACCGGCGGTCCGCAGGTCACGGCGATGGCATTGTCCGGCTTGGGCGCGACCTCCATGAGCAGCGTGGGGACGAAGCCGACGAAATGCGGCCACTGCTCCTCCTCCACGTCGATGGAGAGATGGCAGGCGCAGTCGTCGCTCGAGCCGATCTCCGCGAACTCCGCCTTGAAGCAGTGGTCCTCGGAGGTGCGGGCGCCGTAGATGAGCTCCAGGTCGCCGTAGTCGGAGCGGTTATGCCGTATCCACTGTATGACCGGGCGCAGCGGGGCCTGCCCGATGCCGCCTCCGACGGTGACGATGTTCTTCCCCTTCCACTCGTCCAGGGGGAAGTTGTTCCCCAGGGGCCCGCGCACGAAGAAGCTGTCGCCCGCCTCCAGCTCGTGCAGGGCGGAGGTGTTCTTGCCCGCCTTCATGATGCTGAAGCGCAGGTAGCCCTCCTCCGTGGGCGAGGAGGAGATGCAGAACATGGATTCGCCGACGCCCGGGATGCCCACCATGGCACACTGGCCGGGCTTATGGCTCCAGGTATCCCACACCTTCTCGTCGGCGAAGGTCACCTTGAAGGTCTTGATACAGCGTTCTCCCGGCGCCTCGTACCAGGCGTCAATGATGTTTACCTGATAAGGGATATAGGGATTCTTCATTAGGCATCCACCACCTGATCGAGTATTTCCAGAATGTCGATGTTCACCGGGCAGAGGTTGATGCAGCGGCCGCAGCCCACGCAGGCGATGACGTCGAAGTGCTCGGGGTAATACGAGTACTTGTGGTTGATGCGATTGCGCGTCCTCTCCCTGCGCGTCGGGCGGGGATTGTGCCCGGACGCGTGCACGGTGTATTCCTCGAACATGCAGGAGTCCCACATGCGGCAGCGCCTTCCCTCGCCGGACTCCTCGACCTCGTCCTGGATGTCGAAACAGTGACAGGTGGGACAGAGGAAGGTGCAGATGCCGCAGCCGAGGCAGGCGGCGGAGACCCGCTTCCAGAGCTCGTTGTCCCACAGGCCGGGAAGCTTGCCGGGGATGCCCTCGGTGTCTATGGAGCGGCGTATCCTGCCCTCCGACTCCCGCGCCATCTCCTCCGCCTTGGCCTCGTCGCCGCCGGGGGCCTCCTCGAGCTGGGCGGCCAGGGTCTCCTCCAGTTTGCTGCCCTTGTCCGTCAGCGCCTGCACCAGGTAATGGTCGCCCATGTCGATGAGCAGGAGGTCCAGGCCCTCCTTCCCGAAGGGGCCGCCCCCGACCGAGGTGCAGAAGCAGTTCACCGAGGGAGGTTCGACGCAGGCCATCCCCACCAGGGTGGTGAGCTCACGGCGCTTGAGATAATAGGGGTCGTCGAAGTCCCAGGAGAAGAGCTTGTCCACGATGGTCAGCGCGCGCGCGTCGCAGGGACGCAGTCCGAAGATGACCGTGGTCCCCTCCACCTCCACGTTCTTCTCGCTCAGCTCCGGGCTCCCGGTGAGGAAGCGGAACAGGGTCTCGGTCTGCGGAAAGAGGGACCCCTTGGGGGGAACGGTGGAGTTCCCGTAGTCGAGGTATGCCTCCGCGGGATCCGAGATATGCTTGAAGACCACCACATCATCCGACTTGGCGGGCGCGATGAGGCGGAATTTGGAGAGCTCCGCGAGGGCCTCTCCAACCTTTTCCTTGCTTAGTTGCTTTAATGCCATGGCACCCACCTCTTACATTATGAAGTCTTCTTTGTCATCCACCTTGAAGGTGGAGAGCAGCGGCGGATTCTCTACCTCGATCCCCGGCTCGTAATCGTAGAGCTCCTCCACGTCCTTGTAGAACTTGCGGTTGAGCTCCATGAGCGGAATGTCCATCGGGCATACCCGCTGGCACTCGCCGCACTGTATGCAGCGTCCGGCCAGGTGATACGCGCGCGAGATGTGGAAGGCGGAGTTCTCGCTCACGTCCACGCTGCGGCGCATCCACTGCGGCTGCAGGCGGTCGAGCACGCAGTCCTCGCAGTAGCACAGGGGGCAGACGTTGCGGCAGGAATAGCAGCGGATGCAGCGGGAGAACTTCTCCTCCCAGTAGGCCCACTTCTCGCCCGCGGCGCGCTTTTCCAGCTCCGCCACGTCGGCGTAATCGTCGTCGGCGAAGCGCTCCACCTCTTCGCCGAGCAGCTCGTCGTAGACGAGCGGAGTGGGATAGCGGCAGCGCAGGCACTTGTCCGCCACCAGCTCCTCCCTGGCGACCTCCTCCTTCCTGCCGTCCACGCAGAGCACGAACTTGTCGCCCGCGAGGGATATCTCGCCCCTCTCCAGGGTGTTGGGGAAGCGCTCCTCCACCTTGGCCATGTCCACCACGCCGCGGCAGGGGATGCCCAGCACCAGGATGCGCTCACGGTCGTAGGCCTTCTCCTCCATCTGCTGCACCAGGGCACGGGAATCGCAGCCCTTGACCATCACCGCCACCTTGCGCAGGTCCGGTTCCTCGCCCCGCTTCACCGGCAGCTTCTCCTCCAGGGTGACGTAAGTGGCCAGGTTGTTCACGCAGGCGGGGGAGAAGATGAGCTCGCCTGCGTCGTCAGGACCCATGACGAAGGCGGGACGGGCCCGGAAGCCGTAGGTGCCGGGGCGGTACCCGATGAGCTCCCGCACGTCCTCCCGGGATACGACCTCCACCGCTTTCTCTCTCAGTTTATTTACATCTACCAATTTAACTGCCTCCGTTTGAACTGATCCATGGGTCCCACCTTACGGATGCCCTCGGTGACCTCCTCGATGACCTCCTTCCACTTCGCGCCCTCGGAGGCCGAGACCCAGCTCATGCGCACCCTCTCGGGCTCCACTCCCAGGTACTCCAGGAAGTTGCGCATGAGGTTGAAGCGGCGGCGGGCGTAGTAGTTGCCGTGCATGTAATGGCAGTCGCCGGGATGGCATCCCGAGACGAGCACCCCGTCGGCCCCCTGCTGCAGCGCGTTCATGACGAAGAGGGGGTTGACCCTGCCCGAGCACATGACCCTGATCACGCGCACGTTGGAGGGGTAGGTTATGCGCGAGGTGCCGGCCAGATCGGCCCCGGCGTAGGAGCACCAGTTGCACAGGAAGGCCACGATATTGGGTTGGAAATCGTTGTTCTCGGCCATCTTCTATCTCACCCCCAGGGCCTTTATCTGCGGCAGAAGCTGCCAGTCCTTGAAGGAACGCTGCTGTATGGATCCCGAAAGGCAGGCGGCCGCGCAGGCCCCGCAGCCCTTGCACAAGGCCTCGTTGACCCTGGCCACGTTCACCGGCCAGCCCATGCGGTTTACCTCCACCAGCTCGATGGCCGTGTAGGGGCACAGCTCCACGCAGAAGCCGCAGCCGCGGCAGGTGTCCTCGTCCACGAAGGAGATCTGCGCCTCCACCTTGACCCGGCCCGAAGCCATGGGGATCATGGCCGCCGCGGCCGCGCCCTTGGCCTGGGCCACGGCGTCCGGTATGTCCTTGGGCCCCTGGCACACCCCGGCGAGATAGACGCCGTCCGAGGCGGTGTCCACCGGCCTCAGCTTGGGGTGGGCCTCCATGTAGAAGAGGTCCGAGGTCTGGGAGAGCTTGAGCAGGTCGATGATCTCCCGGCTGTCCCGGCGCGGCACCAGCCCCACGGAGAGGACCACCATATCCGTCTCGTGCTCCATGGGGGTGGAGGTCAGGGTATCCTCCGCCAGCACCACCAGCTTGTCGCCCCTCTTGTAGATCTCGGAGGGGTTGCCGCGCACGTACTTCACTCCCTCGCGACGCACCCGGTCGTAGAACTCCTCGAAGCCCTTGCCGAAGGCGCGCACGTCCATGTAGAAGACGGTGACCTCGCAGTCGTGCCCGACCTTGTCCTTGACCAGGTGGGCCAGCTTGGCGGTGTACATGCAGCACACGCGCGAGCAGTACTCGTTGCCCACGCTTTTGTCGCGCGAGCCCACGCACTGGATGAAGGTGATGCTCTGCGGCACCTTGGGAGCCTCCTCCTCCGCGCCGTCTTTCTTCTTTTTCTTCTTCCTGCCCCTCTCGATCATGGTCACCTTGCCGCCGGTGGGGCCGGAGGCGTTGACCAGGCGCTCGAACTCCAGCGCGGTGAGCACGTTGTCGTACACCCCGTAGGCGTATTCCGGCTTCAGCCGGGCGTCGAAGACGTCGTATCCGGTGGCCACGATGATCGTGCCCACCTTGAACTCGACCACCTCGTCCTCCAGCTCGAAGTCGATGGCCCCCGCCTGACAGGCGTCCACGCACTTGGGCGACTCCCCGCATTTGCCCTTGCTCAGAAAGAGGCAGTCCTCCTTGTTGACGGTGTACTTCGCCGGCACCGCCTGGGGGAAGGGCATGTAGATGGCGCCGCGCATGCCCATGTTCTCGTCGAACTCGTTGGGGAAACGCCCCGCCATGCGGCAGGCATCCGCGCAGTCGCCGCAGCCGGTGCACTTGTCGATGTCCACGAAGCGCGACTTCTTGCGCACCTTGATATCGAAGTTGCCGATATAGCCCCCGATCTCCTCGACCTGGGAATAGGTCATGAGCTCGATATTGGGGTGGTTGGCGACGTCCACCATCTTGGGAGTCATGATGCACGCCGAGCAGTCCAGGGTGGGGAAGGTCTTGTCCAGCTGTATCATGTGCCCGCCCACGGAGGGCTCCTTCTCCACCAGGTAGACCTTGAAGCCCGCGTCCGCGATGTCCAGGGCCGCCTGAATGCCGGCGATCCCCGCCCCGATGATCAGGCAGGAGGGCTCCACGTCCACCTCTTTGGCGTCCAGCGGCTCCAGGCGGCGCGCCTTGACCACCGCCGCCTCCACCATGCGCTTGGCCTTCTCGGTGGCGGCGATGGGGTCCTGATGCACCCACGAGCACTGCTCGCGGATATTGGCCATCTCCAGGAAGTAGGGGTTGAGGCCGCCGGAGAGCAGCGTCTTGCGGAAGGTGGGCTCGTGCATGCGCGGAGAGCAGGAGGCGACCACCACGCGGTTGAGCCCCGCCTTCTCGATGTCCTCGACGATCAGTGCCTGTCCCGGGTCCGAACACATGTAACTGTAGTTGCGTGCCACCGTCACGTCCGGGAGGGTTTCGGCGAACTTCATCACTCCCTCCACGTCCACGTTAGCGGCTATGTTCGTGCCGCAGTGGCAGACATAGACGCCGATCCTGGCTTTTCCGTTCATATGTCTTTTATCCTCCTCGTGCCCGGTTAAAAGGCGGTTTGTCCTGCGATTTCATTATGGCAACCGGAGGAGTCCGGTCTCAATGACAACGCTTAAGCGCCCTTCGACTCCTTGATCTTCTCCACCAGCTTGGGCAGCACCTTGAAGAGGTCGTCCACGATGCCGTAATCCGCCATGCCGAAGATGGGCGCATCGGGGTCCTTGTTGATGGCCACGATGACCTCCGATCCCTTCATGCCGGTGACGTGCTGGAAGGCTCCGGAGATGCCCACCGCCAGGTAGAGCTTGGGCTTGACCGTCTTGCCCGATATCCCCACCTGCCGGTCCGAGGGCAGCCAGCCCGCGTCCACCACCGCGCGGGAGGCGGCGAGGTCGGCCCCTATGGCCTCGGCAAGCTCCTCCACCACGGGCATGTTCTTGTCCTCGCGGATGCCGCGCCCCACGCCCACCAGGAAGGCGGACTGGGTGATGTCCACGTCGCCCACCTCGGGCTCCACGTATTCCACGAAGACGCGGTAGGACACGTCCTCCGCCACCGGGTTGTCCACCTTTACGATCTCGCCCGACTTGGAGGGGTCCTCCGCCGTGAAGGTCGCCTCGCGGATGGTGAGGATGCTGAGCTCTGCGTCCTTCATGCTGAGGTGCGCGTCCAGTTTGCCGCCGTAGAACTGGCGGGTGGGTTTGGGCTTGTCCCCGTCCATCTCCACCGCGGTGACGTCGGTCACCAGGGGAGCCCCGAGCTCGATGGCCAGGGCCGGGGCGAGGTCCACGCCCTGGGCGGTGTTGCCGATGAGTACCAGTCCGGGCCCGTTCTCCTTGATCAGCGCGGAGAGGGCCTTCTGATAGAGCTCGGCGTTGTAGTTCTCGAACATGGCGTCATTTACATAGAGGACCTTGTCCGCGTAGGTGGCGGCCTTCTCGGCGAAGGCGTCAACGTCCTTGCCCAGCAGGACGGCCACCACGCTGCCGCCGAGCTTGGCGGCGCCGCAGAGCATCTCCACGGAGATGTCGCGCATCTCGCCGCGACGGTGCTCTAAGAGTACGAAGATGTCTTTCATTTATACCAGCCCCTTCTCTTTCAAGATGGCGGCCAATTTCGCCGCGGTCTCATCGGGCTCGCCCTCCAGCATCTCGGCCATCTCGCCGACCACCGGCGGGGTGAACTTCTCCAGAACCGCCCAGGAACCGGCCTCTCCCAGGTCGGCCGCGTCCATCCCCAGGTCGGCGGCCGACTTCAGCGCGATCTCCTTCTTGGCGGCCTGCTTGATGCCCTTGAAGGAGGCATAGCGCGGCTCGTTGATGCCGGTCTGAATGCCGAGCACACAGGGCATGTCGAGCTCGAGCACCTCCAGGAGGCCGCCCTCGAGCTCGCGGCTGACCTTGGCCCTCTTGCCCGGCTCCAGGATCTCCACCTGCTTGACATAGGTGGCATGGGGCACGCCCAGCAGCTCCGCCAGGGCCGCCGGCACCGCGGCGTAACCGTCGTCGTCGGTGAGGGCTCCGGTGAACACCATGTCGTATTCCATGCCCTTGATGGCCGCGGCGAGCGCCTTGGCCACGGCCAGCGCGTCCCCGCCTGCGAAGGCTTCGTCCTCGAGACGGATGGCTTCGTCGCCGCCCTTGGCCAAGGCCATGCGGATGACCTCGTCGCTCTCCTTGTCGCCCAGGCTGATGATGGTCACGTTGCCCTCGAGGCGTTCCTTGATCTGTATGGCTTCCTCGACGGCGTAGTTGTCGCACTCGTTGATCCCAAAGGACAGTCTGCTCTTGTCGATATCCTTTCCGGAGGCATCGATATGGACCTCGGACTCTGCGGTGTCCGGGACCCTCTTCACGCATACCACCATGTTCATACGCGGCTCACCCTTCCTTTCCTTTCCCGGTTCCGGTTAAGACAGCAGCATCGCTCGACATATCTACAAAGCCTCAGCCAGGAGCTCGAGGATATCCAGGACCTGCATCTCCTCCTCCACCCCCTTGACCTTGGTGGCGTCTTCCAGCGTGAGCAGGCAGAAGGGACATGCCGCGGCGACGACCTGGGCTCCCATCTCCTTGGCGTCCTCTATCCTGATCTCGGCGAGGCGTTCCTCCTTGGACTCGCTCTCCACCCACATTTTCCCCCCGCCGCCCTCGCAACACAGGCTGCGCTCGCGGCAGCGATCGAACTCCTTGAACTCGACCCCCGGGATGCGGGTGATGATGTATCTGGGCTCGTCGTAGATGTCGTTCTGCTTACCCAGGTAGCAGGGGTCGTGATAGGTGACCACCTTGGGGATCTCGCCGGAGAGCTCCAGCTTGCCGTCCTCGAGCAGCTCGGCGACGAGCTCGGTGTAATGGAGCACGGGCACCTCGAGGCCGTGGTACTCCTTTTTCAAAGTATTGTAGCAGTGCGGGCTGATGGCCACGATACGCTTGACGTTGAAGGAGTTGAGCAGCTCCACGTTCTCCTCGTCGCACATCTCGAAGAGGCCCTCCTCGCCGAGGCGGCGCACCTCGCTGCCACAGCAGCTCTCGTCCTCTCCGATGAGCCCGTAATCGGCCCCGGCGGCGTTGAGCACCTTGATCAGCGCCTGGGCGACCTTCATCACCCGCGGATCATAGCAGGCGGTGCAGCAGATGAAGAGGAGCACGTCCGTGGTCTCCTCCGCCTCCGGCTCCAGGACCTTCGCCTCCAGGTCCGACACCCAGTCCAGGCGCTTGGAGCGCGGCGAGCCCCAGGGGTTGCCGTCCTTGAAGATGGACTCGAGGGCGTCGCGCACCGTGGGCTGGACCTTCCCCTCCTCGATCTGCAGGCTACGCAGTCCGATGAGCACCTCCAGGGGCTCCAGCCCCTTGGGGCAGCGGGCGGCGCAGGTGTAGCAGGTGGTGCAATCCCAGATCTCCGGCTTTTCGGAGATCTCCTCCAGGCGCTCCTCGTTCTGGGTGTCGTGCATGAAGCACCTGACCCTGAGCTCGGTCCTCAGGGCGACAGGGCAACCACCCGTGCACCTTCCGCACTGTATGCACCCGAGGAGGTCGTACTTTTCGACGAAATCAAGTTCTTCAGCGCACATGATTTACCCCGCTCCGTTCCTTATTCCGTCCCTTATCGTTTACCTTACTCTATCTTCAATGCCGGGGATCCGCCCGTGGAAAGACAGGGCGTCTCCGGCACGGGCCATCCTATTATATTAGATGTTTTTCGCCTCAATCAACTTCGCTCCCCGGGACCGCCGCGGAGTTCACTCCCTGCCTCTACCCACGCATCGCGGCATACGCCTGGGCGCGCCGTCGCGCCGCAGCATGCACAAAGCCCTCGCCGCGCCTCACCTCGGCAGTTTCTCGGCCAGGAAACGGACGATGTCGGCGATGGAGGCACCCGGCGCGAACAGGCCCGCAACGCCCATTCCCTGCAGCTCCCAGGCGTCTTCCTCCGGTATTATCCCGCCCCCGAAAACGAGTATGTCCCCCCCTCCCCCCTCCCGCAACAGCTGTATCACGCGGGGGAATAGGGTCATGTGGGCCCCGGAGAGGATAGACAGCCCGACCGCCTCCACGTCCTCCTGCAGGGCGGCCTCGGCGATCTGTTCGGGGGTCTGATGCAGCCCGGTGTACACGACCTCGAAACCCGCCTCGGCCAGCCCGCGGGCCACCACCTTGGCGCCGCGGTCGTGTCCGTCCAAGCCGGGTTTGGCTATCAGGATGCGGCCTTTTCCGAGGTTCATCGTCCCTCCTGATTCCGATTTGAGCTCATGGTCGGACCAATGAACCGCCACAAGTATATAGCAATTCCGGCGGTGAGCAAACCCGCCTCGACGCCGGGCCGGGGACAGCCGCACCGGGCCTGTGCTATGGTGGAGCGCGTAGCGGCATACTCGCAGGAGGAAGGCAGGATGAAACTCGACGCGGAATGCTATCACTGCATGATGGGGCAGGCATACCGGGCCGCCCGGCTGAGCGGCCTCGAGGGCGTGGGGCTGCGGGAGGCCATGCGCTCCAGCGCCTCCATCCTGGGGGAGGTGGACCCCGACTCCAGCCCGCCCCGTGCGGCCGCGCTCATCTACGGCCGCATCAAGGAGCTCTCCGGCGTCGATGATCCCTTCCTGCAACTCAAGGAGGAGGGAAACCGCGAGGCCCTGCGCCTGCTGCCGGCGCTGCGCGAGCGCGCCGCGCGCAGCGACGACCCGCTCGCCTTCTCCTTGCGTGCGGCGGTCGCCGGCAACATCATCGACTTCGGCGCGCAAGCCGTCCCCGGCGACCTGGAGGAGAACCTGGAGAGGATGCTCAGCGAAGACCCCTTCATCGACCACGGCGGGGAGCTGAGGCGGGACCTGGAGAGAGCGTCGCGCGTGCTCCTCATCTGCGACAACGCGGGTGAGATCGTCATGGATCGCCTGCTCTGCGAGATACTGCGTCGCAAGTTCCCGCGGGCGGAGTTGACCGCGGCGGTGCGGGGAGGGCCGGCCATCAACGACGCCTTGCTGGCGGACGCCCGCCAGGTCGGACTGGACGGCCTCTGCCGCGTCATCACCACCGGCGTGGCCATGGCCGGCGTGGACCTCGCCGCGGCCTCGCGCGAGTTCCGCGCCGAGTTCGAGTCCGCCGACGTCATCCTGGCCAAGGGGCAGGGGAATTTCGAGACCCTGGAGGGCGAGGAGGCCAACCTCTACTTCCTCTTCCAGATAAAATGCGATTGCGTGAGCTCATACCTGGGAGCGCGCAAAGGACTGGCGGTCATCTGGGGCAGGCGCGCGGACGCCGAGGGCGCCTGACCCGACTCCATGCCTTTTCCCCCGCCGACTTTTGGTGCCCCCGGCGGGCAGGAAATACTTAATAGGAATCCGCACTGGCTGCTGCTCATCGTCGCCCTCGCCCTCCTCGGCGTCCTCACCTATGTCATCTTCCGCCCGGTGACCGTGCGCGACCTGCAGGCCGCGGAGGACTACCGCAAGCAGGTCGATTTCGACCGGGCCTCCAACGCCACGGAGAAGCTGCACAAGCTCTCCGAGCTGCGGGACAGGGGCGACATCAGCCAGGAAGAGTTCGAGAAGCAAAAGAGCAGGCTGCTCAAGGGATAGCGGCCCGGGGAGGTCAGAAGAGCGCCGCCTCGCGGTGCTCCCCGAAGACCTCGCGCAGGGTGCCGATGATCTCGCCCTCGCTGCAGTAGGCGCGGGCGCAGGAGAGGATGGGGGGCATGAGGTTGCCCTCGCCCTCCGCCCTCTGCTTGAGCGCGGCCAGGCACTCCTCCACCGCGTGCGCGGAGCGGGAGGCGCGCAGCCCTTCCAGCCCGTCACGCTGCCTCTTCTCCACCGCGGGGTCGATCTTGAGCAGGTCTATGGACAGAGTCTCGCTCTCGTCCTGGAAGCGGTTGAGGCCCACCACCACGCGCTCGCCGCGCTCGATCTCGCGCTGGTAGCGGTAGGCGGCGTCGGCGATCTCGCGTTGAAAGAACCCGGCCTCGATGGCCGGCAGCACCCCGCCCAGCTCCTCTATGCGGCGGAAGTAATCCTCGGCCCCCTTCTCCATGCGCTCGGTCATGGCCTCCACGGCATAGGAGCCGGCCAGGGGGTCGATGGTGTTGACCACGCCGGTCTCATGGGCGATGAGCTGCTGCGTCCTCAGGGCTATCTTAACCGCCTTTTCCGAGGGCAGGGCCAGGGTCTCGTCCATGGAGTTGGTGTGCAGGCTCTGGGTGCCCCCGAGCACGGCGGAGAGGGCCTGGAAAGCGGTGCGGACGATGTTGTTCTCCGGCTGCTGGGCGGTCAGGGAGCAGCCCGCGGTCTGGGTGTGGAAGCGCAGCATCCAGGAGCGGGGATCGCGCGCCCCGTACTTCTCCCGCATGTGCCTTGCCCAGATGCGGCGCGCCGCGCGGTACTTGGCTATCTCCTCGAAGAAGTCAACGTGGGAGTTGAAGAAGAAGGAGAGGCGCGGGGCGAAGGCGTCCACGTCGAGGCCGGCGGCGATGCCCGCCTCCACGTAAGCGAAGCCGTCGGCCAGGGTGAAGGCCAGCTCCTGCAGCGCCGTGGAGCCCGCCTCGCGGATGTGGTACCCGGAGATGGAGATGGTGTTCCAGCGCGGCACCTCCGCCGAGCAGAAGGCGAGGACGTCGGTGATGATCCGCAGCGAGGGGCGGGGCGGGAAGATCCAGCTGTTCTGCGCGATATACTCCTTCAGGATGTCATTCTGAATGGTTCCGCCCAGCTCACGATAAGAGGCTCCCTGCTGCTCACCTACGCAGAGGTAGAAGGCGAGCAGCACCGCGGCCGGGCCGTTGATGGTCATGGAGGTAGTGATGTTGCGCAGGTCGATGCCGTCGAAGAGGGCCTCCATATCCGCCAGGGAATCGACGGCCACGCCGCAGCGTCCCACCTCCCCCTCGCTGCGGGGATCGTCCGAGTCCCTGCCCATGAGCGTGGGCATGTCGAAGGCCACCGAGAGGCCGGTCTGGCCCCGCTGCAGCAGGAACTTGTAGCGCCGGTTGGTGTCCTCGGCGGTCCCGAAGCCGGCGAACTGCCGCATGGTCCAGGGCTGCCCGCGGTACATGGTCGGCCGCACGCCGCGGGTATAAGGGTAGGCGCCCGGGTAGCCCAGGTCCCTGTCGTAGTCCAGCCCCGAGATGTCCTCGGGGGTGTAGAGGGTCTGCACCTCCTCGCCGGAGACGGTGGTGAAAGCGGCGTCAGGCACGGCCGCGGGGCCGCAGTCCTCCTCGAGCCACCTCTCTTCCTCCTTCACCCCTCAACCCCCTCCGCAAGGGCGCTTTCGCGCCCGGCTGCGCATGCGGCGCTGCGTGCGGCACGCCCCTCCCGGCCGCCGCTCAGTATTCTATCCCCTTCCTCATCTCGACCCCCCGGCGCCAGGGGTGCTTGATCTCACGCACCTCGCTGACCAGGTCGGCGAGCTCCACCAGCTCTGCGGGGGCATACCTGCCGGTGCACACGATCTCCATATCGTCCGGGCAGGAGCGCAGGAATCGCATCACCTCGTCCACGGGGAGCAGCCCGTAATCCATGGCCACGTTTATCTCGTCCAGGATCAACATCACGTGCTCCCCCCGCGCCGCCACCCCTTTAGCCAGCTCGAAGCCCTCCCGCGCCATGCGCAGGTCGACCTCCTCGGGGTCCCCCTTCTTGACGAATTCGTCGCGCCCGGACATGGCGATGGTCAGCTCCGGCAGCCGGCGCTGGCAGGCCGCGAGCTCCCCGTACGTCCTGCCCTTCATGAACTGTATCATGTAGACCTTGCCGCCATGGCCTATGGCGCGCAGCGCCTGCCCGAGGGCGGCGGTGGTCTTTCCCTTGCCGTCCCCTGTATATACCTGTATCAAGGCCTGACTCTCGTCCCGCAGGCAGCACAGAAGACAGTGTCCTTATCGGAGATCCCCGCACCGCAACTGGGGCAGGCGTGGGTCTCCTCGAGAGGCGGGGCGGCTTCCTCCGCGGCAGCGCAGGTCGCGCAGAAGGCCGCGCCCCCGGGCATATCCGCACCGCACCTTGGGCAGGCGTGGGTCTCCTCGAGAGGCGGAGCGGCTTCCTCCGCGGCAGCGCAGGTCGCGCAGAAGGCCGCGCCCCCGGGCATATCCGCACCGCACCTTGGGCAGGCGTGGGTCTCCTCGAGAGGCGGAGCGGCTTCCTCCGCGGCGGCGCGTACCGCCGCCGCCTGATGGCTGCGCGCTCCGCAGTTTGCACAGAATACCGCGTCGGCGCTCATGGCGAAACCACATTGCGCACACGTCCTCGGCGCGCCTCCCGGGGCCGCCGCCGGCCCCGGCGCGGCAAGGTTCGCCCCGCAAGCGGCACAGAAGGCCGCCCCCGCCTGCAGCGGGCTGCCGCACTGGGGACAGCGCGGCTTCTGCGCCGCCTCCCTGGCGGCCTTCGCCTGCTGCAGCCAGGCTTCGAGGTGCGTGATCTGCGCCTGGATATCCTTCAGGACGCGATAGGCCTCGAGCATGCCGGGGTCCTGCAGCACTCCCTGCTCTCCGGCCTGGAAGGCCAGCTGCCCGAGATAGTGCAGGTACTGTTCCTGGCGTTGCTTTAGCTGTCTGATATTCCTCTTGGCCTGCCCGGGATTCAGTTGCTCCATCTTTCTCCTCCTCGGTCCGGCTTCGCCCGGGCGCGACGAAAGCGCTCGGTCGGCGCAATGGCGATGGTACTGTTTACCTTACCAAAAGGGTGTAATTTTTACACCCTGTCGCTCCGCAACCCACCTTGAACAGCTTTTTCACCAGCCCGCCCTCCAGCTGGTTGAAATCACCGTTCTCCTCCGGCGCCCGTGAGATGAGTCGGAACGGACCGGGGACGCGCGAAACCGCTCCTTTCTCCGTAATGATCGGCTTTTGCGTATGAGCATGTATATGATCGGCGATCTCTCTTCTTTTTCCTTTCCGGGCCCGCCCTGAAAGGGATTGCGGCAACCTCCCCGGCCTTCGCTGCGGAGACCAGGCGCAGCGACGCGGCCTCCGGCGTTCGCGATTGTTTTCTCCGGGGCAATGTATTAGGATTAGCTTGTTTCCCCTTGTCGGCAATATGGGAGAGCATCAGGTTGATACGGCGCCATATTGGATTCAGCAGGAGGTGTTGTCATGTCACTGCAGGACAAATGTATCATCACGGCGGCTTTGGCCGGAGCGGCAACCATGAAGTCGCAAAACGAAGCCGTTCCCTACACCGTTGATGAGTTCGTGGAGGAGGCGTACCAGTGCTATAACGCCGGGTGCGCCATCGTGCACATCCACGCCCGCGACCCGGAAACGGGTATCCCCACCGCCAGCATCGACATACTGCGGGATATCGTCAAGGGCATCACCGAGAAATGCCCCATCGTGGTCAACCTCTCTACCGCCATCGGCATCGGCGCCACGCCGGAGGAACGCATCGGGGTGGTCAAGGCCTTGAAACCCGAGATGGCCTCGCTCAACACCAACTCCATGAACTTCGCCCTCGGCGACTGGAAACAGAACCTGGTGCTGGGCGAAACGGTATTCACCAACACCTTTCAGATGCTCACCGACTTCGCCAAGGCCATGAAAGAGGTGGGGACCAAGCCCGAGCTCGAGGTCTATGACGTCGGCGGCATATACAACACCCTTTTCGTGCGCCCCCAGGGCATCTTCGTCGAACCCATGCACTATCAGTTCGTGTGGGGAGTGCTCGGGGGCTGCTGGCTGGACCTCGCCAACTTCAACCGCTTTATGCAGCTGATCCCCGAGGACGCTACCTGGAGCACCTGCGGCGTCGGGCCGGCCCAGTTCCGCGGGGCCTTCCACGCCGCGGTTGAGGGGGGACATATCCGTGTGGGCCTGGAGGACAACGTCACCGTGAGCAAGGGCGTCCTCGCCAAGGGCTCCTACGAGCAGGTCGAGAAGGCGGCCAAGATAATCGCGCTCGCGGAGCGCGAGCCGGCTACCCCCGATGAAGCCCGCCAGATACTGGGCCTCAAGGGCGGGCCGGAACTGTAGGGCGGGAATACGAAGAGGCGCCCTTCACGGGCGCCTCTTTTCTTTGCCGCATTTCCTCGCCCACCGCCGCTGCCGCGCGGACGCGTCACCGCAACGGCAACGCCCGCGGCGCCATCGCTCTCGCGGTGCGCGCTCTGATGCCGGTCACTTGATGCCGTAATCGCGGCCGGTGATGGCCGAGGCGCAGAGGATGCCGCTGGAGCAGGCGCAGTCCATGGCCACGCCGTATCCCCTCGCCGTATCTCCGGAGAAGTACATCCCCTCCACCCCGGGAGCCTTGACATCCGGCTTGAGACTGCCGGCCTGGGTGACGCTCTTGGCCACGCCCTCCAGCTTGAGGCAAACCGGGTACAGCTCCCAATCGATGCTTTCCTTGAAGCCGGGGTAGACCTCCTCCAGGAAGTCGGGCACCGCCTTGACCACCTTCATCACCAGTTCGCGGTCGCGGGACTCGCTCTCGGTGAGGGGCAGGTAGGAGGTGAAGAGGTGCTTCCCCTGCGGGGCACAGCCGGGCTCGATGTACGACTGTATGTTCCAGGCCATGTACACGTCCCAGTCGAAGCCCTCCGAGCGCGGCACCACGCAGGGCGTCTTCATGAGCCGGCCGGCATGTTCCTCCGGGACCGGCAGGCCGGAGAGGCCGATATAGGGGCTGAGGCTCCCGTAGCCGTAGAGCGACTTGATCCGCGTCGCGAATTCCTGCGGGAAGGCCTTCTCGTCCGCGTACTTGAAGAGCTCCTGTATGGGGATGTTGAAGACCACGCGGTGCGTGGGTATGAGTTCCTCTCCCCCCTCGCCGCTGACCCTCACCCCGGTGACCTGCCCGTCCTTCATCTCTATGGATTCCAGGCGTGTGCCCAGGCGCAGTTCGCCCCCGAAATCCTCGAAGCGGGCGGCCACGGCGCGGGGCCATTCCATCACGCCCTTCTCGGTGAACCCACCCACATAGACCGGATCGCCCTTCGCGACCGCCGGCATCAGCACCTGGGTGGCGTAGCGCAGGATGTCCCCGATGGAGATATCGTGGGGATTGTTGATGGTGGTTATCAGGGTCCCCAGGCAACGGAAGTAGTGGTAGAGTATCTCGCTCTCCGCGAACCCGATGTCCACCAGATGCTGGTGCAGGGATACACGGTCCAGCCTCTCCGCATCCTCCGCGCTGAGGCCCGGCGTCCTCCCGAAGAAGTGCATGTACTTCACGCCCAGGCGCTTAAGCTCGGCCTTGATCTTCTCGTCCAGATCCAGGGTGTTCAAGGGCGGCTCGGTATAGAACTGCCCGTCGATCCAGGAGCCGGTGAGGAAGGGATTGATCACGACCTCGTGGGAGCCGTATCCGCCGATGAGGTCCCGCAGGATCGCGAAGTAACCTTCCCCCGCCACGCTGACCCCATGATAGCCGAGATCCAGGGTGTAGCCGTCCAGGGTACCCTTCTCCGCCATCTCCTCGAGAGAGGGGCCGGCCTCCGCCAGGTAGGTATACTGCCCGCCCAGAAGGCGACGGTACCATTCAGCCCCCTTCTCGCTCACTTCCTCCCCCTTGAAGGTCAGGGCGCGGCCGCCCACGCGGTCGTCCTTCTCCACGACCAGGGTCTTCATCCCCGCCTGGGCGAGAAGGGCCGCCGTCGACAGCCCTCCCACTCCAGCCCCTATCACTACTGCATCCCATGCTTCCACGTCATCTCCTCCTTGAAAAAGCCAGCGAGAACCGACCGACCCTCAAACAACCCTCAAGCGGGCCCTCTCCCCTCTCCTGCGCATCACCCCCTGCGCGTCTTCGATGGGCGGGCGCGCACGCGGCCCTGCCGGCCGCGTTTTCCGGGAGTTCCTTTCGCTTTCGCGCCGCCCTTCCCGGCATGCTGGCGCCGCCGAAACACATATCTTCACATGGCATGATAGGCTCACCATGGGCAATAATGTCAAGTGCTCCTTAACGGTTTGCCACCTTTTCGGCCAGATGCTATCCTACTTATCAACGTGCGCTTTACTGGCCGGAGTCGAGACGAGGGAGGGCAAAAAGGATGTTCGAAGTTATTGCCGAGGGCGGGGGGCCGCTCTTCATGGACCCCGATGCGGACAAAGCGCGAGAATTCTTCCGCGGCAAAAAAAGGGCCATGGTCGACAAAACCATGACGGTGAGTGAAGCGGTGAGCAAATTCGTCCATGACGGCGAATACCTGGCCATAGGCGGATTCGGCGCCAACCGCATCCCCACCGCCGTCTGCCACGAGATCGTGCGGCAGCGCAAGAGGAACATGGCCTTCGCCGGACATACCTCCACGCACGACTTTCAGATCCTGGCAGCGGGAGAGGTATTCGACCGCTGCGACATCGCCTACATCATCGGCCTCGAGGCCCGCGGCCTTTCCGCCAACTCGCGGCGCTACATGGAGAGCGGCAAGGTGACCAGCTGCGAGTGGACCAATTACGGCATGGCCTGCCGCCTCAAGGCCGCCGCCGCCGGCGTCTCCTTCATGCCCGCGCGCAACATCATGGGCACGGACACCTTCAAGCACAGCGCCGCCAAGGTGGTCAAGTGCCCCTTCACCGGGGAGAACTTCGTCATCTATCCCGCCCTCTGGCCGGACGTCTCCGCCATCCACGTCCACGAAGCCGACATCTACGGCAACTGCCGCCTGCGCGGCATCTCCATCGCGGACCTCGAGCTGGCGCGGGCCTCCAAGCGCCTCATCATCACCACGGAGCGCCTGGTCTCCAACGACGAGATACGCTGCGACCCCACCGCCACCGCCATCCCCTACTACCTGGTGGACGCGGTGTGCGAGGTCCCCTACGGGAGTTACCCCGGAAACATGCCCTACGAGTACTTCTCCGACGAAGACCACCTGAAGATGTGGCTGAACGTCGAGAAGGATCCGGAGGAATTGGAGAAGTTCCTCGACAAGCACGTCCACCGCACGCGCAACTTCAACGAATACCTCGAATTGTGCGGAGGCATCGAGCGCATCAACCAGCTGCGCGCGGTGGAAAACCTCATCGACCCGAACGGGAGGGGATAGGAGATGGCCGAATATAACACCATGGAGCTGATGATCTGCGTGGCCGCCCGCAACCTGGAGGACGGAGCGTCCGTTGCCGTGGGCACCGGGGCTCCCTGCGCCGCCGCCATGCTCGCGCAGAAAGCCTACTCCCCCAACCTGGTGATCATCTTCGAGGCCGGGGGCATCGCGCCCCTGCTTCCCACCATGCCCATCTCGGTGGGGGACTCGCGTACCTTCTACAAGGCGGTCATGGCCAGCGGCATGTGCGACGTCATGGAGACGCTGGCGCGCGGCATGGTCGATTACTGCTTCCTCGGGGGCGCGCAGATCGACATGTACGGCAACATCAACTCCACCGTCATCGGCGACTGGGAAAAGCCTAAGGTGCGCTTCCCGGGCTCCGGCGGGGCCAACGACTTCGGCTCCATGGCCTGGAACATCATGGTCATCACCCCCCAGGACGCGCGGCGCTTCGTGGAGAAGGTGAGCTTCGTCACCACCCCGGGCTACCTCGACGGCTCCGGGGCGCGTGAATCCTCCGGCCTCCCGGCTGGCACCGGGCCTCACAAGGTGATCACCAACATGGCGGTCATGGGCTTCGACCCGGAGACGAAGCGCATGCGGGTGGAGTCCATCCACAAGGGCTGCTCCTTCGCCGACGTGCAGGAGAACACCGGCTTCGAGCTGCTTCGCTCGCCGGAACTGGTGGATACGCCAGAGCCCACGGCGGAGGAATTGCGCATCCTGCGTGAAGAGGTGGATCCCAACCATTATATCATCGGCCGCTAGAGGTCGTTAAAAAAAGGGCGCGGCTCGCCGCGCCCTTTTCTATCCGCGCTCTCCCGCTGCGGACCCCTGCCCGCAGCGGGGGGCGAGGCCCGCGCCGCGCCCTTTACTTCTCGCCGTTGCCGAGCACGATGAGGGAGTCGACCACCACCGGGCTCGAGCCCTTGACGATGAGCGGGTTCATGTCGATCTCCTTCACGGCGCCGTATTCCATGCCGATGTCCCCGATGGCGATGAGGATTTCCGCGAGGAGGTCGCGATCCACGGCCTCCTTGCCTCGGAACGGCCCCAGGATGTCTTTGCTCCTGATCTCGTCCATCATCTGCAGCGCATCGTATTTCTCGATGGGGGCCACGCGGAAGGAGGTATCCTTGAGCACCTCGGTAAAGATCCCGCCCAGGCCGAACATGACGCAGGGCCCGAACTGCGGGTCCCTCACCAGCCCCACTACCAGCTCGCGCTCCCCTTTGATCATCTCCTGCACCAGCACTCCGTCGTAAGGGTCGGAGCCGAGGTTCTCCACGATCACCCCGTAGGCGCGGCGTACCGCGTCGGGGCCGTCCAGGCCCACCTGCACCAGGTCGCGCTCCGTCTTATGGGTGATGTCGGGCCCGTTTGCCTTGAGCACCACGGGGTAACCTATCCTCTCCGCGGCGGCCGTGGCCTCGTCCTCCCCCGTCACCAGTTCCTCCCTGGTGACCGGTATCTTGTGCTCGCTCAGGAACAGTTTGGCCTCGTACTCCGAGAGGGCTCCCTGCCCCCGGGCCAAAGCCTCGTCGATTATTCCCATGACACCCTCCGTCAGATTCCCGTTTTCCTCGCCACTACGCGATGAATATTATCCCATAAGCCTCGCCGCTGGCAAATCGATGGGGTCAGGTCTTGTTCTTTGCCGGCTGCGGCATTCTCCCAGTTCGCACCCGGGGCTCTGCCTCGGGTTCGCAAGATGTGGCCCCCGCGGCATGGACGCCGGCCGGGCGGCGCGCCACCGGCACGCCCCTCCGGCCTTCACGGGCCTGCAGGCGTGAGCCGCCGATGCGGAAGGGCCCCTTCGCGGCCCGGCAGCTGCCCGCATGTCCGATCCCCGGAGGTCAGTCCGCGGGATATCCCGAGGCCACGTGTCCGCCCGGCGCCCCGCCCATGAACAAAAAATACATGGGGCGCTCCACCACCACCGCGCCCGGCTCCGACCCCAGGGGGCCCTTGGAGGCTATGATGCGAAAGGAGACGTCGTGCCCCCGGCCGACGTCGCCGTTGACGCTGCGCGTATAGCGGGAGCTCGCGGGGACGGTGAATTCCACCACCTCCGCGGCGCTGTTTTCCATCATGTAGGTGACCATGACCCTCTGCTCCACCTCCAGGGGGTTGAGTATGCACAGGTAGGTCTCCATATCGCACCTGGTGCTTCCCTCCGCCAGATACCATTCGGCCGCGGCGCGATCCAGGGCCAGGTTGTCATGCCCGCCGTCCCATGCATAGCGGTAGGAGAAATACATCGGCCGCTCGACCACGATGGGCCGGTCGGAAGTGATGTGAAAGGAGAACTCGCCCCTCCCCGCCACCTCGTTGACGTAGATGGTGCCGCGCGATTTCCCCGCCAGGTCCTTTTTCTGCGAGGGGAGGGCGGCGCCGTCCTCGCGGCGGTAATCGATGCTCACTTGCGCTGGCTCATCCCCCGGGTTGAGCATGCATATCCAGGTCTCGAAGTTCCAGGCGCAGCATCCCTCGGCCAGGTACCACTCCTTGCCGGGCGAGGTCTCCCCGGCCACGACGTGGCCGCCCTCCCAGTCGTTCTTATAGGCGAAATACATGGGGCGTTCCACGATTATTCCCTCCGCCGCCCCCACCTTGATGCCCACGTCCTGTGCGGGTTCATGCGGCCACAGCCGAGCCACCTCGTGGTTCACGTCCACGGTGTAGCGATAACCGGCCGGAACCCTGTAGGTCTCGAAGTCCACCACCGACGGGGTAAAATAAGTCACCGTGACGTCGAGGTCCTCGGCCTGCGGGTTCTGTATGCACAGCCATTCCTCGAAACAGGGCCGCGTGGTTCCCTCCGCGAAATACCACTCCCGTCCGGCTTCCGCGACCCCCTCCACCACGTGCCCGCCCTTCCACTTCCCCTTGTAGTCGAAATACATGGGGCGCTCCGCCGTCAGCCCCAGGTCGCTTCGCACCCTTGCCGACACGTCCAGCCCCGGCTCCAGGTATCCGTTGACGAACACCGTGCTCCGCGACACCGCAGGCACCTCGAGCGCGAAGGGACCCCTGGCTCCTTCGTTGGTCATGTAGTCGATGGTGACGACAGCCGTTACGCTGCCGGGGTTCTGCAGGGAGATGTACTCATGGAAACCCTCCCGGGTGGTGCCCTCCGCAAAATACCAGGTACAGGGCAGTTCAGCGGCGGCGGCATCGCCCCCCATGCCCGGGGAGAAGAAGAGGGGCAGGCACACCAGGGCGAAAGCCAACACGGCGACGGCGGCCTCGAACCTCCCCTTGCTCATGGCGTCCTCCTCGGGCCGGCCTCAACGGCTGCGTCGCTCTGCTGTCAGCCACATCCTACCACACGGAGGAGCCCGCCCCCCCCGCAACCCATGCCGCCGCCGCGCCGGGTGCGGGTGAGGGCGCGGCCATCCCGCGGCGCGGCGGGGGGCGGCAGCGGTATCTGCGCGCTGTGCTCCCTTACGCTACAAGGGGCGTTGTCATGTCGTCGCCCTGATAGAGGCGCACTCCGCCTTGTGCCAGCCTTCTCAGGAATTCGCGGGGGGGCAGACATGCCTCGGGGGCGAGAGCTCCCTTCCCGGCCACCAGCCCCTCCCCCACCATCTGCACCGCGATGGAGGCGGGCAGGCCGGTTATGGCGTCCATGTGGGCGACGGCACCGTAGGCGAGGTGGACCCACTTGCCGTCCTTCTTCCCGGTGATATCGACACGGCTGGCGGAGCCGGTCTCCGGCGGCCTGCCGATGCTCCCCAGGTAGGGAAGGATCTTGTTGAAGAAGCCGCCAAGGAGGTCCTTCTTCCTCTCCGTGTTCGTGAGCCGCAGCTTCACCAGTATATTGGTCAGCGCCACGAGATATCCTTCCACCAGGGCGCCCTTGAGGCTGACCGTGCGCGCATCGATGTAGCGGGGGATGGTGACGGGCTCCGGGTGCCCGGCGTGAAAGACGTTGATGGTCCCCACGGGCTCGGGGAAGCGCAGCTGCTCCTTGCCCGAGCCCGCCGCTATCCAGGATATGCGGCCGCCGCAATAGGTGGGGACCATCCCCGTGACCGCGTGTATGTAATGCAGGGTGACCGCCTTGCCGGCGGTATCGGCGGCGTGGCTCGCCCACGCCGTGGCGATCACGTCCACCTCGTCCAGCTGCTCCGCGCCCAGGCGCGCCAGGACGCTGGTCGTGCCGGGGGTCCATCCCACCCCCGTTATGGCCGTCACCCCGGCCGCCCTTGCCTGCGCATCCAGCTCCATGAACTCCGCCGCCGCATCGTAGTCGTCGCAGATGCTCACGTAGTCGACGCCGGCCTCGATACAGGCCCTGGCCATCTTTCCCTCGTACTTGTAGAAAGGCCCGGCGGTCCCCATGGCCACGTCGAAACCGCGGACGGCCTCCACCATGCCGGCGTGGTCGTTGGCGTCCACTTTCAGCGCCCTGCATTTGCCCCCCAGCTCTCCGGCCAGGGATTCGGCCGCGGCGAGGTCGTAGTCCGCGACCACGAGCTCCTCCACGCTCTCCTTCGCGGCCAGGTCCCTGACCGCGAAACGCCCCATCATGCCCGCTCCTCCCAGCGCTATCACCCTCATCCCCCCACTCCTTTCCTCTACGCCGCCCCGGACGGCCCCTTGGCTTCGCTGCTGTGCGGCCTTGCCCGCGAGAAGCTTGCCCGCGACCCCTCACGGCGCCCCGCCCCGGAAGAATGCGTCATTCCAACAGGGAGAGCAGCTCCTCGCGCGGCGTCCTCGGGTACACCTGGCAGGCCTTGGCGTCCCGCATGAGCAGCTCCATGCCGTAATCGCGCATGTAACCGTAGCCGCCGTGTATCTGCACGGCATCGGTCGCGTCCTGCAGGGCATGGTCGCAGACCTGCAGCTTGACCGCGCGCAGCCCCGGTGAAGCGATGGCCCCGCCCTCCCCCGGGGACAGCACCTGCCTGAGCGCCGCCTCGCCCGCCTCGATCCCCGCCAGCATCGCGGCCAGCATCAGCCTTATCTGCTGGTGGTTGATTATGTAGTCGCACCCCTGCCAGCGCTCGCTCGCATACGAGCGCGCCTGTTCGTAAGCGTGTCGAGAGATGCCCAGCGCCGTGGCGCTCACCCCCGCCAGCGCCACGGCCTCCAGCTCCCGCACGCCATCCTCCAGGACGCCGTCGGGGTCCCTCGCGGTCTCGAGGACCGCCAGCGCGGGCCGGGACGCCCTCCAGCCCAGCGGCCACTCTATCTCCTCGACGGCCAGGCCTTCCCCGGGCTCGGCCACGCGCACGTCGCCATCGGCGCCGACGAAGACGATGCGCGCCGCGGCGGCGCCTCCGGGCACGAAAGCCGCCCGGGCCCCGCCCCCCTCCCAAGTGGCGGGCCATGCGGCCGCGTACCGCGCTCCGCCCCACTCCAGCCCCTTCTCCGCGCCCCCCGCCCCCGCTCTCTCCGCGGCCCACAGCGCCAGGTTGTGGGAGAGCAGTAGAGCCGCCAGCCCCGCCGAGCCCCGCGCCACCTCCTGCAGCGCCAGGCAGAACGAGTAGAGGTCCGCCCCCTGCCCGCCCGCCTCCTCGCTGAGCAGGGACGCCGTCAACCCCATCCCCGCCAGCTTGGCGAAAAGCTCCTCGGCCACGCCCGACGCGGCCTCCTCGTCCAGCCGCCTCGCCCTCTCGTCTATTGCCCGCCTGCGAAAATCGGCTACGCTCTCGCGCAGCATGCGGCTCTCCATCTCCATCCCCGCTCCGTGCGCCTCCGCCATCTAGACCACCCCCTCTGCGCCGTATGCGCGCCGCAGGGGTTTATGGAGCTCGACCGCCAGGCTGCGCTCGATATCCGTCATGAAGAGGGTCAGCCGGTTGAGCTGGTTGGTGCCCTCATATATCTGCGTGAGCTTGGCGTCCCTGAAGGCCTTCTCCACCCACAGCTTCTCCTCGCACGGCTCGCTCCCCATGTACTCCAGGGCGAGCGAGGTCACGAACATGGCCGCGTCCCCCCCGGCGAACTTCGCCAGCGATGAGAAGGCCAGGGAGCGGGTCAGCGCCTGGTTGGAGGTGTAGAGGCTCATGAGCAGGGCGCTCATCTGCTTGCCGGGGCTGGAGAGGAAGAAGCGGTAGAACGGCCTGGAGGTGCGCACCGCCTTGGGGAGCAGCCTCAGGGAGGTGAGCGCCACGCCGTTCATCACCGCCCCCAGGGAATTGTCGAAGGCCAGCGCCCCGCTCAGATAAGCCCAACGTGCAAAATGGATGTGCGCACGCATGTCGGCGAGCGCCATCTGCACCCCCTGCTCCTGCAGGGGCTTCCGCCCCCCCCGGGGCCTTTTCGCCCACCTGAGAAACCATTCGTAGGCGCCCCGGGCGATGCCGGTGCCGATGGCGCCGACGGGCGCCCGCGAGCCGGCCATGGTGAGCAGCGTGCCCGGCTGCATGCCGTCCCCCTCGAACCCCACCACGTTCTCGTCGGGCACGAAGCAGTCCTCGAAGGCCAGCTCCGCGGCCGGACAGGCCCTCTGGCCCATCTTCTCCTCCACCCGCGCCACCGAGAAGCCCTCCATCTCCCGGTCCACCAGGAAGCCCGTCCAGCTCTCGGCGGGGTGCCGGCGGTCGATGGCGGCGGTCACCCAGATATACCTGGCAATGGAGCCGTTGGAGATGAAGCACTTACGCCCGTTGAGCACGTAACCGCCGCAGACCTTTTTCGCCTGCATGGAAAGCCGTGCCCCGGAGAGGAAATGCGGCTCCTCGGCGTCGGTGCCGGCCGAAGGCTCGGTTATCGCCAGGGCCATGATGATGGGAACGCCTTTCTTCTCGCCGTCGGCGACCTCGCGCAGGGTGGTCTCCCAGTGCGATATCGAGCCCGCGACAAGCAGGGGGGCTATGCCCAGCGAATGGGCGCCGAATATGTTGGCCACGCCGGGGCAGGCCGAGCACATCTCCTCCATGACCAGCGCGTAGAGCGTGGCCAGTCCCCCGAGCCCGCCCACCAGCTTGGGGATGATGAGGGAGAGGAAGCGATACTCCATCCCCCCCCGCACTATATCCCATGCCTCGTAGGTATGGTCCTTTTCCAGGCGCCGGTCGAGCTCGAGGGCCGCCGGGAGCACATGGCGCTGATTGAACTCGGCACAGTCCCTCACCCCCCGGGCCAGCTTCTCGAAGTAGAGCGGCCTCCGCTTACGTATCTCCTCCAGGAACGGGTGCTCGGCGAGGAGGCGAGAACGTACCGCCGCGATGGAGACATCGCCGTCCATCATCTCGCCATCACCGCCGCCCTTCCTGCGCCACCAACTCTCCCACCCTCGCCATGTCCACGCCCAGCCCCGTTCTGGCCAGGTTCATGATGGTGGTGAAGGAGAGGTGCTCGGGACCGTAGAGTATGGCCTGCAGGTCGGGGACGTATATGTAGAGCAAGGGCATCTCGGTCAAGACGGCCTGCTTGAGCTCGCGCGCGAAAGCGTGTGTCTCCCCCAGCTCCAGCCCCGCATTCCCCGGGCCCTGCATGATGCTGTAGCGCCGGGCGTTTATCTTCATCTCCGCCTGCTGGGGCTGGTCCTCGTCGTAGAGCTGGCAGAAGAACTTCATGATCCCGCTCCTGCCCGCCGAGAGCTTGCGCCCCTTGAGGCGGCATATCGTCTCGCCGCCCTCGGCCAGGCTGCAGGCGACCCAGTCGCCCGTATCCTCGAAATCGATGGAGCAGATGAGCTTGGGATAGTTGTAGAAATCAATGCCCGCCCTCAGCGCCAGCTCGGTGGTCACGGGCAGGTGGTGGATGAAGGTGTAGTACTGGTTCTGCACCAGCTGCCGCGAGAGGTTGTAAGCGGGCACGGCCATGAGGTTCGGGTTGTTGATAAGGATGCCGATGGCGAATTCGTTATAGGGCCCCACGTCGGTGTCGTAGTATTCGAAGGCGGTGAGGTGCACGGCCCCGATGCCGGGCATGAGCTGCGCCGGCCTCAGGCGCACGTCCGGGAGCATCTTTCTCAGCACCGTATATCTCGCCGGCAGCACCAGCGTGAACATCCTGGCCGAGCGGTAGAATATAGGCAGAAGCCATTTCTTGCCAGACCAATCCAGCTCGATCTGCTCGACCCTGTCGAAGAAACCCGTTTCCATGCCGAGACCCCCCTTTTCACCCCTCACTATCTCTCACCAGCACTGCCGGGCAGGGAAAGGCGCAACGCTCCTTCTCCAGGGTTCCCCTCCCGTGCACCTCACCTCTCGGGTTCAGTGCTCGGCAGGAAAAGGCGCAGCAGATTGTCTCCAAGTCTCCCCCCAGCGCAGCAGCCATAAGTAAGGATTAACACCATTCCAATCTGCTGTCAAATACAGGCTGGAGGCCGCTATCGGCGCTGCTCGCGCCGGGAGGAGGGGGGAAAGGCGAGGCGCCCGCCGCCGCAAGGCAACGGGCGCCTCAGCCCAGCCTCCCCCCGGCGCCACGGGACCGGGCGCCCGGCGAAGAGCATGGTCGGGGACGGCCGCGTACGGCGGCCGCGCCCCCCGGACGCCTCAGCCCAGCAGGTGCCTGGCGATGACCACCCGCTGCACCTGGTTGGTGCCCTCGTAAATCTGGGTGATCTTGGCATCGCGCATCATGCGCTCCAGGGGATATTCCGTCATGTAGCCGTATCCGCCCAGCACCTGTACCGCGTCCACGGTGACCCTCATGGCCACGTCGGAGGCGAAGCACTTGGCCATGGCGGACACCCCGGAGGCCTCGCGGCCGGCGCTCTCCACCAGGGCGGCCGAATAATAGACGAGCTGGCGCGCCGCCTCCACCTGCATGGCCATGTCGGCGAGCATGAACTGTATGCCCTGCAGGCGCGCTATGGGGGCGCCGAACTGCACCCTCTCCTTGGCATAGGTGACGGCGTGCTCCAGGGCCCCCGCGGCGATGCCCAGGGCCTGCGCCCCGATGGAGGGGCGGGTGCGGTCCAGGGTCATCATGGCGATCTTGAAGCCCTCGCCCTCCCTGCCCAGCAGGTTCTCCGCCGGAACCTCCATGTCCTCGAAGTGGAGTTCGCAGGTCTGCGAGCCCCTGATGCCCATCTTGTGCTCGATCTTGCCGACGCCGAACCCGGGATAGTCATTCTCCACGATGAAGGCCGAGATGCCCTTGACCCCCGAGCTCTCGTCGGTCTTGGCGAAAATGGAGTAGGTGTCGGCGATGCCGCCGTTGGTGATGAAGCACTTCTGGCCGTTCACGACGTAAACGCCGTCCTTCTTCACCGCCCGCGTGGTCATGGCCGCGGCGTCGGAGCCCGCCGCGGGCTCGGTGAGGCCGAAGGCGCACTGCTTCTCTCCCCGTGCCAGGGGAGGGATATACTTCTTGAGCTGCTCGTCGCTGGCCGCGAGCATCAGGGGTTGGGAGCCCAGCTTGCACACCCCGAGGATGAGGCTGGTGTTGGCGCATACCTTGGCCAGCTCCTCGATGGCGATACAGATGGCGAGGAGATCCGCGCCCACCCCGTCCAGCTCCTCGGGGAAGCACAGGGCCAGCAGGTCGTTGTCGCGCAAGAGTTCGAACATGTCCCAGGGGTATTCTCCGCTGGCATCGATCTCCATGGCGCGTGGCTCGACCTTCTCCCTGGCCAGCTGGCGCACGGTCTGCTGCAGCATCTTCTGTTCCTGGCTCAGTTCATACATCTTACCCTCCTAAGACATCATGCCGGGGTACTCCACTCCCCCGCGGCAGCCGCCCGGCAGTTGCCGTTGCCCACTCCTCCCCGCCGCGGCTCGAGCGGGGGCAACTCGGCCTCAAGCGACCTTGATGACCATGCCGTCCCCCTGCCCGCCGCCACCGCAAATGCCCGCGGCTCCGTATCCGCCGCCCCTGCGGCGCAGCTCGTAGGCCATGGTGGTGATGATGCGGATACCGCTCACGCCCACGGGATGGCCAAAGGCGATGGCTCCCCCGTTGACGTTTATGTTCTCCATGGTGCGGGGGTCCAGGCCCAGCAGTTCGGCCGAGCGCCAGGTCACGCTGGCGAAGGCCTCGTTGATCTCCAGCAGCTTGAGGTCGTCCACCTTCATGTCCGCCTTGTCCAGCGCGTCCAGGATGGAGAGGGCGGGACAGGGATGGAGGTCGGCGAACTCGCCGGCGTTCCAGCCGTATGAGACCACGCTGCAGAGCGGCTCCAGCCCCATCTCCACGGCCTTGTCGGCGCTCATGACCACGGCCGCGCATGCACCGTCGTTTATCTGGGAGGCGTTGCCGGCGGTAACCGCGCCCTCCTTGTTGAAGGCGGGCTTGAGCCTGGCCAGCGCCTCCACGGTGGTGTCCGCCCTTATCCCCTCGTCCCGGTCGAAGATGACGGGGTCGCCCTTTCTCTGGGGTATCTCCACCGCGACGATCTCCTCGGCCAGACGTCCGGCCGCGGCGGCCTCCGCGGCCCTCTGCTGGCTGCGCGCTCCCAGCATGTCCATCTGTTCCCGCGTGATGCCGTAATGCTTCGCCCACTTATCCGAACCCTTGCCCATGTGCACGTTCTCAAAGGCATCCCACAGCCCGTCGTGTATCATGCCGTCCACGAGCACGCCGTTGCCCATACGGTATCCCATGCGCGCCTTGGGGATGAAATAGGGAGCGTTGGTCATGGATTCCTGGCCGCCCACCACCAGTATCTCCGCCTGGCCCAGCTTTATCATCTGATCCGCCATCTCCAGGGCGGACATGGAGGAGATGCACACCTTGTTCACGTTGATGCACCATTTCTCCTTGGGGATGCCCCCCTTGACGGCCGCCTGGCGCGCCGTTATCTGGCCCTGCCCGCCCGTGATCACCTGCCCCATGATCACGCAGTCCACCAGGGCGGGATCCAGGGCGGCCCGCTTCACCGCCTCGGCAATGGCCAGCCCGCCCAGGTCCTGGGCGCTGAAGTCCCTGAGCGCTCCCGCCAGCCTGCCGAAGGGGGTCCTCGCTGAGCTCACAACCACGGTTTCCTTCATCTCGTCCTCCTCTTCCCGGCGATTACTACGGTGAATACGGCTATCATCTCAGGCCCAGTTCGCGGGCAATGACCATGCGCTGCACCTCCGAGGTGCCCTCGCCTATCTCCAGTATCTTGGCGTCGCGGAAGAAGCGGGATACGGCATATTCGTCCATATAGCCGTATCCGCCGTGCACCTGTACGGCCTGGGTGGTGGCGCGCATGCACATCTCCGAGGCGAAGAGCTTGGCCATGGCGGCTTCCTTGGTGTGGGGCACGCCGGCGTCACGCATGGCCGCAGCCTTGTAAGTGATGTCGCGGGCCAACTCGATCTCGGTGGCCATATCGGCGAGCTTGAACTGTATGGCCTGGAAGGAGGCGATGGGCTTCCCGAACTGCTTGCGCTCCCGCGCATAGCTCACGCTCTCCTCGAAAGCCCCCTGCGCCGTCCCCACGGCGAGGGCGGCGATGGCGATGCGGCCACCGTCCAGGCAATCGAGGAACTGTTTGAACCCCTCCCCCCTGCCGCCGATGAGGTTGGACTCGGGCACACGGCAATCGTCGAAGCTGAGTTCGCGCGTATCCGAGGCGTGCCAGCCCATCTTCCTGTACTTGGGGGCGATATTGTAACCCGGGGTGCCCTTGGGGATGAAGATGTTGGATATCTCCTTCTTGCCGTTGGGGCGGATGCCGGTGACCACGGTGATGGTCACCACCCCGCTCATCTCCGTCCCGGGGTTGGTGATGAAACACTTGGTGCCGTTGATCACCCACTCGCCCCCCGAGAGCTCCGCCCTGGTCTGGGTATTGCCCGCGTCGGATCCGGCCTCCGGCTCGGTGAGGCCGAACGATGCCAGCATCTTGCCCCGGGCCAGCGGCACCAGCCATTCCCGCTTCTGCTCCTCCGAGCCGTAGTAATGGAAGGGGCTGGTGCCGAGGGAGATGTGCGCCTCCACGGTGATGGCGCAGGAGCCGTCCACGCGCGCCAGTTCCTCCACCGCGATGGCGTAGGCCAGGTAGTCGCCCCCGGAGCCGCCGTATTCCTCCGGGAAGGGTATGCCCAGGATGCCCAGCTCCCCCATCTTGCGCACGATATCGTAGGGGAACTCCCCCGTCTCCCAGAGATGTTCGACCTGGGGACGTATCTCCCGCTCCGAGAAATCCCTCACCGTCTTGCGAAACAGCCTCTTCTCGCCATCGAGCTCGTACAGCAAACTCATCACCTGCCTCGTTTCCTGCTCCCTGCCTTACCTGGACTCGTTGCGTAGCGTTCTTCCCGATCGGCGCTGCGCCGGAGAAGGCCGCGTGCTCCCCATGGGATTATATAAGAATTCCGCCGCCCCCGGCAGCCCCGCCCCCCCCAGGCGCGGGCGCCGGGGCCCCGTGGGCCGATGCCCGGCGCACAGAGGAGGGGGAGGCGACGCCTCCCCCTCTGGTCCTTTTTATAACCCCGAGTCCGCCCGCCGCCGCGGCGGCGCCTTATGCGGGCTCGAAATGCATGAGCAGGATGGGGTGTTCCACTTCTTCGTCGGTGTAGACCGCCTTGACCCTCATGCCCATCTTGATCTCGTCCACCGAGTCGCCGTAGTTCCTGAGCTGGTGGGTGAAGGGGGTATCGGCGCCGTCCAGCTTGACGATGGCCAGCACGTAGGGGATCTCCACCTTCATGAAAGCGGGAACGAAATTCGAGACCGAGTAGCTCTCCAGGGTGCCGGTGCCCGGCAGTTCCTTCCACCTGCAGATGCTCATGCAGTCGGAACACAGCGGGCGCGGGATGCCCCACACCTTGCCGCAGTTCTTACACTCCGTGGTGACGAACTTCTTGTTGGCGAGCTCGATAAAGAACTTGGAATACTTGCCGAGCACGTGTTTGTAGGTGAAGTCCATCTTCCACTCGATGCGCATGACCTCGCGGAAATCGGCCCAGGGGTCGCCCTCGGGATGGTCGAAGGGCATGGGATCTTCCGCCGTATAGACCTCCATGAGATTCCTGATCTGGTCCAGTCCCATGTCAATCCCTCCTCTCGAAGATGTTGATAGCACAGAAGGTGCCAGTGCCGCCGTGGGAATCCATGCCGCCGCGCTTGGCGTTCAGCTCCACCTGGCGCTTGGGATGGGCCTCCTGGCGCAGCTGGCGCAGCACCTCGACTCCCTGGGCGATCCCGGTGGCGCCCACCGGGTGCCCGAAACCGATGAGGCCCCCGGAGGTGTTGGTGGGGAGTTCGCCCCCTACCTCGAAGACGCCCTTCTCCATGAGCTTGCCGCTCTCGCCCGGCTTGCAGAAGCCCAGGTCCTCGTAGGAGACCAGCTCCACGCCGGTGTAGGCGTCATGCACCTCGAAGCAGTCGAAGTCCTTGAGCGGGTCCTTGACGCCGGCCATCTTGTAGGCCATCTCGGCGCCCACCTGCTTGCCGCGGAAATGGAGTATGCCCGGCTCGGGGTAGGGGCGGTCGGCCAGGCGCATGAAGTCGGTGCCGCATCCCGTCCCGGTCAGCTCGATGGTCGGCTTCTTCTCCCAGGTGGTGCTGTGCTTCTTGGCCCATTCCTCGCTGGCGAAGATGAGGCAGGCGGCGCCGTCGGAGAGCAGGCAGTTGTCAAGCAGCTTGTAGGGGTAGGTGATCATCCTGGAGTTCATGACATCGTCCACGGTGATGTCCATGGGGTAGTGGGCCTTGGAGTTGTACATGGCGTTGCGGTGGTTCTTCACGCTGACCCTGGCGAATTGCTCTTCCTTGGTGCCGTACTTCTCCATGTGGGCGACCATCATGAGGGCGTAGTAGGCGATGTAAAAGCCCGCCACCTGTACCTCCCAGTCGGTGTCGGAGGCCAGGGCGATGAACTGCTGGGCCACGTCCGAGGGGACATGCCGACCCATGTTCTCCGAGCCGAAGACGACCATGGAATCGCAGAGGCCCGCCTTGATGTAGGCGTAAGCGTTGCGGATGGCCAGCCCCCCGGTGCCGCCGCCGCCCTCCACGCGCACGTTAGGCTTGGGGCACATGCCGATGTTGTCGTGGAAGATGGCGCCCGCCTTGAGCTGCTTGTCGAAATGGTCGCTGAAGTAGCTGGTGGTGGAGTGCTCGATGTCCTCGATCCTCGTCCCCGAATCCTCCAGGGCCTCCAGCACCGCCTCGTTGATCCAGTCGCGCATGTTTCCGTCCACGCGCTCCGCGGCGAATTTGGATATGCCCCCGCCGAGCACATATACCCTCCGCTGCTTGTCCAATACTTCCATACGTCTCCCTCCTCCGTTTCTGCGAATCTACTACGTCCGGGTCGTATGCGGCCGCGCGTACTCGAAATAGGCCGTCGCCATCTCCCGCAACAGCGCCTCGTTGTCCTCGGGCAATTCCTTGATGATTCTGGCCGGGACCCCCGCCACCATGCTGCGGGGGGGGACTTTCATCCCCTGCGGCACCACCGCTCCCGCCGCGACTATGCTGCCGTGACCGATCACGGCCTCGTCGAGGACGACGGAATTCATGCCGATGACGCAGTTGCTCTCGATGGTGGCGCCGTGCAGGATGGCGCCGTGCCCGCAGGTGACGTGGTCGGCGACGCTGACCGGGCCGTGCAGGACGCAGCAGTCCTGAATGCTCGTATGGTCCCCCACCGCGATCGTGCCGCGGTCCGCCCTGAGGACGGCGTTGAACCAGATGCTGGCGTTGGCGCCGACCCGCACATCCCCGATGAGTCGGGACCCCTCCGCCAGAAAGGCCGCGGGCGAGACCCGCGGAGCCTTGTCAAGATAAGGTATCAGCACCCTGGGATCGACCTCCTTGCTGCTCGCATCCTTGCGTACCGCCGCGCCGACGCGGCTGTCCGCACAACAGGTATCGCCGAAATCGACATAATGCCGGAAAACGCCAACATATTATAACACCGTTCCCTGCGACTGTAACCGCCAGGCGGGCAAAGCGGCGGCCGCGAAACTCGATTCAAGTGAGGGCTTGGCCGGGACGATATGATTCTACGAGAGGAGGGAAGGTGCCGCCACGATCGTATTGCCCCCGCTGCCTGACCGCGGACGGCGACCAGGCCGGATTCTGCGCCTCCTGCGGGGCGGAGCTGAGGCCCCTGATGCGCGTGGTGATCATGCCTTTCGTGGAGAGCGGGGAGGACCTCGACGCGCTCGGGGAACACCGCAAGATGGTGGAAAGGGACGGTGTGCTGCTGCCCTCCCAGGCCATCGGATGCCAGATGCACATGTTCGGCGGCCTGGAGAAACCGCGCCTTATCGTCAACCGCAAAGAAGCCTATTTCGCCGAGGCGGAGCGCATGCTCCCCGATATCGTGTGGGGCATTCTGAGGCCCCTCGGCTTCTACGATATCCCCGACCCGAGCGAGGTGGAGCGGGTGGCATCCGAGGCCGCCGATATGCCCACCGAGCTCTTCATGATCATCCAGAACCGCTACGACCCTGAGTACCTCTTCCTGCCGGAGATAGGCTATTTCTTCTTTCGTTACCCTCGCCCGCACACCCCGGGCGGCGGGGATGACGCCGGCTTCGCGTACGTCCAGGTAAGCGCCTTCCTCCTCAGCAACCGGGAAAACCGCATCGTGAGCCGCGGTTCCGGTGCAGGCCTGGAGGCCTTCGACGCCGGCGCGGAGCCGGTGGACGAGAACTTCTCCTTACCCCTCGCCACCCAGTTCGAGGTCATGCGCAGGGCCGGCACGCGGGCGGCGGAGAACCTGCTCAAAGCGATGAGGATGGCCCGCTGAATTATGCCTTGCGCAGGGGGGCGTACTTGAGCAGCAGCAGCTTCTCTCCCGCCGCGGGGAAATTGACGGTGACCTCGGTGCCGCTCCGGCTCCGCGACATGCCCGTGACCACCCCCTCGCCGAAGGCATCGTGGAGCACGCTGTCTCCGACGCGGAAGGAGGAAGCCGGGGCCCCCTCATCCTCCGTCCCCAGGCGTTCGCCCGGGCTCTCCGCCGCGGCGCCCTCTCTCCTGACCACCTCCAGGTGCCGGCGGGGGATGTCCCGCACGAACCTCGATTCCGGGCTCAGCTTGAGGTTGCCGTACTGGGAACGGTAGGCGGCGCCGCTGAGATAGAGGATGTCCCTGGCCCTTGTCACCCCCACATAGAAGAGCCGCCTTTCCTCCTCCATGCTCTCCATGCTCCCCATGCAGCGCATATGCGGCAGGACGCCGTCCTCCATGCCCACGATGAAGACCACCGGGAACTCCAGCCCCTTGGCGTTATGCAGGGTCATGAGGGTCACCGCCCCCTCCTCCTCGTCGTAGAGGTCTATCTCGGCCACCAGCGAGACGCGCTCCAGGAAGGCATCCAGGCCGGCTTCCGGGTTGAGGGCGGCAAACTCCACCACGGCGTTGCTCAGTTCCTGCAGGTTGTCCGCCCTGCCCTCTGCCTCGAAGCTCCCCTCCCGCGCCAGAGCCTCCAAGTAGCCGCTGCGCTCCAGCACCATCTGCAGGAGCTCAGGCGGGCTGCTCCGCTCCATCTCAGCGCTCAGCCCATCCACCAGATCGACGAACGCCGCCAGCTTGCCGCGGGCGGCCGTCCCCAGGCCGGGCACCTCCTCCGCGCGCCGCATCGCCTCCCCCAGCCCGAGCCCCTGTGAGCGGGCAAAGGACTCCAGGCGAGCCAGGGTGGTGTCGCCGATCCCCCGCTTGGGCTCGTTGACGATGCGCCGCAGGCTCACCGCGTCGTCGGGGTTAAGGAGAAACTTGAGGTAGGCAAGGGCATCCTTGACCTCCTTGCGCTCGTAGAACTTGAACCCTCCCACGATCTTGTAGGGTATGCCGAAGCGCAGCAACATCTCCTCGAAGGGTCGCGACTGCGCGTTGGTGCGGTAGAAGACCGCCAGGTCCCGGTGCCCGTATGCGCCCGCCTCTAGCAGGCGGTTTATCTCCAGCGCCACGAACGCCGTCTCGTCGCTCCCGGAGTTGGCGAAGAAGTACTTGATGGGCTCCCCCTGCTCGCGCTCCGTCCACAGTTTCTTTTCCCTGCGCCCGGGGATGAGGGAGACCACGCTCCACGCCGCCTCCAGGATGGCCCGCGTGGAACGGTAGTTCCGCTCCAGCCTGACCACCTTGCACTCCGGGTAATCCTTCTCGAACTCGAGGATGTTGCGCACATCGGCGCCGCGCCAGGAATAGATGCCCTGATCGTCGTCCCCCACCACGCAGAGGTTGCGGTGAGCCGAGGAGAGCAGCTTCACCAGGCGGTACTGGGCGGGGTTGGTGTCCTGGTATTCGTCCACGCTGATGTGGCTGAAGCGCTGCTGATAGTGCTCCAGCAGGGGGGGGTAGAGCTCGAGGACGGCGACGGTGTTGAGCAGCAAGTCGTCGAAATCCATGGCGTTGTTGCGCAGCAGCTGCGCCTGGTATGCCGCATAGACCTCCGACGCGACCTCGGTGAGTTCGTCCCTGATGCGGGCGCGATAGGTGTCGGCGTCAACCATCTCGTTCTTGGCGCCCTCGATGAGAGAACGCAGCAGGCGCGGTGGATAGCGCTTGGGGTCAAGTTCCATATCGCGCACGATGCGCGCGATCATGCGCAGCTGGTCGTCGTCGTCGTAGATGACGAAGTTCCTGCGGTAGCCCAGGCGCCCGGCTTCCTGGCGCAGTATGCGCACGCAGGCGGAGTGGAAGGTGGAGATCCAGATGGCGCCGGCGCGGGGCCCCACCAGGCGATATATCCTTCCCCGCATCTCCTCCGCCGCCTTGTTGGTGAAGGTGATGGCGAGTATGCTTCCGGGGTCCACGCCCCTGTCGGCCACGAGCAGCGCCACGCGGCGGGTGAGCACACGGGTCTTGCCGCTTCCCGCCCCCGCCAGGATGAGCAGGGGGCCCTCGAGGTGCTGCACCGCCTCCCGCTGCTCGGGATTCAGATCCTCGAGGATGGCTTTCTCGCTCTTCACGCTCACCGCCGCACTCCCTGTTCCATGTTCTCTTGACCTCCCTGCGATGACTATATTACAGGACGTTGCGGGACGCCGGGGGAGTGCGCCGGCGCGATCCGCCTGGGCTGCGGCAGCGGCCGCGATCCCCAGAAGCGGATCCGGGCCCCCGGATTGCGTGCGCGAGACGGCGGAGGGACGAGGCAGCCCGAGGGCAACTGGCGGCCGGGGCGGCCATCGTCATCATCGACGAAGCGGCCGGGTGGGAATAGACCCCGGCCCGGGGCCTATTCCCACTCGATGGTGGCCGGGGGCTTGGAGCTTATGTCCAGGGCCACGCGGTTGACCCCCCGCACCTCCTTGATGATACGGCTGGATATACGCTCCAGGACCTCATAGGGAAGACGGACCCAGTCCGCGGTCATGGCATCCTCGCTGGTTACCGCGCGCACGATGATGGGATAGGCGTAGGTGCGCGCGTCTCCCATCACCCCGACCGACCTGATGTCCGGGAGGACGGCGAAGGATTGCCATATCTCCCGGTAGAGGCCGGCGCGCTTTATTTCCCCCACCACGATGTCGTCCGCCTCGCGCAGCATATCGAGCCTCTCGGCCGTGACCTCCCCGATGATGCGGATAGCCAGCCCGGGGCCGGGGAAGGGCTGCCTCCACACGATCTCCTCCGGAAGGCCCAGCTCCTCTCCCATTATGCGCACCTCGTCCTTGAAGAGGTCGCGCAGCGGCTCCACCAGGGTGAAGTCCATGTCTTCGGGAAGCCCGCCGACGTTGTGATGGGACTTGATCACGGCGGCGTCACGCGTGCCGCTCTCGATGATGTCCGGGTAGAGTGTCCCCTGCACCAGGAAGGGCGTGTCCTTGAGCTCCCGCGCCACCTCTTCGAAGACGCGGATGAACTCCTCGCCGATTATCTTCCTCTTGGCCTCGGGCTCGCTCACCCCCTTCAGGCGGGCGAGAAAGCGCTCCTGCGCTTTGACGTGGACAAGGTTGATGCGAAAGTGGCGCCTGAACTTGTCCTCCACCTGCTCCGCCTCCCCCTTGCGCAGCAGGCCGTGGTCGACGAAGACGCAGGTGAGCTGGTCGCCGACGGCTTTATGCACCAGCACCGCGGCCGTGGCCGAATCCACCCCGCCGGAGAGGCCGCAGATGATCTTCTCCTTCCCCACCTGGGCGCGGATGTCCTCCACCGCCTTCTCGATGATGGAGACCATGGTCCAGGAGGGGAGCAGGTCCGCCGCCGCGAAGAGGAAGTTCTTGAGGACCTCCATGCCCATGGGGGTGTGGATGGCCTCGGGGTGGAACTGCATCCCGAAGAACTTGCGCTCCGCGTCCTCCATGGCCGCCACCGGCGATGCCCCCGTGCTCGCCGTGACCCTGAACCCCGGGGGGGGCTCCACGACGCTGCCCGTATGATTCATCCACACCGTCTGTTCCAGGGGCATCCCCGCGAAGAGCACGCCGTCCCCGCTCACCTTGAGGTCCGTCCTGCCGTGCTCGTGGACGGCGGTGGCCTCGACCCTGCCGCCGAGCTCCCGCGCCAGCAGCTGATGCCCGTAACCGATGCCGAGGATGGGGATCCCCAGCGCGAAGATACCGGGGTCGGGGAACGAGGCGCCTTCCCGGCAGGGCCCGTAGGCCCCTCCCGAGAGGATGAGCGCCGAGGCTTCGCGCCGCCTTATCTCCGTGGGGGAGATATCATGGGGGACGACCTCCGAGTACACCTTGCACTCCCTGACCCTGCGCGCGATGAGCTGTGCGTGCTGCGCCCCGAAATCGACCACGAATACTTTTTCCTTTGGGTCGGCGCTCAACTGCATTCCCCCTCCGTGTTCGGTTCCCGCGATGGCATGGCGTCCCTATTTGATCATGCCCACGCCCTGCTCGTACTGCATGGCCTTTCCCTCCGTGCGTACGGCGGGCGCGATCATCACTTCCGCCCGCTGGAAGGCGCGGATGTTCTCGTATCCGCAGGTGGCGAGGGAGGTGCGCAGCGCCCCGAAGAGGTTGACCGTGCCGTCGTTCTCGTGCGCCGGGCCGACCAGTATCTCCCGGATGGTCCAGCGCCCTTCCGTCTTCACCCGCGTGCCGCGCGGCAGGTCCGGGTGGAAGGTGGCCATACCCCAGTGATATCCGCGGCCGGGAGCCTCCCTGGCCGCGGCCACCGGGGAGCCCAGCATCACCGCGTCGGCCCCGCAGGCGATGGCCTTGGCTATGTCGCCCCCCGTGCGCATGCCGCCGTCGGCGATGACGTTGACATAGACCCCGGTCTCGGTGAGGTGGCGGATACGGGCCGCCGCCGCATCGGCCAGCGCCGTCGCCTGCGGCACCCCGATGCCCAGCACCCCGCGGGTGGTGCATGCCGCTCCCGGACCGACCCCCACGAGCACCCCCACCGCTCCCGTACGCATGAGGTGCAGGGCGGTGGAATACGACGCACATCCTCCCACGATGGTCGGGATGGGCAGCTCGGCGATGAACCTCTTCAGGTTCAGGGGCTCGCTGCGCGACGATACGTGCTCGGCGCTGATCACCGTGCCCTGTATGACCATGACGTCCAGGCCCGCCTCCAGGGCCACGCGGTAATACTGCTCCACCCGCTGAGGGGTAAGGGAGGCGGCGGCGACCGCCCCGCCCTCCTTTATCTCGCGGATGCGCCTGCCTATCAGCTCCTCCTTGATGGGCTCCCGATAGAGCCCCTGCATGCCGCGCGTCGCCTCCTCCTTTCCCAAGGCCGCGATCTCCTCATAGACGGGTCCGGGGTCCTCGTACCTGGTCTGCAGCCCCTCCAGGTTGAGCACCGCCATCCCGCCCAGCTTCCCGATGGCGATGGCCATGTCCACGTCGACCACAGCGTCCATGGCCGAGGCCAGAAAGGGCAGCTTGAATTCATATTTTTCCAGCTCCCAGCCGATATCGACATCGTCTGCGTCGCGGGTCCGGCGCGAGGGGACGACGGATATGTCGTCGAGCCCGTAACCCCTTCTCCCCGATTTTCCCAACCCGATCTCTATCTCCATCTCCACCTCCAGGTACGCTACAGAGAAATACTCTGCCCCTGATCTCATCCGTCACGACCCGCATGCGGGTACGCCCGCACTCCTCTGGGTACGGTAAGGATTTCCTTAGGCCCCGGGTCTCCCGACATCGCTGTCTCTCCGTTATTAGATATACGAACACTATACTCCTTTTCCCCGGCGCAAATAAACCGCGCCCGAAGCGGCCACGTTTTCCGATGGGGTCAGGTCTTGTTCTTTGCCTGCTTCGCTATCTTCCCAGTTCGCACCTGGGGTTTTACCTCGGTTTCGCAAGACGTGGCCCCACAGGGGTGAGTGGCAACTGCTCTTCCGGGCGTGTCATCATAGGGACCGGTTCGCATACGGAAGGTGAGGCCCGGT